>NFUO01000099.1 GCA_002197545.1 Acidobacteria subdivision 2 bacterium RH1 MAG20 | reverse complement strand
GGGCGAAGTACGCCGAGTTGCTCGATCGTGGCGGTGAATTAGGCCTGCACTTTCTCACCGCGACTCCCGCGGTGGCGCGCGAGATCGCCGAGACCGCCGGCTTCCGTTACCGGTATGACTCTTTCCTGGATGCGTACATTCATCCGGCCGGCTTCGTCATTGCCGCGCCCGACGGCGTGATCGATCGTTATGTCGAGGGCATCGCGATTTCGCCGCAGGATTTGATCGGCGCTTTGGCGGACGCCCAGCAAGACAAATCGGCAGGTCTGCTCACGCGCATTGTCCTGTTGTGTCATGTGCAGGGCGTGCCACTCGGGCGTTTCACGGCGCCGGTGATGGCCGCGCTTATGCTCAGCAACATCGCGGCGGGCCTGACTCTGATCGGTTTATTTGTCGCCATTCGACGCCAGGCGTGATGCCCATGTATCACTGGATTCCGTTCTGGCCCGACACCGCTGCCGTCAACGCAATTCCGGTCAACGATCTATTCATTGCCGAACTCTGCCTCAGCGGGCTGATCATGCTGACCGTGATCGGCATGATGGTGACCTTTTGCGTCCGTTACCGCCGGGAGAGCAGTGCTTCTCGCGCCAATCTCGTAGAGAAAACCTGGCACTTCGAGGTGGCCTGGACCACTGCCACCCTGGGCACATTCCTTATCCTCTTCGTGTGGGGTGCGGCCATTTACATCTGGCTGTTCCAGGCGCCGCGGGGAGACGAGGAAATCTATGTCGTCGGTCAACGATGGATGTGGAAAATCCAGCATCCGGGCGGGCAGCGCGAAATTGACGCGCTCCACGTCCCGGTTGGCAAGACCATCAGACTGGAAATGGCGTCGGAGGACGTGATCCACAGCTTCTTCGTGCCGGCGTTTCGCGTCAAGCGCGACGTGGTGCCGGGAACGCTTGAGACCTTATGGTTCAAGGCTCTGAAGACCGGCACCTATTTTCTCGCATGCACTCAGTTTTGCGGGCTGCAGCACGCGACTATGCAGGGCAAAGTGGTCGTCATGTCGCCGCCCGACTACGCGCGCTGGCTGACGGAGCAGGGCGTGC
>NFUO01000098.1 GCA_002197545.1 Acidobacteria subdivision 2 bacterium RH1 MAG20 | reverse complement strand
TGTCCTCTGCCGAATGGCAGCGGATAGATGAAGTTGCCGACGATGCGGTGCGGTATATCGGTCGCCAGGGTTGATCGTTCGTACTGCTTGATCAGGTAGTAGTTCTGAATGCCGGGATTGCCGTTGGTATTCAGAAAACCATTGGTTATGTCGCTCACGTTCCCCAGCAACTTCGACCACGTATAGAAGACGGACCCGTTCAGGCCGCTGGCCTTGCGATAGGAGAGGCCAACCTGCATCGCGTTGAACGATGCAGAACCGATGCCCTGGAAGAGATATCCGACCGAACCGTTCGACAGCGCGGTGTTCGAGATGTACTGCGGGAAGGCCGAGAGAAGCTGGACACGCTGGACAGTACGAGCCGCGAGTGAACCTGTGGTGACCAGTCCATAGAAAGGGTTCGCAACGTTCGCCTGCAGATAGCTCACCTGCCCCAGGTCGCCGGGCTGACCGAAATACTTCGGGTTCAAATCGTTCGGATGCCCATTGATCGGCAGCTTTACACCGTGGCTGCCGGCATAGTTGATATTGAAGATGAGGTTGCTCTTGAGTTGCTGCTCCACGCCGAAGTTCCATTGTTCCTGATAGGAGACCGGAGTGTTGTAGAGATAGCCGCTCGCGCCCGTTCCCGTACCGGCCTGGATGCCGGAGGCTGGCCCCGCGGGAAGTGCGACACCGTTAGGAAATGGGTTTGCAAACGTATTGCTCGGCGTGCTGTTGAGGGTGTTGGTGGTGGAGGTGGACTGTGAGAATCCGAGCGTTGCTCCGCCGAAGCCCCGCTCCGAGGTTGGCAAAAACAGAATGCCGAAGCCGCCGCGAGCGACCGTCGTTGGAGTCGCCGAATAGGAGAACCCGACACGCGGCGCTAAATCCTTATACGAAGTCTGCCACGTTCGGCTCGGGTTGCCAGGCGAGCCGAGATACTGTGCTCCGCCCTCGAACGCAAGTCCGGTGATCGCTGAAAGCGGGTTGATCGCGGTGGGATTGAAGTCTGCCCAACGGTTGTACCGCTCGCGGAACCCCATTTCGATGTCGTACCGCAAACCCAGATTAACCGTCAGGTTTGGCCGGATGCGCCAGTCGTCCTGCAGAAAGATGGCGTTGTACGGCTGGGAGAACGCGATCGTTGCCTGCCGTTGCAACGATGTCGTCGTCGTTGCGCCAAGCAAGAATGCCGCGAATGAATCGAAGGGCGCTTGCCCTGTGGGAACAGCCGCGCTCGGGTTCGGCCCATTGGTCAGCGTCGTGTCAAAGTTGAACGATCCAAGAGGGTTGCCGACGCTCTGCTCATTCTCGATGATGTAGCGGCCATCATAACCCGCAGTGATGGTGTGGTTCCCCCGCTGCAACGTGGCCGCCACGCCAAGGCTATGAGTGTAATGAACAAAGTAGTTCGCGTTGGTGGCGTTGCCGATCTGCTGCAATCCGCTGAACGATATCACCGGCAGTCCCGGGTTCTGCTGCTCTGAGACGAAGTTGCTCGCGAAGCCGTAGTCCCCTGCGTTGAAGCCGGTAAAGTTTTGCGGGATCTGGTGGTTCTGCTGATAGCCGAAGCCGTAGGTGAACTGCAGAAGAAAGGTCGGCGAAACGGTCCACGTATGGCCAACGCCGAAAAGATACGCCACCAGCGCCTGGTTGATGCCGTTAGGCCCGTTCGGTTGATTGAAGAGGTCGTTCTGATGATGGTTGTTGACGTCCCGCGTTCCGCGAACAAACGTTCGCTGGCTCGGAGAAAAGTTGTGATCGACGCGGAAGTTGAACTGGTTTTCTGTATCGGTCAATGCCTGCGAATAGCTGTAGTTGTTGTTGATGCCGGAAGCATTAGGCAGAGGCAGCAGCGGGAGCAGCTTCGCGGCGACGGGGTTGATATTGGCCACATACTGCCCAGGTCCATAGCAGGTCCCTCCATTGCAGCCCGCAGCCAGCGGCTGGCGCACATAGTTTGAACCCACAGCGGTAACGTTGTAAGGGTCGTAGACAAGGGCCGGAGCTTCGGTAAAGACACCCTGTCGCATCAGGACGGTAGGAACGGTCGCTGTGCTGAACGCGCTGTTCGCATTGCGCGTGCCTTCATACCCGAAGGTGAAAAAGGTCTTGTCTCTTCCGTTATAGATCGCGGGAATCCTTACCGGGCCGCTGACGAATCCGCCGAACTGATTAAAGCGGTGCGGCAACCGGTAGTCATGCCGCGTGGGAATGGGATACGCGCCGGTCCGTTTTGTGAAGTAAGGCGCCGCGTCCAACTGATCGTTACGAAAGAACTCATAGAGGTCTCCGTGAAGTGCATTGGCTCCGGTCTTGGTAACGATGTTGAGGATGCCGCCGCTGGAGCGGCCGAACTGTGCCGGAGGAGCGGAGGTGAGCACCTTGAACTGATCGACGACCTCGACCGAAGGCGTGAGCGGTGGCTGGCCCTGGCAGCAGACGACAATGGATATGCCATCCAGAAGAATCTCGTTCGAGCCGCCGATACCGCCATTGGACTGAAAGTTGTTCGTTGCGGCAGCGACAACCGCGCCGCGCGCCGTGCTGACACCGGCACCGAAGCTGCTCCCCGCCATGATTCCCGGGGCGAGCGCCGCGAGTCCATAGGGGTTGCGCCCGTTGAGCGGAAGATCGGCGACCTGGTGCGCGCCCACGGTGTATGCGAGATTCGAATCCTGCGTGTCGAGCTGGGCGGACGAGTCTGCCTCAATCGTAACGCTCTCAGTCTCGCTTCCTACCGTCAGCGCCAGGTCGATCTGGGCCGTCTGCGCGACACCGAGCGTAATCTTCGCCTTGGCCGCCTTGAATCCGGGACGCGAGATCTCGACGAGAAATGGCCCGGTCTGCAACGAGGGGAAGCTGTAGATGCCTTCGTTGTTGGTGACCGTATGCAATACCAGCCCGGTATCGGTCTGCGTGAGGGTCACATTGGTATTGGTGAGCACGGCGCCGCTGGCATCGGTGACTCGGCCAGTGACCACGCTGTTTGCCGCCTGGGCAGACAGCCTGGGCGACAGAAAGAGCGTGAGAGTCAGAATCGCCATCGCCAGCGTGAAACCCGGAAACAGGAAAGTTTCGGAGTGGTCTTTCGAGGAGGTACGGTTCGGGAGAGCTTTGCGTCGCTGCATATCGGCCTCATCAGTAAAAAAATTTGATCCACGTTCTGCCTAGGCCCATAAGAAAAATCCGGCATAGAGTCAAAAACGAAGAACCGTAAGGTTCCTGATCCCAAACACCATGTTCCCTGCGTTACAACCTGTCGAGTGTCAAGCTGTTACGTTACGTAGTTACGTATACAAATCAATCACTTGGCGCATGTAAAACCTGTATGGCCCCTCAACTTGGGAGATGAAGGCCGGGAAAACTCTGATATAAGTCATAGCTTTGAAAGGTCATAGCTTCAGCCACAAATCATTGATGTACACTATACAACTATACAATTGGTTTTAACCGACAAGGAAATCTTCGGGAAGAAATTCAGACCTTCCTTAGAGGACTTAAGACAACAGATTTTCAACCTCGCACTATCTGGAAGCCGCGCCGTTAGCCTCGGAGAGATGAAGCACAGCATGATGCGAGCGTAGATTTTCCTGAAGCTCAGCGACCGGAACATCCTGTACCGCAAGCCCTTTACGGATGGACAAGCTGGCGGCAACGCCAGCCGCCTGACCCATAATCATGTACTGGGGTTCCATGCGAAGTGATGAATACGCGACATGCGTGGCGGAGACGCAGACCGGCACAAGCAGGTTCTGCATCTGCGATTTGTCGGGGAGCATGACCCGGTATGGAATCTCATAAGGTTGTACCGGAACCTGAACATCGCCCTCGTTCGTCACCGTGCCGTCGGCCTTTGCGATCCGCTGAATATTATGCGAGTCGCTGTTATAGGAGCCCATCCCAATGGAATCCGGTTTGGTGCGAGCGGTCTGCAGGTCAACCTGCCTCATCACGTAGACCCCCACCATGCGGCGTCCTTCACGAATGTAGAGCTGGTTTGACCAATGGCCGGAGTCCTGAAACTCGTCCTTCGGCAGCCCCCACTCGTTCACTTCTTTCTGCAGACCGGGAGGCACGCTGGGATCGTGGGCGAGAAAGTAGAAGAAGCCCTCGGTGTACTTTAAGTGATCGTCCCAGATTGCCTGCTTCTCTGCGTACGATCCATCGGGATACTTCCAGCTGTGCCCGATATAGTCCGTTGAAATCGGCCCATTGTTGTTGAAGTCGGCTTTCTGGTTCGGAATAGGGACGGGGTTGGTCACATCATGCAGGTTTGGCGCGCGGCCCTTATGAGCTTCAAACTCTGACAGGTACCGGCGCAGCAATGCAAAGCGCGAGGCATCGTAATGCGCTGGCCGGGGAAACGGCAGCATGTTCGCCGGGTCATGGGTCAGAATCGGGCGAAAGTTATAGGTCTGCACCAGCTTGTCCGCGGTGCCCGGGGCCGCGAGCGGGCCAGGATTGATCTCCGGCAAAAGTTTATGGTGCTCATCGTAGGCAGAGAGTGGCCACGTGAACTGGTGCTTTGGCGTATACGCGCGCACTCCAGCCAGACCTTCTCCGTACTGAGCGATGGACTCACGCCCGTAGACATACTTCACGCCTGCCTGCGCCATCAGGTCGCCTTCGTAGCCGCAGTCCGCAAAGACCTTTGCCGTCCACCGCCTTCCGTCCATGGTGGTAATCGAGGCGATATGCTGGCCATTCACTTCGACGCCACGATGCTCGATCAGTCTCTCCCGAAAGTGGACCTCGACTCCCGCGTCCGCGAGCATTTTGCGGAAGATCGCTTCATCGACGTGCGGTTCAGAGCGCCAGTCTTCCGGCCGGTCAAGATCGTGAAGACCATAGTGCGCTGCAGCCTGCATGTAAAAGTCGCGCGCATAACCTCCGATCACCTTGAACTGGCCGAGGTCAGTCGCCGACAGGCCGCCGGTCACCATTCCTCCGAGATGCATGCGCGGTTCGAGCAGCACGACGCGCAGCCCCTCCCTTGCCGCCGAATAGGCGGTGATGACGCCGGATGCAGTTGCTCCATAGACGACAAGGTCCGCGGACTGTGCCTTTACCGGCGCGGCAAACGAGAGAGGATGAGGGCTTAGAAGAACAAGCAAAGCGACGAAGAGAGGGCCGGGAGAACACCAGGGTTTGAACATTGGCAACATCATGCCACGACATTCCCATCGAAATGCAGTTTCCCGCAGTATGTTACTGCGTAACATTCGCGCCTGTCGGCGCATTTCCGGTATACGCATGAAGCGCGACGGGCCAGGTGCGGATCACATGGTCTCCATCTGTCTCGCTTTCGACGACCATCTCGAAGTACTTCGGCGAACCGTGCGCTGCATGGATCTTTTCAAACAGGCTGTTTCCCACCTTAGAGGTAAGCATCTCCACCAGCGCAATCGTATGCCTGGATTGCAGGATGAGTAGCTTGGTATTCGCAGCGCGACCGGGGAGCACTGCAATGATCTCAGGTTCGATCTGGCGCTGATGACCCTCGCTGATGACCGTATATCGTTGCGATTCGCCCGCAACGGGATGAGCATTGTCGACCCAGGCCTCACCGGTGCCCATCGAAAAGTTCATGGACGCAAGATAATCGCGAAATGGGGTCAGCGTCGAGTGGGCGCCCATCGCGATCACATTCGCCTTCTCCAGCAGATTCATGGTGGAATCGTCCGACACCTCAAAAGCGACACGGTCTGCCATTCCAACCATGTCCAGATAACGCGCGAGAGCGATCCCGGCAAGCGTATCGGAGGTGACGGTATAAGCATGGTCCAGGCCAGGAATTCCACCAACCTTTGAGAAAGCAACGATTGACTCTGATTTCGGCCATGACTGGAAGGTATTCACCGCGGTATCGCGGAGATGAACGTTCGAGCGCTTTGGAAAGGTGAAGAAGACAGGGGTAGGAAGAATGATCTTCGCAGGAGCGTCCGTCCCGAAGAAGGCGGTCCAGAACTTCGCCGGCGGGGTAGCAGGCCGCGCCATCGCGCCTTCCAGTTTATGCCGGTCCCAAAGCAGCCAACTGCACAGAACCAGCAGCACCACACACGCGATCACGAGAAACGATTGGAACGACTGAAGCCGCGTGGTATTGGACGGGGAAACCTCCTCCAGCTCTTCGGTGGACGGGGCCGGTTGAGGCGATGCGCCATCCAGCACCGTCAGAACATGGGTGCCCATGGGGATATGAAGAAGAGGTGTCTCCCCGGCTCCGTCACTCTCGTAAAAATCCTTCAGCTTGCGGCGGAGCCGCGAGATCTGGACCCGGACCGAAGCATCGGTCTTCGGGTCGAAGTCGGCGCGACGGCCCAGCGCCTCGGTAGCCACGGCATATTCGCTGATCTCTTCCTTTCGATGGGCCCAGAGATACAGCAGCAACTTCTTCAAGGTGTCGGCCCGCATGAACTGCGCGCTCTGGGCCACCCGCTGAACATGCCCTTCGAGGGCCTGCTCGTCATGCAAGTGCGAAGCTGTCTCTTCTTCGGGTTCGCACACCGTCAGGCTCATGGCTGTCCATTCTAGCCGCCGTCTTCCAGGGGTCGCAATCTCGTCGCCGTTTGCTCAACCTTTCGTCCTCAATCCCACCCCAAACCCACGTCATCTCGGCCGGAGTGAAGCGGAGTGGAGAGACCCCTGTATTTCTCGTTGCAACTGGGCCGGATACGTCTCATCCGACTCATGCTCCGGCGTGCGAAGCGGCACGCCATAGGTAAGGCTGTCTCCAATACAGACGACCCTGTCTCCCGAATGAAGCGGGCCCGGAATCGCCCGAAGAAAGGAAGACGCAAGCAGATGATACCCCTCTGCGGTGAGATGGACGCCGTCCGTACTGATCGAAGGCGTGGGACCGCCAACATCGTCCAGCGCCTTGGCGAAGTCCGAGATCGCAACCTTCTTTTGCAATGCAAGATGCCGCAGCGCGGAGTTGTAGCGATCGATCTTACCGTTCGGGCCTTCCGTTCCATAAGCAGACGCTTTATGGCGCGGCATCAAACGTTCCGCATCTACATGCTGGATGGTTGAGAGAACGGGCACGATGTTGTGCTCACGAGCGGCATCTACCATCCAGGCGATATTCTCGATGAACTGTTCCTGCGTCAGAAACTTGGGCTCATTCACCGCGTCGTTCATCCCGAAGTAGATCAAAACATACTGTGGATGGCTTGCGGCCACATCATGCAGAAAGCGTTTGCGTCCCTCGCCGCTATTCTCTCCCAGTATGCCCGCATTGAGGACAGAGACTTGCGCCGTCTGGGCATGTGCTTCAGAAACAGCACTGCCTGGATAAAAAAATGTCAGCCCCATCAACGCTGTCTCGAAGATCAAGATCGATAAACCTTTCTGCATCTCACTTTCCGCACATTAATGGATCATTCTACTTGCCGATGCAGAAGGTGCTGAAGATGAGGTGAAGAATATCGTCGGTGGTAGTAACGCCGGTAAGCGCATCGAGCGATTGCAGCGATTCGTAGAGATCGAGCAGCAGCATCTCGTGGGGGATGGCGGCGGCGACAGCGTGGTGGGCGCGGCTGAGAGCGGCGAGCGAGTTCGAGACAGCTTGCTGCTGGCGGAGGTTCGTAAGCAGGGCAGTCTCGGTGGTAGGGGCGGAGGTGGTAATGAGGGCGAGGATGGCCTTGCGGAGTTCGGAGAGGCCTTCGCCGGTGAGGGCGGAGGTCTGGATGGTAGGGTGTCGATGATTCGGCAGAGAAGCGTTGGGATTGAGGTCGTGCTTGTTCAGCGCGATGAGGAGGGGCCGCGTGGTGTGAGCGGCGATGGCGGCTTCGTCTTCGGGATGGAGCGGTGCTGTAGCGTCGAGGACGAGGAGGACGATATCGGCCTCGGCCATCGCTTCTCGGGACTTGGTGATGCCGATGGTTTCGGCCTCGTCGGTCGCGTCGCGTAGTCCGGCGGTGTCGACGAGCTCCAGCGGAATGCCTTCGAGCGAGACGCGCTCCGTGACCAGATCGCGTGTAGTCCCCGGAGCGGCGGTGACGATGGCGCGGTCGCGCTGGATGAGCCGGTTGAACAGGGAAGATTTGCCTGCGTTGGGTCGGCCTACGATGGCAAGCGTGAAGCCGTCGCGGACGATGCGTCCGTAGCTGAAAGTTTGTTCGAGTGCGGCGAGCGGAGTCTGTACTGCCTCGATCTGGGCGGCGATCTGCGATGCCGGCAACAGGTCGATGTCGTCTTCGGCGAAGTCGATTCCGGCTTCAAGCGTGGCAATGAGGTGGACCAGCTTCTCCTTGACGGGCGCGATCTGGCGGGAGAGGGCTCCGCCCAATTGTTGTGCGGCGATGCGCGCCTGATGGAGCGTAGTGGACTCGATGAGGTCGTGGACAGCTTCGGCCTGGGTGAGATCGAGACGTCCAGCGAGGAAGGCGCGCTGGGTGAACTCGCCCGGTTCGGCCAGCCGCGCTCCCTTGCGGATCGAGGCGCGGAGGATGTAGTCGAGCAGGACGGGAGAGCCGTGAGCGGCGATCTCTACGATGTCTTCTGCGGTATAGGAGTTGGGGCTCGCAAAGTAGGTGACAACAGCTTCGTCGAGGACGCGGGGCTCTGAATCAAGAGTTTCTTTGTTTTCTATTTCTATATCGACAATTTCGGCGAAGCGGGCCTGCGCGGGTGCCAGCGGGTGGCGGAGTTTGAGGAGCGGTTCGGCGATGGCGCGGGCCTGTGGGCCGGAGAGGCGCACGATGCCGATGCCTCCGCGTCCGGGTGGCGTAGAGATGGCGACGATGGTGTCGTTATCGAGGTCAGGAGTAAAACTCAAGGGATCGATTCACCTCTCTATGCCGGTTGAAGGGTCCCCCTCGGCGGTAGGTTTGGACCAGGAATACGGAACTAAATAAGTTACGAGTAAAAATCTTCTTTCTAATCTTAGAACCTGTCTAAGGAATCTCTGATTAAGTCCGGTTTTGAAAAAGCACCGCTGTTGCATTTCACGGAGAGCGAGAATACCGCTCTAATGTTGTGCCTCAGTCGTTGCGGAATCGCTGGACCAGTAATTACTTCGCGCTGAAACGCAGTGTTGGTCTCGCCTAAATCGCGGATAATGTCTTTCATCTGCGTCTTGCTGCCGTCGTCGTGCTCCTGGCTGATGAGCAGAATCGCTCGCCGCGTGTCCGCCGGTTGTTGCTTCAGCAGGTCGATCGCATAAGAAAGGCCATCGAGAATCGCTGTACCGCTGTCGCCCCGGTCAGGATGGTTGATGGCATCGCTCCACTGAGCGACGTCTGACGTAAACGGAGAAGCCGCCTCGGGACGACTATCGAAGTTCACGATGGAGGCCTTGTTCGGCGCGGGATCGAGAATCGCGGCAAGCATGGTTTCGAGATTGGCGTAGCTCTCGAACTGGCCATAAGCGGCCCCTCCGGTCTGCATCAGGACGACCAGCGACAGCGGCCGGCTGCTCTCAGCTTCCAGGGTCACCTTCTGCGGAACACCATTGTCCGTCAGGATGAAGTCATCAACCTTAAATGAAAATACAAGCTCTTTGCCGGGTGTCTGTACCAACGTAGGGACCACAACGAGAGTTGTCGTCGTATGCAGAGTCGTCTGCGCGAAGCCTGCGCCGGCAAGTGCCGCAACGAAAATGCCGAACTTGAGAACGGTGAAGTTCATCGATGTTCAGGTTAGACGAACTTCGCTTGACTTGATTTGTTTGCTCCAGAAGGATGCCAGTTCCTCTCTGCTCAAAATTCCAAATCATGCACTTTCCTGGTGTGAGTGAAAGGATTGCAGGGAAACCATTTAGCGTCGAGATTACATCCAAGAAGGATGCCTATTTTCAGCAAGCCCGGGTGGCTTCTACGGCCCCGGCTATTTCTATAACGGCATCTTTTTAGGCGTAGGCCCATGGTCGAACTGGGGCTATCGTCACGGCTGGGGTGGGCATCGTTTTATAGGACCAGGGGAGGACGATATTACCCCGGACGCCGGTATTCCGGTGGGCGTGGATATGCAGGTGGACGGGGGCACGTGGCTCCAAGAGGTTATGCCGGACATGGACGTGCTGTACACGGTGGCGGAGGACGTGGCGCTGGTCATGGTGGTGGACACGGCCGTGGCGGTGGAAATGGTGGCCACAGGTAACAGGCTGCAGTGTGGAAGGGCCACCTATCAGGATGGCCCTTTCTCCGCTCAAATTGATTTACCCGGGGGTGCCGGAATACAAGGGGACAACAGACAGATACTTAGAGCCCAGTCCGCTCAGCGTGCGCTGCAATGGCCCGATTGATCTCAAGGGCGAGCGCCAACGCGGCGCGGCCATCCTCACCCGTAACAAGCGGCGTGGTACGCGTGCGCACAGCATTCAGAAACGACTCGATCTCAAGCCGCAGCGGTTCGCCCTGCTCCACCGGAACCTTCGTGAGCGAGAGCCCAGCCGAAGGATGCTGCCCAGCCGTCTGTACTGCCTGTGCCATCGCAGCAAGCTGAGCAGGGTCCATCCCAGCCGCAGCGGTCACATCGATCATCAGCAGGTCCTGCCGCGCAAAGTCGAGCGAGAGATACTGGTGCGGCTGAAAGAAGCGCAGCTTGCGCACCCGCTCCGTGCTGATGCGGCTGGCGGTGAAGTTGGCGATGCAGCCGTTCTCGAACTCCAACCGAACATTGGCAATATCGACCTTGTTCGAGAGCACCGGCAGTCCAACTGCCCGCACCTCGCGGACCGGCGAAGCCACCAGACTGAGCACGATGTCGAGATCGTGGATCATCAGGTCGAGCACCACGTCCACATCGAGCGAGCGCGGCGTGAAGATGCTGAGCCGGTGCGCCTCGAAAAACATGGGCCGATGCAGATGCTGTCGCGCCGCAGTCACCGCAGGATTGAAGCGCTCAAGATGTCCGGCCTGCACGATGCGGCCATGGACGCGGGCCAGCTCGAGAATTCGGTCGGCATCCACCAGATTTGCGGCCAGCGGCTTTTCAATCAACAGGTCGACACCGGCAGCCAGCAGCGGCTCCGCAGCTACCGCGTGATGAACGGTCGGCACGCAGACAGAAGCAGCATCCAACCTGCCGACAGCGCTCAGACAGGATTCGATACTGTCAAAGCCGGCGATACCGAATTCGGCGGCTGCTTTCGCCGCGACAGCGGAATCCTGATCGACCACAGCAACAAGCTGAAGATCGTGGCCGGCATCCTGAAGCTCGCGATAGACGCGCAGATGATTGCGCCCGAAGGCCCCCGCCCCGACGACAGCGACGCGCAGTGGACTTGTGCCCGTCACTATTTGCTGGTCGGGTTGCTGAGCAAGTTGCTGATGGGCGCTTCGACGGCCTGGCGGCAACGGGCATAGAGATCGAGCAGGTGCGTCACCTGGTCCTCCGATTTCGCCGTCGTGGCAACGCCAAAACCGGTGGCCCCTGCGCCCTTGCTGCCGACATTGGCCTGAGCAGCGACAAACTTGAGCAGATCGAGCGCGATGTCTTCCGTGCGGCGCGCCGTTGTGATGGATTCCATGAAGTCGTTCCTCTTTTCTCTTTAGCCCGATCTTAATTGGCTGTGAGGCAAGGCGCAAATGAGAGTCTTACCCGGCAGCATTGACCAGCCGAGGCTCGGCTCTCACGCCGCACAAAATCTCATAAGAAATCGTATGTGCCAGTCGAGCATGGTCGTCCGCCGTAATGCCATCGCCCATCAGCACAACCTCGTCGCCAACACTCACACCAGGAATATCCGTCACATCCAAAACGGTCAGGTTCATAGAGACGCGGCCCACGATCATCGCCCGATGCCCGCCCGCCATGACCCACCCACCCGGCGTCGAATCCGATGCAGAAAGCTCGCGCCGCAGCCCATCGGAATATCCAACAGGCAATAGAGCCAGTCGCATAGGACGGCGAGCAGTAAAAGTCGCGTTATATCCCACCGTATCGCCAGCCTTCACCTCGCGAATGTCAATCACGCGGGTCTTCCATGTCATCACAGGCCGAAGGTCCGGCTGCACCAAAGATCTTCCACCTTCAACCGGCAGACAGTATCCATAAAGCGCAACCCCAGCGCGAACCATCGCGCGAGCGCCGATACTCGAAGCAACGTCGCGCAACCAGATAAGAGACCCGCAATCGCTTCCGCTTCCACTGCCCGAGCTGTTATCGATCGTGGAAGAGTTCGCTGCATGGACCCAAGCCGGATGCAGCCCAGCCGCCGCGACTGCACTCACAGCCTGCTCAAACCGCTCGCGCTGTCGCAGCGTCAGCGGTGAATTCGCCACCTCCGCCGAGGCAAAGTGCGTCATCACGCCCTCCAGCCGCAGACTCGGCTGTCCAGCCAGCCACGCCAGCAACTCGCGCAACTCTTCACCCGGCGTAATACCCTGCCGCGCCATGCCCGTATCGATCTTCAGATGCACCGCCAGTGGCGATCCCGCGCCGCACCGCTCCACCGCCTCGGCCAGCCACTCCATCTGCTGCCGGGTCCACGCAATAGGCGTCAACCTATACCGCACGATGGTTTCGGCATCCTCTTGAAGCGAGCCGCACATCACCAGAATCCTCGGCTGCCGTTCCTGCGAAGTCCCAGCCGCTGTGAGCGCCCCACGAACTGCCACCCCCTCCTCAGCGTCCGCGACGCCAAGCCACTCCGCTCCCGCGCGAGCCAGCACAGGGGCGCACACCTTCGCGCCATGACCATAGGCATTCGCCTTCACTACGGCGACCACCGGCATATCGTCTCCGGCAACCCTGACAAGCGCCTTGTAATTAGCCGCAAGCCGCTCCTCTGAAATCTCCACCCAACTCTTCACGGCACCGTCCCGCCTACTATCCTAGAGCGGTTTTGCTTCTACTGCGAACTGGATAAAGTCTGTGAGTGCCGTTTTTCTTGGGAAAAAACGGCGTCAAGGCCAAAGCCGCCGTAAACACCTGAAGCAAAACCATACTAATCGCCGCCAGTCAGAATGCTGCCGCGGTTCGCCGGCTGGCCGTGGTCCAGCTTCGGCATTGCCGCTTTGACGAAGTCCTCCAGCCGCTGTCCGCGACACGGCACAAAGGTGCGCTCGAGCACCAGCACATCTTCCATGCGGTCGATACGGAAGGCGCGAAAGTCCTCGCGCAGTTCGCACCACGAGGCCAGTGTCCACACTCCGGTCCAGAAGGAGAGCGCAAGCGGCCGAACAGAGCGGCTGCTGCGCTCGCCATCTTCACGCGCATAGCCAAACGAGATCGCCCGCCGCGCAACGCAGGCCGTATGCAAGATGTCGAGCCGCTCGCGCAGATGCTGCGCCATATGGAACCCGCCGGGCGCATACAGCAGGATGGAATCGAGATCATTCCGCAACTCGGCAGGTAGCACCGCTTCGATACGTTGTAATGCCTGGTTGGCGGCGACAACATTCTCCGCTCCACCCCACGCCTTCACCAGCCGCACGCCAAGCACCAGCGCCGTAAGCTCGCTGCGCGTAAACATCAGCGGAGGCAGGTCGTGGTCGCGCCGCAGCGTATAGCCTACGCCGGCCTCGCCTTCGATGGGCATCCCGGAGAGTTGCAGGTCCTGAATGTCGCGATAGATGGTCCGCTGCGAGACTTGCAGCTTCTCGGCCAGCTTCTGCGCCGTCAGCAGGCGGCCGAGTCGCAGAAACTGGACGATGCGGAAGAGTCGGTCGGCACGTCGCATAGAGTGATCTTAGTGCGAGTGCAGGCCGATGTGATTGCCTTCGGTATCGCGCAGGCAGGCGAAGTAACCGTATCCGCCAGGGACCTCGGTCTTCGGCATTAACACGAGGCCGCCCGCTTTCGACACGCGGGAGAGAACCTCATCGAGGTCCCCATCGCAGTTCAGGTAGACCATCGTACCCGCGCCCGGCTTCTGGAACTGCCGCTTTACCAGCGTTCCGCTCGTCCCCGTCTGCTCGGCAGGAAAGATGGCCATAGTATCGTCGAGATTTTCGCGGCGCATCTTCGCGCCCAGCAGGGTCTCGTAAAAAGTTGTGGCTCGGTCGAGATCCGCGCAGGGAATCTCAAACCAGTTGATAGCGTTCTGGCGAACTGTCGCTGTATTGCTCATGTCGCTCTCCTCTAAATTGGCTGACTTAAGGCAAAGCATAAACAAGGGCTGCTGACAGCATTGTGTCAGTAGGTTTTCGGGATCAACAATAAAAGATGATGACAGCCGAAGACCGATCTCTGTTCCCACAGACTGAGAAAAGGTATAGCTTCAGTGGCATGACCATTTACCGGCCATCGTAAGAGGAGATGCGAAGATGTCAATCCATACCGTTGGCGAGATTGCGGCTGTTCTTGGCGTAGTGGGAAGCATCGTAGGCATCGTGCTGTGGATCAACAGTATCCGGGCACTTCGAGATATCAGGGATGAACTGCGAAAGCGCCAGTAGCCTAAATGGCACGGCCTACACAAAGTCACGTCATCTCGACCGAAGCAACGCACAGTTTCATCGTGCGCTGCGCAGTGGAGAGACCCCTGTATTTCGCCGTTGCTTGTTTTACGTCGTTTCTATTTGCTAGTAGTAATGGAAGAATACAGGTCTCTCCACTGCGGCGGCAAAAGCGCCGCCTCCGGTCGAGATGACGTGCCATTGGGGCTGAAGGATGAACCAGACACTCAATACCCACCTCCGCCGCCATCGCTCTGCAAGTTCTCAAACCGCGTGTAGTCCGATAAATACGCCAGGTGAACGCTGCCCGTCGGCCCGTTTCTCTGCTTGGCGATGATGATCTCGGCCTTGCCCTTGGACTCGGGGTCTTCGTCGCCATTCTCGTCCTTGTTGTAGTAGCTCTCGCGATGGATAAAGGCCACCACGTCGGCATCCTGCTCGATCGAACCAGACTCGCGCAGGTCGCTCAGCAACGGCTTCTTGTCGCCGCCGCGCTGCTCGCTCGAACGCGAGAGCTGCGACAGCGCAATCACCGGAACCTTCATCTCCTTGGCCAGCGCCTTCAGCCCGCGCGAGACGGACGAGACCTCCTGCGTGCGGTTCTCGAACTTCTTCTGGTTAGCTCCCGCCGAACCGGTCATCAACTGCAAGTAGTCAATCACGATCAGATCGAGCCGCCCCTCCTGCTGATGCAGCCGCCGCGCCTTGGCGCGCATCTCGGCCAGCGTGATGCCGGGGGTATCGTCGATAAAGAGCTTCGACTCCATCAGCCGCTCCAGCGCGGCCAATAATTTTCCTTTGTCTTCTTTCGGCAGAAATCCCGTCTGGATCTTGCGCGAGTTCACCAGCGCCTCCGACGCCAGCAGGCGGCGCAACAGGCTCTCCTTCGACATCTCCAGCGAAAACACCGCTACCACCTTGCCATCGCGCACGGCCGCGTTCTGCGCGATATTGATTGCCCACGCCGTCTTGCCCATCGAAGGCCGCGCCGCGATGATGATGAGTTCCGAGTCCTGCAATCCGCTGGTCATGCGGTCGAACTCGATGTAGTGCGTCGCCAGCCCGGTGATCTCGCGGCCCTGCTCGTACAGCTTATCGATGGAGCCGAACGACGAGGCAACGATCTCTCCAATACCGGAAAACCCGCGTTGAATGGCGCTGTCAGCCACCTCTGCGAGCTGCGCCTCTATGTCGCTCAGAACATGAATGGCTTCTTCACTCTGGTCTGATGCGCGATTGGCGCCATTGTTGAAGATTCCCATCAACTGCCGCAACAAGCTTTTGTCCTTGACGATGCGAACGTAGCTCTCAATATTCAGGTTCCGTGGAATACCCTCGGTCAAAAACGCCAGATACGCCGGGCCACCGATCGAGTCTAGTTCCCTCCGTCGGCTCAACTCCTCCCGCACCGTAAGGGAATCCACCCCGCGGCCTGTTGCCATCAAATCTACGATGCTGCGATAGATGCGCTGGTGCGAGTCCAGCGAAAAGTCTTCTGGCCTTAGCTTCTCGGTCGCATCGTTGATTGCAACTCCATCAAGCAGCATGGCGCCCAGAACGGCAACCTCGATATGGACAGATGCAGGCAGTCCGTCCAGCGAATTGAGTTCTGCAAATGATGCCATAATGGCATTGTCCATCGCAGCACGTTCTGCTGCAATGACAGGATTGCCTTACATTAGTGGCAATTCAGTCTCTTTCCCACATAAGACAGGGAGTATTCCACACGTGAGCGGTAATCTTGACAAATATCTTCCCGAATTCGATGAAGATGAAGCACGGAGCAAACTCGCCGGTCGTACAGCCGCAGAGCTAACCGACATGCTCATCCACGAGTACAAGTTAAAATGTGTGTTTGCGAAGATGACGGAGGAACGCGACAGGAAACTGGAACGTATCGAAAAATCATTGCAGAGCTTTCTAACTTAACCGGAATGCCGGACATTCCAGGCACCGATAATCTCCGTAGGATGTTTGGCGACGGTACATAAAACATAGAGAAAGGAGCTTTTATGGGCTCGGAAAAAATTCTAAACATTCCACCGGAAGCGCAGCGCGACAAGGCATCCTTCGAGGTCATGCGCGTCTGGATCGCAGAGCAGGGTCAGCACGTCAGCATTCGCAGCGGAGCCTGGGAAGACCCCTTCGCCTGGGGAATCGTCCTCGCCGACCTAGCCCGCCACATCGCCCTCGCTCATGAGCTGCAAGGCCACGCAGTCGATAAGGACGCCTTCCTCGAGCGCCTCCTCGAAGGCTTCAACGCGGAGATCGACAACCCCACCGACGAGCCCGAGGGCGAAGTCACGCAGTAACGCTACTCCCCTTTATAAGCCTGGAACAGCTCAGGAAAGTCCCGCTTCAGCGTCTCAATCTTCGGCCGGTCGCAGACCAGAATGTAAGGATTGTTCGGGTTCTTCGTCGCATAATCCTGATGGTACGACTCGGCATCGTAAAAGCCCTTCAACGGAACTACCTGCGTCACAATGGGCTTTGAAAATACATGCGCCGCTTCCATCTGCGCGATATACGCCGTCGCGATCTTCTCCTGTTCATCGTTGGTGTAGAAGATCGCCGAACGGTACGACGTGCCCACATCCGGCCCCTGCCGGTTCAACTGGGTAGGGTCGTGCACGGTGAAGAAGATACGCAAAAGCTGCCCATAGGTAAGCTTCGAAGGATCATAGACCACCTTCACTGACTCCGCGTGTCCGGTCGTCTCTGTCGTCACCTGATCGTAGGTCGCCGTCGCCGCCGAACCGCCAGCGTATCCCGCAGTCGTCGCCGTAACTCCCTTCACCCGTTGAAAGACCGACTGCGTGCCCCAGAAGCATCCGCCCGCAAACACCGCCGTCTCGTGGCGCGAAGAAGCAGCCTTCGTCTCATCGACGGCAGGCACGGGAGCCTTTGCCTGCGCATTCACCTGTGTCATCTTCATGCCTTTCCAAGCGACCAGAACAACTGCAATAACAAGTAGTGCTAACCATCCAAACCGCATTGCCATCCTGCCCGTCAGCATCTTGGGCCTCCGCTACAGTTAAGACGCGCTCATACCGGTTTCAGATTCTTTAGACATTTTGAATGTTTCTGCTACGACAAAGGAACACGTCATCTCGACCGGAGCGAAGCGGAGTGGAGAGACCCCTGTATTCGTCTTTCGTTTCCCCTCGAAGATCTATACCTTATGGGAAACTTCTCTAAGCTCACCTGCCGCGCTCCGCCGTCTGCCCTGAATCTCGATGAACCCATGGATCAAACTCACCGCCGCAGGCGTCACGCCGGCAATCCGGCTGGCCTGTCCCAGCGTCTGCGGGCGCACTCGCGACAATGTCTCCTGCATCTCCCGCGACAGTCCACTTACGGCGGCATAGTTGAACCAATCCGGAATCGCCCGTCGCTCGGCCTTGCGCAGCTTCTCCATCGACCGCCGCTGCTGGTCGAGATAGCCTGCGTACTTGATCTCCGTCTCGACAGTCTTCATCTCATTGCGGACCCACGCAGGCAGCCGCGCCACAGAACCGGGTGCCCCATCTTCGCGCGGCTTTATCGCGCTAAGGTGGGCATCGTGCGTAGCACGACCGTTTTCTTTCAAATCCGACGAAATGGCATCCATCGCCGCAACCCACGCCGTCAGCACTTCACCTTCATTCGCCAAGCGCTCACGAAGCAGCGGAGCAAGCTCTTCCACCGCAACCTCAGGCCGCTTCAGCAACTGCGCGAAAGTCTGTCCGGCAACGCCCGCGCCATCGCCATCAAGCCGTGCCATCATCTCCGCAGGCAGCTCTCCCGTCCGCACCCGCGACGTCTCCAGCAGCTTCTCAAACGCCACGCCGCGCGCCTGCTTCGACTCATAAGCAGCCCACGCATCGTCATCGATCAGACCCAGCCGTCGCCCATGCGGAGTCAGCCTGCGGTCGGCATTGTCAATTCGCAGATGCAGCCGGAACTCGGCCCGCGAAGTAAACATCCGGTAAGGCTCATTCGTTCCCTTACTGATCAAATCGTCAATCAGGATGCCCGTATATCCCTCGGTGCGGTCCAGCGTAAAGCCTGGTTCGCCGCGCACCGCCAGCGCCGCGTTGATCCCTGCCATCAATCCCTGACACGCCGCCTCCTCGTAGCCGCTCGTTCCATTGATCTGACCGGCAAGATACAGGCCCTCGATCGACTTCACCTGCAGCGTTCGGTCAAGCTCGGTCGGATCGATCGCGTCATACTCAATCGCATACCCAGGCCGCAGCATCTCCGCGTTCTCGAGCCCCGGAATCGAGTGCACCATCGCCGCCTGAATCTCCATCGGCAGGCTCGTGCTCATGCCGTTGATGTAGACCTCATGCGTATTCAACCCCTCCGGCTCAAGGAAAAACTGGTGCCGCGTCTTCTCGGGAAAGCGAACGATCTTGTCTTCAATCGAAGGACAGTAGCGCGGTCCAATGCCCTCGATCTGCCCCGTATACATGGGCGAGCGATGCACATTCTCGCGGATCAGCCTTAGTGTCTCCGGCGTCGTATGCGCAATGTGGCACATGATCTGCCGCAGCGGCAGCGAGCGGGTGCGGAAGCTGAACGGCGTCGGGTCGTCATCGCCCGGCTGCTCCTCGAACTTCGTCCAGTCAATGGTCCTTCCATCCAGCCGAGGCGGCGTGCCCGTCTTCAACCGGCACTCCCGCAATCCCAGCCGCTTCAAACTCTCACCCAGCAAAACACTCGCCGGCTCCCCACTGCGTCCCGCCGTGTACTGCTGCTCGCCGCAATGAATTAATCCATTCAAAAAAGTCCCCGTCGTCACCACCGTAGCCGCGGCATGAATCACCCGGCCATCGCGCAGCTTCAACCCACGCACAACTTTTCGCGAACCGTCCTCTCGACTCCACCCCAAATGTACGTCATCTCGACCGGAGGCGGGGCTTTTGCCGCCGCAGTGGAGAGACCCCTGTATTTCGCTCTTTGCCCCTGCATCCACCTCCTCCACAATCAGGTCCACCACCTCAGCCTGCTTGATGAATAAATTCCCCTGCCCCTCCAGCACCTCGCGCATCTTCACCCGGTACAGCGCCTTATCGCACTGCGCCCGCGGAGACCACACCGCCGGCCCGCGCGAAGTATTCAGCAGCCGGAACTGAATCCCGCAGGCATCGGCCACCTCGCCCATCACGCCGCCCAGCGCATCCACCTCACGAACGAGATGTCCCTTGGCAATCCCGCCAATCGCCGGATTGCAGCTCATCTGCGCAATCAAATCGAGGTTCAGCGTAAAGATCGCCGTGCGCAGCCCCATGCGCGCAACAGCCATCGCCGCCTCGCAACCCGCATGGCCCGCGCCGACGACGACGACATCGTACTGTTCCGTAAAGCTCACACTTCTATTTTAGAACCTGTCTAAAAACGACAAGGAAACGGTTCTTTTATTGCTGTTCTCCTCAACCCCACTCCAACCCACATCCTCTCAACCGATAGCTGGAGCAACCCCCAACCATGGCATCTCGACCGAACCCTGAGCGAAGTCGAATGGGGCAGTAGAGAGACCCCTGTATTTAGCCTTTGCTCGTTTTACGGCGTTTCATCTTGAAAGCTCAATTGGCACTGTTTTCCTCTTCCCTCAAAACTCCACCCTCACCCCAAGCTGCACCTTCCGCTCCCGCGTCTGACTCGTCGAAGCCGCCGTAAACGTCCCGAACGGCTGCACATTCAGCCCCTCCAGCGCCACCGTCGCCGCATCCTGAAACACCAGCGGAGTCACCCCATTCACCGCCGTCTTCACCAGAAACGCCCGCTGCATAATCCCCGAATAATTCACCCGATTGGTCACGTTGAAGATCTCCGCTATACCCTTCACCCGCACCTTCTCCGTCACCCGCAGCGTCCGGCTCACGCGCAGATCGAGGTTCGTCGCATCCGGCAGATGCAACGTATTTCGCCCCACCGTAGGTAGATACACCGCGCCCCCTGACCCGTTGATGCTCTGATGCCCACCTGTGAGCCGCCTGCCGCCGTAGATATTAAAGCTGTACGGCCTCCCGCTTCTCTCCGTAAACAGCGGAGCGACCAGCCAGCCATTCGCCGCCCCGCGCAGCCACCGCCGCCCGGTCGAAAGCCTCGGCTCCCACACCGCGCTCGCCACCAGCTTATGCGGATAGTTCAACGCCGACAGCCCTTTGTCATACTGCAAGGTAAACGGATCGAACTGCCCATTCGTCCGCGGCGTCGCACCAGCGTTCTGCCCAAAATCAATGGCCTTCGACCATGTCCAGCTCGCTCTGAACTCCAGCCCCGCAACACTGCGTCGCCGCGCCTCAATCACCAGCGCGTTGTAGCTTGCATTCGCATTCGAGACGATGTCCGTCACCGGCCCATAGCTGGTATCGATACGCTGCGTATAAACCGGCAGCGTGAACGTCTCGCCATCGCGAACACCCGGCGCGCCCGTTCCGCCTTGAAGCTGAAACGTCTCCGTCGCCGAAGCCGGCACAATATTCATGTCGACCGAGTCCGGCAACTGCCTGTCAAGATTCATCAGATACGTCGCGCTCCCCACCACGCCCGCGCCGACATTCCTCTCCAGCGCCACGCTGCCCTGCTGCACCGCGGGCAGCCGGAATCTGCGGTCGAACACCGTCGCCGAGGTCGTCGTCCCTACCGCCGCCGGGGGAGTCGTCAGGTAAGCGCAGGCATATCCAAAGCCCTGGTTCGCCACCTGCGGGCAATATGTAACTGTAGTAGGAGTAATCCTCACATGCGTCGCCGAACTCGCCAGCGCCGTATTCACCAGCGCACTCCGCACCGTCGCCCCCGGCAACCTTCCATAGAACAACCCATACCCCACACGAACCACGCCGCGCCCCATGCCGAACGGCTCCCACGCCACCCCCACCCGAGGCCCAAAATTGTTCCTGTCCTCAGGAAAGACACTGGTCGCTCCTCGCTGCCCAAACACCGCATCCAACGCGCCATTCGGCGTCTGCGGAAAGGGCAGCAACTCATACTCGTAGCGCACTCCCGCATCCAAAGTAAGCCCGCGCCGCGCCTGCCAGTGGTCCTGCACATAGCCAGCCCACTCCTGCGTATCGAACGTCACTGCCGCCTGCCCAAAGCTCTGCGTAAACGAGGTAAAGCAAAAGTCATGCACCGTCGAATGGATGGTCGGGCACCCGCCATTGGGATACGCATTCACATTGAAGGTGTAGTCGGTGATCCAATCCACCAGCCCACCGGCATGTCCTCCGGTCACGCCGCTGTCATAGTGAAACGCCCCCTCCTGATTGCTCAGCGAATCAATATCGTCATGCACCAGGCTCAAATCCCCGCCGATCTGCACCTGATGTCGCCCACGCGCCCAGGTCACCATGTCCGCGAACTGCACCTTCCGCTCATCGGGATACGCCTTCCGCCCCAGCGAAGAAGGCGTCCCAAACGTCAGCCCGTTCGGCCCGATCGCCACCTCGGGAGCATAGCCGCCCGGCCCCACTGCGGGCTCCTGCGGCAGCGAAGCCGAGGCCTCCTCATACTGAAAGTCCCTCCCCATCGCCACCCGCAGCTCATTGCTGAACCTCGCGCTCCCCGACCACAGCCACCGCCCCAGCAACGAGTCCACCTTCGTATAGCTGCTCCCCAGACTCGCCCTCCCACGGTCCACCACCGCAGCCGATCTCACCCCACCCGGAGCGCTAGACCGCGCTCGGTCATACTGCAAACTCAATCGGTTCTTCGCCGAGGCCTGCCAGTCCACCTTGCCAAAGTTCACCGTCTGGTCCTGCCGCCGCGCCACCAGTCCCGTCAAACTATCCAGATAATCCAGCGCGGCATTCACCTTGGAAGGCATCACCCCCCGAGTCCCCAGCAACACCATCTGCCCCGGCGTCAACAAATAAAACTCCGCATTCTGAGGCGAAGACGCCGCCGGAAACCCTCGCCGCTGCTGATCGAACGCATAAAAATAAAACAGCCTGTCCCGCACCGCCGCGCCGCCGACGCTCCCGCCAAACTGCTGCCGCAGATCATGCGGCTTCACCGCCGCGCTCGTCACTACGCCATCGGCATAGTGCGTCGCAATCGAAAAAGGATTCGTCGCCCCCCAC
This sequence comes from Acidobacteria subdivision 2 bacterium RH1 MAG20, assembly GCA_002197545.1. The sequence continues at coordinate 74,067 of NFUO01000098.1, read as the reverse complement.
GCACTGTCCCGCGCCAGATAGAACCCAGTCCCATGCATCGCATTCGTGCCGCTCTTCGACACCGTCGTCACCACGCCTCCCGCCGCATGGCCATACACCGCAGAGTAGTTCTGCCCACTCACGCGAAACTCCCGCACCGCCTCCTGCGAAAACGTATAAGCCGCTCCCCCGCGCCGCCCAAATCCGCGATTACCCTCACCGCCCGTCCCCCGAGGAACCGCGCCAAAGCTCTGATCGTCACTCACTCCATCCACCACCGTGCTGTTCTGCGTCACCGCCAGCCCGCGAAAGCTCAGCAACCCCGCCGCATCCGCATTCGCCGCCGGAGTCAGCAACGCAAACGTCTGCCATCGCCGCCCCTTCACCGGCAGTCGCTGGATCTCCCCCGCCGTGACAGTGCTTCCAACCGCAGCTGCCTCCGAAATCTCACTCTCCGCCGTAACCGTCACTGCGGTTGCCACCCCAGCAACCCGCAGCTTCGCATCCACACTCGTCACCGCGCCAACCTCGACCACCACCCCTGCCAAAACCAGCCGCTCAAACCCCGCCGCTTCCACCACCACCCGATACGTCCCCACCGGAACCCGCGCCACCAGAAACTCCCCACTGCGGTCCGTCGCCACCCGCGCCGCAAAACCCGCCGCCGCATCCTCTACCTGCACCGAAGCGCCCGCCACCGCGGCCCCACCCGCATCCACGACAACTCCATGAACAGCGCCATCTACAGCCGTCTGCCCGCACGCAGGCGTCATGCCACTGCATATCAAAAAACACAGAACGATCGCGCACAACCCAACACGATCACGCCAAAGCGACATGCTCTCTCCCGCAAATTGGAAAACCGCTCAACATCCAGACAGCGGGACGGCAACATTCGTCCGCAACTCAATAAAGGGATCAACCGCAGACTAAATAAACTTCCATAAAATAGAAATCCCCAAAAGAGGGAAGACGCCGCATTTCGCCTTTGCGCCCGCCGCCCGTCTTCCGGCAAAAATTCTCCCCTGCGGACGCATTTTCGTTTACCTTGGTTCCCATGCGCCTTAACCAACTTCTTTCAGCTCTCGCCACCTTTGTGGTGGCTGCATCTTTTGCCCACGCCCAGACTCCCGCACTCAAGCTCATCCCAATGCCCCGCGAGGTCCACCCCACCTCTGAAGTCCAACTCGCCGGCAAGGGCATCCACATTATCTGCAAAAAGTGCAGCACCGACGACCAGTTCGCCGCCGCCGACCTCGCCGCCACCCTCAAGGACCGCCACATCCCCGTCTCTGGCTCCGGCTTCCGCGTAGAGATCGCCCGTATGCCCCAAAAGCTACCTGCCAGGGTCACCTTCGATGACGCGATGAAGCCCGAGGGCTACATCATCTCCGCGTCCAATAATTCGCTCACCGTCATCGGAGCCACCGCCGAGGGCGTCTTCTACGGGGTGCAGACCGTCAAACAGCTCATCGCTGGCGACGGGTCCCACGCCGTCCTCCACATCGCCAACATCCGCGACTGGCCCGCCATGAAGTACCGTGGCCTCTCCGACGACCTCTCTCGCGGCCCCTTCCCCACCATGGACTTCATCAAGAAGCAGATCCGCATCCTCGCCTCCATGAAGGTCAACATCTACTCCCCCTACATGGAGAACACGCAGGAGTACCCGGACAACGCCATCGCCGCGCCCTGGGGCCGCCACATCTCCCCGGCAGACGCTAAAGAGCTCGTCGCTTACGCCAAGCCCTACCACATCACTATCATTCCGGAGCAGGAAGCCTTCGGCCACCTCGACAAGATGCTGCAGTATGAGCAGTACTCCGTCCTCGCCGAAACTCCGCACGGCGCCGTCCTCGCTCCCGGCCAGCCCGGTTCCATCCCGCTGATCGACGACATGTTCAAGCAGCTCGCCGCCGAGTACCCCGGCCCCTTCCTTCACCTCGGCGCCGATGAGACCGGCGACCTCGGCGCAGGCCAGACCAAGGCCGAGGTCCAGGCCACCAGCCTCAACGCCGCCTATCTCAAATTCATGAATCGCATCGTCGATTCGCTTAAGCCCCTCAACCGCAAACTCCTCTTCTGGGGCGACATCGCCTACCACTCCCCCGACCTCGTCAAGGCCATGCCGCAGTCCTTCAAGGACGCCACCATCGCCGTCCCCTGGACCTACAACCCGGAGCCCAACGGCTTCGACCGCTATATCAAGCCCTTCACCGACGCCGGCTTTGAGACCTGGGTCGCCCCCGGCATCAACAACTGGTCCCGCGTCTATCCCAACGGCAACCTCGGTCTCTACAACATTCAGCAGTTCACCCGCGACGGCCAACGCCTCGGCTGCGACGGCCAGCTCAACACCATCTGGAACGACGACGGCGAGGGCCTCGCCAACATGGACTGGTACGGCATCCTCTTCGGCGCAGCCGCCGCATGGCAGCCCGGTGAGAGCAGCATCCCGCAGTTCCAGGACGCCTTCGGCCAGGTCTTCCACGGCGACCTCTCCGGCAAGATCGACGAGGCCCACAAGGAGTTCATGACCATCCACTCCATCATCCGCGATCAGGCCCACGCCGGCGACGCGAACGACGCCAACTTCTGGGCCGACCCCTGGGACCCCGCCTCGCAGACCAACATCGACCGCCTGCGTCCCTTCGTGCCCGAGCTTCGCAACCACGCCGAGCACATCGTCACGCTCGTCGCCGAAGCCCGCCAGGAAGCCATCGACGCCGGTACGCCTCTGCGGGAGCAGGACGCCCTCGACGCCATGGACCTCGGCGCACGCCGCGCCGATCTCATTGGCTACAAGATCGAGATGGCCGACGAGATGGCGCAGAACTACCGCGACGCCCTCAACGCCTTCCAGCATCCTGAGCTCGCTCCGCCCACCCGTGGCCGACGCGGCGGCAGCCCGGGGGCCCGCGTCATCACCGCCAGCGGCAACCGCATCACCAACCTCATGAACGCCTACTCCGCCATTCGCGACGAGTATAGCGCCGTCTGGATGACCTCCAACGTGCCCGTCTACCTCAACAACATCCAGCAGCGCTACGACCACACCATCCAGATGTGGATGGACCGCGCGGACCACCTCCGCGCCCTCTCGTACGATTACAAGCCCGGTGACCCGCTGCCCACTCCGGAGCAACTCGGCTTCCCTGCCAGCTTCGCCAATCCTCCAGCCCCACCCCAACCCCTGACCCCACCTCCCGCCCGCTAGTAAAACGCGGCAGGAAGTCGAAGGTTAAGGCAAAGAAGAAGAAAGCGAAACGGCGCGGCTCAATATGGGCCGCGCCGTTTCGCTTTGTCCAAATCTCTATCTCCGCCGGCATTGCCGTCAACCTGGCCCACGTCCACCGCACCGTTGCGCCGAGTCCTGCCGCGCGCCCTAGTACACTGAAGATTGACCAATGTTTATTGATGAAGCACGAATCCGAATCAAGGCCGGCGACGGTGGCAACGGCTGTATGGCCTTCCGCCGCGAGAAATTCGTTCCCCGCGGAGGCCCCTCCGGCGGCGACGGCGGCCATGGCGGCGACATCCTCATGTCCTCGTCCCTCAGCCACAACACCCTCGTCCACTTCCGCTTCAACCCTGAGCACAAGTCCAAACGCGGCGAGCACGGCATGGGCTCCAACTGCTCTGGCGAGTCCGCCGAGCACCTTGTCCTCAAGGTTCCCGTAGGCACGCTCCTCTACGACGACGACACCGGCGAACTCGTCCACGACTTCACCCGCCCCGACGACACCATCGTCATCGCCAAGGGCGGTCGCGGCGGTCGCGGCAACCAGCACTTCGCCACCAGCACCCACCAGGCCCCGCGCGAGCACGAGCTCGGCCGCCCCGGCGAGGCGCGCAACTACCGCCTCGAGCTACGCCTGCTCGCCGACGCGGGCTTGGTTGGTTACCCCAACGTAGGCAAATCCACGCTGATCTCGCGCCTCTCCGCCGCCAAACCCAAGATCGCCAACTACGCCTTCACCACCCTCGAACCCAACCTCGGCGTCGTTCAGGTAGGCGAGTTTCCTCACACTGAATCCTTCACTGTGGCCGACCTTCCCGGCCTCATCGAAGGCGCGCACCTGGGCGCGGGTCTCGGCATCCAGTTCCTCAAACACATCGAGCGCACCAGCGTCATCGTCCACCTCGTCGATGTCTCCGACTCCGGCGCGGCTGAAGGCACCGCCCGCCCCGATCCCGTCGCCGACTACAAGGTCATCACCGAGGAGCTGCGCAGCTTCGACCCCTCCCTCGTCACCCGTCCCACCATCCTCGTCGCCGCGAAGTGCGACGTAGCCAACCCCGACAAGCTGAAGAAGCTCACCGCCATGGCCAAGCGCCGCAAGCTGCCCTTCTTCGCCATCTCCGCCGTCACCGGAGAAGGCGTCGAAGCCCTGAAATACGCCATCGCCGAAGCGGTCGCAGCCCACCGCCCGGCCCGCATCGAAACCGAAGCCCCCGCACCCGCCAAACGCAAACCCAACTACCCTCCACCCCCCAGCTCCGCCCGAGGCCGCACCTAACCAACCCGCACTCCCCTTCGCTGCGCTGACCTCGGTGTTCTATTCCTCTCGCAGCGTCTTCGCAGGATCGATTCCTGCAATGCGCAGAGTGGGCACAGCGGCAGCAATGAGCGTTATCAATACGAGCATCAGGACGACGGTCAGCATGGTGGGCGCGTCATAGACGTCTACCCCGTAAAGTACGCTATGCATCGCCCGCAATGCGCCTGCGCTTAAGATCAGACCCAGGACCAGTCCGAGGAGGGAAGCCCGTACTCCGGGCACCCCGATATGGACCATGGCTTGACGAATGGTCGAGCCCAGCGCAATGCGAATGCCGATCTCCCGCGTCTTCTGCGCCACGATATTTGCGACCAGCGCGAAGATTCCGACAGCGCTCAGCAGCAGGGCCAGCGCCGCCATCACGCTCAGCAGCGCCACCTCGATACGCTGGGTCGCCAGGGTCTTTGCCAGCAGATCGCCCATGCTGTAGAAGCCCGAAAAGGGCAGGTTGGGATCGGCGCTCGCCAGCGCATGTTGCATCTGCGCGGTCAATCCTTCTACCGGCCCGGCGGTGCGGACGATCCAGCTTGGCTGAAAGAAGACGTGAACCAGCGCGAGTAACTGGGCATCCTCTTGCGCGGCAGGAATATACATCGTTTCTTCGTCGGTAAGAGGCGCTGTCGCATCCAACCCCGGAGCGATGGCCACATCTTCGACTACTCCGACGATCATGGTGTTCTTTTCCACGTAATGGCCGATTGGATTTACCTCGTGGAAGAATTTACGTGCGAAGGTCTGGTTGACTATGACCGCGTGCTGCGTATCCGGGCCATCTTCTTCGGTGAAGGAACGCCCTGCCAGCACCGGGATCTGCAATGTCTCGAAATAACCGGGGGTGACGTACACCTGCTCCGTCATGACGTGTTGTCCAGCTCCTTTGCCCTCGGTGAGAGTCAACTCGTTCGTCACAGCACGTTCATACGGCAGACTCAGACCGACAGCAACGTGCTGTACGCCAGGAATCTGCCGCATGGCGGAGATGCTTTCATTGAGCAGCTTTCGGAAGGCTATTGGGTCGTGATATCGCTCATCGTCCAGCGATGCTCTCGCGGTCATCACTCCAGTTGGGTTGAATCCCGCCGGCAACGTTTGAAGGTGGATGAGAGTGCGAATGAGCAGGCCCGAAGCGGCCAGCAAGACTACAGTCAGAGCAACTTCGCTCACAATCAACGCCTGTCGCAGCCGTAAACGATCGCCGCCGGTTGCGGCACGACTGGCGATAGCGGAGCGCAGATCGAGCTTTCGCGTTGCAAGAGCAGGGAGCATCCCGAAGAGCACGCTGGTCAGCAGGGAGATGAGAACTGTAAATGCCAGTACGCGGCTATCGAGGGACACGCTGGCTACGGGCAGAAAGTGTTCGGGCAGAAGTAGGAGAAACCCGCGTAGAGCCACGAAACCCACTGCAACCCCTGCCGTTCCTCCCACGAATGCCAGCAGGAGATTTTCCACCCAGAGTTGTTTCTGAATCTGCCATCGCGAGGCTCCAAGTGCCATTCGCGTTGCAACTTCAGGCGTGCGCCGCAGCATGCGAACCAGAGTTAAACCAGCAAGATTGGCGCAGGCGATCAGCAGGATGAAGCCCGCCGCCATCATCAGCGTCAAAACCTGCGGACGCAGCATGTCGGTCTCACCCTTCTGGAGCGGGACGGAATAGTAGGCAACTTTTGCGCCAGGGTTGTCGCTTAGCTCATAGGGATCGGCACGGTGAGACCAGGCACGGTTAATCTCAGCATCCGCCTGCTGCCAGTTCGAGCCATCGCGCAGCCGGACGATGGATTCAGAGTTCGTTCCAGCTCCTTCGCCATCACGACTGAGCTGGAGCGCCGTATATAGGTCTGCATTCAAAGGGGTAGTCGCGTCTTGGGCCAGGACGCCGATAACCGTATAGGGTGCGCCCTTCAGCAAGATGGACTGCCCAAGAATATTGGGATTAGAGCCGAAGGTGTTTCGCCACAGGTTGTAACTCAAAATGGCGGCCTTTGGACCGTGAGCAAAATCTTCTACATCCGAGAAGTTGCGACCTATAGCAGGTTGAATGGCCAGCACGTCCAGATAGTGCGCCGAGATGCGCCCCGCCTGAAGATACTCCACGTGAGACCCGGCCTGGAGATTGACGCCCGAAGTTCCTCGACTTGAAACGGCCGAGATCAGGGAAGGGACGTTGTCCCGCAAAAGTTCCCACTGCTCTCCATTTAGTTTGTGCCGTCCATCGGAGGCTATGGGGCCCGTGATCCGTGTATAGATCGTGCCCATTCGTTCAGGATGCGAATAGGGCAGGCTCTTCAGCATGAGCGCGTTCACGATGGAAAAGATCGCCGTGTTCGCCCCGATGGAAAGCGCCAGCGTAAGAAGGACCGTCACGGTGAAACCGGGGTTGCGCCGCAGTTGGCGCCAGCCGTAGCGTGCATCCTGCCGTAGACGCTCAAAACCGATGCCGGTGCGGTGTTCACGCACTGCCTGCTTCACCTGTTCCATGCCGCCGAACTCCGCCAGCGCGGCCCGGCGGGCCTCGGACGCAGAGATGCCCATCGCGATTTTTTCGTCCGCCATCATATCCACGTACGCGCGAACCTCATCGTCAAGCTGGCTCTCCACCTGCTCCTTACGGAAGAGGTTTCGCCGGAGACTCTTGATGCGCGACCAGAGTTTCATCCTTCACCTCCTAAGTTGCCTTCAAAGCATTGGTCATCGCGAGGGCCACCTTCGCCCATTGCTTCGCTTCAGCTTCAAGCTGGCCTTTTCCCGTCTTGGTAAGCCGGTAGAACTTTGCGCGGCGATTATTTTCCGATTCGCCCCAGAAGGAGCTCAACCAACCCGCTTCCTCCATGCGATGAAGGGCGGGAAACAATGAACCGGGCTTGACCAGAAATGTCCCTTGCGTCACTTGCTCGATGCGCCGCGAAATGCCCAGCCCATGGAGTTCTCCCGGGCCAAGTGCCTTGAGAATGAGCAGATCGAGCGTGCCTTGCAGGAGATTTGTGTGCTTTGAACCCATGAGGTCAGTCCTATCGAATGTCTATATGAATATGAACTGCTTCATACAGATTGTCAATAGGTCTCTCGCAGGCCAACGTTCACCCGCAAAAAAATGCATCCCGAAAGATCCCCTCAAAACACCGCAACAGGTAAACTAGACCCTACATGAACCTCCGCAAAGCACTTCTCCTTCTGGCCGTCGCCACCCTCGCTACCGCCACTGCACAGGCCCAGTTAGGCGTCTATGGAACCTTCACCGCCAACAAGCTAAGCAACATCAAGTCCTCGCCTGAAGCCACCACCCCCAGCGCCGTCAACAACGACGTCTCTCCCCTCGGCGGCACCGGCGGCGTCTACTACGACTTCCTCAAGCTGGGCCCGGTCAAGCTCGGGGCCGACCTGCGCGGCAGCATCGTCACCACCAAGCGCGGCGCATACACCAACGCCAACGGCGGCGGGGCCCGCATCAACTCCGCGCTCTTCGGCGTCCGCGCCGTCTTCCACGCCCCCGTCCTCCAGCACGTGCTCAAGCCCTACGTACAAGGCTCCTTCGGCCTCGGCAGCTCCAACTACGGCCTCCTCTATGGCAACACCGGCGTCAGCCTCCGCAATAACTTCGAATACATGGGCTTCGCAGGCGTGGACATTCCTCTCCTGCCCATCATGGACTTCCGCCTCGTCGAGCTCGGCGTCGGCGGCCTCAATCCCTTCGGCGCCAACAGCCATAATTATTCCCTGCAATCCGTAAGCACCGGCGTCGTCTTCCACCTGCCCTTCTAAGGAATCTTGAAGGGGCGTAGCTTTACAAGCTGCGGAAAAACTCTGTTTTGCTTAAGGGCACGGCTTCAGGCGTGCCGCAAGTGTATTGTTTGCAATGGGGCTTTAGCCCCCGAGGGAATCTTTGGGAACTAAAGCAGAAATGCCCTAAGCGAAGGAGGGTCAAGTTTTGCGCATCGCTCTCTTCGGCGGTACCTTCGACCCACCGCACCGCGGCCATCTCAGCATCGCCGCCGCCGCTGCCGATGCGTTTCATCTTGACGCTATCCTGTTCGCCCCCGTAGGCCGCCAGCCTCTGAAACAAGGTGGAAATCCGGCTCCCTTCGCCGATCGCCTGGCCATGACGACTCTCGCCTGCGTGCAGGACAAGCGCTTTGAAGCCTCAACCCTGGACGCACCCCGCGCCGACGATCTGCCCAACTACACCGTGGATACACTCGCTGAATTGCAGCGAACGATGCCGGATACGGTGCTCTTCAACCTTGTCGGTGCGGACAGTTTTCTCGACCTCCCACGCTGGCGCCAACCCGGCCGCCTGCTTGAACTCGCTGAGTGGATCGTCGCCAGCCGCCCCGGCTCTTCGCTCGATGACCTCGCTTCCCTCCACCTCGACCCGCACCAGCGGTCCCGCATCCACCTGCTTCAGACCGTGCATGAAGATGTCTCGGCGACCAATTTGCGGCAACGCCTCCATGCCGGCGACGCGTGCGCCGATCTGCTTCCGGAAGCAGTCTCGAATTACATTCAACTCCATCATCTCTACCGCTGAACCCCGGTCGCTGAACCCGCTTCGCGTAAGCTGGCTTCCGTGGCCACAACCCGCTACCATTGAAGTTCAAGGAGTTTCATGCCATCAACGGAAAGCAACCAGCTACTGCTCGCCGCCGCCGCGGCCTGCGAAGACAAGAAAGCTGAAGACATTCGCATCCTCGCGCTCGATCCGGCTGAGAGCGGCCTCACCGACTACTTCCTCATCTGCAACGGCACCAATGACCGCCAGAATGTCGCGATTACCGATGAGATCGAGCTGCGGTTGAAGCGCGAGTTCGGCGTCTATCCCAACTCGGTCGAGGGGCGGCGTCAGGCGGAGTGGATTCTCATGGACTATGTGGACTTCATCGTCCACGTGTTTTCGGCAGAGAAGCGCGCCTTCTATGGATTGGAGCGGCTTCGCAAGACCGCTACGACGTTGAGCGTCGCCGACCTCAACGCGGAGTTGAAGGCCCGTATCGCCAGCAGCCGCGCCAAAGCCCCGAAGAAAGCCCCAGCCAAGGCTGTACCCGCCAAGAAAGTTGCTGCGAAGAAACTACCGGCCAAAAAGGCCGTGAAAAAGGCTCCAGCCAAAAAAACGGCGGCGAAAAAAGCTGGGGCTAAGAAAGCTACAAAAAAATAGGCGCGCCCTTTTGAAGGTGCTTAGGGAACCTCTGATTAAGTCATAGCTTTGAAAGGGCGTGGCTTCAGCCACGCCACAAATCGCTCCTATAGAACAGGGCTTTAGCCCCTGAGGGAATGCTCTGGAACTTAATCAGACCTCTCCTAGAAGACCAACTTCAGTGCGCCCTGAATCTGACGAGCGCCGGTGGTGCCGTCGTTCTGGCTGATCTGCGATTGAGAGACCCCGAAGGTCGGCGAGGCGATGCTCAGCGACGAGGTCGACGGCGAGGCAAGGTTAGGGTGGTTGAAGACGTTGTAGCTCTCCGCGCGGAAGATCAGTTTTACCTGTTCGCGCAAGGTCTGGGTCTTCTGGAAGACGACGTCGGTGTTGACGAAGCCAGGGCCGTAGAACTTGTTGCGATGGAGGGAGACGCTCTGTCCGAAAGGAGCATTGGCAAATGCCTTGGCGGACGGCCCAACGATCTTGCCCGACGCGACGATGGTGCCCCGCCCCGAGGGATAAGGCGCTCCAACAAGCTCTGGACGGTTGGTGACAGCGGTGTGGAGGTTGTCGACCGTGCCGCGGAGATCGAAGGGCAGGCCGCTCTGGACCTGCTGAATGCCCGAGATCTGGATGCCTTCGAAGACGTGGCCGAGCAGGCCGCTGTTCAAGTGCGCGCCGCCGATACCGACGGGAAGGTTGTAGCTGGCGGCGACCGTGCCGCGGTTACGGACATCGTAGTCGGAGTTGCCGTACTCCGGCCCAAGGTCGAAGCTATTGCGCGGCAAGCCAGCCCCACCTGCGCCGGGAGCAAGCGGGTCTGCACCATTGTCAAGAGAGTGTGCCCAGGTATAGCTGCCCGTGAGGGTAAGTCCGCCAAGCTGTCCCACAACCTTGGCTTGCAGCGCGTTGTAGTTGCCGCTGACGACCGAGGTCTGGAAGAGCTCGTGATAGAAGGCATTGTTGTTGACCATGGGGCCAAAGCTGGTGCCGTTTGCGTCTGTCCCACCTTCGTAAAGCGAGACTTGCTGGAGCGCCGAGGGTTGTACCCCGGCAGCGATAGCAGCCTGTATCAAACCGGGCTGCGGCGGTGCGCCATCAATCTCGCGAAGGCCATGCGTGCTATGGCTGCCGACGTAGTCCAGCTCGGCGGTCATCTTACTGTTGAGCTGGTGCTGAATGCCGATGTTGTAGGTCATGCTGGTCGGCATCTTGAGATTGGGATCGATGACCACTGGCGTAAGGAAGGCTCCATCCGTGATGCCCGAGGAGGGAGTAAGCGCGCCTGGATAACCGATGTTCGTCACCGTTGGAGTGTTGGGAGTGCCGTCAAAAGGATAGTCGTTCAAGTTCGCCTGAAAGGGCGGATTTGATTTTGCATTACCGAAGAGATTGTCGAAGACACGATCGTGAAAGATACCGAACCCGCTGCGAATTGCGGTCTTGCCATCTCCATGCAGGTCATAAGCAAAACCGGCGCGGGGCTCGATGAGCTTCCAGCTATCGGCATAAAGCTGCCGACCAGTACCCGGTCCCACCGGCGTAAAGTTGAAGGACCCGGAAGCAGGCACAGGAGCAGAGGCATTGCCGTAGAAGTTGGAAAAGTTTCCATCCTTCTCATACGGCACGCCATTGAAGGCATATCGCAGACCTAAAATAGCCGTGAACTTCGAACTGACTTTCCAGGTATCCTGCGCGAAGACGGCCCATTCATGCTGACGGAAGCGGGTGAGATCGCTGGCGCGGCGGACACCAGCCCGAGTAAAGAACTGGTTTTCGTTGGTATTGGCGACAGCACCCTGCGCGCCCCACACCAGGTCCTCGAAGCTCCGCACGCTCGGAGAGTTCGGATCGCCGGCGAAGTTGTAAGAGGAAGCAGTGAAGTCGGTGTAGTTATTGAGTGAGAGCGAGTTGCGTGAGGAAAAGTTGTCGTAGTTATTGTCTTTGACGCTGCGGTACTCGCCACCGAACTTCATGGAGTGCGCCCCCCTGGTATAGGTGAACGTATCGCCGAAGAGAATCGTCGAGCTCAGCCGCGCCTGCGCGTTGCTGTCCCCCAGGTCATAGCAGCCGAACGCGTTGCCATTGAAAAAATAAGGAACATTAATGTCGCGGCCGTTGCCGAAACTGTCAGTTCCCAGAAGAGCGTCAAAGGCCGCGTGATTGCAGAAGAAGCCCGCATTGTTCAGGTTGTAGCTGGCGCGCACCAGATTGGTCATGGTTGGCGTGAGCGATGACGCAATGGAAACGACGCCGTTATGGTTCGTGGCAATGACGGCGGTATTGCCATAGCCTGGCAGCGTCTCATCATGAAAGGGATTGCCTTCGGCGGAGTGTCCATAGATGTAGCGGACGGTGAGCTGGTGCTTGTCCGTCAGCTTCTGGTCGAAGCGCCCGGTCAGGGTGTAGGAGTTCAGCGGGTCCGGCGAGGCAAAGAGGTAGGTGGTGCTGACCCCGTCCCCGTTATCGATCTGACCGACGGGCGTAGCCGCGAAGAGCTTTGCCATCGTCGGGTCCTGCAGAAGACCGGACTGGTTATTGGGGTTGGGTTGGGTAAGGTCGACAGGAGTCTGGCTGCCGTCGGTGGGATCGATATAGGTGAATTTCCCTGTCTTGAAGGCCGCGGTGGGAGTGGTCTGGCTAGAGGTGCGGGTGGTACGGAAGCGCTGGACCTCTCCATTCAAAAAGAAGAAGGTGTGGTCTTTCCAGAGAGGCCCGCCGAGGGAGGCGCCGAAGTCGTTGCGGACGTAAGGGTCCTGCGGCCCATTCGCCTTCTGATTGAAAAAGTCGCGCGCGCCGAGAGCGTTGTAGCGGCCGAACTCGTAAGCATCGCCGTGAAACTGGTTGCCGCCTCCGCGCGTGACCACATCGACGATGGCTCCGGTGTTGCGGCCAAACTCTGCATCAAAGTTGTTGGTGATGACGCGGAACTCCTGCGCCGAGTCCGGATTCGCCGAGGAGATACCACCCTGGCCGCCGGGGACCGAGGTATCGTTGTTGTCCGCGCCGTCGAGCATGAAGTTGTTGTTGCGGTCGCGCTGTCCATTCACCGAGAAGCCGCCCATATTGTTGCTCGAGGTTACGACGCCCGGCGACAGTAGCACCAGTTGGTAGGGATCGCGCAGAATCAGAGGCAGGTTGTTGATCTGCTTCGAATCGATGACGGTCGAGAGCTGGAAGCTGCTGGTCTCGACGGCAGCCGAGTTGACCCCCTGGACTTCGACCGAAGCAACCGCGCCGGCAAGACTCAGGTGGAAGTTAACCGGCAAGGTCGCTGCCACATTCAGCACGACATTGTTGTTTACCTCGGACGCGAAGCCGTTGGCTTCCACCGTGACCGTATACACGGACGGCGGCAACGCTGCGAAGTTATAGATACCCGCGGAGGTCGTTGTGGCCGTACGGGTGAGTCCCGTAGAATTTGATGTCGCGGTCACGGTCGCGTTGGTCACGACTGCCCCGGAAGGATCGAAGACCTGGCCGGTAACACTACCGGTCTGCGCAGAGGCAACGCCCGCCATCACGACGAAGGCCAAAAGAGCCACACAGAGACTTCTAAAACGCATAAAGGAAACTCCTGAACCTGGAACCTGGGATGAAAAATCGATTAGCAAATGGATGCAATTGCCTTGAGGTACAAATCGGCACACTGCTTCATCAAAGGTGCTTGGTCTTTGGTTAACTTCAAGCACGTTGGATTCCACTTCCCTGAGATGCAATTAATTGCAACTTATGAGCAACTATGGATTAATATTGAATTTTGATATGAAATATAGGATAGTCGCTTAAAAAAATCTGTGAAATTGGATTTCTGCCCCGGTTTTGATGAAAATTCTTCTTACTGCCATTGCACCGCGACGCACACGATCAAAGTCCGAAGCGACGGACCGGCTGCTTACCGACTATATAGAACGCTGCGGTCGTTACTTATCTTGCGAGTCGCAAATGTTTGATGACGAAGCCGCTTTTCTGGACTGGCTGAATCGCCAGTCTGGCCGGGGACCGGCATACGCTATTCTGCTGGACAGCCGTGGGCAGCAGTTCGCGTCGGAGGAGTTTGCCGGGCGGCTGGGCGACCTGCGTGACGGAGGGACCCAGCGGCTGGTGCTCGCGGTGGGGCCGGCGGATGGGTGGTCGGCTGCGGCGTTGCATCGCGCCAACCTTATGCTCTCGCTGGGGAAGATTACGCTGCCGCATCAACTGGCCCGGGTGGTTATCGCCGAACAGGTCTACCGCGCGCTGACGATTCTGGCCGGGCATCCTTATCATTCGGGCCATTGAGGTAAGAATAGGCATACGGCCTGACATACCGCGCTGGTCGATCCCTCGGTACAATAAACAGGCACGACCCAGAGGGCGCCGAAGCAATGAGCTGGTTCAAACGAGAAGACAACGAGATCGTCAACGATCCGCAGAAGACGGTCCGCACCGAGGGCCTATGGGTGCGCTGCGATGGCTGTCGCGAGATCATCTTCAAGGCGGACCTCGAGGCCAACCTTCAGGTGTGTCCGAAGTGCAGCAAGCACTTCCGCATCGACGCGCGCACCCGCATCGACAACCTGCTGGAGCCGGGCTATGAGCTGGTGGACCTCGAGCTGCGTTCGACCGACCCGCTGCAGTTCACCGATCTGAAACCGTACAAGCGCCGATTGAAGGAGGCGCAGGCAAAGACTGGCCTCAATGACGCCATCATCAACGCGATTGGCATGATTGGCCCGCACAACGTCGTCCTCAGCGTGATGGAGTACAGCTTTATCGGAGGCAGCATGGGCGCGGTGGTCGGCGAGACGATTGCCCGCGCCGTGGACCGTTCGCTGGCTACGCGAAATCCGCTGATAATTGTGGCAGCCTCGGGCGGGGCGCGCATGATGGAGGGCATCGCCAGCCTGATGCAGCTGGCGAAGATTTCAGCCGGGCTGGCCCGCATCGACGACGAAAAGATCCCGTACATCTCGGTGATGACCGACCCCACCACCGGCGGGGTGACGGCGAGTTTTGCTATGCTGGGCGATCTGAATATCGCCGAACCGGAGGCCCTGATTGGGTTTGCCGGCCCCCGCGTCATCGAGCAGACGATCCGGCAGAAGCTGCCGGAGGGATTTCAGCGGTCGGAGTTCCTGCTGCAACATGGCTTCCTCGACGCCATCGTTCCGCGCAAAGAGATGAAGCAGTATCTCAATCAGGCGCTGACGTGGATGACGGGCGCGACCAGCAAGACTGCCTGAGATGGAGGCTGCTCGCCCATCCCGCACAGCGTTGCGCGTTGCCATGCGCCGTGCCGCTCACCAGCTTTATGATGCGAAGCCGCTGGTCTTCGATGACCCCTTTGCTGTCCGGATTCTCGGCGAAACCTACGCCGAAGAGTTGCGCCGAACGCCGACGCGGCCTGACCGGCCTTTCTCCGTATCGCTTCGCGCCTTCCTTGTCGCCCGCAGCCGCTATGCCGAAGACAATTTAGAACGAGCGGTGGCCCAAGGCGTCTCGCAGTACGTTTTGCTGGGGGCCGGGCTGGATACTTTCGCCCACCGAAATCCACATCCTGGGCTTCGCGTCTTCGAGGTGGACCATCCCGCGACGCAGTTGTGGAAACGGGAGCTGCTTGAGGCTGGCGGTCTCGCCACGCCTCCTAGTCTTACCTACGCTCCGGTGGACTTCGAGTGCGAATCTCTGCCGGAGCAGTTGCTGGCGGCGGGCTTCGATGCCGAGGCCCCTGCCTTTTTTGCCTGGCTGGGAGTAGTTCCTTACCTTACGCTGGCCGCTTTTCGCGCCACGGTCGCCTTCATCTCCGCGCAGCCGCGGGGCTCGGGGCTGGTGCTGGACTACGGCCAGCCGCGAGGCGTGCTGCCGCTGCTCGAACGGCTTGCCCATGACTCGCTCGCCTCGCGAGTTGCGCTGGCCGGAGAGCCGTTTCAGCTCTTCTTTACGCCCGCAGAGATTGCGGCGGAGCTCTCAGCCTTTCGTGCGATCGAGGACCTCGGAACGGGTGAGATTAACCTCCGTTACTTTGCCGGACGGACTGACTCGCTCTGGCTTCGCGGAACAGCAGGACGGCTGCTCAGCGCGTGGCTTTAAATGACTTGCGGCAGATTTCATACTAAGTCATACTGAGTCATACCGGAGGCCTATCATGCGCACCACCAAAGTCATCTCCATCTCGCTCCCCGAAGCCCAGTACAAGAAGGCTGTGCGACTCGCCAAAAAGCAGAACCGCACCATGAGTGAACTGATGCGTGAAGCTCTCCGCATCTACGAAACAGAAGAACTGCGACGCGCCGAGGCTGCACGCCGCTTTGGCGAAGTCGTCCGGTCCATCCAGAAGCAGTCGGCGATTAACGGAACGGACAAGATGACAATGGATGAAATCAACGAAGAGATCGCTGCCGCCCGCCGTGAACTTCGTGAAATGGCAAAGTCCGCATAGTGCACATCGTCGTCGATACAAATGTCATTGTTTCCGGGCTCATGTTCCAAAATGGAAACGAGGCCCGTCTCTTAAGTCTTCTGGAAGCAAGAAGCGTCATTGCATGTGTAACACTGGAGATTCTCTCTGAATATGAGAAGGTACTCGCTCGACCTAAACTCAGGATCGACGCGCAAACCCGATTTACAATTCTCAATTACTTTCACGCGAACGCCATCTTGCTAACGTCCATTCACCGCCTCACCATCTCTCCCGACGACTCCGACAACCGCTTCATCGAGTGCGCCGAAGCGGCCTCAGCCGATTTCCTCATCACCGGCAACAAGCGACACTTCCCCGCCAGTCATGGCAAGACGAAGATCGTCAATGCCCGCGAGTTCCTTAGCGCAATCCAGGCTCTCTAATTTTGCCCGCAGTCCACAACCATCAGCCTTTACGCAGCTTCCGCTTTACCCAAAGCGTCCCCAGATAAGCCAGCGTCAGCAGCAACACTGCGATCCCTACCGGCAGCCCTACCCATTTGTAGGTCAGGGTGAAGTCGGGCATATGGCTGGTCGCCACTTTGTAGAAGAGAAGGCTGATGATGGCGAAGAAGGTCGCCGCGAAGAACGCGGCAAACCCCACCGCGCCGCTCATCAGCAGCGTGGTAAACAATCCCAGGTCGCCCAGAGGAATGCCAAACAGGTAGCCTGAGCCAAATGCCCGGGGATTGGTCAATGTGCCATTCTGCGATGCGTGCGCCATACCAGTAGAATACTGCCTTATGGCAGAAAGTGTGCAAGACGGGCTGGTCCAGGCGGTGCAGGTTGCCCGCGAAACCGCGGTGCGTAAGGCTCCCAACGGCGTCAGCTACGCCGCATTTGGCGAAAATAACATCGACGACAAGGACCTCGAACGCATGGTGCAGGCGGTCCCGGTAGCCATCGCCAACGCGCTTGCGCGGAAGACTTATTATTTTGTGCCGCTTGCGCTGAGCGAGCGCCGCGGCGGCGAAGCCACCTTGGTCGCTCCCGCCTACGCGCCCGAACTGGGCGACCAGGCCATCTGCCACCGCAATGTACCGCTCGATGGCGCCGACGGCGTCTTTATCTCTACCCGGCTGCTGGGCGACCGCTTTGCCCTGGCATTCGAGTTCTTCATCAACGTGGGCCACGCCTTCGTCGATACCGCCGGGGTTCCCGAGGACTTCAACCAACTGGTCTGGTCGCAGGCGCTGGCCGACGTCCGCGGAGAGACCAGCCAGGACTCCTGGGAGAGCCGCAACCTCTCTCTTGGGGGTAACGCGAGTTCGGGAAAGATCGACGGCAAACCCGTCATCGACGAGAAGGCCAAATCCAGCTTCCTCGAATCGGCCTTCTCCGACGCCGTCGCCATCTATCAGCTCTCGCTCTCGGTGGACTTCGACTACTCCGAGCTGCGCGAGCGCGAGTATCCTCTGCTTGCCCCACAGGCACTGGCCGACCGGCTTCGGCTGGTGGCAAAGCTCTTTCCGCCCAATCCCGGCTATGAGTTCGCCATTCGTTACCGCCGCCGCGCCTAGAGCATTTTTAATATTTTTGTGAGGACAAAGGAGCACGTCATCTCGACCGAAGCAAAATTGAACAAGTTTGCGCTTGTGCTCCCACAAAACCCACGTCATCCCGACCGAAGGCGGCGCTTTTGCCGCCGCAGTGGAGAGACCCCTCTATTTGCCTTTCCTTTGACCGGAAAGACCCATATCATCTGTGAAAATGCTTTAGTTCGGGAAACTCGCAACTTGACGGCTATCGCAACTTAAGTGGTAGTTTTCCGATAACGAGGTCCCTCCTCTTTTGTGTTCTTCTGGTTGGCGGAGGATTCGTGCGCTTTGTGGCCGCAGGAAAATATCGGGTCTATGTTTAGCCGTGTGCTAAACCCTCGCCCTGCCGTTTTACTCATGCTTGCCTATCTTGGCCTTCATGCCCTGTGCATTAAGTTATCTCCGGCCCACGCGATGGCCGTCTCCTATCCGTTTGTCATCCTTGCGCCCTGGCTCGTGCTGATGGTCTGCTGGGGATACGCTCGTGCTCATGCGGTGCGGACCCGCCTGCTCTGGACACTTCTCTGCGCCGCGCTGCTCATCTGGGAAGCAGGAATTCTCTTCGCGGCATGGGAAGATCTGTTTCAGCATATTTCGATCACTGTTGCGTACTTTTCTGACTTCCTCTTCTTCGGCTTTGGAGTGCCCGTGCTCCTCGCCATCTCTTCTCCGGCGGATGGAGAGCAGATCACCCTCTTCTTCTGGCTCGATGGCCTTCAGGCCCTGATGACGGCTTTTCTCGCCTATGTCGCGATCTTTTCCGTCGTCCCATTTACCCATCAGCCGCTTCAGCCTCTCTCTGTGTCATTGCTGCTTGTCACATACACCGTAGAAAATATCGCTCTTGCCGCCGCCGCCACGCTGCGGCTGATGGCCCATCCCCATGAGGGGGAAAAGCGCCGCTTTTACCTCGTCTTATGCAGCTTTCTCTGGGTCTACGCCTTCTGCGTGTGCCTGTATAACCATCTGACCGTTTCGCTGAACGAGAACACGGGGCTTTACGATCTCTTGGAAGAGCTTCCCTTTCTATTTCTCGCGCTTGCCATCGTGTTTTTCTTCACGCAGCGTAAGGAAGCGCCCCAATCTGCGCAGAGAAAACCGCTGGCACTCTATATCGACAATGCCAGCCCGATCTTTTTTACCCTGGCGCTGCTTGCGCTGGGTGCTGTGCTGGTGCGGCAGCATTTCTACATTGGGATGAGCGGCATCGTTCTCGCGCTCGCCGTCTATGGCGTCCGCGCTACGCTTCTGCAGAGCCGTTACATGCAGGCACAGCAGGAGTTGCAGGAAGCCAGAGACCTGATGGAGGAGGTGTCGCTGACCGACAGCCTCACCGGCGTCGCCAACCGGCGCTGCTTCGATCACACCCTCGATGTCGAATGGCGCCGCGCCGTGCGCAGGCGAAGCCCATTAGCGCTCTTGATGATCGATGTGGACTACTTCAAAAACCTGAACGACAGGTATGGCCATCGCTATGGCGACGAGTGCCTCATCCAGATCGCGCAGGCATTGCAGACCGCATTGCCCCGCAGCGCGGACCTGCTCGCCCGGTACGGCGGCGAAGAGTTTGCCGCGGTCCTCTCCGCAACCGACAGGCAGGGCGCCGATACCGTGGCCCGCAGGATGCGAGAGTTCGTCCGCACGCTCAACCTGGAGAACGAGACGCCGATCGGCCAGTCGGTCACCATCAGCATCGGCATTGCAGCCTACGAATTTCCCAACGAAAGCTCTTCCGCCGCCTTTGTCGAAGTTGCCGATGCGGCACTCTATCGCGCCAAGCGGCGAGGCCGCAACCGAATCGAGTACGCTTAGAGCAGTCTTGCAGATACTATCGAGCCATCAAAAGCATTGTCATTCTGAGCGCAGCGAAGAACCCCCGGTATTTCGCCTTTGCCTTTGTTGTTGCCTGTTCTTTAATCCCCACCTTCTATTGCAACGGAATCTCAATCACAGTGATGCTCGCGCTGGGAAACGTGTGCGTGAACGCACCGTGGACAGCTTCGGTATCCGCTACAGGTTTTACGCGGTCCGGCTTCTCTTCATCATTCACTGCGCCGATACTGTCTGCGGCAATCGTCGTGACCTTGGCGTTTCGTCCTTTTACTCCAAGGCCGGCGAAGTCGAAGCTGGCTGTCAGCGCCCGCGTCAGATGACGATTCACGCACAGCAGGACAATCGACTTTCCTCCCTCGGACTCGGCTGCGGTCACATCGAGGTAAGGCACATCCGCAATCTCAGGTAAACGTTTGACGCCATTGGCTACAGAATAGCCCGGCGAGTTTGACTCCACGCTAAGCAAAGTTCGCGGACGCGCGTTCGCATACTCGCGGAGGACCCAGTAGGCGGGCGCTCCGTAGACCTGTCCGCGCCTGCTCCAGATGCCCCCGAACTCCATGATGCCGGTCATGTCCGAGATGGGAACGATATCGGAGTTGCGGATGACCATGTTGAGGAAGCCGCCGGCGAACAGCGCTCCACCCATATTGGTGAAGTTCAGTCCCGTATGCGATCTGGAGATCATCAGCCACTCCGTGAAGGCCGTGTTCACATGGTCGCGATGCGGGCTCTGCTGGACCTGTTCGTGGATGGCGTGCATCTGCTTCTCCAGACCGATGGGCAACGCCAGGCTCGCCATGGTGCGGAACTGCGGCGTGGAGTCAGGCATCCGCACGTCGTCGCTGACCACGAAATGAGTCGAGAGATAGTCGAACGTTCCCGGAGGATTGCTTAACTGCGCGGCGTTCCAGTCATGGAACCTGTCTTCATCGCCGCCGGTAGCGATCAAGCGAGCGCGAGGGTCCACCCGCCGCACGGCGTCGCTGACGTTGCGAGTGATCTCGGCGACGCGGCTTATGGTCGGATACCCTGTCTGAAAATCTCCCCACAGCTCGTTGCCCAGCTCCCATAGCAGACCGCCTTTATGGTCGCCCCAATGCTGGTCGATATACTGCACCCATGCCGCGGCATTCTGCGGAGTGTCCGTGCCGAGATTGAGTGCGATCTGTGGCTGCGCGTGAATGAGTTTGCAGAACTCAAGAAACTCATCGGTGCCGAAGGTGTTGTATTCGGGAATGCCCCATGAGACGTTCAGCTTGCTGACACGTTTGTCTCGTGGACCGATGCCGTCCTTCCAGTCGTAGGCAGAGGTAAAGTTGCCCCCAAAACGGACAAGAGGCGAATGCAGATCGCGGGCCATCGCAATCACGTCCGGGTCCATTCCATCGATATTGTCGGCGGGCATGAGAGATGCTTCATCCACCTCGACGCGCGCATCGTTATCGAGCGCTATGACGAAATCTACCGGCTCCAGCCGAGCGACCTGCCCCGGCTTGAGCGCAAGTTGAAAAACGTACTTCGTCCACTCAGTCGCTGAGGCTTCAAGGCTCTGCGTCGCGAGAACACGGTCTTCGTGATCGTGTGCGCGCAGCGAGACCGTGACTTTAGCTGGCCCCTGCTTGTGCTTCAGCCAGACGCTACCGGTATAGGCGAGCTCGCGTTGCACCGGCAGATACACCCTCTGGCGGATGCCCACTTCCTTATCCGGCAGCGACATAATCAGCACCGAACGGCTCGAGTTCGCCGCGTCTCCCCACACCGGCAAGTAGCGCGCTCCCTGCGCCTGATCGAGCGGCTCCCATGGCAGCGGAATTCCAAGCTGCGAGGCCCGCCGCAACTCCGGACGCGCCTGCAGCATGTTGGCAATGTTGCCCGCGCTCCACAGACCATCTTCAAAGCTGGGGTTCTCCAGCACATCGGCCCAGAGTCCGCCATAGGTCGATCTTCCGATAGGCTCAAGAAAACTGCCGAAGACGCTTGTAGGGATCGTCTTCGCATCTGCGGGGCGCGTGATGCGTACTTCAATCGGCGCGCTGGAGAGGTCGCCCGCATTCGTAATCTGGGCGGAGAGCGGATGGACTGCCGCAACCGCAGTTCCAGCGAGCAAGACAACCTGCGCGAGAGATCTGAGCGAAAAAAAAGTACGGCACACTGGATGAGGCCTCCTTACACGAGTCTGGTAACAAAGCCTTATCGTGAATGTGAGTTGCCCGCAGCAGGAGAAGCATTCCCCGGCCCGCCCACCGATTGCAGCGCCGGTATTCTTTCAGCCACAGGCGGCAACGGAGGAAAGGCCGCGTGCGGCTCCGCCTGATACCAGTAGGCAACGGAGTAGTAGTTGTCGGAGCGGTGGTTCGCATGACCATGCTCGATGGTCGCCTTGATAGATTGCGTGAAGGGAATCGGAGAATCGAGATGAAAGCGGTAGACGCTCGACCTGCTGCCTGCCAACTCCTCGCCGACGACAGGCGCGCCATAGAGTGGATACGAGAATGCCTGGCCTCCGAAGTCCCACGCGCCGAGAAAATAATCTTCCGTGCCCGTGCCAGCGATGGATGGAGCTTTTGCGCCGTCGATAAAGAACATGTCATCGCCTTCGCCCCACCACGAGTCTTGATTTTGCAGCACAGACATGGTCACGCCGACAAATTGTCCATGCCCCTTCGCGTCGAGCCAGACATAGTTATCTTTGCCATCCAGATTTTTCGTATCGTTGATTGGCGGAGTGCCGTTGGTCTCCCATTTATTCGTCCAGCCATGATTAGGCTGCGCCTGGCGATACTGCGCGTGGAAGTACAACGTGTCTGCCGCAAACGGTTGAATATCGGTGCGGTAGTCGACGTTGTAGTACAGGCTGTTGATCGGCTGCTTGCCTTCATTGGTAACCGTAATGCGAGCGTGATGCCGATAGGGCATCGGGAAAAAACAGTTCAACGCTTTGACGCTCCCGACGGAGAGCATCTCGGAGTGCCAGCTATGATAAGTGCCCAGCCCCAGGCCGAAGAAATCGCCGATTGGAGCTTCGACGCTCGGCGTCGCCTCTCCATCCCAGTAGATGCGCAGGACAATGCGCTTGAGGTGGTACGGCTCCCCATCGCTGATGGTGAACCAGATATGCGAGATCACGCCCGGCCCGTCTGTGTCTAAAACAGTGTAGGTCGCGCCCGGAGCAACGGTGCGCGCATCCGCGTTGCCTCCGGTTGGATCGGAGCTGGAGGCGCGGTGCTGCTTGTAGGTCTGTTGTTGCGTGACATCCGGCTGCCAGTTCTGCGTCTGAGCATCCGCCATGACGAAGCTGGCAGTGAGTAAAAGAAAAGTCGCAAATCGCACCATCATGGTTTCCTCATTAAAGAATTTTTCCTGTTTCTATGAGAGCAAAGGAGCGCGTCATCTCGACCCTCCTCAACCGCACGTCATCTCGACGGTCTCTTTGTTGTCATCCCGCAGCGAAGCGGAGGGACCTGCGGTTAGAACCACTCACAAATCCAACCCCTCACCCTAACTCACGTCATCTCGACCGAAGCGAAGCGTAGTGGAGAGGCCCCTGTATTTGCCTTTCGCCTCAACCGCCAAGCCGTTACACCATCCATCTCAATCCGACCTGAAGTTAATCGATGCCAAGATTAGTCTGCAAATGCTCAAGAGAAATATTGCTGGTTTCGGGGTAATAGAAGAGCACCAGGAAGAAATCGAGCACCATCATCGCGGCAAAAAATATAAATGGATACGCTCCCGAAGACATCGCCATCAGAGGGAATATCAGCGAGATCAGCGCGTTCGTCAGCCAATGAGCGGAACTGCCAAGGCTCTGCCCCTTGGACCGCACTCGCGTGGGAAAGACCTCGCTGATGTAAACCCAAACGACTGCTCCCTGAGACACCGCAAAGAACGCGATATAGAGCATCAGCAGCCATACCAGCCAGTCGAGGTGCCTGTGCGTAAGGAAGACATAAGAGACGGCGGTGAGACAGAGAGCAAGCCCCGCGGTCCCAAAGAGCAGCAGCTTCTTGCGGCCAAACTTGTCGATCACCGACATGGCAAGCAGAGTCGCTACAAGGTTGGCTGCGCCCACGGCGACGGCTTGCAGATCGCCTGAGACCTTGGACGCCCCAGCCAGAGCGAAGATGTCGTTCAGGTAATAGAGGATGGCGTTGATGCCGGACAACTGGCAGAACATGCCTACCGTGATGGCGAGAATGACTGGACGCCGGTATCGTTTTGAGAACAGCGAGTCAGCCGACCCAGATCGTTCCATATGAACAGAGGCAATAATCTCTTCGAGATCTTTTTGCGGATGCGGGATGCCCGTGAGACGAAGCACCTCCAGCGCTTCATCCGTCTTCGTCTGTGTCACCAGCCAGCGCGGACTGCGCGGAATAGCGAACAGCGCAACGAGAAAAAGGACCGCCGGAACTGCGGCGATGCCCAACTGCCAGCGCCACTCGATCGCGCCAAGATGCATCGTGCCTATCAGGAAATTGGAAACATAGGCGAGCAGAATGCCCACAACGACATTGACCTGAAAGAAGCCGACCAGACGCCCTCGCCATTCGGTCGGCGCAACTTCGGCGATGTACATCGGGCCCAGGACGGACGACCCGCCAATGCCGATGCCTCCGATGAAGCGAAAGAAGATCAGCGCCGGCCAGTTCCAGGCAAGCGCGCACCCCAGCGCGGAGATGACATAAAAGAGCGCCATGACGCGAAGGCTGTCGCGCCGTCCAAACCGCTGCCCCGGAATGCCTGCTCCCATGGCGCCGATCACCGTGCCGACCAGCGCGCTTGAAACGGTAACTCCAAGCAGCCCCGGAGAAAGATGATAGACCTGCGTGAGAGCGTGCGTGGTGCCGGAGATCACCGCGGTATCGAACCCGAACAGCAGCCCGCCCAGCGCGCCTACGACGGTGCTCTTGATGACGTGAGAGTTGATGCTCATTAAATACGCTCCGGAACTTCGCTTGCAATCTTACGCAGGGTTGGCAGAATGTGTCCGATGCGCGCGGCGGGCGCGCTGGGATCTCCGAGCGAAAAATAAAGCTCGCGATAGAGCGAATAAAGTTTGTCGTAGACCGCGGCTTCGCGTTCGTCCGGCAGAAAGGCGGTGTGCGACGGGCATAGCGCGTCCTGGGCCTCTTGCACAGAGGCGTAGTCGCCGCTGGCCACAAAGGCGAAGATCGCCGAGCCAAGGCTGGTGACATCGCCCGAAGGCACGAGGACAGGCTTGTTCAGCGCATTGGCATAGATGCGATTGAGCACATTATTTTTCCGCGGAATGCCGCCGCCGTTGATGATGCGTTTGACCGGAGCGCCTTTCTCCTCCATCCGTTCGAGGATGATGCGCGTATGCAGCGCCGTGCCTTCGATAGCGGCGAAGAGCTCATCCTTCGCCGTGTGCATCAGGTTCCAGCCAAGGGTGACGCCGCCGAGATTGGGGTTTACCAGAACGGTCCGGTCGCCGTTGTCCCACGTCATGCGCAACAGGCCAGTCTCTCCGGCGCGATAGCTTTCGAGGTCCTGCGTCAGCGTTGCGACATTCGATCCCGCCCTGCGGGCAATCGCGTCGAAGATGTCGCCGACCGCGGACAAGCCCGCCTCGATGCCGACATACTCTGGCAGCACCGACCCCGGAACCACGCCGCACACCCCCGGCACCAGTGTCTGTTGTTCGCTCACGCCGATGATGCAGGTCGATGTGCCGATGACATTGACGACATCTCCGAGCCGGATGTTTGCGGCAATCGCATCCCAGTGCGCGTCCATCCCTCCGACGGGGATTGGGATTCCGGCATGAAGGCCCAGCCGCTTTGCCCATGCCTCGCTGAGCGTGCCCGCGATTCGGTCCGAGGTCTCATAGCGTCCCGCGAGCTTTTCCCTTACACCGGCAAAGAGCGGATCGATGGAGCTGAGAAACTCCTGCGAGGGAAGTCCACCCCACTTCGCGTTCCACATCCACTTGTGGCCCATCGCGCAGATGCTGCGCGGCAGATCGGCCACCGACGTAAATCCGCAGAGCGTTGCCGTGACCATGTCGCAGTTTTCAATCGCCGTGGCGAACCGCGCGCGTTTCTCAGGGTTGTTTCGCAGCCAGTGCAGCAGCTTCGAGAACCCCCACTCCGAAGAGTAGGTCCCTCCGCACCACTCAATCGCCTCAATCCCCTGCGCGTGTGCGCTGCCGGTGATCTCCTGCGCCTCGCGCCACGCCCGGTGATCGCACCACAGATAATAATCGTCGAGCGGTTGCAGATTTTCATCCACAGGAATGACGCTGGAACCGGTGGTATCGATTGCAAGCGCCTTCACCGCATCGCCGCTTACCTTGCTGGCGGCCAGCGCCTTTTGCATCGCGCTCGCAAGCGCATCCATCTGCGCCGTGTGACTCTGCGTAGCGAAGTTGGGGTCCTGCGTCGAACGATTCAGCGGATACTCCGAGACCCCTGAACCTAATCTCCCTTTTTGTTTGTCGAAGAGCGAGACGCGCACGCTCAATGTTCCAAAGTCAACGCCGGCAACAATACTCACAAACTCGCTCCTCATCATTAGGTCCTGCGCACTTCGTTTTAGGGAACTTCTGATTAAATCTTGATCTTTGAAAGGGCGTGGCTTCAGCCACGCCGTTAACCATTTCTATATAACGGGGCTTTAGCCCCCGAGGGAATATCCCGAAACTTGTTCAGAGCTTTCTTAATCGAAGCTGACCGAACCGCACAAATGCACCTTAATACCCAACTCATAAAACATCGCGGCCTTCACTGCAAGCGCCTCAGCAGCAGCCTTCGCCTCGGGAGCATATACAATATTCACGTGGTTCGCCCGATGCCTCGCCATAAAGGAATCACGCGAGATGCCGTCGAAGACAGCGCTCACCATGGGCCATTGAATTGTCGTCTGCTTCCATCGGCGCATGGTCTCCTCCTCGGGCAACTTAACGACCGAGCCCAGCCCCATATCGACATGCAGCGCATTGCCCTCGACAAACACGCGGCTCCAGACGATCTTTCCCGGCCTCCCCACGCCCTTCAAAGAGCCGCCGCCCAAAGGAAAATACATTGGCGGCTGCCTGTGGCTGGACGCGCCGCGATAACCATCGACAAAGTGGCTCGCCGGGGCCGCTCCTGAGATCTGCAGCACCCAGACGAAATCATCAATGCCGTCACCTTGATAGTGTTCGCCCCAGCGCAGGTCGTGCAGCGTTGTCGCAGGATCGAGCTTGAGCGCCGTCCAGCAGCGGTTCGTCACCAGGGCATCTAACCCGGCGCACTCATCCACTTCGTTGAAGTGCGGCAGCGGGCCACCCGCAGACAACTCCTTGCCCGACTGTTCCCCATACACCGGAGGCCGGTCCGCATTATTGAGCAGGCCCTCCACCAGGTCCGATGCGGGGACCATGTCCTTCAGTCCCTGCTGATACTGAATGCCGATCGCATCGCAACCGAACTCATCCGCGATGCGAACGGCGGCGATATACATCTTGCACTGCTCGTGAATCTGCGCGTCGGTAAGCTCGGTCCTTTCGTCCTTGCCGATGTTGAAGCGCAACCCCTTCGCATCCAGCCACTGCCGCACCCCTTTTGCCTCGTCGTCTGAGACGGTACGCATTCGCGCCACCAGCGCGGACTGGCTGAGCCGCTCCTTAAAGACACCGGCTGGATTGAGCAACTCGTCATCGACGATAGCGTTGTACATCCCCATGCAGCCTTCGTCGAAGATGCCGAGAATTGCCTTCCGCTTCTGCAGCGCCGCAGCGAGATCTTTGCCCAGACTCGCGGCGTCGGCGGGAAGCGCGCCGACGTCCAGATCGTGCACATGCGAGACATCGTGGGTCACGCTCGCCTGCTGAATCCACTCTCTGAGGCCGCGAAGAAAGAACTCGTCTTTGAAACTCTCGCTCCACAGCGTATCGAACTTCACTCCAGCCTTGATGAGCGAGCCGTTGAGGTTCAGCAGGCCAACCAGCCCCGGCCACTGCCCCGACCAGTTTGCGACCGTCAGCATCGGCCCGCGATGGCTGCGCATCCCCGGCAGCACATGATGGCTGTACTGCCATGCCGCTGTCGCGAAGACGAGGTTCGCCTCCGGATCGATCTCCGCAAAGATGTCCATGCCCATCCGCTGACTCGAGATGAAGCCATGTCCCAGGGCAGCATCGACCGGAAAGGCGCGCCGCACCTTCACGCCCTCATCGAGAAAGCATTGCGTCAGCTTGCGCTCCAGCTCTTCCTGGGCCGGCCAGCACACCTGATTTGCCGATTGCCGCAAATCTCCACTGGTAATCAGCACCACTTCCTTCATCGGCAAACCTGTACGCGAAACTGGCATCAGAAATCCTTCCTTTTTTGTACGAATCCATACTAAGCGGCTGGAGCGCCTGAAGTTTGCTCCCTCCGCAAACTTCCTTCCAGCGCGCTGGATTTGTGGCCCCGCCCGACCATCCTCTACGCCTGATGTCTATCACTTCATAGCTCGCCCGAATCATCCCGCCACTGTCCCTCGCCGCCGCCCTCAACTTCAAAACCTCCGCAAACGTCATCTCGACCGGAGCAACGGACGGTTTCATGTCCGTTGTGTAGTGGAGAGACCCCTGTAGTTCGCCGTTGTCCTTACCTTAATCCCGTCCGCGAGCGGCTCCCAATCGCTGAGAGCAATACCATAAACCGCCACTGCAATATGACTTACGAGACACAAGCAGCAGGAATCTCTATAATCCGGCCTGAGGTGTTTTGCATGGCGCAGCAGAAGAATATTTGGAAGAGAGCGGACGTTCGTCTGCTCGCGATTGCCCTCGGATTGGCATTTGGCTCTGCAACGGTGGCGCAAGCCCAATGGCTGGGAAAACCCGGCCAGCGTGACGTTGCCCTTGGTGTTACAAGTGAGTTTACTTTCGACGCTCGCGGAAATGGTGTGAAGCAATCGATTGATCCTTCCGTTGGAGCGCTTCTCAGTTTTCATTCTTCTTACAAATCATCTCGCGGATTCGTCTTGAATTACGGCTACACCCGAATGAATGAAGACATCGAGGGTACAGAAAACAATCCTTATGGCGTAGGTCTACTTGACGCGCCCGTTTCGTCCGGCCAGGCAGACAGGCACGAATTTACGGCAGCTTATCTTGTGAAGAGCCGCAAAACCTTCTGGGGGGCACAGCCCTTTGCATTAGCGGGTGGTGGCGCACTGGTCTATATCCCGACTGCGGGGTACTTCTCGATATATCACCATATGCTCGTCGAGAATACTCAAACCCGCACTATCACTGATTTAGGTTATGTAGAGAAGGTCGATGTCTCCTCTGAAACGCGACCTGCGGGCCTCTTCGGTGTCGGCATTGATTGGGATACCGCAAAGCACTGGGGAGGGCGACTGGAGTATCGCGCTCTGGCGTTTCTCGCCCCGAGCTTTCAGCAGTGGGATATCAATTCCCATGGCTATACGCTCTCTCAAGCGCCCACGCTGAGCATTTATTACAAATTTTAATTTGGGGTGGTTTCTCGGCTATATGGGCTTGATGCTGCTGCAAACACACGCCATCGCCTAAAATACCCCCATGTCCTACGCCTCTGCGGTCGACCACCTTTACGCCCTCGGCCACGAACTCGCGCCTACTCTGTCGCCGACCGCGACCCCGGCGCCCCGCCGCAAGTTCGACCTCGCCCACATGCGCGCCCTCATGGCCGCCCTCGGCGATCCGCAGACCACCTTCCCTTCAGTCCTCATCGCCGGAACCAACGGCAAAGGCTCGACCGCCGCCACCCTCAGCAGCATCCTCACCGCCGCCGGCTACCGCACCGCCCTCTACACCTCGCCGCACCTCATCCGCGTCAACGAGCGCATCCAGATCGACGGCGCCCAGGTCCCCGACGAAGACTTCGCCCGCCTCTACTTCCAGGTCGATGACGCCGCCAACCGCCTCGTCGCCGAAGGCGCCCTCCCGCACCACCCCAGCTTCTTCGAAGTCCTCACCGCCTTGGCCTTCCTTTACTACGCCGAGCAGAAAATTGACATAGCCATCCTCGAAGTAGGCCTCGGCGGCCGTCTCGACGCCACCAACATCGTCGATCCGCTCCTCTCCATCATCACCGACATCGCCCTCGACCATCAGGACTACCTCGGCAACACCATCGCCGCCATCACCCGCGAAAAGGCCGGGATCCTCCGCCCCAACGGCATCCTCATCACACTCCCCCAACACCCCGAAGCCAATCAGGCCATCGGCGAAGCCGCCGCCGCCCTCAACCTCACCGCCATCAGCGCCACCCCCTTCATCCCCCCCACAAGGTCAGGCAGCTCTGAATTGCGCGACACAGAAAACAAGCGCGACCTAACCAACAAGAGTCTCCTTGAAAAAGAGTGTCATCCTGAGCGAAGCGCAGCGGAGTCGAAGGACCTGCGGTTGCACTCTTCCGAACTGCCTCTCCCCCCCAACCACTACACCCTCACCCTCGACAACGAACCCCTTGAAGTCAACTCCCCCCTCCACGGCCAGCACCAGCAGCGCAACATCGCCCTTGCCATCGCCGCCGCAATCGCATTACGCAACCAAATCGGTTACAAATCACCCCAAACAAGCAACTATATAAGTTACAAAATTACCAACGCCAACATCGAAGCGGGAATCCGCAACACTCGCTGGCCCGGCCGCCTCGAACTCCTGCAAACCACCCCACCCATCCTTCTCGACGTGGCCCACAACCCCGCCGGGGCCTGGACCCTCCGCGCCGCCATCGCCCAGCTCCCCGCCGCCCAGCCCCGCACCCTCATCTTCAGTTGCCTCCGCGACAAGTCCCTCAAAGAGATGACCCAGATCCTCCTCCCCCTCTTCGACTCCACCAGCGGCGAACCCGAGCGCGCCCGCGACCACATCCTCCTCGCCCCCATCGACAACCCCCGCGCCGCCGCCCTCGAAGACCTCCTTGCCGCCGCCCGCGCGCTCGACATCCCAGCCCGCGCCGCTCCGCACCTGGCCGCCGCCCTCGCCGAAGCCCGCGCCGTTACCCCAAAGGACGGCCTCATCATCGCCACCGGCTCCGTCTACCTCGTAGGCGAGATCCGCAACCTCGCCCTCAACCAGGGGGCAGATCGCGCATGACCGACCCGACTTCGCCACAAAACGCCCCTCCTCCAAACACGGTCATTCTGACCCAGAGCGGGTCGAAGGGGAAGAACCCCCGCATTTCGCCCGAAGCGCCACGCAGTGGAGACCCCATCCCTTTGTTGTCATCCCGCACCCCGAGCGCAGCCGAGGGGGAGGGACCTGCGGTTGGAACCACCCCCAAACCAACCCCCACCCGCAAAAACCGCCTCTTCCGCTGGCTGACCTACCTGCTCGTGATGCCGCTTATAGCCTTGGCCACTACCGCCTTCGGCTGCGTCTCCCTCATCGCCGGCCTGTGGGACAAATCCGGCCACCAGCAGCACGCCATCGCCCACGCCTGGGCCAAAGTCCTCCTCCTCATCAGCCTCTCCCCGGTCACCCTCATCGGAGCGGAAAAGCTCCACGAGCACGAGACCGCCGTCTACGCCTCCAACCACCTCAGCTACTACGACACCCCAGTCCTCTTCGCCAAGCTCCCCTTCCAGTTCCGCATCCTCGCCAAGCAATCCCTCTGGAAGGTCCCCTTCATCGGCTGGTACCTCAACCGCTCCGGCCAGGTACCAGTCGACCAATCCGGCGTCCGCAGCGCCATCGCCAGCCTCAACCGCGGAGTGGCCACCCTCAAAGCTGGCCTCCCTCTCG
This sequence comes from Acidobacteria subdivision 2 bacterium RH1 MAG20, assembly GCA_002197545.1. The sequence continues at coordinate 42,855 of NFUO01000098.1, read as the reverse complement.
TCCTCTTCCCCGAAGGGGGCCGCGCCGCCAGCGGCCAGACCCAACCCTTCGTCTCCGGCGCAGCCTACATGGCCATCAAGGCGCAACTCCCCCTCATCCCCCTCACCCTGGTCGGAACCTACGAGCTCCTCCCCATCCACACCTATCACCTCACCCCACGTCCGCTATTTATCATCGTAGGCGACCCCATCCCCACCATCGGCCTCACCACCCGCGACGCCGACACCCTTACCCAGCGCCTGCGATCCATCATCACCGCAACCTACATGCAGCACCACAGGAACCAGGAACCAGAGACCAAGGAATAGGGACAAGGAGTAGAGACCAGGGAAAAGGGACCGGGGAATACCCAACAGATTTTCCTTCGATTTGCCTTTGTTTGTCATTCCCGAAGGGAATCTGCGTTTTGCACTAACCACCGACCACTAACCACCCCCACCGCACGTCATCTCGACCGGAGCGCAGCGGAGTGGAGAGACCCCTGTATTTCTTCCTGATCTTCCGCGACTTATTATGCCAGGTTACTGATAAAAAAAGACTGTGACGCTATGATGGCGTCATGGAAATCATCAAGGCGCAGAAAGATGTCCGCGAGACATTCATGGGTGGCTTTGCCGGCCAGCTCGTCTCGGCAGTGTTGTGGTGTACGTCCGCTGCTGCATGCACATGGCACTCACCCCGACTTGGAGAGTTGATCCTCATCCTGGGTGGGTTCTTGATCTTTCCTCTGACCCAACTCGTTCTCCGTAGCATGGGTCATGCCTACGCCCTACCGAAGGGGCACCCCATGAACGCACTTGGTGTACAGGTCGCGTTCACTTTGCCGCTGACACTGCCGTTGGTGATCGCCATCGCAGTGCTTCACCCCGCATGGTTCTATCCAGCGTTCATGATTCTCTTAGGTGCTCACTATCTTCCATTCATCTTTATGTACGGCATGTGGCAGTTTGGTGCCCTCTCCGCAGCGCTGATTGGGAGTGGCGTTGCGCTCGCGATGTACGTGCCTATCCCTGTCAGCCTTGGTGCATGGCTCACCGCGGCTCTTCTCTTTGCATTCGCGTTTGTCGGTCGCCGCGTTGCACGCTCAGATATTTCGCTTCCTGAAACCGTTCTTAATCAGTCGCCATCGGTGTAGATCGGTGTTAAGCCTTAAGCCGTATCATAAAGACCAGCCATGAAACCCCGCATCGCCATCCCGCTTCCCACCAGCACCAACCCCGAGTACAACCAGAACTCCTGGCACGTCTATGCCGAAGCGATCGAAAAAGCCGGCGGCCATCCCGTCGAGATCCCTCTCGGCGCCTCGCCCCGTCAAACCGCCGACCTCATCAACACCTGCCAGGCCGTCCTCCTCCCCGGCAGTCCCGCCGACGTCAACCCGCACAAATACGGCCACGAGCCCATCCCCGAGTGCAACCCCGCCGACCCCGCCCGCGAGAACGTCGACGAGCTCCTCATCCAGGACGCCCACAACCTCCACAAGCCCATCCTCGCCATCTGCTTCGGCGCTCAATCCCTCAATGTCTGGCGCGGTGGAACCCTCGTTCAGCACCTCGCTCCCATGCCGGTCAACCATCCTGCGGGCAAGGCCGTCGCCATCGCCCACACCGCCGCCATCGCCCCCGACTCCCTCCTCGGCACGATTATCCCCCCCGAAGAGGCCCCCGAACAGGACGGCTTCCTCCGTCTCCCCGTCAACTCAAGCCACCATCAAGCCATCGGCATCCCCGGCGACGGCCTCCGCGTCTCCGCCCGCTGCCCCCAGGACGCCGTCATCGAAGCCCTCGAAGGTGGTCAGACCACTGGGGCTCAGAGTTCAGACAGCCCCCACTTCGTCCTCGCCGTCCAATGGCACCCCGAGCGCAGCTACGAGATCAGCCCCGCCTCCCGCGCTCTCTTCCACCGCTTCATCGCCGAGGCCACCGTCTGGAACCCTCGCCCTATCCACACCTCCGTCGTCACCCCTAGAGAATTGCCTGACGCATAATCCGTTGAATGGGAGTGTTCCACGTGGAACACTCCCATTCGATATGCCTGTCTCTCATAGCGAAAGTCATGATTTATCAGCTTTTAAAGCCCAATATGAACCTTCACTCCCCATTCCATCGTCTAACTCACTTATGAGTATCGATAAAGTAAAGTTAGGTTCACAAGGCGCGATCGTCTCCCGCATGGGTCTCGGTTGTATGGGAATGAGTGAGTTCTACGGTGAGCGCAACGACGAAGAGTCGGCCGCAACCATCCTCCGGGCGCTGGATCTCGGAATTACCTTCCTCGACACCGCAGACACCTACGGCATCGGCGATAACGAGGAGCTGATCGGCAAGACCATCGCTGGCCGCCGCGACGAGGTCTTTATCGCAACCAAGTTCGCCAACGTCCGCAAGAAGGAAGACCCCTCCTATGCGGTCATCAACGGCAAGCCCGAGTATGTGCGTTCCGCCTGCGATGCCTCCCTCAAGCGACTCGGTGTGGACCACATCGATCTCTACTATCAGCACCGCGTAGACCCCAACACTCCCATCGAAGAGACCGTAGGAGCCATGGCCGAACTGGTAAAGGCCGGCAAGGTCAAGTATCTCGGCCTCTCCGAAGCCTCGGCCGCCACCATCCGCCGCGCCCACAGAGTCCACCCCATCACCGCCCTCCAGACCGAGTATTCCCTGTGGGAGCGGCACGTCGAAACCGAGATCCTTCCCACGGTCCGTGAGCTGGGCATTGGATTCGTGCCCTATAGCCCGCTGGGGCGCGGCTTCCTCACCGGAACCATCACCAAATCCAGCGACCTTGGCGAAAAGGACTTCCGGTCGCAGCGGTATCCACGGTTTACCGGCGACGCGCTGGAGAAGAACCAGTTCCTCGTAGACCGTGTCCGGGCCATCGCCGACCGCAAAGGCGTAAAGCCCGGCCAACTCGCTCTCGCATGGGTGCTGGCGCAGGGTGAGGACGTCGTTCCTATTCCCGGCACCAAGCGCCGCAAATACCTCGAAGAAAACGTTGCTGCCCTCAATGTCAAGCTGTCCCCAGCCGAAATAGCCGAACTGGAGGCTGCTATCCCACAGGACGAGATCGTGGGCGAAAGATACGCCGAAGTCAGTCTCAAGACCATCGACCGCTAAATGTTCCACGTGGAACAATCAGAGACTCACCGCAATAAATCGACCACGGATCGACGCGGATAAACACGGATAAAAACAAAGCAGTCTGTTGTCTTTAAAATCCGTGACTATCCGCGTTTATCCGTGGTCGCGTTCTTGTAAGTCTCCCTTCAGCAGCCATCTGAGATACTGATCCTTCCCATGCTCACGCTCTCAGAACCCGCCATCGCAGAGCTTCTCGCCCCGTATCTTCCTGTTATTCCGGCTACCCTTCTAGCCCAGCTCTCCACCTATCTCGACCTGCTCCTCAAGTGGAACGCCCGCACCAACCTTACTTCCATCCGCGATCCTGAAGAGATCGTCCGCCGCCACTTCGGCGAAAGCCTCTTCGCCGCCCGGCACCTCGGCTCCTGTGACACCCTTCTCGATCTAGGCTCAGGAGCAGGCTTTCCCGGCCTCCCCATGGCCCTCTTCCACCCCGAAATCCAAGTGACTCTGGCCGAATCCCAGAACAAGAAGGCCACCTTCCTCCGCGAAGTCGTCCGCACTCTCAGCTTGAAGACCGAAGTCTGGCCTAACCGGGCCGAATCCCTGCCTTCCGCGCACCAATTCCACACCGTAACCTTGAGGGCTGTAGACAACATGCCCGCCGCGCTGGCCGCCGCAGAACCCCGGGCCACTCACCAACTCCTCCTGCTCGCCAGCGCATCGACCGCGCCTGCTCTGCCCAATTTCCCCAATCAAACCAAAATACCTATCCCGGAATCCCAGGACCGCATTCTTCTCATAGCCGCACGCCCTTAATGTTCCACGTGGAACATTCCAAAAACTTAACACCGATAAAACCAAAGTGGCCACGGACAAAGGCGGATTGGCGCGGATTTTAAGAGCGAAAGGCGAAATACAAAGGTTCCTTCGACAGTGTTCCAGAAACTCTATAGGTCGGGCCTTCAGCCCCCGGTACGGAGGGCATCGCAACCCATGGCTACGCCCTGGGCCGGTATAGCACGCGCCGTTGGCGCTTCAAGACAAGCTTCAATCCGTGGCTTTTATCCGGCTCTTATCCGTGGTCGCTTATTGCCTTTAAAATCGGTGGAGATCGGTGTTAAGTCGTTCCAAATTGTTCCACGTGGAACAAAAGTTTTCCACACTGCATGGCCCGTAAACCCCCTAGATATGGCCTGAAAACTGCCTTCCACAAGTTCTCCACAGCCATTGGCTCTTCTCCACAACCACAATCACGTTGCGTCCCTCGCCGCCGCCCGATACCCTTCTTCTACCGATCTCATGAGCGAAAATCCTCCATCCAATAAGCCCGAGCAAAGCGCCCCTGAGCAATCAGCCCAGTCAGCCCAGTCAGCCCAGCCAGCCCCCGGCTCCAAGGTCCTCGCCGTCGTCAACCAGAAGGGGGGAGTCGGTAAAACCACCACCGCCATTAACCTGGCCGCCGCTCTCGCCCTTGAAGGTCTTCAGACCCTCCTTATCGACTGCGACCCCCAGGCCAACACTACGGGAGGTCTTGGCTTCGCCCGTCCCAAAGATGACGAGGAGGGCCGCCTCAGCATCTATGACCTGCTCATGGGCCATGCCGCTGTCGAAAAGGTGATCGTCCCTACCGAGGTCGAGAACCTCTCCCTCATTCCCGGCAGCAAGAACCTCATCGGCGCCAATATCGAGCTCGTCGGCCAGGACCGCCGCGAGTACCGTCTCCGCGACGCGCTCGAACCCATCCGCACCAAATACCCCTTCATCATCCTCGACTGCCCACCGGCGCTCGACCTGCTCACGCTCAACTCCCTCGTCGCCGCTGATGGCCTTCTCGTCCCCATGCAGGCCGAATACTTCGCGCTCGAAGGCATCTCCGAGCTGATGTCCACGCTTGATCGCGTCACTCAGTCCTTCAACGCCACCCTCGCGCTCGAAGGCGTCCTCCTCACCATGTACGACGACCGCACCAACCTGTCGCAACAGGTGTCGGAGAATTTGAAGGGTTTCTTCACCGACAAGCTCCTCAAAACGAGCATCCCTCGCAACATCCGTCTCGCCGAAGCCCCCAGCCATGGCAAGCCGGTCTCTCTCTACGACCCTAAATCGCGCGGAGCCGAAGCCTACCGCGAACTGGCGCTTGAACTCCTTACTCGCAACAACATCGCCAGCCCTGAAGAGAAGCGCCGCAAAGCTGCTGCAGCGGCTGCCGCCAGTTCTCTGAAATCGTTCCAGCAGCCTGAGAAGAAGGGCCGCTTCTGGCGGTCTTCAAAAGTTTGAAGTTCAGTGAAGTATAGGACGGGCTATCAGCCCTTGATCTCGTGTCGAAAGATTACCTGGGGCGTTCCACCCCAATGAGCAAAAAGCGCGCACATTGGGGACCCCGGTTTACCCCAGGCTGGTATAGGACGGGCCTTTGGCCCTTGGTTTTATGGCACGGCTAAAGTCGTGCCCTTAAGCAAAGCTAGGGTTTTCAGCAGCCTCAGTTCAGCAGTTTCAGAACCCGGCGTATTTTTAGAATTCAGCGTACTCAAAGATGAATGCCCAACAGAAAGCGTATAGAACATGCCAACCGCTACTCACGATCCCAAACGCCGCGCCCTTGGTAAAGGGCTCGAATCCCTCCTGCCGCCTCGACCGGCGGTCGTTCCTCAGATCGCCGCAACTGTCGTAGAACCAGGTGGAAAGCCGCTGGAGATCCCTCTGGATGAGATCGAGCGCAACCCCTTCCAGACGCGGACTCGTTTCGACGACTCTCAGCTTGCCGAGCTGGCCGCCTCGATCGCCGCTACGGGAGTCGTGCAACCTATTCTCGTCCGGCCCATCAGCAACCCCACGGGCCAGCCTCACTACCAGCTCATCGCAGGCGAACGCCGCTGGCTGGCCAGCCGCCGCGTCGGCAAGTCGACCATCCCCGCCATCGTCCGCCAAGCGTCTGATGAACAGACACTTGAGATGACCATCGTTGAAAACCTTCAGCGCGCCGACCTCAACCCGATGGAGCAAGCCCGGGCTTTTCAGCGACTTAGCCAGCAGTTCCAGCTCACCCAGGAGCAGATGGCCACGCGCACCGGAAAAGACCGCGCCAGCGTGGCTAACTTCCTTCGTTTGTTGCGTTTACCGGATACGGTCCAGCACAAAGTTGAGTCCGGCGAACTCAGCTTTGGCCACGCTCGGAGCTTGCTGGCCCTGGACTCAGCAGAATTAATGGCGTCCGCTGCTCAAAAAGTGATCGCGCTTTCTCTCTCCGTCCGCCAGACCGAGACCTATGTCCAGGACCTGATCAACCCGGAAAACAAACAAAAGAAAGCAGATAAGCCCAAGCCCGACATCGATCCCAACGTGAAGGAAGCGGCAGATCGTCTCCGCCGCAACCTTGGCCTCAAGGTTATGATCGAAGACAAGAAGGGCAAAGGCCGCGTCATTATTGAGTATTCCGGCCTTGAAGACTTTGACGCCATCCTTACTGCGCTGGGCGGCGAGGATAAATAGCGGTTTTTCATAGTGACAGATCTTTGCTGGGTCCGAACGGAAGGCAAATACAGGGGTCTCTCCACTGCGCTTCGCTTGCACCCCAACGAGCAAGCTCGTCGGGGACCCCGCGTCCCCGGTCGAGATGACGTGGGTTGGGAAGCGGACGTTTGCGGCACGGCTGAAGCCGTGCCCTTAACAAACCGAAGTTCACCCATAACGACCGAACTTAATCAGAGATTTTCTAAAAGAACAGAAAGCGACGACATACCGATGAAAGCACAGTCACTAGAGTTTCGTTTCCGTTTTTTTATTCACGCGGTCATCCTTGTCCTGGGTTTCAACGCTCCGTGGGACCGCTATCTCTCCTTCGACCGGGGCCTGACAACCTGGCTGTTCCTGGCAGCGTGGCCCACGCGTTACCACTGGCTCAGCTTCAATGCCGCCACCATCACGCTGCTCATTCTTGGGACGCTCTGCGCTCTCGCCGCGGCCTCGCTGCGCACCTGGGCGGCCGCCTACCTTGGGGCCTCGATCGTTCGCGACTCGTCGCTGCGCGGCGACCGCATCGTCGCCGCCGGGCCTTATCGCCATCTTCGCAACCCGCTCTATGCCGGCCTCTTCATCCACATGCTGGCCCTCGCGCTGCTCATGCCGCCCAGCGGAGCCGTCTTCACTGTCATTGCCATCGGCCTCTTTGAACTCCGACTCATCAGCATCGAAGAAGCCTTCCTCACTCGCACCGTCGGCGAACCCTACCGGACCTATTGCGCGAAGGTCCCGCGCCTCTTCCCCGCGCTGACATCGCGAGTGCCTTCCTCCGACGCCACAGCCCATTGGCCCATCGCGTTTCTCAGCGAAATCTACATGTGGGGAGTCGCGGTCACCTTCCTCGCCGTGGGCTGGCGCTACAACTCCTTCCTCATCATGCAGGGAGTCATCGTCTCGCTGGGCCTGCTGCTGATCGTGCGGGCGGTTTTGCCAAGAGCTGCAAAGGCATAAATATATATACTTGCCTCACCATGCGTAATAGACTTCCAGCGTCATAGGAACGGGCATCGATGCCAAAAATAGCGAACAAGAATCCGCGGTTTCGGACGAAGAGTGAACTTTGCAGTGACATCGCTTTTGTTTTGAACTCAAGCCTTCACTATGGGACCAAATATGCCGTGCTTAGTGAGGCAACCTGGGTCTGGACCGAATTTGAAGGAAAATACGATGGGTGTGAACACTGGTCGGACGCAGCATGGGAGATTCGGGGTCAGCAAAATATGCTGGTTCACGAACACATAATTCCAAAGAGTATCGTGATTCAGCGCTTGCTACGACTCCCCATTGTAACAACAAGTTCGGTAAATCAACTGCTGGCGTCATATTGCAAAGGTGCCGTCATTACGAGGGACGAAGACGCACGCCTCAACAATCACGGGCTTCGCTCAAAGACGCCGACGGGTTGGGATGAAAAAGATGTGTGGGCTAGGTATAAGCATGCAGGAATCGTGCTCCACATCCACGCCGGTTAGCCAAGTAGTGTCACCCGCTGGTGCGTCAAGCATGTTTATGCCGCTGCAAATACTTAAGAGCAATGGGCGCTGAGGCGATCGGGTGTTAGAGAAGGTCTGATTTAGTTCCTGAGGATTCCCTCAGCGGCTAAAGCCGCATAACAGGCAAACCGCTTGCGGCACGGCTGAAGCCGTGCCCTTAACAAATCGGACTCAATCAGAGGGTCTTAAGTTTTTCGTGAGACGAAAAAGCCCACCGCGCCCGGCAATGGCCAGGACACAGCGGGCGTTGAGACTTCAGCGCAGCAAAGACTACTTCTTGGCGGGCGCGATGGTGTCCTTCGCGACCTTGGCCACGCGGAACTTGACCACGGTCTTGGCCTTGATCTTGATGGTCTCGCCGGTCTGGGGGTTGCGGCCGAGGCGGGCCTTGCGCTCTGCCTTCACCAGCTTGCCGATGCCGGGAATGGTGAACTCGCCATTCTTCTTGGTCTCTTTCACCGCGGTCTCGGCGAGCAGTTCGAGGCCGGCGGCGGCCTGCTTGTTGGTGATCTCGAGCTTCTCCGCCATGTGGCGTACCAGTGCTGTCTTTGTCATTCCCTTTGCCATGTATTGCTCCTTCTTGCGTTCAAAATAAATTTCCGGGCCCGCTCGCCATCCCCGCCTGAAATCGAATGAGAATTCATCCCTTCAAAGGATGCGCGATCATCAATGTTCATGCGGGTGCGGAGAACCGTACCGCAATTCACCTTCAGCCTTTTCAAACGCTTTGTCAATACGATTTCTTAGGTTTCCACAGGTTTTTTACGGTTTTTATGGGTTTTGTTCGGTTTTTGGTTCATTTTTGCTCAATTTCAGCCCAAAAACACTAAAAACTTAACACCGATTTCCACCGATGGCACCGATTTAAAGCCGACAAGTCGACCACGGATCAATGCAGATGAACACGGACAAAACGAGGGCCAGAGCAATCCATTTTCTCTTTAAAATCCGTGCCTATCCGCGTTGATCCGTAGTCGGTCTCTGTTTTTAAATCAGCGTCGATGAGTGGAAATCGGTGTTAAGTATTTCGGTTTAGAACAGTGGCTTGCGTGGCTTCGCAATCAGTGGAGCGTTGAGCAGCGCCACCATCGGGGCCGCCAGCTTGAACCGCGCCACTACGTCCTTCACCAGCGATGGCCTTGTCGCAAACTCTGCCGGCAACCTTGCTATCACACCCCACTGCTTGCACAGCAAGAGGTCCATCGCGGGGCCGTCCACGGCAAACCCCTTTGGCGGACGCGTCAGCCGCAAGCCATCGATCTCCTGCATCGCCTTCTTCAGCTTTTTCCCTGCCAGCAACTGCCGCAGCTCCGCATGGTGCTCCACCAGGTGGCGACGGATCGCCAGCAACTGCTCGCGCTCGGGCATAAACACGCCTGCGGCGATGGTCACCTCGGTCCCGCTTACGTCGAAATAAAAACCGCCGCCCGAGGTCTTCTCCAGCCCCTGCCGCGCCCACCACGCCGCCTGATGAATCTTGTAAGGCCGCTTGTCCTTGCTGAAGCGAATGTCGCGATAGATGCGCATCATCGCCTTCTGCGGAGCCCTGACATTCTCCGGAGCAAATTCGATCATTGCGTCATTCACTTCGGCAACCAGCGCAAGCATCGGCGCCTTCAACTCGCGCTCATAGACATCTTTACGCGCGGCAAACCACTCGCGATCGTTGTTGCGCTTTAGTCCGCGTAGAAATTTCAGGGCCTCATTTGAAAAGTGCGTAGCCATGGCTCCAATCGTAACTCTCCTATCCTGACACCCACTGTCATCAGCAGAGGCGCAAGCCCGTTCGGCTTCGTTTCCATGGAAGCGCTCAGGACCGAGATGACGTGCTCCTTTGCCTTCACAGAAACATTAAAAACGCTTTAGTTCATCTTCTGGATGGGAACGGTGTCGGGAATCTTCAGCTCGAACTGGTCGTTGTCGAGTTTCTCGTTCAGCGTCAGCTTGGTGATGTTTACGGTGAGGCTGTACTGGTCGATGGGGCGGGTGATGACGATCCTGGTGGGAAACCGGACATCGCCAAAGTTCTGGTAGTTGCTGTAGACGGCCTGCGTGGCGATCTTGCCTTCGTCGTCGTAGATGTCCTGCTGGTAGGGCAGCATATTGACCCGGCTGATATGGATGACGCGAAGCGTATGCTCCGTCTGCCCTTGTGGCGGCGAGAGAATCTGGAGATCGTAGTCCGGCTCTTCCACCAGCTCGTTCTTCTTCTTCGGATTCGGAACGATGCGCATGTCGGTGGTGAGGGAGACGATCTCGCTGGGCTCCAGTCCGCGCACCAGCAACGAATCGAAGAAGACAGCAGGCCTGAGATTTTCGAATCCATTCTTTGAAGGCTTGGTGACCTGGCCGGTGCCTTCCATGGCGCGGTTTCTGGGCGGAATCCATAGCGTCCACTTCTTGCCGTCGCTCACCATGTCCATCGCCTGATTGCGCAGGACGGGAACGAGGAGGATCACGCGGAGGTCTTCGGGCTTGCGCAGAAAGATGTAACCGCTGAAGCTCGGATACTCGATCACTTTGCCCTGTTGAGAGCCGCCGGTGCTGGCAGTGATTTCGACCGTTGCCTTCAATGTCTGGATAGCGTCGAACCGGGTATTGACCTCCTGGATCAATGTATCGAGCGAGGTGCTCATCACAATCTCGGCAGGGAAAGTCCTGGGCACGATGCGGGTATGTTTCAGGCAACCGGTCAGCGCCGGAACCATGCTCATCAATCCCACCGCTAACGCTTGTCTTATCCTCATGAGCACAAACTTCAAGTATATCTGTCCGCGAGACGCACGGCGGCATAGCTGCGCATACGTAGAGCGAGCACGTTAAGTTTCTTGGTTCATCATTTGGATGCTTTGGAAGGCGGTTGCGCTTCCCAAATTTTGTAACGAATTAGGTGCGGGATTCAGCGGGTCTGCGCCTTCTGTGCCTCGCGATAGGCCTGCACCTGCTCCGCGTGTTGCTTCAGGCCGGTCGAAAAGCGGCTGTGGCCCGTTGCATCGCTCACAAAATAAAGGTAGTCGGTCTTTGCCGGGGCCATCGCAGCGCGCAACGCTGCTATGCCTGGATTGCAGATGGGGCCGGGCGGCAGTCCCGTGTGTTTGTAGGTGTTATAGAGCGAGGTGGACTGCAGGTCCGAGGCGTAGATGGCGCCTCGCCAGCGATTTTCAAGCAGCGCGGCGTAGATGACTGTGGGATCGGTCGCCAGAGGAATCCCTTGCGCCAGTCTGTTGGTGAAGACCCCGGCCACCAGTGGGCGCTCCGCATCCTGATTGACCTCTTTTTCGACCAGCGACGCCATGGTTACGATCTGCTGCACATCTCCGTTGAGGCCAAGCTGGGTGCCGACGTGGTGGAAGCGGCGCACCATTGCCGAAAGCATCTGCACGGGAGTCGCGTGGCGGGAGAAGGAGTAGGTGTCGGGGAAGAGGTAGCCCTCGAGCGACTGCGGGGGCTGGCCCTGCTGCGGCAGCCAGGCGAGCAGTTCGGTATGCCGGCGCTCGGCCGCGAGAAAGGCGTCGCGCGACCCAAGCCCGGCAGCCGCGACCGCCTGCGCGATATCGAAGATGTTGTAGCCTTCGGGAACCGTGAGGGCGACGGTGTAGACATCGCCGCGCACGATCCGCGCATAGACCTCGGGCATGGGCACGGCATGGTCGAAACGGTACTCTCCGGCTTTCAGCTTGCCTTGCTTCACGACGCGCAGCAGATCGAAGCCGTAGCGGCTGCGGATGACGCCGCTCTTTTCCAGTTGTGTCGCAATTGCCTGGGTTCCGGTGCCGGGCGCGATATCGACGAAGGTCTCGGTGTGGGGGCCGAAGGGGATGTAGACCACATAGCCAACTGCGGCAGCGGCAATCAGGACAAGCAGCAGCAGGGTTCCCAGAAACTTCAAAATCGGACCTCCATCGATGTTCGTCGATGTATTTCTGTTCCGACTATTTTACGGTGTGCCCTATTTTACGGTGTGCCGTTACACTCGAATCTGTGGAGCCGGAGTCGCCAAATCCCGAGAGAAAGGACGCGGGGGATGCCTCGGCGCTCCCTCCCCGTATCGTCGGGTTCGACGTAGGCGACCGCCGTATCGGCCTCGCCATCTCCGACCCGCTGGGCTATACCGCGCAGCCACTGTTTACGCTGCACCGCACCAACCGCCGCGCCGATCTCAAGTCCATCGCTCGGGTGTTGCGGAAGTATGCTGTCGTTGAGGCGGTGGTGGGCAACCCGCTTTATATGTCGGGTGATCAAAGCCCGCAGGCGGCCAAGGCACAGGCCTTTGCGGAGGACCTGCGGACGGAGTTTGCCCTCACCGTCCACCTTTGGGACGAGCGGCTCTCGACGACGCAGGCGCATCGTCATCTCGACGACGCAGGCCACACCGCGATGGGCCGAAAGGGGATCATCGACCAGGTTGCCGCGGTGCTTATTCTGCAGTCGTTTATGGATGCGCGCGCCAACCGAAGGGCTGAAACGTAGTTCTCGTCGGATTCTGGGGAACTTTGCATTCCTGTTTCCGTACATGAAGGAAGGGGTCAATGATGAGTGAAGAGGAACTTTCCAATCGGCTGCTGCGCGCAGAAGAGCGACTTCGAAAAGCTTATCGCGCTGTATTTCTTCTCGCACTATTTGTTTTGGCTTTGTGCCTCTGGCAAGGGTGGGCAATCTATCACTTCACGCATCCAAAAGAGTTGACACTGCGACGGCTTAACATTGTGGATGAGCATGGCGTGGCTCGAGTGATCCTGGCTGCTCCAGCACCGGAACCCATGGTCTTAGGAAAACAGCATCATCGAGACGGTCCTGTGTCCGGTCTCATCATCGCCGATGCGACAGGTACGGAACGTGGAGGCTATGTAACCAGCGACGGTGATGATGCGAATGCATTGCTGACGTTGGATGCGCAGGGAAAGCAAACGGTACTCTTTTTAGCTGAGCGAGGTGGAAATACTCTCTTCCGCATATGGAACAAGGACAATGGGTCGCTCACGATGGGAGTGTCCGACAATCCCTTCTTCAACGAGAAGCAAAATGGGAATTTAGTCTTTAGCGCCCCGAGCAACAACCCTCAAAGCCGAGATACAAGGTCGCTCTTCAGGTAAGCGGTTCCGCTATACGGACGGATTCTGTTGAAGTGTCTGCCTGTCCCGCCCGAAATGTCACATTTCAGGCGAGTGCGGCCGGGGCACTCTAAAACGGAAGCGCTACCGACATACCCCCTTCAGCCTTCCGCATCGTATAATTAAGTTTTCATTTCAACACGCTCTCGCACAGACGCTGCGAGCATGTCAGCGCCATTCCGGAAGGCCCCATGCCAGAACAAGTAAAGAAAAGGCTCGAAGAAGAGATCAAGCAGCTTGAGTATGAGCTGACGACCGAGCTTCCTGCTGAGATCAAGAAGGCCGTCGCCCTGGGCGACCTCAGCGAAAACGCCGAGTACCACATGGCGAAGCAGCGGCAGGTTTTTGTGAATGCCCGCCTCGGCCAGCTCAAGAAGCGGATGGGCGAGCTTGCCATGGTGAACCTCGTCAACATTCCGCACGACAAGGTCGGCTTCGGCGCGACGGTCACGGTCTTTGACTCCAGCAAGAACGAAGAGATCCAGTACAAGCTGGTCACCAGCGAAGAGTCCGATGTTGCTCAGGGCCTCATCTCCACGACGTCGCCTATTGGGCGCTCGTTGCTGGGCAAAAAGGTTGGCGATGTGGCTACTGTGGTCACGCCAAACGGCAACCGCGAGCTTGAGGTTTTGAAGCTGGTTACTATTCACGATGCTGCCGAGTAGATTGGCTGGGCAGCAGATTTCCGCAATAGAGCAGATAGTTTCAGCAGGGGGTAGAAGAATGTCCTCGCTGAAGATTGTGATTGAGTCCACGGCCTCGGTCGTGTAAACAGGGAGCGGCAGGAAGGGTTTAGGCTCCGGAGGCAAGTTTTTTGACCTGGACAAGCGCATTCGGCAAAGGCAGCGGGTGGTTGCTGCAGAAGATCGTCAATGGTCTTGCCCTTACACGCATCTCGCCCAACGTGCTCACCTTCATCGGCCTGCTGATCAATATTATTGCGGCCCTGTTCTTTGGCTTCGCCCGCATTCGCAATGCTGATCGCATGTTTTTTTACGCAGGCTTAATCATCATTGGAGCCGGCATCTTCGACATGGTCGATGGCCGGGTTGCGCGGCAGACCAATCAAGTCTCCGTCTTCGGCGCGTTCTTCGACTCAGTGATAGACCGTTATTCCGACGTGGTGATTTTCTTCGGCTTGCTTGTCTTCTATGCGCGCGGCAACCGGCTTTTTTATGTCGGCCTGGTGGCGTTCGTGATGACGGCCTCCCTGATGGTGAGCTATACACGAGCGCGCGCCGAGGCGCTGATCGGCTCCTGCAAGGTGGGGTTTATGGAGCGGCCCGAGCGCATCGTCTGCGTCATCCTCGGAGCGCTGTTCAACCACTGGGGAGTGATGGCCGCCGCGCTCTGGGTGCTCGCCTTTTTTTCCACGACTACCGTGATCCATCGCATTCGCTATACGTATCTGGAAACCGAACGCAGAAAGCTGTCGCCCACTTCCTGACACCAACCCCGGTCCCATGACACGACTCAAAGCGGCCCTCGCTATCAGCCTTGCACTTTGTCTGGCGATCTTTGTCGTGCGCACCATCTCCTGGCCCTTCGTCTACGACGCCGCCCTGATTCGCTATGTCAATTTCCTGATGCAGCACCACTTTGCGCCGTACCGCGATATTAAGGACTACAACCTCCCGGGCTCCTACTTTTTTGACTGGCTGGTGGTCCATACCTTTGGCGCCTCTGCGCTGGCGTGGAGGACCTACGATTTTTTGCTGGCGGCTATTTGCGGTGTCGCGATGTACCGCATCGCGCGTCCGTACAGCCGGGCTGCGGGTTTTTACGCTGCAGCGTTCTTTGTTCTCTTCCATGCTCGAGATGGCGCAGGCCAGGCCGGCCAGCGCGACCTGCTGATTACGGCGCTCGTTCTTGTGGCTGTGGCGCTGCTGCTCAGCAATTCTCATTTGCAGAAACTTACGCGGGCCTTCCTGTTTGGGCTTTGCATCGGCGTGGCGACGACCATTAAACCGACAGCAGCGATTGCCCTGCCATTGGTGCTGCTGCTTCCCCGCGCCGAATTGCCGGTGAGTCCACGAAGACGCTGGCTATACGCAGGCGCTCTGCTGGGAGGCTTGCTCATCGCGCCGCTCGCGGCCCTTGTGTGGCTCTCTCGGATGCATTCCATCCGGGCCTTCTGGATGACGCTCACCGAGTACATCCCGATGCATGCGCATCTGGGCAACCTGGGCTTCTGGCCTCTGCTGACCCGCTGCATCACGGCCTCTCATGGAACGATCCTTGCGATTGCTGTTGTACTTGCCTTCATCGATAAGGAGCGCAAACTTCATCGGCTGCGCATGTTTCTTGGCGGCGGCATGGTCTTTGGGCTGATCTCGTACTTTGCGCAGGCAAAGGGCTATCCCGACCATCGCTATCCCTTTGCCGCTTTCCTGTTTCTGTTCGCGGCGGTCGAGTTTACCTGCGCGCTGCGCTCATCCGGCTATCGCCGCATCGCTGGTATTGCCGGGCTTCTCTTCGGCACGATTCTGTCTGTGCTCTCGACCGCTCGTGCGGTGCGCGATCATTGGCCGGTTGAACCGGTTGCTTCCCTCACGCGCGATTTGAACTTGCTGGGCGGCCCCGCGCTCTCAAACGAGGTCCAGTGTCTCGATACCGTCGATGGATGCATCGAGACGTTGTATGACATGCGGCTGGTCCAGCGAACCGGCTTTGTCTACGATGAGTTTCTTTTCAGCCCTGTCAGTGCACTGACTTCGCAACAAGTTGTTGTCCGGGCAGAGCTGCGCGGAAAGTTTTTGAATCAGCTTATCTCCGGGCCGCCGCGCGTCCTCGTGATCACGCCGAGACTCTTTCCACTGGGGCCCGACAACTATGCGAAGCTGCGCCGCTGGCATGACTTTGCCTACTTCCTCGATCGTTGCTACAAACTTCAGGTCCAACGGGACTTCGCCATGAGCAGCAACTATCGCAGAGGCCATCGGCTGTATCTGCGACAGCCTGCCTGCGCCGAGTCTGGATTGCCTCAATAACCATTCGCGTATGCCGGTCGAGATGGCGTGCTCCTTGCCTCATAGAAACAGGAAAAATGCCCATATAGCCTGGAGACCGCGTACGATCTCCAGCAACCAGAACGGCGGTCGCTCAAAACGGAGCCAATTTCTATAACTGGTTGCGTTTCTTGAAGCTATCCGTCATAGAAGAGATTATCAATCTTTATCCCAAAAATTTATCCTCAACTTTTTGCTTCCGGTATCGCAATAAAATCAAGCGTTATGGTGGCTGTTCCGCAACCAGACCACGTGGAAGGGTGTCCTATAAGTAGCGGTTTTTTGAGGACACAACGCGGAAGGTTTTGATGAAGCGGATACGAGCGGTTCTGACCATATTGGCAATGCTGATTTTGGCGATGGGCGGAGTGCGCGCCCACGCCGATGCAGCGTTGTTGATGGAAGAGCCCTTTGGCACATTTGGCGCCATCAATCCAACGGGGCACGCGGCGATTTATCTAAACCACATCTGCGCGGAGTCGCCGACGGAACTGCGCCCATGCCACGCCGGCGAGCCGGGCGCCGTCATCAGCCGTTATCATAAGATCGCCGGCTACGACTGGCTGGCAATTCCGCTGGTGCCATACCTCTATGGGGTCGAGCGGGTCGAGGACGTTCCAACCTCCGCGGATGCAGATCTCGTCGCGCAGTTGCGCGATGCCTACCGGCGGAAATATCTGACGGAGCTTGCGCCCGACATCGCTGCGGGAGAGAAAGCAGGCGAGGCGCCGGGTGGCGAATGGACCCAGCTTGTCGGCGCGTCCTATGACCGTAAAATTTATGGCTTCCAGATAGAGACGACGCCTGAGGCCGACGAGCGCTTCATCGCGGAGTACAACGACAAACACAACGTCAGCCACTTCAACCTCTTCTTCCACAACTGCGCCGACTTCTCGCGTGTGCTGTTGAACGTCTATTACCCGCACTCGATTCACCGGAATTACTTCATCGACCTGGGTATCACGACGCCCAAGCAGGTTGCGCGGTCGCTGACGAAGTATGCCAGGCGGCACCCTGAACTGGACTTCTCGACGTTCATCATTCCGCAGGTTCCAGGCGACATCCATCGCAGCCACCCGATCAACGGCGTGGTGGAATCGCTGGTGAAGTCGAAGAAATATGTTGTGCCTCTTGTCGTGCTGAGTCCGCAGTTCACCGCGGGAATGATCGTGGCCTATCTGGCGGACGGACGCTTCAGGCCTCCCAAAGACTTGCCGCATGAGTTGTTGCCGGGAGAGCTCGGCAGCGATGCAGCCGAGCTGAGCAGCGCGGCAAACAAAACTGCGCAGCCGTCCTCGACCGATGCGCCACAACTGCATCGCCACGCGCCCGACAGCTCTTCTGTAGAACTTTCGCCAGTCAGCGGAGCGGCGCAATAGCGATCGTTCTTTAGTCCACGTTCAACCCGGCGTCGGCATCGAGCACCAGCATATTGCCTTCCACCACCATGGAGTGCAACTTCAACGACGTCAGCGAGAAGGCATAGCCGGTCGTCTCAATGGAGCGGCTCAGCAGTTGCCGCATCAGATCGGCGGCGTTCACCTTCATCTGGTCGGGCAGCTTGTGGTCGAGAAACGGCACCAGAAGGAAGTTCAACTCCCTCGATTCACTGACGCGCTCGATCCGCGCACCGCGAAAGCCGATGGTCTGCTCCCGCGCGTCGGGAACCATGGACACATCGGCGCTCGTGTCCAGCGAGACGCCGACGCAGAGACCGCGAACCGAGGTGCCCAGCTTTGCCCGGGTATGGACATGCACGACAATGCGGTCCTGCACGAACGAGACGTGCGGCGAATCGGCATAGACATAGCAGGCTGAGTTGATATTGCCGCGCATATAGTAGCGGCCCTCCGGCCCGTTGAAGAGCTGCGCCCGCAGCGTGCGCTCCAGCGCCTGCGAAGAGATCCTGACCTCGATCGCGGAAGCAGCACGAGCGGCACTGAGCAGAAGGGCGCACGAGAGCAGCAGACTTAGCGGAATGCGGCGCGTCATTTCTCAAGCATAAGGCTTGAGGACCTATCTAAAAACTATGGAATTCGGGTGCCATCAACTTTCAAGCAACGGCATGAGCAAGCAACGACGAAATACAGGGGTCTCTCCACTGCGGCGGCAAAAAAACGCCGCCTTCGGTCGAGATGACGTGATTTGGTCGTGGGATTGGGGAGAACAGGCAACAAAAGAAGAACGTTCACAGTAGTTTTTTAGACAGGTTCTCAAGCATAAAAGCCGGCCTGTTTCGATCCGTCTTTTGCCCTATGGCTGTCTTCGCCAGCCTCCGGATACACTCAAGATGGCGTCTGCATGCTCGACTCTGCATCTCCATCCCGCATTCGACGCACATAGATTTTGCCGGGAGACTCAATGAAGCGCCGTGAATTTCTGACTACGTCCCTCGCAGCATCCGCCATCGCCCTTACCAATCAGTCTCAGGCGCAGACCCCCGCAGGCAGTCCGCGCGAATACTACGATCTTCGCCAATACCACATGCAGACCGGCCCGCAGACGAAGCTTACTGATAGCTATGTGGCTAACGCTCTTATCCCCGCGCTCAATCGCCTGGGCATCGCCCCGGTCGGCGCCTTCCATCTCGACCTCGGCCCAGAGACGCCGACGCTCTACCTGCTTCTGCCCTGCACCAACCTCGAAACCCTGGTCACCGCCGACCTTCGTCTTGCGCGCGACGAAGAGTTCATGAAGGCCGCCGAACCCTTCTGGAGCGCACCCGCCACAGCGCCCGCCTTCATCCGCATGGAGAGCAAGCTGCTCATCGCCTTTGAAGGCCATCCTAAACTGACCGTACCACCCTCCACGGCGCAGCACGGCAAACGCGTCTTCCAACTCCGCACCTACGAGAGCGCAACCAATCAGGACCACGTTCGCAAGGTCGAGATGTTCCATCGCGGCGAGTTCGAGATCTTCCAAAAGGCCGGCTTCGACCAGGTCTTCTACGGCGACACTCTCGTCGGCCCGCGCATGCCCAACCTTACCTACATGCTCAGCTTTCCCGAGCTGGCCGACCTGACTGAGAAGTGGAAGGCCTTCGGCAGCGATCCGGAGTGGAAGAAGCTGTCCAGCTCGCCTCGCTATAAGTTCGAGGAGATCGTAAGCAACATCTCGAACCTCGTCCTCAGCCCGACGCCGTACTCACAAATCTAGGCAGTATCGACATCTCGATGCGGAATCAGATCCAGACAATTATGACGAGCCTGGAAAGCTAAAAAGCCTCCACCGAGTGAGGCTTCGAACTTACCGCTTGTAAGCTATTGATTCTAAATGGTGGCCAGAGACGGGATCGAACCGCCGACGCCGGCCTTTTCAGGGCCGCGCTCTACCACTGAGCTATCTGGCCTTGGCATCTAACGCCTCTATCGGGGATCGCCAAGAACGCCCGCGCGCAGAATCCACGTCTGTTGCCCCGGCCTTTTCAGGGGAGCACGTCCCCGGCAGGAGACCGAAGACGCAAACGCTCTCTCAGTATAGCAATCCGAAGCGATACCGCCAACTTGTCCTACTTCGCTCCCTTCGCGCTATCCTTTCTCATCCACCAATGCCAAGGAAGCCCTTTATGCTGCGTCGCATTCAAAGCTTCACTCCTGCAGTCCTCCTCTGCCTCATTACCGTGGCCTCCGCCCAAACCACCGCGCCTAAAACATCTCAGACGCCGCAGGAACAGCAAGCAATCCGCACCTTCGACGCAGCGAAGAAGAGCCCGTTACAGCTCCACGCCTTTCTCGTTCGAATGCCCAAAGGCGCCGACCTCCACATGCACCTCTCCGGCGCCATCTACGCCGAAACCTTCCTCAAGGCCGCCGCCGCCGATCTCCTCTGCGTCAACCCCACCACCCTCAGCCTCACAAAAAACGTCGGCACAACCCGCAGCATTCCCCCGCAACCCGTCTGCGGCCAAGGCAACGTCCGCGCCGACAGCGTCTTTAAAGACCAGCATCTCTACGATGCCCTCGTCGACTCCTTCTCCATGCGCAGCTTCGTCCCCAGCGCCGGGACCAGTGGCCACGACCAGTTCTTCAACACCTTTGACCGCTTCGAAAACATCAACAACTCCCATACCGGCGAATGGCTCGACGAAGTCGCCACCCGCGCCGCCGCGCAAAACGAGCAGTACCTCGAAATCATGAAGACGCCCACCTTCGACGATGTAGCCAGGCTCGACGCCGCTATTCCCTGGCCCACCACACCTGTCGATCCCACAGCAAACCCCACCGGTGACGCCACCGGAACCACCACCGCCGATCTCTCCCATCTTCGCGACACCCTTCTCGCCGACGGCCTGCGCGACGAAGTCGCCATCGACCGCAAAGAACTCGCCGACGCCCTCGAATCTCGCAACCGCATCGAGCACTGCGGCCAGCCCGTCGCCACCGCCGCCTGCTCCGTCAAAATCCGTTTCCTCTATCAAGTCCTCCGCGCCTTCCCGCCGCAGCAGGTCTTCGCGCAAACCCTCCTCGGCTTCGAGGTCGCCTCACAAGACCCCGACGTCGTCGGCATCAACTTCGTCCAGCCCGAAGACGCCTTCTACTCGATGTCCGAATATCACCGTCAGATGCGGATGCTCGACTATCTCCACAGCGTCTACCCGCGGGTCCACATCACGCTCCATGCCGGCGAACTCGCCCCCGGCCTCGTTCCTCCCGCCGGCCTCCGCTTCCACATCCGCGAGGCCGTCGACCTGGGCCACGCCGAGCGCATCGGCCACGGCGTCGACATCATGTACGAGAACGATCCCCACGCTCTATTAAAGGAGATGGCCACCCATCACATCATGGTCGAGATCAACCTCACCTCCAACGACGTCATCCTCGGCGTCGACGCAGCCCACCACCCGCTGCCCATCTACCGCGCCGCCCACGTCCCCGTCGCCCTCTCCACCGACGACGAAGGCGTCTCCCGCATCGACCTCACCAACGAGTACACCCGCGCCGCCAGCGACTTCAATCTCAGCTACATCGATCTAAAAAACATGGCCCGCACCTCGCTCGAACACAGCTTCCTCCCTGGCCCCAGCCTCTGGCGGCAGCCAGACACCTTCACCCGCGCCAACGCAGCCTGCGCCTCCCAACCTCTCGGAGCAGAAAAGCCCACTAACAAATGTCAGGCCTTTCTCAAATCCAGCGAAAAGGCCGCCGAGCAATGGGAGCTCGAACATCGCTACAAATCCTTCGAAGCTACCCTACCCTGAATCATTCTTTGTTCACTCATAATGCAATAAAACCGTAACCTATCCGCTAAACTCATTACGAGAAAAATTATGAAACGACTACTGTCCACTGTTCTTCAATTTGTCATGTTCCTGCTGGTCTATGCCATCTGTTCTCTCTTTCCGCCATTCCACATCCAGCGCGTCCTCATCGCTACGCCTACCTATAGCCGTATTTTCGTTATGGATGGCATACTCATCGCACTGGCTCTCTACATCGCGATTGTCCTGGGCGAAACCATCATGAAGCGCCGCTGCCAAATCACCTGGACCACTATCGCCTTTGTCCTCGCCGCCGTCCTCGGCTACGTCATGAAGTTCGGTTTCATCACCCACGAGTTCTGAGGTTGCGATGCCTCAGTGCCGAGGGCCGAAGACCAACCTATAAGGGCGGCCATGCTTTCAAAGCATGGCCGCCCTGTTTTCCTTACTGCCCGGACGGCAGAAAAATAATGCACCCAGGGCTCCCCGCGGCAACATACTGCCCGATAAACTTCGGCACTCCCGACTCACGGTCAATCCGGAACGACGTAAGGTTATCGCCGTGCTGGTTGCACGCGTAAAGGAAGTTGCCGGTCGGATCGATCGTGAACTGAGCCGGATAGTCGCTCCTCGTAGCGGCTTCTCCGGCAAACTTCAGCTCGCCCTTGAAGTTCACTGTAAAGACGGTGACGCTATCTTGCAGACGGTTCGCTGCATAGAGAAATCTTCCATCGTCAGAGAACCGCAGCTCCGACGCAAAGCTCGATCCCGAAAACCCCGGAGGCAGCGAGGAGATCGTCTGCTGCGGCGTAAGCCCCCCGGTGGACGAGTTGTAGCTGAAGAACGCCAGCGTCGAAGCCTCCTCCTGAATTGAATACAGCCACCGTCCATTCGGATGAAACGCAAGATGCCGGGGACCGTCTCCCGGAGGAAGCGCAACGTAAGGCGTATCCGCTGGAGTGAGCTTTCCCGACGCCAGGTCCAAACTGTAAACATAGATCCGGTCCTGCCCCAGATCGGTCTGCAGCACAAATTTGTTGTTCGGGTCGGCGATGGCGCAATGCACGTGCGGGGCATCGTGTCCGCTGAACGCAAAGCTGCCCGGAGGCGCATTGGTCGCCTTCGTTGGCCCAACATCGCCGGTGTCGACATGCACATCGACTGCCGCGCCCAGCGATCCATCCGCGTTGACTGGTATCACTGCGAGACTGCCTCCACCATAATTGGCGACAAAGATAAACTTTCCCGTCGCATCCAGGCTCAGGAAGGCCGGTCCGCTGCCCTGCGAGCTTACCGTGTTGAGAAACGTCAGGTCTCCCGTCTGTCGATTAACCGCAAACGCGCTCACCGAGCCGTTGGTCCCCTCAAAGTTGGAAACCTCATTGACCGCATAGAGAAAATTCCCCGACGGCGACGCCGCCAGAAAGGATGGACTCGGCGTCGTCGCTGCCAGCTTGATCAGTTGCAGCTCTCCCGACCCGGGATTGGTCCTGTACAGGTAAATTCCTTCCCCGTTGCCGCCACTTCCCGCTGCGCCGGTATACGTGCCCAGATAAGCAAAGAAATGGGAGCCACCGCCGCCACCTCTGGAGTTTTCTTCGTTTGCGTCCTCTGCGCTTGCGATGGTCGTGTGGGCTGTTTGAGCGACTGCGGCTGCTGCCGCGGCTCCTTTAAGGAAACTCCGGCGCGAGACTGCGCTGAAGAAAGACGGCTCTTGTTGGATCACGTTATGCGACATCGTTCACTCTCCTTCTTTCCGTGGGGGAGACGCAGGTATCGCGTAGCGCGCGGCAACTGCGTCTGAGTTAGATTGAGGATTACAGGAACGGACGGCTATTAAGTGGGAGTCTATGTTAGGGAATTGCGGATGTCCTGCGACATTTGCCCTAAACAAGAGCCACCAGCCCACAAATCTGGCCCTCCACCCTGAATATTGTCAAGACCTTTGCCGCATCATCAAAAATACCGTTGGCCCTATAAACAACCTCAATCGGAGCAATGATGCAATCTCCACCTAAACAGAACATCACAACAGGTTCCAGCAAGATGACTGCTGAACCGGCGGATGCCTTCTTCCAACTCCTCGCCGAAGCCCAGCACAATCTCGACGAAGGGTTCACGCATCTCCCCGCAAATCCCGCGCCGCCACTGGACGAAGCCGCCGCCGCAGTCCTCCATCAAGTAGCGACAAAGCTCCACGACAACTATCCCTACGCCCATCCGCTCTACGCCGGACAGATGCTCAAACCGCCGCACCCTATCGCCCGCGCCGCCTACGCGCTGGCCATGTCGGTCAACCCCAACAACCACGCCCTCGACGGCGGCCGCGCCAGCTCCGCCATGGAGATCGAAGCTGTAGCCGCGCTCGCAAAGATGTTCGGCTGGCCGCAACACCTCGGCCACCTCACTAGCGGAGGCACCTTCGCCAACCTCGAAGCTCTCTGGGTCGCCGGCCAGCTCGCCCCCGGCAAATCCATCGCTGCCTCCGATCAGGCCCACTACACCCACAGCCGCATCAGCGCTGTACTCGGCCTTCCCTTCACAACAATTCCGTCAGACAACACTGGCCGCATCGACCTCCGCGCCCTCAAAGCCCTCCTCGAAACCCGGAACATCGGCACAATCGTCGTCACCCTCGGCACCACAGCCATCGGCGCCGTCGACCCCCTCGACGAAATCCTGAAACTTCAGCAGCGCCACAAATTCCGCATCCACGTAGACGCAGCCTACGGAGGCTACTTCACCCTCGCCGCCAATCTCACGCCCCAGACCCGCGCCGCTTATGATGCCATCCCGCAAGCCGACTCCATCGTCATCGACCCGCACAAACACGGCCTCCAACCCTACGGCTGCGGCTGCATCCTCTTCCGCGACCCAACGGTTGGCCGCTTCTATAAGCACGACTCGCCCTACACCTACTTCTCTTCCAAAGACCTTCACCTCGGCGAGATCTCCCTCGAGTGCTCCCGCGCCGGAGCTTCGGCGGTAGCTCTCTGGGCCACCCAGCAACTCCTCCCCTACACCCCCGGCGGCACCTTCGCCCAAAACCTCGAGTCCAGCCGCAAAGCCGCCCTCGAACTCCATCGCCGCCTCGCCGTCAGCTTCCACTTCGTCACCCCAACCGCCTCTCCGGCGCTCGATATCGTCTTCTGGGCCATAAATTCACCAAATTCCCAACTTTCTTCTCATCTCGCCCAACAGATTTTTGACGAAGCCGCGAGACGAGATCTCCACCTCGCCCTGGCAAACCTCCCGACCCGCTTCTTCCCGCCCAATACCTGGCCACAAGCTCAACAAACGGAGACTGTTACCTGTCTGCGCTCCGTCCTGATGAAGCCTGAACACCTTCTCTGGATCGACCAGATATGGCAACGCCTTGAAGCCGCCGCAAATACGTCAATCCCCGTCAATACATCTTTGGAACCAAATTGAACCCCTCTTTTCCACGTTGCTTCTTTGGTAAACTAACCCCTATTCGGGGTTAAGATACTTCAATCCCCGGACGTCGTGTTCTCAGCGACTCGGCCGACAAACCGCTTCAACCGGCACCCGGTCCACGGCCACACCAGCCGCAGACTGGATGAGAAAAGGAATTACCACTTGAGCCTTTCCAACGCGCTCACCACCGTCGCACCCGACCTATCCTCCCGTACCGTCGCCTACTTCTCCATGGAGATCGCCCTCTCCTCCAGCCTGCCCACCTACTCCGGTGGCCTGGGCATGTTGGCCGGCGACGCCCTGCGCTCCGCAGCCGATACCTGCCGCCCCATGGTCGCAATCTCTCTCGTCCATCGTCGCGGCTACTTCCGCCAGTTCCTCGACGACGTAGGCCAGCAGACCGAAGCCGACGTCCCCTGGTCCCCCGAAACCACCTTGCCCAGCGCCAATAAGATCATCGCCCTCACCATGCAGGGCCGCGAGGTCCTCGTCCGTGCCTGGCGCTTCGACGTCGTCGGTATCACCGGACACATCATTCCCGTCTTCCTGCTCGATACCGACGTCGAAGGCAACGACGAATGGGACCGCCACCTCACCGATCACCTCTACGGCGGCGACACCTACTACCGCCTCTGTCAGGAGACCATCCTCGGCCTCGGCGGCGTTGCGCTACTCCGCGCTCTCGGCTGCAAACCGACTGTCTATCACATGAACGAGGGCCATGCCGCCCTCCTCGGCATCGGCCTGCTTGAAGAGCACCTTGCCGGAAATCCCCTCCGCGAAGCGAAGGAGATCGATCTCGAAGCCGTCCGTCGCCAGTGCGTCTTCACCACCCACACTCCCGTCCCCGCCGGACACGACCAGTTCGGCCTTGACCAGATGTATCAAGTCCTCGGCCATGATCGCGCCTGCGCCATCGAACACGCTGGCTGCCTCCACAACGGCCTGATGAACATGACCTACATCGCCCTGCGCTTCTCCCGTTACGTCAACGGAGTCGCCATGCAGCACGGCAAGGTCTCCCAGCTCATGTTCCCGGACTACAAGGTTCACTCCATCACTAACGGTGTCCACGCCGCTACCTGGATCTCCCAGCCATTCCAGGAACTGCTCGACGCGGAAGTCTCCAGTTGGCGCACAGACAATCAGTATTTCCGCTCCGTCTACGGCATCGATCCGGCCCGCATCTCCGCCTGTCACGTCAAAGGCAAACAGCGCCTCTTCGACGTCGTAGCCAAACGCACCGGCCACCACTTCAACCCCTCTGTCCTTACCCTCGGCTTTGCCCGCCGCGTAGCAACCTACAAGCGCGCCAGCCTCCTCCTCGAAGACCCCGCCCGTCTCGTTGCCATCGCCGAGAAGATCGGCGGCCTCCAGATTCTCTACGCCGGCAAAGCCCACCCCGCCGACACCGCCGGCAAGGGCCTCATCCGCGAAGTCTTCGCCGCAGCCGCCCACCTCAACTCCAGCGCCCTCAAAATCCACTATCTCGAAAACTATGACTGGGAACTCGGCGCGCTCCTCACCCAGGGTGTCGACGTCTGGGTCAACACTCCTCGCCGCCCCTATGAGGCCTCCGGAACCTCAGGCATGAAGGCCGCACTCAACGGCGTGCCTTCATTATCCGTTCTCGATGGCTGGTGGATCGAAGGTTGCGCCGACAATGTTACCGGCTGGGCCATCGACGATGCCGAAACCGAAGCTGCCGAAGCCGCCTGCCTCTACGACAAGCTCGAAAAGCACATTGCTCCCATGTACGCGAACCCCGCCGCCTGGGCCCGTATGCAGCAGCACTGCATCGCCATCAATGGCAGCTTCTTCAACACGCATCGCATGTTGTCTCAATACTTCATCAATGCCTACTTCCCTTTCAGAGTGCAGGAAGCGTCCGCCAGCGCACCGCCGGTAAGCGAACCCTCCCTCGATGCCCTGCTCAGTGAACCCGCTCTGGTCTGATCCTCTGTAAGGACACAGGAGCACGTCTCGGCTCTCAGCGAAGTCGAACGGACTTGCGCCTGTGCTCCCACACATGCACGTCATCTCGACCGAACCCTGAGCGAAGTCGAAGGGGCAGTGGAGAGACCCCTGTATTTGTCTTTTCCTTGACGGAAGACCATCTATGAAGATGCCCTGAAATTCAACAAATTCCGCCACTTCATTAATTCTGCGTTTCTCAGATACCCATATAAATAATAATGACCTTGGTCTGCGAAGATACGCAGACCGCCCAGCAAGCGTCTTACCCCGGAAGGAATCCCTTGCCCCTCCCTGTTCCCGGCACCGCCTCGCTTCCAACGCTTTGCGTCGATCTTGACGGCACGCTGGTCAAATCGGATACGCTCGTCGACTCCACGCTCGCCCTCGCGCGCCATCATCCCGCCGCGCTCCTCCAGCTCCCGCGCTGGCTGGCACAGGGCAAAGCGGCACTGAAACGCCATATCACCAGCGCCGTCGAGCTTGATGTCGCCCACTTGCCCTACAATCGCGAACTCCTGCAGTATCTCGAACAGCAACAGGCCACCGGACGCACCATTTACCTCACCACCGCGGCCGACTCCGTCCTGGCCCATCGCATCGCCGACCACCTCAATCTGTTTACCGGAGTCCTCGCCTCCAATGGAACGCTCAATCTGGCCGGGCATAACAAACTAGCGGCCTTCCGAGAGGCCTTTGGCGACAATTTTGCCTACATCGGCAATGCCATGCCCGACCTCCCATTGCTCCAGCATTGCCAACAGCCGATGGTGGCGAATCCCACGGCTGGCCTTCGCGCTGCTCTCCGTGCCTCTGGCATTACTCCTGTGCGCACCTTCGAGGAGCGCGTCTCTCCTCTCCGCGCATGGCCCAAGGCGATTCGCATTCACCAGTGGGCGAAGAACACCCTGATTTTTCTGCCGCTTCTGCTCGCGCACAATTGGAACCGGGGCTTGCTGGCCGCGGCTTTGATCGCTTTTCTCAGCTTCGGTCTCTGTGCCTCTGCCACGTACATCGTCAACGACCTGCTCGACCTCGAAGCCGATCGACAGCATCCCCGCAAACGACGCAGGCCCTTTGCTTCCGGTGACCTATCTGCAATCGGCGGGGTAGCGGTGGTTGTCCTTTTCCTGGTTGCTTCGGTGTGCCTTGCGGTCTTTCTTCCTCACGCAATCGCGCTCCTCTCGCCTTCGGCTGCGCTCAGCCGTCCCTACTATTTCCTGGCGTGGCTGGCCATCTATGCGGTCACGACGTTGGCCTATTCGCTGCGCCTCAAGCGGGCTGTGATGGTCGATGTCATTGTGCTTTCGGGCCTTTACACCATTCGGATTCTTGCCGGCTCTGCTGCTACAGGAGTGACTGTTTCTACGTGGCTTGCGGGCTTCAGCATCTTCTTCTTTCTGTCGCTGGCGTTCGTCAAACGCTTTGCCGAGCTGGAGAGCCTGCGCGAGCGCGGAGGCGTGACTGCTGGGGGACGAGGCTATCATGTCTCTGATATTGAACAACTGCGCAGCTTTGGCTCGGCCAGCGGGTATGTCTCGGTTGCTGTGCTGACACTCTATATCTCCAACCTCTCCGCAGCTCAGCTTTACCACCACACCACCCGGCTCTGGCTGCTTGTGCCGGTTCTGCTGCTCTGGATAAGCCTTCTCTGGCTGCGGGCCTCGCGGGGACAGCTTGACGAAGACCCTGTTGTCTACGCCATTACCGACCGCCGGAGCCTTCTTCTGGGGGTTGCTGTGGTGGCAATTGTGCTATCGGCGCTTTGAATTTTTGGGGAGGACTTGACCAAGACCCCCTTGGGGAAAGATCTCCGAAAACTGGCAGTCATTTATCCTTATCTCTGTCCATCATGAATGACGCCATCCCCCAGCTCCTGACCTACGACGAAGCCGCTCTTGACCGGGCTTTTGCAGCCGTTGCCGAAGAGGTCCGCAGCGGGGCCTCGTCTCTTGAGACCGCTGACGCGCTGGAGGCTTTTCGGCTGCACTGGCTGGGCAGGAAGCAGGGCCGGCTAAAGCTCATCAGCGAGGCGTGGCTCAAGTCTGCTCCGGCGGAGGCGCGCAAGCCGCTGGGTATCCGGTTCAACCAACTCAAGCAGCAGATCGAAGCGGCGCTTGAAGCCCCAGTGAGTGCGACCAGTGCGGCTGTGGTGCGGGGAATCGACATTACGCTGCCGGGAACAGTCCGGCAGCCGGGAATCGCTCATCCGCTGCTACAGACGATGCAGGAGATCGTTCGCGTCTTCCATCATCTTGGCTACTCGACCAACCTTGGGCCGCAGGTGGAGAGCGACTTCTATAACTTCGAGGCGCTGAACTTTCCGCAGAACCATCCGGCGCGGGATACGCAGGACACACTTCAGATTGCCGATCAGGGCGCAAAGCCAAGCCGCGACCGGCTGCTGATGCGGACGCATACCTCGCCTGTCCAGATCAGAACGATGGTCGCGCAGGGTCCGCCGATTCGCATCGTCATTCCCGGCAAGGTGCATCGCAACGATGCCGCGGACGCGACGCACTCGCCTATCTTCCATCAGGTTGAAGGGCTTTGTGTCGATACGAACATCACCTTCTCCGACCTGAAGGGGACGCTCGACCATGCGATGAAGGCGCTGTTCGGTTCGGACGTCAAAACGCGATTCTTCCCCAGCTTCTTTCCGTTTACCGAACCCTCAGCGGATGTGCAGATCTCATGCATCTTCTGCGGAGGAAAGGGCTGCCGCAAGTGCAAGCACTCGGGCTGGATTGAGTTGCTTGGCTGTGGAATGGTTGACCCGGCTGTCTTTGCCGCCGTGACTGACGAGCGCCGCAAGTTGGGACTCGACGATGATGCCTACAATCCTGACCGCGTTACCGGCTTCGCCTTTGGCATGGGAGTCGAGCGCATTGCCATGATTCAGCACGGCATCTCGGATATTGGGCATTTCTATTCGGGGGATATGCGGTTTCTGGAGCAGTTCGCCTAAAGAAAAATAAGCAAAGTCCGTCTCTAGCGAATCCCAAGCACATCGCATTTGACATGCAATGCTAACTGGTGGGCCGTTCCACCCAGGTATCGGCTGATTCCTCCCGGATCTCGTCGAAGCCCAACAACCAGAAGCTCGGGTGTGATCCGATTTACGATCTGAAGCAATGCTTCTATCTCATCGCCTTCAACGAGTTCTGACTGAAAGCTGACTCCAGCCTCTTCAGCCGTACTCTTCGCCTTGCTGTGCAGATCTACATAAAATGAATGCCTCTCGTTTTTCAGCAATACCGGAACGTCAGGAGCTACTGCCGAGACGTAGCTCATATAAGCGGGCAGGTTCTCAATGACGGTAATGAGGTAAAGTTCCGCGGTGACAAGTTTGGCCAGATCGAGCGCCGAACGAAAGGCCCGCTGTGCCTCCGGTGATTCGTCGAATGCAACCGCAATTTTCTTGAACATCGCGCTTCTCTCCTTCTTGCAGGGGTCAACAAGCTAATGATGCTCCCAACGGCGAAGCCGATGTTTTAAATGCTAGGCGCGCTTCTTCTTCGAGAGATCGAGAAAGCCAAACAGCAGGTGCAGCACAGCAAGCGCAAGTGCGCCCAGGAAAGCGGCCTGGAAGGTCGTTACGGCGAATCCCGGAACGAACTTGCTTGAGAACCACAGGATGACTGCGTTGATGACCAGGAAGAAGATGCCGAAGGTCAGAATGCCCAGTGGCAACGTGATGATCTTGAGAAAGAGGCCCAGCGTCGCGTTGAAGAGGCCGATGATGACGACCGCGATCAAGGCGGAGACGATGCTGCTAATGTGGAAGCCCTCTACAAAGTGGGACACAATCAACAGGGCCAGAGCGTTCAGAATCCAGTGAAAGAGCAATCGGAACATGGTTAGGTCCTTTTTTCAGGCTTAGAGTTGAATCTTTGCGTTTTGCAGTAGAGGCTACTGACAAAAAAGCATACCTGATCTTCTTTCCAGGCTGATAGCTAAACGATGAGAGATTTGAGGGCCTCTTCGAGTGGAATGGTGCCGGCGACGTGCTCTGTACCGGGAACGCCAAAGGAGATGTGGCCGGAGTTGAAGCCCTCCAGCATCTCGACGCGGTAGGCGGTGCGGTCGGCGGGAATGCCTTGAGCGACAAATGTTTCTACCCAGGTTTCGCGTGGGATGGCGATGGCCTCGACAGGATGGTTCAGGACCTTTGAAAATGCAGCTGCTAATTGTCGAGGCGAGTAGGGTTTTGGTCCGGCTACTTCGATGAAGCGGTTTCCTTTCCAGTTCTGCGACAGGACTTCTGCTCCGGTACGGCCAATGTCTAACGTCGCTACCAGCGAAAACTCTTTATCAAGCGGCTGAAGGTACGAAAAAATCCGGCCTTCGCGTGCCGATGGAACGTCCCAGCGCGAGTTCTCCATAAACCAGCCAGCACGCAGGAAGGCGACAGGGATGGAAAGCGCTGAAAGTTCTTCTTCGAGGATATGGAGAGATTCGAGCAGGCCTGTGCCTGTGTTTTGCTGCGCTCCGATGCTGGAGAGCGCAACTACTCTGGCTGGCTTTGCTGCGGCGAGCGCCTCGCGGATGGCGGCGATGAAGGCGCGGCTCTCCGGAAAGCCTGGTTCAGGAGCGAAGTTTGGCGGATTGATGACGAAGACGCCTTCGGTACCGCGAAAGGCGGATTGCAGGGCATCCACGTCGTCGAAGTTGGCGATGGCGATCTCTGCACCGCGGTCACGCCATGATGCCGCCTTCTCCGGGTTGCGGACGATGACGCGTACTTTTTTGCCCTGCGATAGCAACATGTCGGCTACTGCCGATCCGACTTGACCTGTAACTCCCATGATTGCGTACATGCTGTCTCCTTTCCGTTGCCTATGTCTTTGTGGCTTTGCCTGATGCAATGGCTGCGGTGGCTAGCTGATAACGGATAGCTGCGGCTCTGATTTATCTGATTCATGGCGCGAACAAAAGGAGCATGAAGAGCTGAGGAACAATTCCGGCGCTGCACAGGTTAAACTGAGAGTAGAGATCGTTCTGAGGAGACTGCGCATGGCCAAGCAGTTTGAGCAGATCGAACCGCTCCACCGCGAGTTCATCGAGAAGCAGCGGATCTTCTTCAATGCTTCCGCGACTGCGGAGGGCCGGGTGAATGTTTCGCCGAGGGATGTGGCGCCGTTGAGGGTACTGGATGCGAATCGCGTCGTCTATTTAGATAAGACCGGCAGCGGCAATGAGACGGCGGCCCACCTTCTCGTGGATGGGCGGCTGACGCTGATGTTCTGCGCCTTTGAAGGAGCACCGATGGTGCTGCGGCTGTATGGGCACGGACGGATTTTGCGGCGGGGTGGTGCGGAGTATGCCGAAATGCTGGTCTCGCACTTTGATCACATCGAGCCGCCGGGGGCGCGGCAGATGGTACTGCTGAAGGTCGAGTCGGTACAGACCTCGTGCGGTTATGGAGTCCCACTGTTTGAGTATGCTGGCGAACGCACGACGCTGACGCGCTGGGCAGAGGCAAAAGGAGAGCAAGGCCTAGAGGAATACTGGCACCAGAAGAATGAACGGAGCATCGATGGTCTGCCGACCGGTCTGTTTGAAGAGGTCCCTTCGATCTGACTCAGACGGAGCAGAGGACAATGCAACATTTAGACTGGAAATCGTCCACCATGAAGATTCTTACAAGCTGGCTCCGCTCTTATTTGCCGCAACTTTCCGTCTCTGACCGTCAACTGGCTGATGACCTGACTCTTCGCGGCATAGCCGTCGAAGGGGTGCATGATCTTGGCGAGGGAAATGGCCATCTGTTCGAGATGGACATTACGACCAACCGCGTCGATGCAATGAACCACTACGGCATTGCGCGGGAAGCAGCGACGATCTATAACCTGCCGCTGGCTCCGCTGGATGGGTCGCTGCCCGCTGCGGTGGCGGGTGCGAAGGCTTTTCCAGTACGGATTGAAGCTCCGGAGCTTTGCGGAAGGTTTACGGCGCAGGTGCTGCGCGGTGTGACGATTGCTCCGAGTGCGGGGCGCATTGCTGAATACTTTGGCCTGCTGGGGCAGAAGCAGATCTCGAATGCGGTGGATGTGAGCAACTTTGTGCTGATGGGGATGGGGCATCCTACCCATGCGTTTGACCTCGACAAGATTGAGGGCGGGATTGTGGTGCGGCTGGCGAGGCAGGGGGAGAAGCTGCGGTTACTCGATGGGACGGAACGGACGTTGGAGGCGGACGATCTGGTGGTGGCCGACGAGAAGAAGGCGTTGGCGCTGGCAGGCGTGATGGGTGGCTGGGACTCCATGATTACGCTGGAGACGAAGAACATTCTGGTGGAGGCGGCGTGGTTCGATCCGGCGAGCATTCGGCGAAGCTCGCGGCGACATATGCTGCATACAGATGCTTCGCACCGGTTCGAGCGGGGCGCGGACTTCAATGCTGCTCCTGTGGCCAACGTGCTGGTCTCGGGCCTGATTCTTGAGAGCGGTGGGCAGCCCGAGGGCGAGTTGGTGGATGTTGTGGTTCCCGCGGCTGCGGCGAAGACGGCTGACCGTGCTCCGATTGCGCTCTCGGTAAAGCAGGTGCAGCGGCATTTGGGCACGACGATTGCGCCCGAGGGAATTACCAAGGAGATTGTGGCGCAGTATCTTACTGCGCTGGGGTGCGAGTTGACAGCGAAGGCCGACGATATATTCGCGGCGAAGTTGCCGAGCTGGCGTCTCGATCTGGAGCGCGAGATTGATCTGATTGAAGAGGTAGCGCGAGTCTATGGCTACAACCGCTTCGCCAATACGCTGCCGGTGCCGGGCGTGGTGATTGCGCATCCTACGGCGGCGGCCGAGGCTGCTGTGCGCACTCGGCTGCTGGCGCTGGGGTTCAGCGAGTCGATATCGAGCACGTTCGCTTCACAGGCTGACAGCGATTTGTTCAATGCTGCTGGTCAGAGGACGGTTGCGATGGAGAATCCTCTTTCAGAGGAGGCGGCCCTGCTGCGGCCATCGCTGGTGCCGGGGATGTTGACCATGCTGGCCCACAATTTGAATCGCGATGTGCAGACGGTGCGGCTGTTTGAGCAGGGTGCGGTTTTTACCGGCGGGACGGATGAGGTCGTGGAGTCGGCTTCGTTATCACTGGGCTTGACGGGGGCTGTCACGGCGAGTTCGCTGCATAGCGCGCAGGATGCTCCAGTGTTTGAGTTGAAGGGTGTGATTGAGTCGCTGCTGTCGCTGTTTGCCTCCGGCGAGGTTGCCTTTACGACGGACGCTCCAGGATGGTTGCAGGCAGGTCGGAGTGCCACGGCAATGCTGGACGGCCAGCCTGTTGCCCAGTTCGGCGAGCTCTCCGCTTCAGAAACAGCCCGGCGTAAGCTGCGGCAACCTGTTTATCTGGCCCAGATCGATCTGGCGAAGCTTTATTCGCTTCCGCTGCGCAAGGTAACGGCACATGAGCTTTCGCGGTTTCAGGCTGTGGAGCGCGACTTCTCGTTTACCTTTCCCGATGCGATGCAATGGCAGACGATTGCAGCCGCTATTCATGCGCTGGCGATTCCGGAGCTGCAGCGGCTGGCACCGACGGAGATCTTTCGCGATGCGAAGGGCAAGTCAGTTCCGCCGGGTTATTACGCGATTCTGCTGAAGTGCGTGTTTCAGTCGAATGAGCGAACGCTACGGGAAGACGAGCTGACAACGTGGTGGGCGGATATTATCGCTGTGCTGACCAAGCTGGGCGGGACGATTCGCGCTCCGGGGCTTTGATTTCGGGCTGCAAGTCTTTGCATCTGTGTGGGCAGGCATCCACATAGATTCCACACAGTTTTCCCCAGAAAAATCCACGCCTCCGCCGTCTATACTTTAAGAATATGAGTACATCCACCATCAGCGTCGATGAGTTTCAGGCGCTTGAGCAAAAAGTTCTTCGTGCCGTCGAGATCGTCAAGCGTGAGCGCGAGGCCCGCGCTGCTGCCGAGGCACAGGTCGCCTCCCTCAATGAACAGCTTGAAAGCCAGCTTACTGCCCAGATTGCCGTTGAAGCACAGCTCAACACGTTGACCAAGGAACGCGACGGAGTACGCCAGCGCGTCGAGAAGATGCTGCAACAGATGGACGAACTCCTCTAAAAACTGCTCAAGGAGTAACGATGGACCAGACAGTCGAAGTCCCGGAACAACAGGCCGAAGCCCAGTCCATCGCCGTCGAGATCTACGACCAGATCTACCACCTGCGCGGCACCGACCCGGCGTATATCGAGCAGCTCGCGCACATGGTCGATGCCAAGATGCGTGCTGTCTCGGCTCATGGCGGCACGGTCGATAGCCTGCGCGTGGCCGTGCTTGCGGCGCTTAATATTGCCGATGAGCTGTGCGCCGCGCGGCAGCGGCAGGACGTGCTTGCGGGTAGTCTCTCGCAGTCGCAGGTCTCGATGCGTTCGCGCGCGGGGTCTCTGGCTGGGCTGCTGGATGAGGTGCTGGAAGAGCGCAAGGCTGGCTAGCATTCCTGTCCCAGAGAGGAGCCAGCGTGTATATCCCTAAGGCCCACGAAGAAAATCGAATCGAGGTGCTGCATGACCTTATTGAGTCGCAGCCGCTGGCTTCGCTTGTCACGATGGGCCAATCCGGCCTCTTCGCGTCGCATCTTCCCATGGTGCTCGAACGCGGAACCGGGACACATGGACTGTTGAAAGGGCACCTCTCGCGGGCCAATAGGCAGTGGCGCGACTTTGAGCCTTCAGTCGAAGCGCTGGCTATCTTCTCTGGCCCGCAGCACTACATCACCCCGTCGTGGTATCCGGAGAAGTTCGAGACCGGCAAAGTCGTGCCTACCTGGAATTACGCTGTGGTCCACGCCTACGGCCATCTCAAGGTGATCGAGGATGCCACGTGGCTCATGGAGCACCTAAGATCGCTGACGAGCATCCACGAGGCTCCATCGCCCATACCGTGGCAGGTCAGCGACGCACCTGCAGACTTTGTTGAATCCATGCTGAAAGGTATCGTCGGGCTGGAACTGCCGATCGAACGCATCGAGGGCAAATGGAAGGTCAGTCAGAACCGTCCCGAGGGCGACCGCGCCGGTGTTGCCAAGGGGCTGAAGCTCCTGAATACCCCCGAAAGCCTGGCTATGAAAGCTCTTGTGACTGGTGAGCAAAAGTAAAGTTTGTGTCATTTGAACCATAATCTGGCCGATCCGCCAGCCCCGATGGAACCCGACTCAGATCTCACTTTACTCAAGAAGCGACTTGCCCTGCTCTCGTCAACCCAGGATCATGCCCAGACAGATCGGCGAACACTGGCCGACTTTACGGTACAAATCCGTCTCCACGACTGCCTCGGCGATGAAACAGCAAGTAACGCGAAGCGAAGAGCAACACCACTAAAAGCCGTCCCAGATCGTGCCAACTGTCTGAGAAGAGAAGGGCCGGGAAAGTTGGAGTCCCCGAAATCTCATTTTTGTGACAAAATCCTCGTGTTGGCATTAGGGCGTGGATTTCATTACTAAATCTCAACGGGCACGAGGAAGGAAGACCTACGAGAAATGGCGACCAAGAAGAGTCCTACGAAGAAAGCTGTCAAGAAGGTTCCTGCTAAGAAATCTCCAGCCAAAAAGGCTCCTGCTAAGAAGGGAACCTCAGGTACTGGACCGCGGCGGTAGTAATGGTGAAAGAGGCAGCTAGTTTGACGACCGGCGAGGTCAAGGAGACCTACGAGGCCCTGTCTGGCATAGCCAGTGGCATTGTTCGGCAACTCAGCCTCGCTGGAATCGCCCTAATCTGGCTCTTCAAGACTGGCGCGAATTCAGCGCCGGTTCTGGAGCCTCAGCTACTCCGAGCGGCTTTCTTTATCTTTGTCGCGCTCTCTCTCGACCTTCTTCAATACCTCATTGGGACCTTCACATGGCACCGCTACTTTCTATACAAAGAGCAACAGGGGACCTCGCCGGATGCGACATTTGAAGCGCCAAATTGGATTAATTGGCCAACCTGGACTCTCTTCTGGTTCAAATCGACGTCCATGATTACCGCCTACTCATTCATTCTGCCCTTCCTCTATGGGAAATTCATTGGTTAGATCAAATGCTGGCGGCGCGCTGGCCGATTCGTCAAGATCTTGGCTCCGCTGTGATTGGCGAGGAGATGCCAAGTGACGCTTTGCATTGCCGCGGACACGTGATCGTAACCGCCGCGACATTGACGTGATTCGTCGTAAAGGTCCTCACAAACGCGGATATAGCCGGGAGGAATTATGGCTTCACGCTAAATCGCCAACGCACTCATCGAGGCCAGGAAATAACCCGCGCCGTAACGTCAACTTGCTAATCCACGCCGCCGCATTTAGCATCCAACCTAAGAAACCGGCCTGCTAAGCAGGTGCGCGATCTACGCTGGTTGAACCAACATTCATTGAACAGGGGCTTTGACTCGTATACATGGCTCGGTGTGCAACGTCCGCCAGTCCGGAATGCCTAAAGAGCCACGGCAAGGTCCCGCCGTCTTAGGACGGGTTCACCAGCGCTTCGACGCACGGCCCCGCGGGTCGGTCTTCTTTTTCCTTTACCGGCTGCTTCACGCGCCTGAATCCCACCTGAATCCCAGACGTGCATCCCAATCTCCTCCACTTCGGCCACATTACCCTCCCTACCTTCGGAGTTCTTGCCGCAGTGGGACTGATGGCTGCGCTAAGCCTTAGTCTGTGGACTGCTGTTATCGCCGGGCTTAGTCCAGACAGTGTCTGGAATGCGGGATTGTTCGTTCTGCTTTCAGCGTTCGTGCTCTCGCGGCTGCTGCTGGTCGCTATGTACCTGCACGCGTTTTTGACGTATCCCATTCTTTTGCTGGCAGTCCCTTCGCTGACTCCACTGGGGCTTCTGCTGACCGCTATTGTTACAGCACTCTATCTGCGGTTGCGGCGGCTTCCGTTGCTGACGACGCTGGATGCGTGGGCACCCTGCGCCACGCTGGTCTGGGCGTTTCTTGCATTGGGACATTTTGCCGAAGGCAGTGATCCCGGGCTTCCGATTACGCTGCCGTGGGGGATGGCGATGTTCCTAGGTGCTGCCCGGCTGCATCCGGTGCCGCTGTATGCTGCGATTGTGGCGGTTCTGCTGACAATGATTCTTTTTCGACAGTTGCGCCACCGTCAGCATTGCGGCGATACTGCCGCCATTGCGTTTGCCACAGTGGGAATCATTCAGTTTCTGCTGACATTTCTCCGTCAGCCTGATCCGTCTGTTGGACTCCTCGGCAATGTCCTCGATCCAATCCAATGGGCGGCTGTAGGAATGATGGTTGTTGCCGGACTGATCTGTCTGCAACCACGAAAGCTGGTGCCCCATGCCGTCTAAAAATATGCTCCCCAAGGGCCAGCGGCGCCGCTCCGTCAAAGCGGAGTACCGCGCCACGCGAGGAGTGGAAGAAGCTACCCCCCTGCCCGTACCCGTCCTCGATATTGAGGATGAGGCGGAAGACGGCATTCGCACCTTCACTGCGGATGTAGCGGCTGCGGGACTGCGGTTAGATCAATATCTGGCGCAGGCGATCCCGGACATCAGCCGTGCGCGGGTGCAGATGCTGATTGAAAACGGCCAGGTGCGCGTGGACGGACAGACCGCCAAGCCGAAGCACAAGCTCCGGGGCGGCGAGGCCATCGAAATTGAAGGTGCTCCGCATCCACCGCCGCTTCATGCGGTCCCCGAGGACATCCCGCTCGATGTGCTCTACGAAGACAAGCACCTTGCCATTATTAATAAACCAGCAGGAATGATGGTCCATGCCGGGTCGGGCGCGAGCGAGGATGCGCGCAATCGCGGCACGCTCGTCAATGCGCTGCTCTTCCACTTTGCGAAGTTGTCCGATGTGGGTGGCGAGCTTAGGCCAGGCATCGTTCACCGGCTCGACAAGCAGACCAGCGGCATCATCGTCGTGGCTAAAGACGACAGCACCCATCGCAAGCTGGGTGAGATGTTCGCCCAACGACAGGTCGCCAAAACCTATGTCGCACTGGTTCACGGCAATGTCGCGAAGGACGAGACGACCGTCAACCTGCCCATTGCGCGTGATCTCGTTCGTCGCATACGAATGACGACGCGCCGGGCCGACGGCCGCTCGGCTGTTTCGCATGTCAAGGTTGTTGAGCGCATCCAATCGGACTACGGCCAGTTCACGCTGGTCGAGGTGCGCATCGAGACCGGGCGAACGCATCAGATTCGCGTCCATATGCAATCCCTGGGGCATCCCGTGGTGGGAGACAGCCTCTATGGCGCGCCTCACCGCATCGGCGATGCGGACACCGGCCTGTCGCTGGACCGAAACTTCCTCCATGCGGCACATCTGGCCTTCACCCACCCCCAAAGCAAGAAGGAAATAGACATACAAGCCCCCTTACCAGGTGAGCTTGAGGCATTTTTAGCGGCAATACGGGCGGGTTTTCGCGGAGTTGATAAAATCATATGCTAGTGACTTCACTTAACCTTATCCACCACAGACTCGGGGGATTGACCTCCGTTCTGCTGCTCTCTGCTGCGCTCACCGCTGCGCCTTTGCGCGCGCAAACACAGGCGACGCCTCAAGCAGGTGCGGCTTCCACGGCTGCTCCACAAAATGCGCCCACAGCGCGGCAACCGGCGGCGGCGAATGCCATACCCCCAGGTCAGGCTCAATCACAGACCCCTTCACAGGAAGAGCCGATTACGACCATCAAGGTCCAGGTTAACGAAGTCAACCTCATCTTTACGGTCACCGATAAGAAGGGCCGCTTTATCACCGGGCTCCAGCGACAGAACTTCGGCCTGCTCGATGATGGACGTCCACCGGAGGCGGTCCTCGGCTTTACCCAGCAGACCAATCTTCCGCTTCGCGTCGGCATCATGCTAGACACCAGCAGTTCCATCCGGCAGCGCTTCCAGTTCGAGCAGGACTCGGCCATCGCGTTCCTGCTCCAGATACTGCACCTCAACGACCGCGCCTTTGTCGAAGGCTTCGATATTACAACCGACGTGGCACAGGGCTTTACCAATAACGTCGATCTGCTGAATCAGGGAATCCGCAAGCTGCGTCCCGGCGGCGGTACCGCCCTCTATGACGCGCTTTACAAGACCTGCCGCGACCAGATGCTGAATCTTCCCGAACCGGGCTCGGTGCGCCGCGCATTGATCCTCGTCTCCGACGGCGATGATAACTACAGCCGAGCGGAGGAGAGCGACGCCATCAAGATGTGCCAGCGCGCCAACACCATCGTCTACGCCATCAGCACCAACGTCAGCCCCAGCAGAGACAAGGGCGACGATGTTCTGAAGGCCATCTCGGAGGCCACCGGCGGACAGGCTTTTTATCCCACGAAGATCGAGGACGTGGCGCTTGGCTTCCACAGCATCGAGCAGGAGCTTCGCAGCCAGTATTCGCTGGTGTATCGCCCGGCGGACTTCAAACAGGACGGAGCATTTCGAACCATCTATCTTCAGGCGATCGATCCCCGATACCATGTACGCGCACAGAAGGGTTACTTCGCGCCGAAACCGCCACAGTAATTCTTTCTGCCAGAGAGGGTAAGCCTATGTCTGAAAGCGCAGAGCTATGGAAGGCGGTTGACCGTTACATCGCCGATCAACTTATCCCCTCCGACCCCGTTCTCGATGAAGCCACAGCGGCGAACGCAGCCGCTGGCCTGCCAGCGATTGATGTTGCGCCGAATCAGGGGAAGCTGCTTCATCTACTGGCCCGCATCGCAGAGGCGCGTAAGGTCCTTGAGATCGGCACACTAGGCGGATACAGCACCATATGGCTGGCGCGAGCGCTTCGTGATGGCGGTCGGCTGATCACGCTCGAAGCAGAGGCCAAACACGCGGAGGTGGCCCGTAAAAACATTGCCAGAGCTGGCCTGGATGGAGTGGTCACGGTGCGGCTTGGCGCTGCGCTCGATACGCTGCCTCTGCTTGCGCGGGAAAATGAAGGACCGTTCGACCTCATCTTCATCGATGCGGACAAGCAGAATATCCCCGGGTATCTGACGTGGGCGTTAAAGCTTTCTCGTAAAGGCACGCTGATTATTGTCGATAACGTCATACGTGACGGAGAGGTCATCGATGCGTCCAGTGACGATCCTCGGGTGCATGGAGCACGAAAACTTTTCGATATGCTGGCCTCCGAGCCCCGCCTGCAAGCTACCGCGCTGCAAACGGTTGGCAGCAAAGGCTATGACGGTTTTGCCATGGCCGTGGTTGTCGAATAAAGGACTTTCCCTCTCTTCGTCCCTCAAGGCCGCGCGTTGCAGAATTCCAAAATTGAAGTAACTCTCCGGCTGCATTCGTGTCTAATCATGCAGGGGAGATCTCCCATGAACCTGCGTCTGCGCTTCGCGCTCTCCACTTTTGTTTTGTTCTTCGTCGCGGCCTGCGCTTCATTTTCCTCAGCCTGGGCTCAACAGCCAGCCGGGATGCAGGATGCGTGGACGGCGCTCGCCAATCAGCCATCGAGCCACACGGCTTTCAGCTTTGACCGCACCATGATGCAGGTGGCGCAGGCGCTGCTGGAGTCCGGCGGGATGAGCTCGGAGCGCGCCGCCGCGGCCCTTACCGGCATCTCGGTCGACAACTACCATTACTCGGAGCCCGCCTTCTACACGCCCGAGGCGATGAGCGCCATCATCGCCAGCTATCACGCCGCCGGGTGGAAGCATCTGGTCAACGCGAACCAGTCCCCGGCGGAGTCAGCACAGCCTCACGGCATCATCACCGACCTCTGGCTCCATAACTCTGGCCCGAATATCAATGGCGTCACCGTCCTCACGCGTTCTCCACGCGATATGAGCGTCATACAGATCACCTGCGAACTTCGACCGCTTGACCTCGTCCACCTCAGCGGACATTTCGGCATCCCGAAGGTCGATCCCAATGCGGTCATGGTGCCTGCTCCAGACGGTAGATAACCTCCTACCAACCGTACTGCTCGACCTGTCGCAGCAGGGCCAGCTTTCGCTCGGGAGGCAGGAAACTTGCCTCGACGGAGTTGGCGGCAAGCTCGCGCATCTGCTCCAGCGTGAAACCGTAGCGCTCCTGGGCGAGAATGTACTCCTCCAATAAATTGCTGCCGAACATGGGCGGGTCGTCGGAGTTCAGAGTCACCATCAGCCCGGAGTCGAAGTAGCGCCGCACCGGATGCTCGTCGAAGTCCGGGCAACAGCCAGTTCGGATGTTGCTGGTCACGTTGATCTCAAGCGGAATCTGCTTCTGCGCCAGCACGTCGATCAACTCGGGATCGTGCTGGGCTGAGAGGCCGTGGCCTACCCGCTCGGCGCCGATGTTGATGGCCGACCAGATGCTCTCGGGGCCTACCGATTCTCCTGCATGAGCGGTCAGGCGCAGTCCGGCTCTCTTTGCCTCTGCGTAGAGCTCGCGGAAGAGGTCGGCGCCGCCGCGGGCCTCATCGCCACCAATGCCAATGCCGACGATGCTGGGATACTTCGGCTGCAACTCCGCCGCCTTGCGAAATACCCTTGCTGCTTCCTCCGCGCCAAAGTGCCGCACCGCATCGACGATCCAGAGGACGGTGGTGCCGAACTCCTGCTCGCCGCGCAAACGTCCGCGCTCGATCGCCTCGACGTAGGGCTCGACCTCGGTCTTCTTCCAGTAGTAAATGATGCCGAAGGAGATGTAGACCTCGGCGTGGACGACGCCCTGGGCGGCCAGCTCGCGAACCATGTTGTAGGTAATCAGTTCATAGTCCTCCGGCCCGCGAAGCCGCTCGGTGACGGCCTTGAACGACATCAGAAAGCCGAGGAAGTCTTCATATTTGTAAAGCTCGCGGGCCGACTCCAACGTGAGCGGCTCGGCGTCGTGGCGACGGCTTAGCTCAACCAGCGTCTCCGGCAGAATGGTGCCTTCGAGGTGCAGATGCAGCTCTGCCTTGGGGAGCCTGCGCAGCCAGTCAGGCACATCGATCTCAGCGTCCCGCTTTATGCTTCGTTTAGCCATTCATATTAGTTTAGGCGTTGGAGTCCTAGGTCGTGTCATCAAATGAGCCAGATGGTCGTGGCGGCGAGATGGATGGCGGCGCGGAAGTTTCGAGCGGTTTTGTCGT
>NFUO01000097.1 GCA_002197545.1 Acidobacteria subdivision 2 bacterium RH1 MAG20 | reverse complement strand
GGCGCTGAGATTGTCCATCACGACCACATTGCCGGGCCGCAGTTTCGGACACAAAACATGGTCCAGATAGGCCAGAAAAATATCGGCATCCGTGGGCTCCTCGATGGTCATGGTGGCGATCATGCCGCGGCTGCTCATGGCGCCCAGAATGGTCAGGATTTTCCAGTGGCCTTGCGGAGTCGTTTCATGAATGCGCGCTCCGTCCCGGCTGCGCGCATAGAGCCGGGTCATCTGCGTGGTCACACCGCTTTCGTCCAGGTAAATCAAGCGTTCCGGCGTCGTCTCACGGATTTTCTTGAGGAACTCCGCCCGCCGCTTACGGTTTTCTTCCGTGTCCCGCTCCTGGGCGTGGAGCGACTTTTTTTCAGCCGGAAATTCATCCGCTTCAACCGCAGCCATAGATAAGGTGCGCTGAAGCCAACCCCCGTCTGCTTTTTCAGTCCAGCCTGCAGCTGGCCGAGCGTCCAATCGGGATGCTCGGTCAGCAATCGGGCCAACACTTCCGAGTTGAGCCGACTGCGCGGCCCGGGCCGGTAGGGCTGCCGTTCCACTTGTCCACTGCGCTTGCGCGCCGCCGAGATCTTCCACGCCCAGCCACGGCTCACGCCAAAGCGCGCGGCCAGCTCCGACAGGCTTGCCTGCCCCTGGTCGTGCGCCTCCAACAACTTCCTTCGCAGATCGTCCGAATACGGTCGCGCCATCTGAGCTCATGTCGCGGATCATCGCCTTCCACTACTCTACACCATCAGATAAATTGCTCTAGTACTACAGTTGCAGATAGAAGGCTGGCAGCGGTGATCCGCGTTTTCGATAGTGACAGATCATGGCGCGGAGTTGATGTTGTCTGCGCCAGCCGGACCAGTCCGGAAAATGCTCAACGCGGTACTTTGCGGGCCATAGCAGGTGTGCCAGCAGGCGGCGCAGTTCGGGCACGCTGAGCGGCACTTGGCCGGACGGAGTTTTTTTCTCCGCGGGCACGCAGGATGGCCAACACAGCGTGGGCCAGCATGGCCAGGGTCATGTGGCGGTACCAGCCCTGCCAGTGGCGGACCTCGTAGTGGTCCAGCCCACAGTCTCCCTTGG
>NFUO01000096.1 GCA_002197545.1 Acidobacteria subdivision 2 bacterium RH1 MAG20 | reverse complement strand
GCACTTGGTCGCTGCAGAGACGGATGAAGTGCTCGACCAGAGCGTCATTGAGGTGCACTAAGTCGCGGGCGCAAGGCGCGTTCTCCCAGCGGCTCAGGGTGGGCTGGGAGCTGAGCGGGTGGCCGAGTTTCCGATCGGCGACGATCTGCAGCAGGGGATCGTGGCGCAGACGGTCGGCATCGTTGGCGTCTTCGTAGCCGGCGACGATTTGGTAGATCCGTTGTCGCAACAGTTCGAGCGAGTCGTGACGGACGCGCTCGTCCTCCCGCGGATCACTGAGCAGCGCGGCCAGATCGCGGGTCAGATGATGGCGCTCGTCGAAGGCGCGCAGCGGCAGCAGGCCGGCGT
The DNA here is from genome assembly GCA_002197545.1 of Acidobacteria subdivision 2 bacterium RH1 MAG20. The sequence goes on along the minus strand of NFUO01000096.1, from coordinate 1,622 downwards.
CGCTAGTGACCTGCCCGCCGGAAAAATCGGCGCGAACGGGTTGATGACGGTAGAAGGAGAAAGTCAGCTGTGGTAAAACACTTTGTATCAAGCGATGGATGCTCCGAAAGGGAATGCTGGGTGCGCAAACCCAGTGTTCATCATTCCTTTTAGAGCATCCTTTCTTTTTTGGCTAGAGACTGGGTGAATAATCCAGGCTAGGCGGTGCTACAATTCCGGCGGAGAATCTCTTCCTATTGGGGTGACACATGGGCAGGAAACGGAAGAGGCTGCGAAGAGCGTAGAGAAGGTCATCATGCCCTAGATTTTCAGGCGAGCCGGAGAAGGCCCAGATCGATATCCAGGACGCGACGAACTGTATCGAGAAATTCGCGTCGATAATAATATAATAATGTGGTGACCGACGAGAAAGGTAAGGAACTCAACTCAAACTCGGAGCGGAAGTTGACATCATCGTGGAAGCAGATTCGAGCGCAACCATGAAGAGACCAGGAAAAACTTAGACTGTTATCGCTATCTTCCGATAATAGATCATGCCAAGGCCGGGTTGCAGCTAGGTAAGCTCCGATGTTGTAGCAACATGATTTTGTCACCCTAACGGCAACATGAAAATGTCACCCTGGCGGAGCCAGGGTGTGTTGCAGGCGGGTGTCGCCGTAGTAGAGCGAGACGCGGCCGTCGAGCGCCTGATAGACATGGACTTTGGCTCCGGCAAAGCTGAAGCGTTGACCTTGTTGAGGGATCTGGAGGCGCTGGCCGTCCCACTGCACGATGTTGTCGTTACTGACCACGCGCTGATGAACGAAGCAACAGATGCGATCGAGATTTTCCGGAGCCGGACGCCATGCGCTTTGCATCTCCCGCGCACGGCGGGCGAAGCGGCGGTTGTAGTCCGCCATGAAAACGCGCAGCGTGGCGTTGGCGGAGTCCAGATCGCGAGCTTGCGCGAGGCGAAGTTCGCTGCACAAGCGATCCTGAAGCACGCCTCAGAGGCGTTCGACGCGGCCTTTGGCTTGCGGACTGCGGGCGGCGATGAAGGTGATGCCTAGTTGTTCCAGGGCGCGGCCGAACTGGGTGGGCTGGCGTTTGCCGGCGAGTTGTTCTTCGACGGTCCAGAAGTCGTCGTTGCGCACGAAGATGCCGCTGTGATCGCCGTAGAAAGCCAGCGGTGTGCCATGACGGCGCAAGAGTTGGCGGAGCAGCGAGAGGTAGCCGAGCGCGCTTTCGGAGGGAAAGAACTGAGCGGCCAGGATTTTTCCGCTGGCGTCGTCCTGCAGGCCGAGGGCGGTCAGGCGAGGGCCGCGGCCTTCGAGCCAGTCGTGCGGCGAGCCGTCGAGTTGCACCAGTTCACCTTCACGGGCGGAGCGCAGACGGCGCTGACGATGCGCGGGAGCGCGGCGTTTTCTGGGAGATCCCAGACCGGCCTGGCGCAACAGACGGCGCAGGGTTTCGCGACTGAGGGAGAAGCCCTCGACCTCGCAAAGCTTTTCGCAGAGGTGGTGATCGTTGAAGCCGGCATAAGTTGTGTGCGCCAGTCGGATCACGGCTTGGCGGACGCGACTCGGCAGGCGCCGGGGGGGCTGGGTCGCCCGCGGTTGGCGTGCGCCAGAGCCGCCTCCCCT
>NFUO01000095.1 GCA_002197545.1 Acidobacteria subdivision 2 bacterium RH1 MAG20 | reverse complement strand
TCGTTTGAAGACTTCGAGGTGAATCACGAATTCCCCCACATCGGCCGCCGTGACATGCTGCTGAATGCACGGCAGATCGAACAAGGGGGGGTGAAGCTGATCCTGCTGGCGATCGAAGATGTCACGGAGCGTAAGCAGTCTGAAGTGTCAATCATGGAGACTGAAACGCGCCTGCGGGAGATCGCCGAAAACGTTCATGAGGTCTTTTTTGTGCGCGACCTCCGGGAGGGCCGGTTTTTTCACGTTCTTTACACCAACCCCGCTTATGAGAGAGTTTGGGGGCGCACTGTTGAGAGCCTGGGTCGGGAACCCGCCTCGTGGTTTGAAGCGGTCCATCCGGAGGACCGGCAGCGCCTCACCGAGGCGCTGCAGACGCAGCGCACGGGACGGGAAGACAATCTGGAATATCGCATCTTGAGGCCTGACGGCTCGCTGCGCTGGATCAGGTCCGTGTTCTTCCCCGTGCGCGGCGACAAGGGAGAGGTCCTTCGCAGCGTTGGGGTTGCCCAGGATATTACCGAGCTCAAACGGGCGGGCGCGTCGCTGCGTGAGCTTTCCACTCGTGTCTTCACCGTGCAGGACGAAGAGCGCCAGCGGATTGCGCGCGATCTTCATGACACAACCGCCGCCAGCTTGGTGGCCCTCACCATGAACCTTTCCATCGCCAGCCGGTCCGCGGAGGCGCTCGACTCCGAAGCGCGCGCAGCCCTTGCTCAGTGCCTGGCGCTGGCCAAGAAGTGTTCGAGTGAAATTCGTACCGTCTCCTACCTTCTGCACCCGCCGCTCATGCACGAGCTCGGCTTGGCCGCTGCCCTCCGCTGGTACGTGGAGGGTTTTGCGGAGCGCAGTAGCGTTCATGTGGAGATGGACCTCGCGCCGGGCCTGGACAATCTGCCTCGAAACGTCGAGATGACCCTGTTCCGCGTTGTGCAAGAATCCCTTTCCAACGTCCATCGTCACTCCGGAAGCTCCAGCGCCAAGATCAGGATTGCCCGAGGCTTGGGTGAGATCACAGTGGAAATCAGTGACGAAGGCCGGGGCATGCCGTCCGAACTCCT
>NFUO01000094.1 GCA_002197545.1 Acidobacteria subdivision 2 bacterium RH1 MAG20 | reverse complement strand
CTAGCCTCAACCAAGCTCCACCCATCAGCCGAGCAGGCCTCGATGACAACAACCTGTTGAGACACCACATTTAGCCGCTGAGGTACGTTTTCTTCCAACCACCTCATATACTCTCCCCATGGACGTCGAACGCATCCGCTCCTTCCTCCTCACCCTCCCCCACGTCGTCGAAACCGCACAGTTCGGTGGCCTCGTCTACTGGGTCGGCGACAAAACCATCGGCGGAAAGATGTTCGCCTGGGTCAAACTCGAACAAACCGACAACCACCCTCGCGTCATCTCCTACCCCGCTGGCCGCGAACGCTACGCCGAACTCCTCGAAATCGACGGCCTTTTCCCCTCGCCCTACCTCGCCCGCATCCATTGGGTCGCCGCCGAGAGCTGGAGCGTCTTCCGCACCCCGGAATGGGAGCAGCAGCTCCGCACCGCCTACAACCTGACCCTCGCCAAACTGCCGCCAAAGACACGCGCCATGCTGGCCATGCCAAAGACAAAACAAAAGCAACTCATCGCCGAACGAAGAAAGCTGCTGGCCTCCCGCTCATCCAGGCCTAAGAATCTGCCCGGAAACCAAAGCTAAACCGTGTATCCGAACAGACGGCTAGCCTTGTATTCAGACAGACGGTTGCCCTTGAAGCTCCAACGGCGCGTGCTATACCAACCCAGGGCGTAGCCCTGGGTTGCGATGTCCTCGGTGCCGAGGGCTGAAGGCCCGCCGTATAGAAGTTTCTGGACAGACCCTGAGGAATGCTCTGGAACTAAAACAAACCTTCCCAATGGAGACGGAAATAATTGATTCCATTACGTTTCCCCAACCCCAATTGCAAAAACATCAGCAAAAACGCTTGTCAAGCCTAAAAACTAGCTAACTCAAACAAAACAAACCAAATAGCGATTGCCATTTAGTTCCGTTCAACCCGCTACACTATAAAGAGTGGAGAAAGAAACAAGGCCCAGCGACACCCGCTGGGGCCTAACTCCTTTAGAAAGAAGACTTTGAAAATAAACCATCTGAAATGAAGACTTTGCGACAAAAGTACCCCGGGGATATCCAGAAGGTAGTTGCTAAAGCGTCTCCATCTTCGCCGTAAAGATACCCCGAAAGGCTGGCCAATATGCCCAGATCAGGAACAGCTCCAGCACAGTTGCAAACAGCCCCGGCCCAATGCCCGGCATCAACGTGAGGTGGAATAGCAGAATATTCACCAGGATCGGCCCCAGAATTGTGAGTCCAACCGGGACGTAACGCCCGATAAGCAGAAGCACACCGGCGATCACATACAGCACGCCGTGGAAGGTAATCCACCCATGTTTGAACATAATGCCAGCCATCACCCCGGCGTCTCCCGGCGGCATCTGCGCGGGAATAAAGTGGAAGAAATCGTTGAGGCCGAAGACCAGAAATATCAGGCCAAGCAGGACACGGGCTATCACTACGGCGATTTTCATATTCGGGCAGGCTCCAATATGGAGAAGATTGGCAACCGCCGCGGAGGCGGTGCGATTGCGTGAGAATGAGATTATCGGAGAATCGGGATATATGCAGAATATTTTTTGGCCTCGGACATTCACTCGTCCCCAATCGTCCAAGAATCGGATGGATTCGCGGGGCTAACGGAGTTTCGATGAAGAGAGTTCTTTGTACCTTGTTGTCTGGTGCGTTGTCTGGTGTGCTGTTAGGCCCGTTCTCATCGCCACTCCTTCGGGCGCAGGCCAGCGACATCCCCAGCGCGTCGACCGCCCAGCCCAGCCCTCAGACGCAGGAGCAGCGCGGACGCCAACTGATGGACGAGATGGTCGCCGCGCTCGGCGGCGAGACATGGCTCAACCGCAAGGACATGCAGTTCCACGGCCGCATCGCCAGCTTCTTCCAGGGACAACCCAATGGCATGGTCGTCGAGTTTGACGCCTGGCATCAGTTTCCCGACGCCACTCATCAGGAAGCCCAGCGCATCGGCTTCCTCACCGACAAGAGCATGATCTTCCCCGGCAAAAAGATCGACGTCGTACAGATCTGGACCGATGGCGAAGGCTACGAGGTCACCTACAAAGGCAAGACCACCCTGCCCAAAGATCAGGTCGAGGACTACTATCGCAGGCAGGCCCACTCCATCGAAGACGTGGTGCGCAACTGGCTCAAAACCCCCGGTGTCATGGTCCTCTACGACGGCACCAACATGGTCGGGCGCCGCATGGCCGACAAAGTGACCATCCTCAGCGCGAACAACGACGCCGTCACCATCGACCTCGACACCGCGACGCACCTGCCGTTGCGCCGCACCTTCGAGTGGCGCAACACCACCTTCAAAGACCACGACGAGGACGTCGAGGAGTACGACGACTACCACACCATGCAGGGCCTGCCCACGGCCCTCACCACCACCCGCTATCACAACGGCGACATGGCCAACCAGCGCTTCCTCACCAACGTGCAATACAACACCGGCTTGCCCCACGAGCTGTTCAACCCCGACAACCTGCTGAAAAAGAAGTAACCGGGCGGTTTATACTCAGGGCTGCCATGACCGATCTTCAGCGTGAACAGCAAACCAACTCCCCGCAAGGCCTCGAGCCTCTCCCGCCAGTCAGTCAGACGATGGACATCGTCGAGATCATGTCCATCCTGCCGCACCGCTATCCCTTCCTGCTCATCGACCGCGTCGTCGAGATGGAACGCAAGCAGCGCATCGTCGCCATCAAGAATGTCTCCCTGAATGAGCCGCACTTCCAGGGACATTTCCCCGACTATCCCATCATGCCCGGCGTGCTGATGGTCGAAGCCATCGCGCAGGCTGGCGGCGCGCTGCTGCTGACCGAGATTCCTGACCGCGCCGACAAGCTGATGGTCTTCACCGGAATTGAGAACGCCAAGTTCCGTCGCCCTGTCGTTCCCGGCGATCAACTGCGGATCGAAGTCACCGTGCTGCAGTGGCGCAGTCGCGCTGTCAGGATGCTGGGCATCGCCACGGTCGACGGCAAAGTAGCCTGCGAGGCGACGGTGATGTGCCAGCTCGTGCCCCGCGCGCCAAAGAAGCCCGCATCAGAGGTACCGGCTGAGTGAGCATCCACCCGACCGCGATTGTCGCCGCAGGAGCCGTCATACCGGAGTCCTGCACGGTCGGCCCGTTCTGCACCATCGGCGCGAATGTTGTGCTCGGTGAAGACTGCGAGTTGGTCTCGCACGTCGTCCTCGACGGCCACCTGACCATCGGTAACCGGAACCGCATCTACTCCTTCGCCTGCCTCGGCATCGCTCCGCAGGATCTGAAGTACGCAGGCGAACCGACACGGCTTGAGATGGGCGACGACAACACCATCCGCGAGTACGTCACCATCTCCCGCGGGACGAAAGGCGGAGGTGGTCTTACGACAGTGGGAAGCGGCTGCCTCATTATGGCCTACACTCATATCGGCCACGACTCGCACATCGGCAACGGCTGCATCCTGGCTAACTCGGCTACCCTCGCCGGACACGTCATCGTCGAGGACTACGCTGTGGTCGGCGCACTCTGCCCCGTGCACCAGTTCTGCCGCATCGGCAAATACTCCTACATCGGCGGCGGCACGACTATCACGCAAAACGTACTGCCCTACTCGCTCACCAGCATCGAGCGCAACAACCACGCCTACGGCCTGAACAAAGTCGGCCTCGAACGTCGCGGATTCACACCGGAGCAATTGAAGGAGCTACGCGCGGCCTATCGGCTGCTGCAAGCGTCGAAGCTGAATACGACACAGGCGCTCGAAGCCATCCGCGAGACCATCGCCAAGGGCGCAGGCGAACACGTCGCCTATCTCGCCGACTTCATCGCCAACAGCGACCGCGGCATCATCAAATAATTCGGCAATTGAAGAACTATTCGCCATAGGAAAGGTAGACTGGTCTGCACCTATGACCTCCTCTCTTCGTTACACGTTTAAATCGTTCCTCGCCCTCTTCGTCTTCAGCGTGCTGAGTCTCTCTTCCGCTTCGGCGCAGAACTCCGCTCACATCCGCGTCGCTGTCGTCGGCCTGAACCACGACCACATCATGGGCTTCCTGCACGAGTTGCCCTCGCATCCCGATGTCGACCTCGTCGGCATCTCCGAGCCGGACGCCGCACTGCGTCAGAAGTACGCCGCGCGCTTCCATCTTCCTGAGAGTCTCTTCTATTCGTCCGAAGCGGCGATGCTGGCCAAGACTCACCCGCAGGCGATCCTCGTCTACACCCCTATCGCCGAACACCGCGCCGCCATCGAGCAGGCCGCACGGCTGCATATCGCCGCGATGGTCGAGAAGCCGCTCGCCACCACTGTAGAGGATGCTCTGGCCATCCAGAGGCTCTCGGAGAAGTACAACGTTCCCGTGCTCACCAACTACGAGACCACCTGGTACGCCTCCAACACCGCAGCACACAATATGCTTGAGGCAGGGCAGATCGGCGAGCTGCGCAAGCTCGTCTTTCACGACGGGCATCGCGGCCCCAAGGAGATCGGCGTCAGCCCGGACTTCTTCAAGTGGCTCACCGATCCGAAACAGAACGGCGCCGGAGCACTCTTCGACTTCGGCTGCTACGGCGTCGATCTCACCACATGGATGATGCACGGCGAACTGCCGCTCACCGTCACCGCGGTCACCCTGCACATCAAGCCGCAGATCTATCCCAACGTCGATGACGACAGCACCATCATCCTCACCTATCCGCACGCGCAGGCCATCATTCAAGGCTCCTGGAACTGGCCCTTCGACCGCAAGGACATGGAGGTCTACGGCGTCAAGGGCTACATCGACACGCTTTATGTGGACGGCGCACCCGGCGTCAAGCTTCGCGTACGCCTCCCCGGCGAACACGCCGAGCACATCGAAGACGCTCCCCCGCTTACACCGCCACAGAACAATTCACTCAACTACCTCGGCGCTGTCCTCGACGGCACGCTCAAACCGCAGCACGACCTGACTTCGCTCGACACCAACGTTACCGTCGTGCGCATTCTCGACGCGGCACGCCGCTCCGCGCAGACCGGCCGCACCATCCACCTCAAAGCCGAAACCGAAGGCAAGCAGTAAAGTCGCGTTGCGAAAGCAGCATCGCCATTCAATATGGATAAACTCGGTCTCATCGCCGGCAACGGACGCTTCCCCTTCCTCCTTCTCGATGCCGCGCGCGCTCACGGCCTCCAAGTTGTTGTCGCAGCCATCAAGGAAGAGACTGATCCTGAGATCGACACCCGCGCCGCAGCCGATTCCAACATCCACGTTCACTGGCTCTCGCTCGGAGAACTCTCCCGCCTTATCGAAACCTTTCAAGCTGAAGGCGTCACCCGCGCCGTCATGGCCGGACAGGTCAAGCACAAGCAGATATTCTCCAGTATCCGCCCCGACTGGCGACTGGCGAAACTTCTGCTCAACCTACGCACCCGCAATACCGACATGCTTCTCGGCGCAGTGGCAAAGGTACTGGGCGACGAAGGCATCGAGCTGGTCTCTTCAACCGCCTATCTCGAACCTCTACTCGCTAAACCTGGCGTTCTCACCAGCCGCGCTCCCAATGATGAAGAACTCAAAGATATCGCTTATGGCCGCACTGTAGCTCAGGCCATCGCCGCTTATGACCTCGGACAGACCGTCGTGATCGCCGCGCAGGCCTGCGTCGCCGTCGAAGCTATGGAAGGCACCGACGCCACCATCGAACGCGCTGGCGCACTCTTTCGCACACTCGGCGTCGAGATCGGCGACGAAACCACCCTTAGCCGTTCGCTGACCGTCGTCAAAGTTGCTAAACCTAATCAGGACATGCGCTTCGACGTCCCCGTTATCGGCGTAGCGACTATTGAAACAATGCATAGCGCAGGCGCAACCTGCCTCGCAATTGAGACAGGCAGGACGCTCATGTTTGACCCTGCCGCGATCATCGCCGCTGCGGACGCGGCTGGCATCGTTGTCATCGCCAAGTAACTCAATTGTCACAATCTTGTCACCGCGCCGTAAAATCACATCGGATGGCTTGAAGCGAGAGTCTAATGCGGACAGGGACTCGTATACTCACCATGCTTCACAAAGGGGAATGAAGATGCGTAAAGGAATTTGGATTGCAACGATTCTAGGTTTAGTGGCAACATGCGGCGTCGGCCTGAAGGCCCACGCGGCCGCCGATACAGACACGGTGAAGGTCGGCTCGATAGCCCCCAACTTCACCCTTCCCTCACAGGAAGACAAGCCTGTGAGCCTTAGCGATTTCAAGGGCAAATGGGTCGTCCTCTACTTCTACCCGAAGGACCAGACCTCTGGCTGCACCATCGAGGCGCACAACTTCCAGCGCGATCAGGCGAAATATGACGCGCTGAACGCGGTCGTCCTTGGCGTGAGCCTTGACACCGTCGCCAGCCACAAAGCGTGGTGCGCGAAGGACACCTTCAGCTTCAAGATGCTGGCCGACCCGGACCACAAGGTCGTCGATGAATACGGCGTGCCGGTAAAGTCGATGGGCCCGATGCACTTTGCCAGTCGTCAGACATTCCTCATCTCGCCCGAGGGCAGGGTCGTCAAATTCTGGCCTGCCGTGAAGGTGGACCACCATAGCGAAGAGGTCCTCGCCGCAATCACAGAAGCGAAGAAGTAGAAATATCAACAGACGCAAAAAGGCCCGGGCTCTCAATCGAGTGTCCGGGCCTTTTTGCTTGCCTTAGTTAGTTACTTACTTCTTTACGGCCTTCTTTACAGCCTTCTTTGCGGCCTTCTTCTTAGCAGGAGCCTTCTTCGCTGCTGCCTTCTTCGCTGGAGCCTTCTTTACGGCTTTCTTTGCCGCTGCCTTCTTTGCAGGGGCCTTCTTTGCTGCTGCTTTCTTGGTTGCCAAGGTATTACCTCTCTTCGTTGGTTTTTTGTTGCTGGCAGTGCTCTTGTTGCCGGACGCCTTTTTAGGGGCGACCCTCCCGCCGCGCTGAGCACTGGACTTCTTCGCGGCAGATCTCAATGTCTTTTTGGCCGGGTTTTTCTTCGCTGAAGTCTTCTTCTTCACCGCAACCTTCTTTGCGGCAACAGACTTCTTTGGAGCCGGCTTACGTACAACCTTCTTGACAGCCTTCTTTACTGCTACTTTCTTGGCCGGAGCCTTCTTGGCCGGAGCCTTCTTGGCTGGAGCCTTCTTTGCTGGAGCAGCTTTTTTAGCAGCGGTCTTTTTCGCCGGAGCTTTCTTCGTTACTGCCTTCTTCACGGCAGGCTTAGCGACGCTCGTCGAAGCCGCATTGCTGACCGGCAGAATCGCCTCTCTGGTCGGGGGCGTGTAGCCGCTCACAGGCGACGACGGCATACTGAACAGGCTTGCCTCTTCAGCATGAGTATCGGGCCGCGTCAGCGCATCGTCGTCGTCGATGTCATCCTCATCATCGTCGGAGCTCAATGTGACCTCTTCTTCTTCATCGTCATCATCGAAGCGATGCCGCAGATCGTCGTTGCTATCTTCTGAATCATCGCCGAAGTCATGATCGTCATCTGCGGCTGCTGCATATAGCTTCATCGTGTCGTCGAACGTCATTTTCGTTTCCCCTCACCACTGTTCTGACTCGCTACAAGTACGATGCAACAAAAATCGTCTTTCTACCCCGGCACGAGATTCTAGCAACAGGATGCAACTACGCGCTACCGAAAGCAAGCAAATCTTTTTAGCGAGTAGCTCATCGTGCAGCTTTCCGTCTCATTTTGGAGCTCGTATTTTTCGTCTTTGTACTCGAACTCTTCGTTGTCGTTCCCGCGGGAGCATGAGATTTCGACTGTGAATGCGCTACGCTCGCTCGCTTCGAACTCGATAGTGACGACGAAGAAGAGCTGTGCAATGTACTTCGTCTACGCGACGATCTGCCACGCGTGCGCGTACGTGGCGCAAGCTTCACCGGCTCTGAAACTCTCAACAGAAGCCCCATCTTGACTGTGTTCGATCGCAAGTGGTTCCAACGCCGCAGCTGCTCTACCGATACTCCGAAGCGGTCGGCGACTGTAACCAGCGTATCGCCGCGCCGCACTTTATACCGCTGCGGGTGCGGCGTTGCGGCTGCGGTTGCGATCGGAATGACGAGCTCATCGCCAGTATCGACACTGTCATTGGCGGCCAGACCGTTCGTCTCCGTAATATCACTCGCATGAGTGTGGAACGATTTTGCAATGTCATCGAGCGTTTCCCCGTCGCGCGCAACATGGAAACGCCAACTGTCGCGCTTGTCCTCTGGAATTTGTTTAATTCTTGACGCAAAAAGATCACCTGTTCCAACGGGAATGTGCAGATCGAACGGCATATCGCGCGGCGTCGTCATCCGCAGCAAGCTTGGATTCAGCCCCACGATCTCCGCCAGTGTCGCATTCGTAACATCGGCCACAAGTCGCAGATCCACTGCATAGCTCACCGTCACCGTGTCGAAGACTACAGGCGCGTCGGGCACCAGCTTGTCCAGTCCGTACTGCATTGGATTCTTCGCCATGATGATTGCCGCGATGATGCCCGGCACATAGTTCTTCGTCGCCTCGGGAAGCACATTGCGTCGATACAGCTCCCAAAAGTCCGCATACCCAGTTCGCATGACCGAGCGCTGAACATTGCCCGGCCCCCAGTTGTACGCCGCCATTGCGAGATACCAATCCCCAAACTGGTTGTAGAGGGTCTTCATGTACTGGGCATACGCCTTGGATGATTTCTCCGGATCGAAGCGCTCATCGAACCACCCATTGCGCTCCAGTCCGTACGCTCCCTGAAATGGCATAAACTGCCACATGCCCCCAGCGCCCGAATGCGCATTCACTACCTGCGGTTGAAAGCCCGATTCCGCAACGGCGAGATAGATCAGGTCCTGCGGTACGCCTTCTTCGCGTAAATCCCTGGAGATCATGTCCTTGTATTTACCGGCGCGCTCCAGAGAGCGCAGCAGGTGGGCATGGCCAGTAGGCGAATTTGAAAAATAGCTAATGAAGCCGGCCACATACTCATTGATCACGAGCGGAAAATCAGATTGCGTCGTCTTCAGTTCGGCTTCAACCTTTGCGGTCAGGGCCGGGTTCGCAGGAAAGGTGACCTGATTGGCGGCATCGAGTGGAGCCTCTTCAATCGTTGGTGAGAACCCATTGCCTTGTTTGAGCGCGGCCATCTCCAGTGAGTTCACTGCATTCAGCAGATGGTCAAATTCATCGGCAAGCTGTGGATCTCCCTTCAGGTCCATACCGCTCATCAGCATCGCGTCCACGGCAGCGTCAAAGGCTGCGCGCGCTGCATCGAGATGGCCTGCGCTGTAGTTATCGACACCGCTGCGATAGAGCTGCTCCGCGTGATTAATTAACTGCTGCTCTTTATATGCCCGGGCCGGATCAGCGGGCTGGGCCTTCGATGCCGTTGGCTTGCCTGCCTGTACGGCATTGCCACTCGATCCGTTGGGGATGACCGGCGCCGTCGCCTGCGCAGGCACCTTTGCCTTCGCCGCTCCCTGGTTCTGCGGACAACCCGCAAGCATCACCAGCGGCGCACAAGCTGTCACCAGTGCCCATCGCCGCACATCTTTGAATCGTTGAGTTGTCCGCGCCATCTTCCCTGCTCATTGTAAGACGAATTGCGTGCTCAAACTTGCGCATCTCTCACGGACTTCACGATGCAACCAACGCGGATACCTCATGCCGCTCCACGCCGCCGCAGTGATAGCATCGAAGGTTGAGGCAGTTCGCACCCCGTATGGATCCAAGTCACATCCGCAACTTCGCGATCATCGCGCATATCGACCACGGCAAGTCCACGCTCTCTGATCGGCTGCTTGAACTGACCGGCTCGTTGACCGCTCGCGAGATGCAGGCGCAGGTGCTCGACGCCATGGACCTTGAGCGCGAGCGCGGCATCACCATCAAGGCCCACACCGTCCGCATGATGTACAAGGCGCAGGATGGCGATACCTATCAACTCAACCTCATCGACACGCCCGGTCACGTGGACTTCAGCTACGAGGTCTCGCGCTCGCTGGCATCGTGCGAAGGCGCGCTGCTGGTTGTGGACGCTTCGCAGGGTGTAGAGGCGCAGACGCTCGCCAATGCCTACCTCGCCATCGCCGGTGGCCTCGAGATCATTCCCATCATCAACAAGATCGATCTCCCCAGCGCCGATATCGAGCGCACCAAGGAGATGATCGAGAAGTCGGTCGGTCTGCCTGCGGACGATGCGATTGCTGTCTCCGCGAAGACCGGCCTCAATGTCGCCGATATTCTCGAAGCTGTTGTTCATCGCCTGCCGCCGCCGCTCGGCGATCCCAGCGCACCGCTGCAGGCGCTTATCTTCGATTCGTGGTTCGACGCCTACCGCGGCGTCATCGTCCTTGCGCGCATTATCAATGGCAAGCTGCGCAGAGGCATGAAGATCAAGGTCATGTCCAACGGCAAGGTCTTCGACGTTGAATCCATGGGCGTCATGACTCCCAAGCCCGTCGAGATCGCCGAACTTACTGCCGGCGAAGTCGGTTTCTTCGTGGCGACTATTAAAAATGTTGCCGATACCAAGGTCGGCGACACCATCACCTCGGTCGAAAATCCATGTGCCGAAGCGCTGCCGGGTTTTGAAGACATCAAGAGCATGGTCTTCGCGGGGCTTTACACCGTCGACTCGCACGAGCACGCCATGCTGCGCGATGCGCTCGAAAAACTGCGGCTCAACGACAGCTCCTTCAACTTCGAACCGGAGTCTTCCGTCGCGCTTGGCTTTGGCTTCCGCTGCGGCTTCCTTGGTCTGCTCCATCTCGAAATTATTCAGGAGCGACTGGAGCGCGAGTTCGACCTCGACCTCATCACGACCGCTCCCGGTGTGCGCTACAAGATCACGCTCACCGACGGCAGCGTCATCGAGGTGGACAATCCCTCGCGCTGGCCCGATCCCAGCGAGATCGAGACCATCGAGGAGCCGGTCATTATCGCCAAGATCCTCACCAACGAGGAGTACGTCGGCGGGATTCTTAAGCTGGTCGAAGATAAGCGGGGGCGCCAGCAGAACTTTGAGTATGTCAGCGCTACTCGCGTTCTGCTTACCTACGAACTTCCGCTTAACGAGATCGTTCTCGACTTCTACGATCGCTTGAAGTCTGTCTCGCGTGGCTACGCCTCGCTGGACTATGTCCTCTCCGGCACTTGGGTCTCGCCGATGGTGAAGATGGACATTCTCATCGGCGGCGATCCGGTCGATGCTCTCTCAATCATCGTCCACCGCGACTTCGCCTATGACCGAGGCAAGGCGCTTGTCTCCAAGATGCGGGAGCTGATTCCGCGGCAGATGTTCGAGGTTGCCATCCAGGCGGCTATCGGCAGCAAGATCATTGCGCGTGAAACCGTCACCGCGATTCGCAAGAACGTCATCGCCAAGTGCTATGGCGGCGACATCAGCCGCAAGCGCAAGCTCCTCGAAAAACAGAAAGAGGGCAAGAAGCGCATGAAACGGATCGGCAAGGTGGATATTCCCCAGGAAGCCTTCCTCGCCGTGCTCAAAGTCGGCGAGGAGTAAGCAGACTCAGGATTGGCACTCGCTTTAATTTGAGGGGTACCCCTGGGGGTATCCTGCGTGTAAATTCATTTGATTCAGTAGTTTACAGCGGGACATCGTCTTCAAAATAGTCATTCTAAACGGGTTACGGCCAAAATATTCTTTCTAAAAGAGTTATTGCTGTTTTGAATAGGTGTAGAGGAGTAAAGTACAGGCAACAGCAAAGACAAATACAGGGGTTCTTCGCTGCGCTCAGAATGACAATGCTTTTCATGACTCTATAGCATCTGCAAAAACAGCTTTATGCGGGGATTTCCTGCCCGGTCGAGATGACGTGGTTTGGGCGTGAGAGAAGATGGTCAACGTCAAAAGCGTCGGAGTAATTAGCTTTGGGTTTCGACCGAAGCTGGAATCGTAACACGTCAGTAACGTCGATCTGTGGAAACCATTGAAATACCTGCACTTGTCATGTAACCGCTATAAATAGCGGCGCAGGATTGATACCTTCGATGTAACACCATCATCCATATTGAGTTACAAATCCTTTGTGGGCAGGACTTCAAAGGATTGCCAACAATGATCTACAACCTTTGTTCCAGAAGGCACTTGAAATCCACAGAATTTTCCACAGGGGACACATAAAGGGAGACCCCTGAGAGGCCTCCCTTTGAAATAAAGCAATGCCGCTTACTTCTTTGTTGCAGAAGCGTGCGGCGTAGTGGTGGTAGAACGCGAATGAGTGGTTGGAGCTGGCGCGGATGGCACAGGAGCAGCCACACCCGAAGAAGCGTTGTATGCCGTAACGATCGCCTGGGAGATATCCGTTCCTGGTTGAGCCCACATGACAGAGACACCCCCCTGTTGCTGCTGGGCGCTGATGTCCAGAAGCATCGTGTAGCCATTATCCTGTACATACTTTATGACAGTGGGACCGAGCTTCTGGGCAACTTTGCCAAGGGCTTCCTGGAGGTCGCCGTTATAGGCGTTGGTGGCATCCTCGGCATCGCGCTGGAGCGCCTTCTCCTTGGTATCGATGGCGCGGGTACGGCTGGAACGCTCTTCGTCGGAGAGGGTGGCAGGCGCACTCTGTAACTGCTTCTTCAGCGAATCCACTTCAGTATTCTCAGAATCAATCTGGGCCTTCTTCGGCGCATACTTCGTCTGGATACCCTGAATGGCGCGCTGCCCTTCATTGGTAGCGGCGGCGACCTGCTCATACTCGATGAGGGCGATCTTAGCGGGAACGGCTTGTGGCGCCACGGCAGCAGCAGGGGCGGGTGGGGTGGTGGGCTGCGGTGCCTGTGCGATCCCGGCAACGGTCATCAATCCCGCGCCAAGGGCGGAGACAAGAGTAAGAGTGCGATTCATGCGGTGTGTGATACTCCTTCGGGGATCAATCAAAATCGTCCGGCCGTAGGCGCACCAATCGCGTGCCTTCCGAGCCATTCCTAAATCCTTGATGGTAACGCTCGAACAAGCGTGGCCACCTTTTTGCCTCGATTCTCGCGGTGGACACAAAAATAAACCGTCAGGAACCAAGAGGGTTATCGGAACATCTAGGATTATAGGGCTGGCTGCGAGGTGGGTCAAACGTCAAATTATTCCAAAATGCGTAGCTTCCAACGGTTGTTTTCTGTTTTTTAGGCGAGCCGGAGGAGCAAGATGACATGTAAGTCTCCTGAATCAAAGGAATGTAGTTTGGCCGTTTGATTGCACTAGATGATGGCATTACTCGTTCGAATCGATATTGAAGCGTGCGGTTGTAATGCCCCGGTACGAAAGAAGTTGCACAAAAAAAACGTGTAACCATCGACCGCAGGGCGCTTCCTTAGCCGGAAGTTCTTTCAAGGAGGCCAGTGACTGGCCATTGGTTAAGCTTAAGGCCGCTCAGGATGGGCGGCTTTTTGTGCATCTGGTGTTTAGGCGGGAGTCACCGGAGATTAATAGCCACAATAAGACAAGGGTAATGGGTCAGTTTGAAAGATACATTCCCTCAGCGGCTAAACAGGCTGCGGAAAAACTCTATTTGTGGCACTCGAAGAGAAAACCCTGGGCTAAGGCCCATTGTATTTTCGGACATTTGTCGTGGGGCTGAAGCCCCACGCTAATTCCAAAAGCATAAACGATGTAGTTTTTCCGCAGCCTGTAAGCCGGAATGCAAACGAAGCTCATACGGCGCGGCTGAAGCCGCCCCCTTTAAAACGCTCTTTAAAACAAAGCCAAATTGGTCCAAGGAGGATCTGATTAAGTCTCCGAACATCCCCTCAGCGGCTAAAGCCGCGTTACAGACAAACCACTTGCGGCACGGCTGAAGCCGTGCCCTTAACAAACCGGACTTAAGTCAGAGGTTCCCTAATATCCAAAATAAGAGATCTCTTGCCAATCGTTGCCGTTGCGCGTAGTCTAAATCTTGCTTCGTGGACCGGCTGTGGGTGCCGATCATTGTGTAGCTGCCAATTAGAGGATTGTGTAAGATTGGGGGCGGATAACCCAGAACACAGTGGATTTTTGGGACTCTGTCGCAAACAGGTAGAGGGTGAGGGTTCGCCGCGGTAAGGCGTTCCAGGTTGTGCATAACTGGCGATTTGATCGCTGGTCGCAGCCAACAGCATAGAAGACGTCCGTTCGAGTGTGATTTGAGACCGTTTCCTCCGACACTGCAACACCGGTTTGGTTCGACCTGCGTAAGTCAACGCAGGAAGGACGAGACCTGCAGCGTGAGAGTAAACCGCTAATTGCGATCTAGTGCAATAGGAAGTGGAAGCATGACTTCAGAGCAGAATGTACCCGAGGTGCAACCGCACCAGGGTTCGCCAATATCACCCGGTCAACAGGGCGGTGATGAGCAGTTTGAAGGAAACATACCCCACGGCATGGGCCAGTCCAAGAGCAGCCGCCGCCGCCGCCGCAAGCGCAAGAACAAAGGGCCGGATGCACCGCAAGCCGCGCAGTCCGCTGGCGAACAGGGCGACGGACAGCCGATCGGCTCGATACAGGCCGCCGGTACGCAGCCTCAGGGCCCTCAGGAGCAAGGGGCGCAGAGTTTTCAGGCGAGCGGCAGAAGCCAGCAGCAGAATGGGACCAGTAGTTCCTCATCTACGGGTAAACGCTGGAAGAAGAAGTTTCGCGACCGCGACCGGCAGCGCTCACCGGAGAATCCCGGCAACGTTGCCAGCGGCAGCAATGGTGGCGGAGGTTTCCGCGACAGCAACAGCCATCAGCCTGGCAATAACGGCTTCAAGCGCAAGGGTGGCGGCGGAAGGCAGCAACAGCAGCGTGGTCCCCGCAGCTTCGTTGGTCCGATGGACCATAGCTATCGGGCGGTGAACGGCAATTTTGCCGATACGCCGCCGTCTACCATCGAAACTCACGGAAATTTCCAAGGGCGAAGCAGCGGACGAGGCTATCAGAGCGATTCGCAGCCGATCGACTACTCGCAGGGACGGACGATTCCTATTCCGGAAGATGCGCCTACCAAGATCTTCTTCTTTATCGAAGACCTCTTCTTTATTGCGAAGATTCAGGAGACTGCGCGGAAACTGGGCGTAAAAGTCGCTTTTGTCAAAAACGACAAGGAGTCGATTGCCCAGTTGACGGGCGGCGAGGAAGAGGACCGTCCGGGGTTGATTGTCTTTGACCTCAACAATGCGAATGCGAAGCCGCTGACTTTGATTCCGAAGCTGAAGACAAAGCTCAAGCGGAGCACGTCGATTGTGGGCTTCCTCTCGCATCTGCAGGGAGATTTGAAGGCGAAGGCAGTCGAAGCGGGCTGCGACACGGTGATACCGCGTGCCGCTTTCTCGCAAAACCTGCCCAATCTGCTGCGCCGTTACGGGCTGGTGGAAGAGGACGAACCGAACTTCAACCAGTAAGCTTCGCCTGGCCATGTTGTGGTCTCGTCGCGGTTTTTAGAGCGGCAGACGTGGTTGTAAGAGTGTATGAAAAAGCCCCGCGAAGATTGCTGCGGGGCTTTTTCAGTTTTCGATAGGGTTTGATTCAGGGGGACTTCGTTTTAGCCGGGGGGCCAGGTCATGGGCCGTCCGCCGAGGAGATGGAGGTGGAGGTGGTTGACAGTCTGGCCGCCGTCTTCGCCGGTGTTGACGACGACGCGATAACCGCGGTCCAGTTTTCGAGTGCGGGCGATGTCCGCGGCAACAGTCAGCAGATGGCCGAGCAGTGGAGTGTGCTTGGCTGCCGCCTTCGCCTGGGAGGCGACGTGTTGTTTGGGAATGATGAGCAGGTGGGTGGGGGCTTGCGGATTGATGTCGGGAAAACCGATGCAGAGGTCATCCTCATAGACACGGCTTGCGGGAATTTTACCTTCTATGATCTTGCAGAAAAGACAGTCGGTAGGCATTAGTGGGTCCAGAACCCCCCTCTTTTGGCTTTATTGAATCGTTAGAATACTAGACCAGGAAAATAGTTTGGATGCTGACCTGGTTTCCACGGGTTGTATGCGGCGGCGAAGGCTGCGCGGCTTTCGATGGATGGGTGGCTGTAGATCCAGAACTGGACGAAGGGGTGCGGAGTGGGATCTTCGAGCGATGCTTCGCCGAGGCGCTGAAAGGCTTGCTGCGTGACTGCCTGGGGGTTGGCGACGATGCCGTGGATGGCTTCCTGCCCGTAGACGTCCGCGGCGTGTTCGATGGAACGGCTGAAGGCGTTGTCGATTGGTTCGGAGAGGAAGGACAGGGCGTTCAGCACGAGCAGCAGGATGGCGAGGCAGGCCCAGTCGTTTTGCGAGTGGATGCGCCAGCGCGAACCGTAGCGGCGGAGGACCCATTGAGTCAGCTTCTGGCCAAGGAAGAAAGCCACGAGGAGTAGAAGGCCGGTGAAGGTGAGGCCGAGGGCGATGTGGTGCAAGGCGTAGTGGCCTAGTTCGTGACCGAAGACGGAGGAGAGCTCGTCAGGCGTGGCCTGGGCGATGGTGGTGTCCCAGAGGACGAGGCGCTTGGAGGAGCCGATGCCGGTGACGTAGGCGTTGAGGCCGGTGACCTTGCTGCTGGCGCGCATATAGAACATTCTGTCGGGCGGGAGGCTGATGCCGCTGCGGGCGACTACTTTCTCCAACTGCTGGACGAGGGCGGGGTTCGATTGCTGGAGCGGCTCGAATTTGTTGAAGAGGGGGTCGATCAGTATGGGCGAGAGGAATACCCCGAAGAGGACGGCTGCCATCGCCGGGAGCCAGAACCAGAGCCACCAGCGGGTCGGCGATTTGCGGATGACCCAGAAGAGGACGAGGACCAGAATGCTGCCGACGATCCAGATGAGGAGGAAGGTTTTGGCCTGGTCCCAGAGCCAGCTTGACCAGTGTTGCACGGAGAGGCCGTAGCTAAGACCAAGATGATGGCCATAGAGTGCGAGTGGGGCATCGAGCAGGGCGATGATTCCGAAGAAGAGCAGGGTGAAGAGGGAGCACTGCGCGAGGCGGTTGCGCGTGGCGTTGACGGCGATGTCGCGGAGGCGGGGTGGGATGCCGAGATTGAGGAGAAGGATGAGTTGCAGGATGCTCCATGCGCTGCCGACGAAGTAGAGGATTGTCCGGGTGCGGGAGAGTCCCTGGGCTTGTTTCAGCTTCGCGGACGGCAGGGTGTAGGCGGTCGTATTGTGCGCGGCGACTTGCAGAGCCTGGGCTTCGGCTGGGGTGGTTTTGTTTATCCAGTGAGGTGCAGCCAGGAGGGCGGCTACGGCGACCGGAAGTAACAGGATGGTGCGAAGTCGCATTGGGATTGGACTCTCCGTGCAAAGGTTGGTATGGATCTACCTCATATTTGCACGGAGAAGCTATTGCCGGATGCGACCGCTAGTAGAGAGTAAAGCGACAGAACATTATTGCTGGAGGAGATGGGTGAGGTAGTCGAGGGCACGGGGGTCGCTGGACTGGCCTAGCCAGAAGACGGCCTGTTTGCGGACAGCGGGGTCTTTGCTGCTGCTGGCTACCTGGATGAGCTGGGTGGCCGCTTCGTCGCCGGGAAGGCGGGAGAGAGCGAAGACGGCGGATTTGCGGATTTGGACGTTGGGATCGTTCTCGGCGAGATCGCGGAGATCGCCGGCGACGAGTTTGCCGCCCTTCATCGCCATCCAGAACTGGGCTTGTTTACGGACCTGCGGGGCGGAGTCTTCGTGGGCCATGCGGATGAGTTCTTTTATCGCGTCGGAATCCTTGGTGAGAGTGAGGTCAAAGGTGAGCTTTTCGCGGAAAGCGGCGTCGGGGTCTTCGCGGGCAAAGCGCTGCAGGGCGGTGAAGCCCTCGTGGCCATGTTGGTTAGCGAGCCAGAAAGCGGATTGTTCGCGGAGGTCGCGATCGTTTGCAGGGGCGGCGAGGCTGATGAGAGCGGTGACGGTTGAAGACGATTGATGGATTGAGATGGCGAAGACAGCGCTGTCGCGGAGCTTCTTTGTGCCGTTCTGGAGGGCCAGTGATTTGAGGATGGCGATGCTGTCTTCGGGAGCGACGTTGGTGAGCCAGACGACACGGAGGTTGCCGGCGTCGAGCTGGCGATCGGGGTTATCCACGTGGATCTTTTCAATGGTGTGGTCGGCGATGCGGAAGAGGATGATGGCGTGGTCGTAAGAGGTAGTGTGGGAATTGGAAGCGTTGTTGTAGGAGGTGTGCTTGGCTTCGAGATAGGCGATGCTGGGTGAGTTCCAACCTGAAGAGAAATTTTCGGCGACGGGAATGCTGTAGCCGACCCAGAGTGGAGCGGCTTCGCGTTTGAGTGTGTCGAGTTCGGCGTTGAGGCCGTGGTCGGCTGCTGTGGTGGTGAGTTGAGCGGGGGTGAACTGTGGCTGTTGCCCGAAGGCTGCGGCAGCGGAGAGAGCGACGATAATGGCGAGGGTGCGAGGTGCGGATAGCATGATTTTTTCTCCTTCGAGAGAGCAACAGCAACGACAAATACAGGGGTCTCTCCACGACGGCGCCAAAAGCGCCGCCTTGCACCCCAACGAGCAAGTGCGCTCACTGGGGACCCCGCGCCTTCGGTCGAGATGACGTGGTTTTGGGGACGGATGAGATGACGGTGATGCGGCGGATTGTCGACTACTTGAGGAGTTCCATCATGTAGTCGGTGGCCGCTTTGTCGTGCATGAGGGCCAGCTGGGAGACGATGCTGCGCTTGAGGTTGAGATCTTTCTCGCTGCGGGCCAGTTCCACCAGACGGGGGGCATCCTGCGTGATGAAGAAGGCGGAGATGATCGCCTTTTTGACCTCGGGGTCGGTGGTGGTTCGATAGACCTCGGCGAGAGTAGGGTTGGCGTCTTTGCGCTGAA
Source organism: Acidobacteria subdivision 2 bacterium RH1 MAG20 (assembly GCA_002197545.1). Next base: position 60,582 of record NFUO01000094.1, on the reverse strand, counting down.
AGACCGCCATCATCATGATGGCCTGCCGCTGGAGTTTGGGGTCCATCTTGCCGATGACGGCGTCGTGGAGGATGGACTGGGATTCCGGCGATTTGCTCTGAGCGAGAACGAAGATGGCTTGTTTCTTCATGGCGATCGGTTGATTCCCGGAGAGAATGCCGCGCAGCATGGGGATGGCCTTGTCGGGGTCCTGATGAAGGAGCGAGTTGAGGGCGAGGATCTTGATGTCGGTGTTGGGATCGCCCGACTCCAGACCAAAGGGCCCCATAGGTGGTATTGGCGGAATGACTATGGGGGGCATGAAGAAACCGCCATTCTCGGCATGAATATCGATGTTGAGAGCCGCACAGTCCTTGTTCCAAGAGCTGGTGATGTACTGTGAGCGAAGCTGAACGCAGGTGGTGAGGGCAAGGCCAGGGTTGTGAATTTTGGTGAGAGAGTAGGCCTTCCAATAAAGAGCAGCATCGGCACGCCTGTCCTTGGCGTCGATGACCTTGTCGAAGGCGGTGACGGCGTCCTGCCAGCGATGTTCGTTCATGGCGCGGGTTCCGGTGGCGTAGGCACTGGTGTCGCCGGCAGCGGGCGCCGGGGCGGGGGCGGGGGCAAAGGCCAGTCCGTAGAGAGGTTGCGCCACTGCAAGGATGAGGAGGAGAGCCGAGGAGAAGAGTGTAGCGCGGATTTTTGTCATGGTGATTGGCGTGGTCATGATGGTTCCTTATAGGTGGTTGTCGTTCTGGCGGAGGATGCGAATGTCGAGTAGCAGACCTGAGGTATTCATCTCGATGCGAAGCTGGAGTGTGCTGCCGTGGGTTGAAGGCGGCTCGTTGTCGATCGTGGTCAGGACGCGGCCGAGGTCGTCGAGCACAGCGGCCTGGGCGTAATCGCCGCGATCGTAGGCGGTGCGGACGTAGACAGCATTTCTGAGCAGGAGGTCGTGGGCCTGGGCGCGGGGAGCTGGGTCGAGCAAGCCGGAGGTATGGTTGACCTCGGTGAGAAGACGCTCGGCGGCGTCGAGATGATTGGCGATAGCAGGGTCGGTGGGCACAGTGGTGAGAGGGCCGTGACCGTTGATAGCTATGTTGGCTTTCGGATTCATGAGTGGGCCGTGGCTGAAGTGGATGTGGAGGCCGAATATGGCGAAGAGGATGAGGGCGGCGGTGGCCAGTCCTACTGCCGGCCATAGCGCGAATCGCGAGAAGAAAGAGCGGCGCGATGCGGGCGTGAGCACGGAGAGATTGCCACGAAGACGCTGCCAGTTGCGGTCGAGGTCGGGCTGAGGGACGGGCTCAGAGGAGAAGACGCGCAGGGTTTCGGCGATGGAGTCTGACGTGGCGGCGCAGTCGGGGCAGAGCTCGAGGTGATGCTGGATGGCGGCTTCGTTGGAGCTTTCGTGGAGTTGGTAGGCGATAAGTTCTTCTTCAGAGAAGTGGGTCATGACAGTCCTCCTGCGAGGGGAGCAAGGGAGCGCCGGAGTTTGCCGACGGCACGGAAGACGGCTTGCTTGGCCGAGTTGGCAGGGATGTTGAGCGCGGCGGCTATCTCGGCGATGGGGAGATCTTCCATGTGGCGAAGAGTGAAGGCAGTCCGCTCCATGGGGGTGAGGTTGGCGAGAGCTTCGTTGCGGAGGGCGGTGGCTTCGCGGTCGAGGAGCTGGCGTTCGGGGCCTGGATAGGCGTCGGCTAGTTGGACGGTTTGAGCGACTGGGGATGGGTTGTCGGCGATGCGGGGACCATGCTGCGAGAGGTCCCGGTTGCGACGTTCAACGAGATTGATGGCTGTGTTCATGGCGATTCGCGTGATCCAGGTGGAGAAAGAGGCGTCGTGACGGAAGCCGGGAAGTTTGTTGTAGGCGCGAAGGAAGGCTTCCTGCGCGGCCTCTTCCGCGTCGGCCTGATTGCCGGTGATACGGAAGGCGATGCGATGGACGGTGCAGAAGTGACGGTCCATCAGTACCCGGTAGGCGTCCCGGTTACCCGCCAGTATCTGCTGAATCGCGTCTGCTTCGGCTTTGTTCATCCGCCCGATTAGACAACCGGCTGGAGCGGCGGTTAGGTGGGGTGAAGACTATTTTTTTGCGCGAAATATAATGGGAGCCTAAACGAGGGCATTTCCGCTACACTCTGCTTCAATTGAATTTTGCGCGTGAATCGAGTTTTCTTTCCGATGATGAGACCGAGAATAGTGGCTGCCGGTGCTGGATTGGCCGGTTTGATGCTGGTGGGAATGGCCTTGCAGGGGCGGGTGGTTGTGGCTGCGGAGACGGGGCAGACTTCCAGCGTTCTGGTGGATACGATGGAAGTCGAGATGCACCGCGCAATGAATTCGCTGGGGAGTACGGGCAATGCGGCACAGCAGCCGAAGCCCTACTTTCTGAGCTATTCGGTAGCCGATGGCGAGCAGGTCAACATTGGGGCGCAGTTTGGGGCGATTACGGCCTCGAATGCGAGCCATCGCCGATTTGCCGATGTGCAGGTTCGCATTGGCACTCCTGCCGAGGACAACACGCATGGCGACCACCGCAACAGCGCACTGACGACAATTTCGATGCCGTTGACCGATGATCGCGAGGCCATTGCGCGGAGTCTTTGGTTTGCGACGAACCGCGGCTATGGCAAGGCGCTGGACGGCTATCTGAAGGTAAAGACGGACCAGGAGGTTCGGGCAAAGGAAGAGGACCGATCACCGGATTTTTCGACGGAAGAGGCTAAAGTAGCGCTGCTGCCGGGAGCACCACCGTTGAAGATCGATCGTGCAGAGTGGGAGACACGGTTGCGCGAACTTTCAGGGTTGTTCAAACAGTATCCCGACGTGTTCTACAACACGGTTGCGCTGGAGGCCAGTTCGGAGACGGACTATTTTGTGTCGTCGGAGGGCGCGAAGGTGGCCACGCCAAACCATGTGGCGCGGCTGGTGATTCTGGGACGGACGCGGGCGGCGGATGGGATGGATATGTTCCGGGCAGAGACGTTTGAGGCCGATGAGGCGGGCCATCTGCCGGACCAGAAGGTGCTGACAGCAAAGATCGCCGAGATGGGAAAGAGCCTCGAGGCGCTGCGTGTGGCTCCGGTGACTGATCCATATAACGGGCCGGCAATTTTGAGCGGGCGGGCGGCGGCGGTGTTCTTTCATGAGGTGCTGGGGCATCGTCTGGAGGGGCAGCGGCAGCGTGGAGATAATGAGGGCCAGACCTTTACGAAGCTGATGGGGAAGGAGATTCTTCCCAGCTTTATGAACGTTGCCGACGATCCTACTTTGAAGAAGTTTGATGGGACGTGGCTGAGCGGACACTATGACTACGATGACGAAGGCCAGCAGGCCCGGCGCGTGGACCTGATTAAGAACGGCGTGCTGGAGACTTTTTTGATGTCGCGGCTGCCAGTTGCGGGATTTGCCCAAAGCAATGGGCATGGGCGCGCCGAGGTAGGCCACATGCCCACGGGGCGACAGGGAAATTTGATCGTTACGTCGTCGAAGACGGTAAGCGATGCGGAGCTGCGGCAGATGCTGGTTGCCGAAGCAAAAAAACAGGGTAAGGCGTATGGGCTTTACTTTGAAGACATCTCTTCGGGATTTGCGGTGACGACGCGACGATCGCCGCAGGCTTTTCAGGTGATTCCGCTGGTGGTCTATCGCGTGTATGTGGATGGGCGACCGGATGAACTGGTTCGTGGAGTGAGTATTGTGGGGACTCCGCAGGCGGCGCTGGCGCGGATTGTGGCGACCGACAATAAACCGGAGGTCTTCAACGGGATTTGCGGTGCGGAATCGGGGAGTCTCCCGGTGAGTGCGGTGGCTCCGGCGATGCTGGTCAGCGAGATTGAAACGCAGAAGCAAGCACAGGGGACGGCGAGGCCGCCGATTCTTCCGCCACCAGGTGCGGATGCGAGCGGAAAGGGCGGCCAATGAATCATTTATTCTCAGTACGGTTACATAAATATTGGTTGGTTACGGCGGCTTTCTGCGCTTTTTCGATGACTTTCAGCCTTGCCCAGGCACAGAACAATGACCCCATGCTGAAGGCAATGCAGGACGAGCTTGGACGGGAGAAGGCGCTTCTGGTGCTGCCGGGAATGCAGCGGCCTTACTTCATCGAGTACCGGCTGGACGATCTGGACACCTATGAGGCTGTTGCCAACTATGGAGCGCTGACCCGCCAGGAGACGAACCATCAGCGGGTGGCGCGCGTGACCGTGCGGGTCGGTGACTATGCTGTGGACAGCAGCAGTGGCCGAGGGGATGGAACGATTGCGCTGGCTCCCAGGGACAATAATCCTGAGGCGTTGCGGTATGCGCTTTGGATTGCCACTGATACCGCGTACAAAAATGCGCTGCGGGCGTATGCCGCCAAGCAGGCTGCGTTGAAGAGCTTTCAATCACAGACGATGGAGCATGATTTTGCCGAGGCGAAGCCGGTGGCGCATGTGGCCCCGCTGGTGACAATGGACCTTGACCGCAAGGAGTGGACGAGACGAATTATCGAAGCGAGCGGATTGTTTGCGACGGCTCCGGAGATTCGCGCTTTGGCTGAGCAGGTGCAGTATTCGACTGCGAATGTGCGCGCGGTTGCGGTCAACCGCTATCTCGTCAACACGGAAGGAACCGTGGTGCGGGAGGGATATACAGGGTATTCCGCCAGCATCAGCGTTGGCGGACAGGCGCCGGACGGAATGCGGCTGAGCCGTGACAACAGGACGATCGCCGCCGATGCGAAGGAGTTAGAGACGTGGCCGGTATTCCGCAAACGCGTGATCGACGATTTGAAGAGCCTGGAAGCACTGCGGGCGGCATCGGTGGTTCCAGCCGAGGATTATCACGGGCCGGTACTGTTCAGCGGCGATGCCGCATCGGATGTGATGGCGCGGCTGTTCGTACCGAATGTAGAGGCGGACCGTCCGGCGATGGGAACGACGGCGCGGACTACAGGCGCATATGCGTCGAGCTACAAGTCGCGCGTGCTGCCGACGATGTTGAGCGTAACCGACGATCCGTTGATGACGAAGTTCGCGGGCAAGATGCTGCTGGGTGCGTATGAGGTGGATGATGAGGGAGTGCCTGCGCAGTCGGTCGATGTGGTAACGAAGGGCATCCTGCAGAACTACTTGATTGGGCGCGAACCGGTGAGAGATTTTTCGTCTTCGAATGGGCATGGACGCGACGCGCCGGGTCAATCCGCTCATTCACGTGCCGGCGTGGTGATCGTCAAGTCGAGCGAGGCGGTCCCGGTGAGTGAGCTGAACAAACGGTTGCTGGCGATGGCGAAGGAACAGGGTCGCGATGTGTATGCTGTCGAGACGCTGGGCGACGCGCTCGCGCCGCGGGTGCTGTACCGGGTCCATCCGGATGGCAGCAAGGAGCTGGTGCGGGGCGCGGTGTTCGACGAGTTGGACAACCGCAGTCTGCGCTCGGACATTGTGGCCGCCGGCAATGATGCTTATGTTTCAAACTCGCTGGGACCGATCCCGCAGACGATGATTGCGCCGAGTCTGCTGTTCGACGATATAGGCGTGAAGCGGGCTGTCGAAGAGCAGCAGAAGCTGCCCTACTATGCTCCGCCTGCGCTGGATGGCAAAGAGTGATTGGCTGAGCTAAGGCTTAACCCCGATCTGATCGGAATCGAGAGCAGCGGCGGCTATCAAGGCATCCAGCGCAGAACTTTGCCGGGACGCATCCGGCATGTCGAACGGGCCTGACCACCAGAAGCCAAAGTGGTTCGCGGCATCTCTATCATTGTTCCAGAGGCTCTGCGCGTTGGTTCTTGCGAAGGCCTGGTAGCGGCGATCAGGGAATGCACTATTGAGCAGCATGAGGTTGCGACTGAATATGCCTTTGAACTGAGGGACGTCCCCGCCAGTGTGGGCGCTATTGGACTCGCGCAGGACTCCATGAGCATCGGTGAGGTGTTGAATTGCCGAAAGCGCGATGGATGCGGCTGTTTCCTTGAAGCTAGGATCAGGGTCAGCTTTATTCAGCTCAACCAACGCATCGAGAATGACTCCCTGGTTGTAAGTCCAGGTGTTTCCGCCATTGTTCGTGCAATGCGTAGGGTCTGAGCCGTTAAGCCCATCGTTGATGAGGTGTTCTCCGTTAATCATGCCGGAGTTGCGGAACCACACCCATTCCTTTTGTGCCCAGACGAGATATTTTTGGCGCTCTTCCGGTGCCGTCGTGCGGTTGGCCAGAGAGGCTGCTACAGCCAGAAACAGCTCGTTTTCCACTGCATTTTTGCCTTTAGTTTTCTTGTTCCACCACACTCCTCCGCCACAGGAATTCGTGTCCCAACCCAACTGCATGTCGCTGAATATGGAGGCCGCGGTTTGGAGGTACTGGGCTTCCCCTGTGAGATCGTAGACGTCGATCCATGCGAGAGCCCACCAGCCTTCGTCGTCATAGTAAGCGTTGATGAACCCTGGTGAACCGCCGTGAGAGGTCTGCGCGACGTGCAGCGTGTTCGCAAAGATGGGAAGGTATGCCGTCGAATGGCTTATGCGACTGTAGTTCGCAAGCGCAGTGATGGCGTTGGCGGAGTTCCACCAGCCGGTGGTGTGATAGAGGCCGTTCTCCGGCGTGTACCACTGTTGCAGCACGTCCACTGCTGTCTGCGCATGTGCGCGGTACGTTGATATAGTTTGAGGGCTTTGCTTGCCATCGCTTGTTCCGCTGGATGGAGGAGTGGCTGCGAGCGTCAACGCGGATATGCAAATCAAGAAGACAGGAAGTACGCGGCTGATCAGGTTTGCTCTGTGTAATATCATCGGGAAGGGCTCTCTTAGTTGGTTCGGACGAGGTAAGGCTGGGCGTCGGGATCAGGACTATGGATGCTTTCGGCGACCTGAGTGGCGTGGGCCCTGTCAGGCTGTTGCGGATTTACGCGGACCCAGTGGCCGGTGGGGCCAGCGAATTCGATAACCTTGGCGGTAGTGTAGCGGCGGCTGAGCTGATCCTTTAACTTGACTGCATCCTTCTCTCGCGAGAAGGCGCCGACCTGCACACACCAGCGCCCGGCTACCTCTGTATTGGCGGAAGGGTAGGCCTCTACTCGCACTCTGGCGACACCTGCGCGGTAGACCCCGACGGCTTTGGCGGCGGCGAGGGAGAGATCAATGATGCGGCCACGAACGAAGGGGCCGCGGTCCGTAATGCGAACCACGGCGGACTGGTTCGTCGCCAGATTAGTGACGCGGACTACGGTTCCAAGCGGAAGGGTCAGGTGCGCTGCAGTCATTGCATTCTGATCGTAGACGGTGCCGTCGGCGCCCTTGCGTCCGGCGTAAGGTGGGCCGTACCAGCTTGCCAGACCAACCTCGCTTGAGACGGGTCTACCCTGGATGTCGGGCTGCGGTGCTGGCGCAGTGTCAGCCGTCTCGGGACTCGGATTCCGATTGCGGTTCGCACTTTGGCTGGCGCGCGCATTTGCGTTGATGGCAGGCGGTGGCGGCTGGCGATAGGCGCGGGGCGTCTCTCTATGGCAGCCGATGGCCAGCAGCGCAAATGCTGACAGCATGGCAGCGGAGACGAGGCGGGCGCGGGTCAAGATTTCGACTCACCCGGCGGTGGAGGCGGAGTTCTGCCGGCGGGGTCGTCCATGCGCTGGGCCAGCCGGTTCAGTTCTGCCGCGGCGGAGCGAAGGGCCTCGGAGCCATTGCGGCGGACGTCGGGCACAATCTCATCGTTGAGATAGGTCACAAAGCGGCGAAGATCTTCCTCAACACGGGTTCCCGCGTCGTGCAGGCGCTGCTCCCAGGGGCGCTTTGGGGCTGTTGGATCTTCAAAAGCCATGCGCGTACCTCTCTACTGTTCCATTATGCGGATGAGGAAAATGCATGGTCAACCGTGATTGCAGGGTATTCGCAGCGCGGTGCCGACGTGGTAACGGCAGCGTATCGTAAGTTCAATGGAGTGCCACAGATACAACCTGACCTGCCTCAATCGCGTCCTTTAACTAAAAAAGATGCATTACACTCAGAGCCTGCGCGTATAACGTGATGATGGTCTATTCCCTGTTCAAATAGCGGGAAAACAAAAGACTTCGAGGTTATTTCTTTTGAAGGAACGTATTTCAAAGTCTTTGGTGGCGCGACAATCGATTTATCTTCTTGCACTCTGTTTGCTTGCCGCGGCAGCGCCGATTGTGGTGGCGCAGGCTGCGTTGCTTGATCTGCCTGATGCACCCGGAGCGGTTCGTAGCAGCAGATCCTACACAGCCGACAGCTCTTCCACTTCGTCTGAGTCCCCCTTTAATACTGCGCCAGCCACGCATGCAGCACAGCAGATGCGAATGGCTTCGCGTTGGGACAAGGTAATTTCGCCGCGAGAACAGGCTCCCTCGCTTACGGCGAAAGACAAATTTCTGATGGGCGCAAGGCATTCGGTCACTGCGTTCTCGGCTACGGGATGGTTGGCGTCCGCAGGCTGGTCCCAGTTGACCAATAGCGCTCCCAACTACGGCACCGACAAAGGAGCATTTGGACAGCGGCTGGGCACAGCTGCCGTCCGCAACATTAGCGAAGACGTCTTCAGCACTTCTGTCATGGCGAATATCTTCCATGAAGACCCGCGATACTACAGGCTAGGGCGAGGCCACGGCATCGCTAAACGAGTCGTTTATGCGGCAACTCGCGCCATCATTACGCGGACCGATAGCGGCAAAACGACACCGAATTTCTCGTTGCTCTCGGGAAACCTGGCAGGCGCAGCGCTGACCAATGCCTACTTTCCTCCGCTGAATCATGGAGCCAAACAGACTATGCTGATATTCGGTAGCTCCATTGGAGGATCGGCACTCGGCTTCGAGGTCAGCGAGTTCCTCGGGATGCTCTTGAGCTAGTCCATCTCAAAAAGAGCGAGTGACTCGCGCTTAACCAGGGTTAGAAGATAGCGAATGGGGCATACGGTGATTCGATCTCTTCTGGTTCTGACGCTTGCGCTCTGTGGCGCAGCGGCCTGTGCCCAAACAGGCACCCAGACCAGCAACACGCAGGCGGCCCTGCCCGATGCCCCCGGTGCGGTGCTGGCGCAACAGCAGGATGTGGTTGCCGTGGCAGAGGCGGCCCTGAAGACAAGCGCAAGCGGCGTGGAACCATGCACGGTGCGCCATGCCATGCTCAATATTCCAGCCAATTCCAATACGGCCGGGCCGATCCATGTTCCGTGCAGCGAGCTGCTGAATCCATACCAGAGGTTTCTGGACACGAGCATCGTTATTCCGCTGACGCCGCGACAGAAGGGATATCTGGCGATCCATAACCTGATGACGCCAGCCAATCTCATGACCATCGTTGGGGTGTCCGGTTTGACCATTGCCATCGATTCAGATACCGCGTATGGGCCAGGGTGGAAAGGCTTCGGCAAAAATGCCGGCGTAAGCCTGTTGCAGGACACAACGGGAGAATTTTTTGGAGCGTTTCTGATCCCTTCCCTTGCGCACCAGGACCCGCGTTATTACAGGATGCCCAAGGCAAGCATTCCACGACGATTTGCCCACGCTGTCTCCCGCACCTTTGTTGCAAACAATGACGATGGCAACCTGATGCCGAACTACGCCACGCTGCTGACCTACCCGATCAGCGCAGAGCTTAGCAATTTGTATGTTCCGGGAATTCATTCGGATGCACCCTCCACAGTCGCCCGAATAGCCACGGGGTTGGCGACCGATCCCGCTAACAACCTGATCACGGAGTTTCTTCCCGACGTAGCGAAACATATCAGCATTCGCATTATCTTCGTGCAGCGAATCCTCAATCAAGTCGCTAGCCAGCAGCCGTCCGGTTCATTCTAATTTTGCTGCTCGATCAAGATTGGGTCGGTAAACACATCATCCGTAGACTTAGAGAGGTGAATGCCGCATAGCTGACTCCGGCGACCCAAACGGGCGGAACTCGATCTGTCACCTCATTCGGATCGATGGCGTTTGGCAGATTCAACCTCAATCCCAGTTATGAATAGACTTTTTTGTTGCCACTGAGGACCAAATGTATCCCCACTTTAGATGGGAATGAAGTTTTGATGAATTATCTGACGTCCCCTTCGCTGCGGCAATTCGCCATTCAATGTAAATTCTCGCCAGTCGGCGTTCAAATCTTCAAAGCCGGGGGGCAAAAACGTAGTCTTGGAAGCGTCGTAACCTATTGTGCCCGTAGGGAAAAGGACACAAGAAGGGCATCTGGATGTGTACTTCCGCATCCAAAGAAAAGTTAGCTATGTTGAAAGACACATAGTCGAATAGGCTGGAAGAAGCGACGCCCATTTTCCGCTTCAGGCCGCACTGTCAGGAGACAGCATACCAATGTCGAAAAAGCCATCGAAATTCTTTGAAAAATCGCTCACGCAGGCAGCAAAGGCCGGATGGGTTGTGTTCAACAAGCTGAACGCAATCAGCCCTAACCCGAGCTTCACTCCCAAGTGGAGCGACAAGCCTCTTCTAAAGAGTTATCAAAAAGAGAAGCCTCCTCTGGGCTGGCCGCGCACAACGGACTCGCTGTGCCCCAAGTGTATTCCTGAGATTCGCCAACAGATCGTTGACGGCAAGCTGCCGCACGAGATCCTGCTTAATGAAAAGGTCGGCGAGATCAAGGCGCAGATTATCGAGCGCGATGGCCAGATCCTGATGGTGAAGGACTGCCCCATCCACGGCCACTTTGAAGACGTGATGTCGATCGACACCGCCTTCTTCAAGCACCTAGAAGAGGTCTTCCCGGGCCGTGACATTCGCGCCCACAATGACGAGAAGTTGCACAACCACGGGACCTCCACCGTCACGCACGGACGTGGGTCCGTGCTGACCATCGACCTGACCAATCGCTGCAACATGATGTGCGATCCCTGCTTCATGGACGCGAACCAGGTCGGCTTCGTACACGAACTAACATGGGACGAGATCAAGACCATGCTCGACAACGCCGTGACCATCAAGCCGAAACGGCAGATGAGCGTGCAGTTCTCGGGCGGCGAGCCGACGTTGTCGCCATACTTCCTCGACGCAGTCGCCTATGCCCGCAAAGTTGGCTACACCAGCGTTCAGGCTGCAACCAACGGCATCGAGTTTGCCAAGTCCAAGGAGTTCGCCAAGGCTGCTGCTGACGCTGGTCTGCGCTATGCCTACCTGCAGTTCGACGGTATCGGCAACGCAGCCAACTCGCACCGCAAGGTGGGCAACGCATTCGACGTGAAGCTCCAGGCCATCCATAACCTGCATGAGGCCGGTGTGGATATCGTTCCGGTGACGACCATCATCAACGGCATCAATAATGAGCAGGTCGGTAACATCATCAAGTTCGCGCTCGACAATCCGAAGAAGATCAACTTCCTCAGCTTCCAGCCGGTCAGCTTCACTGGCCGCGATGAGGACATCTCCGACGAGCGTCGCAAGGCGCAGCGCTACACGCTGAGCCACATGGCCCACGATGTAAAGACCCAGACCGGCCTCGGCGAGCCCATTCGCGACTGGTTCCCCATCTCCTTTATGTCCACCTTCGCCGACTGGGCCGACCTGGTGCATGGACCGAACCACGACTGGGGCCAGCTCTCCTGCGGCTGCCACCCGAACTGCGGTATCGGGATGGCGCTGATGATCGACAAGGAGACCAAGGAAGCTGTGCCGGTCACGGCCTTCCTGAATGCTGACCGCCTCGCCAAGGACGTCGCCCGCATCAACGATGCCGCCCGCGGCAAGTGGCTCTCCATTATCGGCGTTACGCTCTCGCTGCTGCGTAACTACGAGCCGGAGAAAGCGCCGACACACTTCAAAATCAAGGACCTGCTTGCGAAGTTCGACAAGAGCTTCGGCGCAACCGGCAAGGACTATGGAAAGGTCACAGCGGACCGTACCATGGAAGACATCAAGCTGCGCCGCGCCGACCGTTGGAACTTCCTGTTCATCGCGGGCATGTGGTTCCAGGACCTGTTCAACTACGACTTCCGCCGCACCGAGCAGTGCATCATCCCCTATGCGACACAAGAGGGTGAGATAAGCTTCTGCGCGTACAACACGGGTGTGGGCTGGAGAAACATCATCGAGAAGATGCACATGACCTCCACCCTGACCAAGTGGTACGAGGAGCATGGCCGTCACGAGATCTTCGCCGGCGGCAAGAAGGTCGGCCTGGAGACCTCATCCACATACGATCTCGTCCTCAACGATGCTCACGTGAACGCCGCCGCTAACGACACCTTCGACAAATCCGGTGTCGCCAAGAACGCCCGCGAAGAGAAGATCCGGGCGCGCGACGCGAAGATCAAACAGGACGCCGAGAACGCGAAGATGGCCAAGCTCTATCGCAAGGAAGTGCTGGGCGAGAAGGAAGTTCCAGGCTTCATCGCGCTCGACTCAATCGGTGGCATCAAGCCCGCAGCCTCCAAGGCTGAGGCCGTCGACAGTATCGAAGAGACCGTGGCCGGCGACTAGGCCGTTCATCAATACACAAAGCAAAAAAGGCCGCCAACTATGGCGGCCTTTTTGTTGTCTGGTAGACCTCTTCTATCTGGACATGTGTCGTGGAAAAGGCTGACCGCGATACTTGCAGTCAGCCTTTGAGATTTTGCACAAAGCCATCGTTATTTCTTGGGTTTACTGGCGATGATCTGGTCTTTGATCTTGTTGTAGGTGGCTGCGGGCAGGATGCCACGAGTAGTGAGCTGGTTTTTGGCGGTGTAGGGACGGCCGTCGATGATGCGCTTGGCGTAGGCATCGCCAATACCGGGGAAGGCCTTGAGCTGGTCGGGGGTGGCTGTGTTGATGTCGAGTTTGTCGCCCATGGCAGTGGCGCTACTTGTTGCGGACTTGGCGGCAGTGGTTTTGGCGGACATCTGTGCCGTGACTATGACTGGAGCGGACAAGAGAAGCGCCAGAGCGAGAATAACGGGGAAGCGGAAGAACTTGAGCATGGGCATACAACCTCCTGAAGGATACGTGCGAAGCAAGGGTAGATGAGACGGCGCAATTGGTCAAAGAATTTCGCGCTGCGCAAAATTTTTCGGCTGAGATAAGCATGGTCAGAGAAGCAGGTTGACCCGAAGCTCCTTACAAAAGACGCTGACAGTTTTGGTCGCAATTTAACGTCTTGAGGCTAAAACAGAGATGAGAACCAACAGCAAGAGCAGATATTGAATAACAAGGAACGCTAACAAATTGCAGCCATAGTAAAGACAAGATTACGACCATCTGAAAGACTGGTAGGGCGACCTGGAGGAAGAATGAAGAAGTTGATTTCCAGCTCTTTTGGAGGAGCTCTGCTGATGGTGGGGTTGATGGCGCATGGGATTGCACAGGCCCCGAACCATGCTGCCAAGCCGACGGCGACGCCGATCAAACATGTCGTCGTCATCTTCGGCGAAAATATCTCGTTTGACCACTACTTCGGGACTTACCCCAATGCTTTGAATCCGCCAAACGAGCCTGCATTTCATGCGAAAGCGGATACTCCCACAGTCAATGGCTTGACTGGGACACTGCTGGAGCGCAACCCAAACTTTCTGAATACCAATGTGAACAAGAATGACGCGACCAACCCGTTCCGGTTGTCGCGGGCGCAGGCGGCGACAGCGGACGAGAACCATGACTATACGGCGGAGCAGCGTGCCTTTCATGCCGGTCTGCTGGATTCGTTTCCGAGATATACAGGCATTCTCGGTTCGCCGAAGGTGAAGAAACGCCTTGGAAGCGAGAGCGTGGAGGGTGCCGCGCAGTATGCGCATCAGACAAAGGGCCTGGTGATGGGCTACTACGACGGCAATACGGTGACGGCGATGTGGAACTACGCGCAACGCTACGCGATGAATGACAACTCGTTTGGCTCAACGTTTGGGCCATCGACCCTGGGTGCGATAGATCTGATCTCGGGCCAGACGAACGGCATCAGCGACAAGGCGAATGCCGGTAATACGGTGATCGAAGGCGGCAACGGCACCTATACAGAGATTGGCGATGGAGATCCGATTGGTGACGTATGCTCGACACCGTCGGGCGCGTTGTTGCGCTTTGACGGCAACAATATCGGGAAGATGCTCTCGAAGAAAGGCGTGACGTGGGGATGGTTTGAGGGTGGCTTTGACCTGACGAAGAAGAATCCAAATGGCACAATGGGCTGCCTACGCAGCACGTACTCCAATATTGTGCGGGTGTCGGACCGCGACTACAGCCCTCATCACCAACCCTTCCAGTACTACAAGGAAACAGCCAACCTGACGCATGTGCGGCCTACCTCCATACAGGTGATTGGTTATGAAGGCGATGCAGCGAACCATCAGTACGATACGGATGATTTCTTCGACGCAGTGAAAGCTGGGAACTATCCGGCGGTCAGCTTTCTGAAGGCTCCGGCGTACCAGGATGGCCATGCAGGCTACTCCGATCCTCTCGATGAGCAGGCTTTCATTGTGAAGGTCATCAACTTTCTGCAGAAACAACCGGACTGGAAGAGCACCGCGGTCATTCTGGCGTATGACGACTCCGATGGCTGGTACGACCATCAGATGGGCCCAATTGTGAACCAATCGACGACCAGGGCCGATGCGTTGACTGGACCGGGGCAGTGCGGCGATGGCTCGACGGCGTTGCCGGGGCCACATACCGCCCATGCGCAGGGACGGTGCGGATATGGGCCGCGTTTGCCGCTATTGGTGATCTCTCCGTATGCAAAGCAGAATTATGTCGACCACACTTTGACAGATCAGACCTCCGTTCTTCGCTTTATTGAAGACAACTGGCTTGGCGGTGAACGCATGGGGGGCGGTTCTTTCGATGCGATTGCAAACCCGATTACGGGAATGTTTGACTTCAGGCACCCTGATCCAAGGCAATATATTTTGAATGACTCCACGGGGCTTGTGGTGATGCAGTGACGATAACTCGCAGGACATTTCTGGGGCAGGCCGGCGTGTTCGCAACCGGCCTGCTCCTGACAGAAACAGCGGCTGGCTACCCGATGACTCACATGGAAGCTACGATGAGCTCCGACGTGCTGGGGTCGGGGGTGCTGACTCCGTTTGTGGATGAGCTTCCACTTCCTCCAGTAGCGAAGAGTACGGGGACGCGAGCGAATCCGGAGCGCAGCGGCGAGCAGGTTCCTTACTACAAGATGGCGATGCGTGAGATGCGCATGAAGGTGCATCGCGATCTGCCGCCTACGCGCGTCTGGGGATTCAACGACAGTTCGCCGGGGCCGGTCTTTGAGACGCGCAGCGGAAAGGCACTACTGGTGGAGTGGGTGAATGAGCTTCCAGTGAAGCACTTCCTGCCGATTGATTACACGCTGCACGGGGCAGAAAAAGATGTGCCAGAGGTGCGAAGCGTGATTCATCTGCATGGGGGCAGGACGCCTCCAAAGAGCGATGGCTACCCCGAGGATTGGTTTGTGCCGGGGAAATCGGCGGTGACTTTTTATCCGAACCGGCAGGATGCGACGACGCTGTTCTATCACGACCATGCGATGGGAATTAATCGGCTGAACGTCTATGCGGGCTTGCAGGGGATATTCCTGATTCGTGATGCGGTGGAAGATGCGCTGAATCTTCCGAGCGGCAAGTATGAGGTGCCGCTGCTTATCTGCGATCGCTTTTTTCGCAAGGATGGGCAACTGGAGTATCCGGTGTCGCCGATACCCGGCAGGCCGTGGGTGCCGGAGGTCTTTGGCAATGTGGCGCTGGTGAATGGAAAGGTGATGCCCTATCTGGAAGTGGAGCCGCGGAAGTACCGGCTTCGCATTCTGAATGGATCGAATAGCAGGTTTTATCGGCTGTCATTTTCAGATGATCATCAATTTCATATGATCGGCTCCGATCAGGGACTGCTTGAGAGTCCTGTGCCGCTGCAGCGGTTGCAATTGAGTCCGGCGGAGCGCGCCGATGTGGTCGTCGATTTCAGCAAACACGCGGGGCGGCAGGTGCAGCTGGTCAGCGACTCGCTGCAGATCATGCAGTTTCGCGTGACCGCTAAGGGCGCTGAGGACACAAGCGTTTTGCCGAAGAAGCTGCGCTCGGTGGAGCGGATTAAAGAGACGGATGCAGTGAAGACGCGGCTGCTGACTCTGGATGAGCATTTGAATCTCGCCGATCAGTCGATGGACATGATGCTGAACAATACTCCGTGGGACGCGCCGATTACAGAGAAGCCGGTGATTGATACGACGGAGATCTGGGAGTTCGTCAATCTGACGGAGGATACGCACCCAATTCACATTCACCTGGTGCGGTTTCAGATTCTCGATCGGCAGAGGATCGATACCAACGCGTTTTTCGACAACCGGTCGGTGGAATTTATAGGCAACCTTGAACCGGCGGCGGGGATAGAGGCTGGATGGAAGGACACGGTGCGCGTCGATCCGGGAACGCTGACACGGATCATCGTGCCGTTCAAGGGCTACACAGGTCGCTATGTATGGCACTGTCATCTGCTGGAACACGAAGACAATGAAATGATGCGCCCCTATGAAATTGTGGCTGCGGGACAGCAAGAAATCGGTAAATGATTGACAAGCGATGGCGACACAGCTACCTTTAAAAGCAATGAGCGTTCGTCTGCAGCATCACGGCCATCACCATCATCATGCGCAAAGCGTGTTGGCGGCTGTGTCCGGTGTGGCGAAGTAACGAACGCATACTAAGGATTGGAAAGGCCCGCTAACGCGCATATCGCGAGCGGGTCTTTTTGCTGCCCGATAACGCGTTGGATGGCCAGAGAGATTCAAGGAGATGACAATGGATACGGTAAAGATCGATTTTGCGAAGATGGATGGTCTGGTTCCGGGTATCGTGCAGGATGCGAAGACGGGCGAGATGCTGATGCTCGGCTTTTTGAATGAAGTGAGCTATGCAAAGACGCTGGAGACGGGGTTTGTGACCTTCTGGAGCAGGACGCGGAGCAAGCTGTGGATGAAGGGCGAGACCAGCGGCAATCGGCTGAAGGTGATCTCGGCTGCGACGGATTGCGACAACGATGCGCTGCTGTTCAAGGTCGAGGTCGAAGGCGATGGACTGGTGTGCCACGAGGGCACGGTGAGTTGCTTTACCAAAAATATCGAAACGGAGAAGGCGTAATGTCTGGTGCGAAGAAGCTGAAGCTGGGAATTCCCAAGGGCAGTTTGCAGGATGCGACGATTGCGTTGTTTGAGCGGGCAGGGTGGAGGATCTTCGCGAATGGGCGGAGCTACTTCCCTACGATCGACGACGCCGCGATTGAGTGCATGCTGGTGCGGGCGCAGGAGATGGCGCGGTATGTCGAACATGGCGCGCTCGATGCCGGATTGACGGGCAATGACTGGGTGCTGGAGAACGAGACAGATGTCGAATATGTCACCAGCCTGACCTACAGCAAGCAGAGCCGACAGAAGGTGAAGTGGGTGCTCGCCGTACCTGAAGACTCTCCTTTTCAGAAGCCTGAGGATCTGGCAGGAAAGATTATTGCTACCGAACTGGTTGAGTTTACGAAGCGCTACTTTGCCAACAAGAACATCCCGGTGAAGGTGGAGTTTAGCTGGGGCGCGACTGAGGTGAAGCCTCCTACGCTGGCCGATGCGATTGTGGAAGTCACCGAAACGGGTAGCTCGCTGCGTGCGAACCGGCTGCGGATTATCGAGACGTTGATGGAGAGCGAGACGCAGTTGATTGCGAATAAAACCGCATACAAAGATGCCTGGAAGCGGGAGAAGATCGGCAATATTTCGCTAATGCTGAATGCTGCGATTGCGGCTCAGGGTCGTGTGGGGCTGATGCTGAATGCTCGCAAGGACACGCTGGATGCCGTGATTGGCGTGCTGCCAGCGTTGAATTCACCGACGATCTCGCATCTTAGTGATGAAAAATGGGTTGCGCTGAATACGATTCTGGATGAGGCCGAGGTCCGCGAGGTGATTCCGAAGCTGAAAGCTGCGGGCGCTACCGGGATTGTGGAGTATCCGTTGAGCAAAGTGGTTTTGTAGCCGGACGAAAAGGCTTAACACCAATTGACACGGATGAACACCGATAAAGCAACGTCGGGTTAGTTTTTGATCGGCGGTATCGGTGGTTATCGGTGTTAAGTTTTTTATGGAGTTGCGATGAAGCTGGTACGAACGTTTGGGCAGAGCAAGGTGGCTGCGGCTGCTCTGGTGAAGACGCTGGAGCGGCGCGGTGCCGCGAATACGGCGAAGGTCGAGCCGGTAGTGCGGCGAATTCTCGCGGATGTTCGCAAGAGCGGTGATGCTGCGCTGTGGAAGTACGCTGCCAAGTTTGATGGGTTGACGAAGAAGCAGGCGTTGCTAGTCTCTCGCGAAGAGATGCAGGCAGCGTGGGAGGAGACGGCTCCTGAACTGCAGGCGGCCATGATGGTGTCGCGGGGAAATATTCTTGCGTTTGCCGAGGCGCAGCGGCCGAAGGAGTGGACGATTGCTCCGGCTGACGGTGTGAAGACGGGACAGATTATTCGACCGCTGGGAAGTGTTGGTTGCTATGTGCCGGGAGGGCGGTATCCGTTGCCTTCGACGATGCTGATGACGGTGACTCCGGCGCAGGTGGCAGAGGTGGAGCGGATTGTGGTGTGCTCTCCTAAGCCGGCGCGAGAGACGATGGCGGCGGCGTGGCTAGCAGGTGTGACGGAGTTTTATCGCGTGGGTGGGGCACAGGCAATTGCAGCGATGGCCTTTGGCACGGCTACCATCGGGCGCGTCGATAAGATAGTGGGGCCGGGAAATCTATTTGTAACTACAGCGAAGATAATTGTTTCAACAGAGTGCGGCATCGACATGCCTGCGGGGCCTACAGAGATTGTTGTGACCAGCGAGACCGGAGATGCGGCAAGAATTGCGGCGGACCTGGTGGCACAGGCAGAACATGATCCCGAGGCGCTGGCTATTTTGATCACGAGCAATAAAGTGTTGGCCAAAGATGTTGCGGCTGTGGTGAAGCGTCAGGCGGCAAAGAATACGATTGCCAAGCAATCACTGGCATCGCAGGGCGCGATATTTGTAACTAAATCAGTTGCAGAAGCGCGAGAATTGACGAATCGGCTGGCTCCGGAGCATCTGACAGTGGATGCGGCGACAGATTTGAAATGGGTTCGCAATGCCGGGAGTGTCTTTGTGGGGGCTTATGCGCCGCAGTCGATGGGTGATTATGTCTCGGGACCGAACCATGTGCTCCCTACCGGGCGTGTAGGACGCGTGCGCGGCGGATTGAGCGTGATGGATTTTGTGAAGGTGATTACCGTGCAGGAGTACACCCGTAAAGGACTGCAAAAATTAGGACCCCATGCGATTGCGCTGGCTGAGGCCGAAGGATTGGTGGGCCATGCGGAGAGTGTTCGAGTGAGGATGCGATGAAGGCTGTTACGGAAGTGAAGCCACGCAGGGCTGTGCTGGAGATGCCGGAGTATCACCCGCCGCTGGCCGGACGCGATGCGCTGCGGCTGGACTTCAACGAGAATACGTTTGCGCCGTCGCCGAAGGTGATGGAACGATTGCGGCAGGTGACGGCGGAGGGGTTGACGAAGTATCCCGAGCGCGAACCGGTAGAGCGGATTGTGGCTGCGCACTTTGGGTTGAAGTCCGACGAGGTGGTGCTGACCAATGGCGTGGACGAGGCGATCCACTTAATCTGCTGCGCATTTCTGGAAGAGGGCGACGAAGCGCTGATCTGCACGCCGGGCTTCTTTATGTATGACGTGAGCGTCATGATGATGACTCCGCATCTGCGGAAGGTGCAGGCGGATGCGACGCTGCGATTTCCGTTTGAGCGGTTTATCGCGGCGCTCACGGAGCGGACTAAGCTGATCATTGTGTCTTCACCCAATAATCCTACGGGCGCTGTGGTGAGCCGCGAGCATCTGCTGGCAATCGCGAAGGCCGCTCCGCAAGCGATTCTGATGGTGGACGAGGCTTACTACCACTTTCATGGCGAGACGACAATAGGGAACTTGTCCACTGTGCCGAACCTGATTGTGGCGCGGACGTTTTCGAAGGCCTATGGACTCGCGAATCTGCGGATCGGAATGCTGGCAGGCAATGCCGAGTTGTTGAAATATGTGCGTAAGGTGAGTTCGCCCTACAACGTGAATGGCGTTGCGTTGGATTGCCTGACGGTGGCACTAGCGGACGAGGACTATCTGGCCTGGTATGTCGAGCAGGTGCGGGTGGGGCGCGACCGGATGATGCGTGGCCTGCAGGAGCTGGGAGTTCCCTATTTTCCGAGCCACGCGAATTTTGTGTTGATGAAGATTGGGCCGAAGCATAAGGATCTGGTTGCTGCGATGCGCGGGCATGGAGTGCTGTTGCGGGACCGATCGGCTGATCCGGGATGCGATGGCTTTGTGCGCATCACGATTGGGATTGAGGAGCATGTGCGGCTGGGGCTGGCGGCTTTGCGGTCGTCGCTGGAAGAGATTGGATGGGAACCTGTTGGTGAGGCAGTGAATCAGCAAAACAGCAGTGGCGAGAGGGAGTTCGAGTAATGGCTAAGAGTTTGGTTCGGACGGGGACGGTGAAGCGCGATACGACCGAGACGCAGATTGCGCTGAAGCTCGTCGTCGATGGGCAGGGTGTTTATAAGGTTTCGACCGGGATACGGTTCTTTGACCACATGCTGGAGCTGTTTACGCGGCATGGCGGTTTTGACCTGACGCTGAAGTGCACAGGTGATCTGGACGTAGACCAGCACCATACGGTAGAGGATGTCGGGATTGCTCTGGGCGAGGCGTTCAATAAGGCTCTCGGCGATAAGAAAGGCATCATGCGCGCCGGGTACTTTGTGATGGCGATGGATGAGACGCTCGCCGTTGCCGCCGTAGATCTGAGCGGACGCGTGGCCTATGTCGTCGACGACAAGGTGAAGGTGCGGCTGGTTGGAGATTTCCAGAGTGAGTTGCTGGCGGACTTCTTCGATGGCTTCGCGCGGGGCGCGAAGGCGAATGTGCATGTGAAGACGATGTACGGGCGCTCGAACCATCACAAGATTGAGGCTATCTTCAAGGCATTTGCCCGGGCGCTGCGCGGGGCTTGTTCGCGCGATGAACGGATGCGGGAGATGTTACCGAGTACGAAAGGATTGCTGTAGGAAAAACGAAAGGCTTAACACCGATGAACACAGATAAGGCTAGATTTGAATTGTTTTTGATCGGTGTAATCGGTGCTGATCGGTGTTAAGTTTCAAACGGAGTCGACGATGATTGCTGTCATTGATTACAAGGCGGGAAATCTTACCAGCGTGGTGAAGGCGCTGAAGTATCTTGGCGCTGAGACAAAGGTGACTCAAGACCCGGAGGTGGTGCGCGCAGCGGCGAAGGTAGTGCTGCCTGGCGTGGGTCACTTTCAGGCTACGCAGTTGCTGACTGATCTTGGATTGACCGAGGCTGTGCGCGAGAGTGTCGCAAAGGGTACGTGGTTTCTGGGAGTTTGCGTTGGGCTGCAATGGCTCTTTGAAGGCTCGACAGAGGCTCCGGTGGTGGCGGGGCTGGGACACTTCACGGGAATGTGTGAGCGCTTCCCTGCTTCCTTTGAGGGCGCGGAGTTGAAGTCGCCGCATGTGGGTTGGAACTCCCTTGAGGGAGTGCGGCAGGATTCGAAGCTACTGCGCGGAGTGCAGGATGGCGGGTTTGTTTACTACACGCATTCATGGCGGGCTCCGGTAGTAAATGCAACTGCTGCGGTTACAGAGTATGGCGGAGCGTTTACAGGAGTTGTGGAGTGGGAAAATGTAATGGGTGTGCAGTTCCATCCGGAGAAGTCGAGCGCCGTGGGCTTACAGGTTTTGAAGAACTTTGTGGAGTTGTAGGCATGCCTTTTATCTATGAGCTGACGCTTGCCAAGAATGAGCCGGAGTACACCGTCTTGCAGCATCTGGTTCCGCCGGGAACTCTGGTAGGAACCGGGCAGGCGGTCGCTGTGTTGTCAGATGGCGCGATGGAGTTTCATCTGCCCGCTCCGATGCAGGGGTTGCTGGTGGAATGGTTTGCGGAGAGCGGTACACGCGTGGATGCATCGGGACCGATTGCGCGGATTGTGTGTGAGGGCACGGAGGTTGCGGTTCCTGGCGCTGTTCCGCAACGGTTAGGGTAGAGGATGCTGACGAAACGGATTATTGCGTGTCTGGATGTGCGTGGCGGGCGGGTGGTGAAGGGCGTTCAGTTTGTGGACATCATCGATGCCGGCGACCCGGCGGAGTTGGCGCATCGCCATGCTGCGGCTGGGGCGGATGAGATTGTGCTGCTGGATATTACGGCTACGCATGAAGGACGCGGGACATTGCTCGATACCGTGAAGCGAACGGCGGCAGCGTTGTTTGTTCCGTTTACGGTTGGTGGCGGCATTCGCAATGCTGAAGATGCGGCGGCAGTCTTCGATGCAGGTGCGGACAAGGTAAGCATCAACTCCTCTGCAATCGCTCGACCGGAGTTGATCGGGGAGATTGGCGGAAGCTTTGGAGCGCAGGCTGTGATTGTAGCTATCGATGCCCGAAGGGGTGCTACCGGAGTAGAGGACGCTGAGGTGTATGTGAGCGGCGGTCGGAAGCCTACGGGACGGAAGGTTATGGATTGGGCTCGCGAGGCTGAAGAGCGGGGTGCGGGAGAGATTCTGCTGACCAGCATGGATACAGATGGGATGCGCAATGGATTTGATTGCGAGTTGACCGCGAGGGTGAGCGAGGCGGTGCAAATTCCGGTGATCGCTTCGGGTGGAGCCGGGTCGGCTGCTCACTTTGCGGAGGTGTTTGGCAGAGGGAAGGCCGATGCTGCTTTGGCGGCCAGCATCTTTCATTTTGGGGTTACGGATTCGCGAGAGTTGAAGGCGGAGTTGCGGCAGGCTGGGGTTTCTGTGCGGCTGCCTTGCTGAAGGCTTAACACCGATTCACGCCGATAACGCCGATTCAAGAACAGGCAACGGCAAATGCGAAATACAGGGATTCTTCGCTGCGCTCAGAATGACAATCTTTATCTTGCTAGGAGAAAGTATGTTGATACCTTCGATTGATTTGATGAGTGGACGAATTGTGCAGTTAGTGCAAGGCGAAAAGCTGAAGCTGGCCTTCGATGACTTTGAATATTGGATTGAGCGGTTCTCGAAATATCCCGTCGTGCAATTGATCGATCTGGATGCTGCTATGCGGCAGGGAGATAACCGCGCGCTCATCGAGATGATCTGCAAGCGTCTGCCTTGCCAGGTGGGCGGCGGTTTGAAGACGGCCGCAGATGGGCAGACGTTATTGGATGCCGGGGCAAAGCGTGTGATCTATGGATCGAGCTTGTTTGGCGCTTCGGGCGTCAATAAAGAGTTTGCTGCGGGATTGAAGAAAGAGCTAGGTGAAGATGCGCTCGTGTTCAGCGTGGACACCAAGGGCGGCAAGGTGGCGGTGAAGGGGTGGAAGGATTCGGTCGACCTGACGCCGGAAGAGGCAGTGACATGGCTGGAGGATTATTGCTCTGCATTTCTGTATACGCATGTGGATACGGAGGGGACGATGACAGGCTTCCCGATGGATGTGGCAGCAGTTCTTCGAGCTACGACAGGGCGGCAGCTTATCGTTGCCGGAGGAATTAAGGAGCGTGCCGAGGTGGACGCTCTGGATGCGATGGGTGTGGACGCCGTGGCCGGGATGGCGGTGTACTCAGGCGCGATGAAGGCTTAGACTTTTTTCGTAGACGCAATACATGGGAGCAAATGAATGCAGGGCATGACGAGGCGAGGGTTTATGAAGAGTTCGGCAGCAGCTACATTGGCGGCGAGGGTTTCACTGGCGAGCGTAGGTGGAGAAAGTAAGGACGAGTTGTTGCTGGTGGGGACACAGACGACGGGTGCGAGCAAAGGAATCTATGCGTACTCCTTCAATGAGGCAACGGGGGATCTGAGGCAGACCGGCCTGGCTGCGGCTATTGAGAATCCAACCTTCATGGTGCTTGCGCCTGGGAGGAACCGGCTGTTTTCAGTCAGCGAAGCGGACCACTTTGCCGGAAAGAACGGCGGCGGCATTACAGGATTTACGCTGGACCGCAGGAGCGGACATCTCACAGAGATCAATGGGGTTCCTTCCGGCGGCCCCGGGACCTGCCATGTCGCCGTGGACCACACCGGACACTGCGCTTTTGTTGCCAACTACAACGGAGGCAGTGCGGCGAGCTTTCACGTGGGCGAAGACGGGCGGCTGAGCGAGGCTGTGAGTTTCTTTCAGTACACGGGGCATGGCCCGAATGCGGCGCGGCAGGAGAAGCCTCATGCGCACCGCGTAACGGTATCGCCTGACAACCGGTTTCTGCTGGTCAACGATCTTGGGCTGGACGAAATTCATGTCTACAAACTGGATGCGAAGACAGCGGCGCTGACTCCGAATCAACCTGCGGCGTGGAAGTCGGCTCCCGGCGCGGGGCCACGGGCGCTTCGCTTCCATCCCAATAACACGTGGGTGTACTGCGTCACAGAGTTGACTTCGACAGTGGTTGTGCTGCACTGGAACGCCGCACAGGGAACACTCGATGAGGTTCAGACAGTTGAGCTGCTTCCAGCGGGGTACAAAGGGGAGACGCGAGGCTGCGATATCGTGTTCAACCGCAAGGGCGACTTTGCCTATGTAGCAAACCGCGATAACAACTTTCTGGCTTCGTTTACCGTTTCAGAGACGGACGGCAAGTTGACAATGATTGGGCGGACTTCATGCGGCGGCAAGACTCCGCGGCATATTGCGCTCAGCCCGAACGATCGCTGGCTGCTGGTAGCGAACCAGGACTCGAACAACATCTCCGTGTTTGCTCGAGATGCGCAGACGGGTAAGCTGGCGGATGCAGGGAAGAGCTTTGAGTTGGCCGCTCCTCAGTGTCTAGTGTTTGCTTAGGAATCAATGGACGTGTTGCGAATCGGCTATGGCAGCGGAACTTCAAGATCGCCGACCGGTTCGCCTCGTCTGATTCGTCTAAGCTGACGCTCCAGACGCGCAGACGGATCGTCAGAGCCTCCCTCGTCATCCTGTTCCTCATCCTCCGATAGCTTTTCCTGAAGAACGTATCGCACTTCGGGCTGCACGAAGATCTGCAAGGCATGTAAGGCATTTCCAGCAGAGGCAGCCGTGGGATAGAAACCCAAATGCCGCTTCCCGCGGCGTTTTCTGTGCTTCCACCGTATCCGTTGGAAGAAGAATATGCAGGCAACAAAGATAAAGAAGGGTAAAAAGAAGCGCGCAAAGTTAGCGCCAAAGTCCATAGCCAGCCTCTACATTCATGCAGATGGATCACTGGGGACGCCTCATTGCACAGACGCGATAAGAGCGTCTGGCATGAGATCACAGAAATCTAAGCGAAGGTAGAGAGGGTGGGGGACGCTGAAAGCGAATCGGCAGAATGGGCGCACGGCCACGCGATGGACTGTTATGTTGCGCGTCCAGCCAGGAGAAGAGCGGTGCGCCCAGCACTTCGCCAAGAAATATCGGAACGAGGATGAAGCAAAGCGCCGCTGCTTGCTGATGTGCTCCGTGGGGAAGCAATAACAGCAAAAGAGCGATCAGGACGGCTATGGCAGCATAGATCCTGAACAATCGCGATCTGGAAACCGGAGGCATTGCTGAAGCCAGTGTATACGGCGTTAGTCGTTGTTGCCCATGGAGTCAGCCAGCGCGTAGTAACCTTTGCGCGCCTGGATTTTCTGACCTTTCTGGCAGGTGATGTTAAGTGTGCGGAAGGTGCCGTCGACTTTCAGGTTAGTGGGGGTATAGCTGGCAAGATATTGGGTGCGGAGCTCATCCTGAATCTGGTCGAAGGCGTCTTCCAGCTTTTTGCCGTTATTGCCTACGTTGATGACACGCCCCCCCGTCTCTTTCGCCAAGCGCTCCATATCGGCGTCGCCGGTGTAGGTCATGCCGAAGCCGCCGTAGAAGCTGCGGTCGGCGATGAGGATGACATAGACGATGGTATTGGCCTTCTGGGCAGCTTCGATGGAGGATTTGAGCGTCTCCTGGCTGCCCTGGTCACCGCCGTCGGTGAGCAGGATGAGGACTTTGCGGCCTGCCTCCTGGCGGATTTTGTCGTGAGCGGCAAGGTACACTGCATCGTAGAGCAGGGTGCCGCGGGGAGTTCCGTTGCCAGTAACCGAGCCGCTGCCTGCTCCGGTATTGATGGTGGCTTTATCGATGGCGCGCTTCAGTTCGCGCGGATTATTAGTGTAGTCGGAGAGGAGATCGACGTTGATGTCGAAGGAGATAAGGAACGCCTCGTCTTTGGGGGTAAGGACGTCTTTGAGAAATTCGGCGCCCGATTGTTGCTCCAGAGGGAGAACGTTCTGCTGGCTGCCGCTGGTGTCAAGCAGAATGCCGATAGTGAGGGGAAGTTTTTTCTCCTGGGTGAAGTTCTTAATGACCTGAGGAGCCCTGTCCTCGAAGATCTGGCAATCGTCCTTGTGGAGGTTGGTGATGAAGCCATCCTTATCGCGGACAGAGAAGTAAACGTCGACGAGGTTGACGTTGACCTTGAGGGTTTCGACGTCCTGATCGCCGGTGGGCTGGGCAGCGGCGGCGCTGGCGGGGGGTGGACCGCCGGGCGAGGGGGCCTCCTGCGCGTGGAGAGGGAGGGAGAGACCGAGAAACAAGGCGGCGGCAACGGCAAAAAGACGCATACCTCATTAGACGACGAAGATTGGGGGGAGTCAGCGGAAAAATGTGGCGTCCATGCAAGAAGTGGCAGGCGCAACGTAAGGGGTGGGCACGGCGTCCAACGAAAAGGCGAATGCGGGATGGCGGCGCGGAGGTCGCGCTGGTAGTCTGGTAAGTGGCTGGGGCCATGATCCTGGGGTTTATGATCCTGAGATTTATGATCTAGGACCAGCTGGAAGGTATGGGGGTCGTTGCGTGGTGAAGTACAGCATATTGGCGGGAGCTCTGGCATGCATGATGCTGGCGCAGCAGGCACAGCAAACAGCAGCAGAGGCGCCGCAGGAAACGGCACAACAGCAGGCGATTCCAGACGCTCCAAGGCCGCAGCAACTGCCGCCGCTCAATGCGATTGCGCCGGGCTCGGGCACCACAGCAGATAACTCGACGTCTTCAACGCCGGATACCAGTGCGCCTCCCAGCAGCCTGCCGCAGTCGGCTGCTGAGAAAGCGGCGCAGGGAACAGCGCCTGAGGTGCCACCGCTAGGACAGGGTCCCGAGGCATTTACGCTGCATGTGCAGACGAACTTTGTCGAAGTGCCGTTTACGGTAAAGGACTCGAAGGACCGGCCAGTACCGGGAATTCAGCCGCAAGAAGTTCGCGTCTATGAGAACGGCCTCCGGCAACAGTTGGCGCTGTGGACATCCGACGCTTTTCCTTTGTCCGTTGCTCTGGTGATCGACCAAAGTATGACGTACGACAATATGACCAAGGTCAACAATGCTCTCGAAGCATTGCAGGGGGCCTTTGCGCCCTATGACGAAGTTGCGGTCTTCACCTACAACAATGGCCCGAGAATGCAGACGGACTTTACTGCTGCGCAGAGTGCCCGCCTGAGTGCGGTGCTGGAGCGGTCAAAATCAACCGGGCGCGAGGGAGCGATGGTTTACACCAGCGGTCCGCTGTCGCAAAATATCAACCTGAATAACGGCGCGCAGAGCTATATTGATCCGAATACGAATGCGACCCACGGCACCAGCATGAGCGGTATATTGAACGTGCCAAAAGAAGTGCATACGTTGAACGATGCCATTCTGGCGGCGGCGACGCGTCTGTCAAAGGCCCGGCCTGGACGGCGTCGGGTGATCTATGTCATCAGCGATGGCAGGGAGTATGGAAGTACGGCGAGCTTCAAAGAAGTTGTGAAGTACCTGCAGACCAATAAGATTGCAGTGTATGGGACATTGGTAGGCGACTCCTCCCTGCCTGTGGTCGGCTTCCTGGACCGTATCCACCTGCCGATGACGATGCGGGACAACACTCTGTATGCGTATACGAAGGCCACCGGAGGAAACCTCGATGGCGAGTTCAGGCAGAAGGGCATCGAGCAGAGCTTCGCCAAGATCGCCGAGGAGGTGCGCACGCAATACACCATCGGCTATTACACCCATGAGCCGTTCATCGATGGGAAGTACCGGACGCTTGAATTAAAGGTTTCGAGGCCGAACCTGACGGTGATTGCGAAGGCGGGCTACTATCCGACGGCACAGGATGTGAAGCCGATGACCGTCCAGGGAAGGTAGGCCGCGCATTCTGTTGCAAGTGAATGCTCTGCTGGCCCTTGCGGCAGCGATTCTGTGGGGCGGCGGGGACTTTTCCGGAGGGATGGGCGCCAAGCACGCCGGCGGCACCATGGGCGGCGCGCTGCGTGTGATTCTGGTGAGCCACGCGACCAGCTTCACCGTGCTGGTTGCCCTGGCACTCCTGCTTGGCGATCCGTTTCCGCATGGCGCTCCGCTGGCCTGGGGGATTGCTGCAGGGGTAACTGGCGGAATCGCCCTGGCTTGCTTTTACGTTGCGCTTTCGCGGGGAGCGATGGGGGCCTCGGCGGCTCTGAGCGGCTTGCTGGCGGCGGCTATTCCGGCAGCCGTTTCGATTGCCTCGGAAGGATCGCCAGGCGTGCTGCGCCTCGTAGGCTTCCTTGTGGCAGGCGCGGCGATCTGGCTCATTGCCGCCGGACCGAATGCAGAGGCTAAATCCGCCGATGCGGGAACGGTGTGGCTGGCGGTTGCGGGAGGAATGGGGTTTGGCATCTATTTTGTCGCCCTGAAGATGGCCGGAGTGGCGGGTGTGATCTGGCCGATGGCCACAGCGAGAATCGGCAGCCTCAGCGTCTGCTCTTTGATGCTGTTTGCGCTCTCTTTTAGTCCCGGATCTGCTGAGATAGCTAAGGGACAGTTAACCAGAACGGCCGTGAAGTGGGCGCTGATGACAGCGCTGCTGGATACTTCGGGCAATCTGCTGTTCATTGCGGCAACACGGGCGGGCCGTCTGGATGTGGCGGCAGTGCTGGCTTCGCTTTATCCGGCTACAACGATCCTGCTGGCTGCCTGGATGCTGCATGAGCGGCCCACACGACGTCAGGGGCTGGGGATGGCAGTGGCGACGGCGGCAGTGGTAATGATTACGCTTTGATTAGGTTTTTACAGCTTGATATGGCTGGGGTCGAAGGTGGGAGCTGGATATTTGAGCTTGAGGCCCTGCATGGCGTCGACTAAGATCTGCGAGATGGCAACGTTGCGGTACCACTTGTAGTTCGATGGAATCACGAACCAGGGAGCGTGTTTGCGGCTGGTGGTGGAGAGGATGCCGTTGTAGGCGTCTTCGTACTTCGGCCAGAACTCGCGCTCGTGGAAGTCCGCTTCGGAGAGCTTCCAGTGCTTGTCGGGCGTGTCGATGCGGGACTTGAGACGGCTGGTCTGCTCCTCGTGGGAGATGTGCAGGAAAAACTTGAGGATGACGACGCCGTTGTCGGTAAGCATGTCCTCGAACTCGTTGATGTCGTCGAGGCGCTGTCGAACGGTTTTGTCGGAGATGAGCTTGTGGACGCGAGGAGAAAGCACGTCCTCGTAGTGCGACCGGTTGAAGATGCCGATCATGCCCCGGGGAGGCACGGCAGCATGGGCGCGCCACAGAAAGTCGTGCCGGGCCTCGAGCGGCGTGGGAACCTTGAAGGCGGTGACGTCGCAGCCCTGCGGGTTGATACCGGAGAAGATGTGACGAATGGTGCCGTCTTTACCGGCCGTGTCCATGCCCTGAAGAACGATCAGCAATGCCTTCTGCTGACTGGCATAGAAGACTTCCTGCAGGCCGTTGAGCTGGGCACGATGTTTGACGAGAACCGGGGCGGCTGACTCCTCCGTCTTGAAGTCCCCTGTCTCCGCGGCCGGCAGACGAGAGATCCGGACCGTGGTGTGAGGCTTGACGAGATAGGGAGACTTCAATTTCACCGTAGGCTGCCTGCCTGATCTAAAAGAGACGTTCGGACAGAACTACACACGAAGAGCATGGGAACATGCATATCGCGCCAACCAGGCCTGCCGGCCGATACCTACTTGGTCGACTCTTCAGGCTTTGGCGTGACGGAGTGCGTGGTCTCGGTGGGCTTGTTTATCTCCTCGGTAACGCCCTTCATCCCGTCCTTGAAGCCACGGAGCCCTTCGCCGAGGCCTTTGCCCAGTTCAGGCAGCTTCTTGCCGCCAAAGAGCACTATAACGATGATCGCGAGGATGACCAGATGCCAAGGTTGTAATAGATCGCCCATATAAATTCTCCCTACAAGCCGGGCGCATAACGCTCCAAGCGGCTTATATCATTGTCGCACAAACCGAATCTATGGATAGACCACAATCCTAGTCTCTTTGTAGACCACAATCCCGGTCTCTTTGTAGATACGATACAGCGAATCGAGCAGATGTGCGCCGGACGTTATATCTTGGATGATGAAGGTAATGCGGGAGAAGATGTTGGGAAAAAAGATGCGGAGAGTAATGTCGGGATTGAAGAGGACTGGAACGTGGAAGAACGGAACACGAACGGTAAGCGGAATGTTGCTGGCAGGCATGTTTGTCGGGGGCGCGGCGATGCTGGCGCAGGCCGCGGGCAAGCTGGCGGCGAAGCAGCCGGTAACTTATGACAACCGCTATGAGGTTTACGGCGGCCTGAACTTCATGAACTTTCAGGCTGGACAGAACCTTCCGAAACGGATGAATTTCGGCGGCGGAGAGATTCTGGGGACTTACTGGCTGACCAATCGGATTGGCCTGGCTGCCGATTATCGCGGCGAGGCGGGAACGACCCCGGTATTTCCCAGTGCGCCGATTGCTCCTAACCCGAACTATATCAACCGTCCGCTGGTGTACATGAACATGGGGATGCTGGGAGCGCAGCTGCGCGGCCCGAAGAACCAGTTTGCCGCGATCAATCTCCACGGATATTTCGGCGTGGCGCATGGCGTCTTCGATGGTGGCACCGGTGGAACACCGCCGCAGAACGTCGGCCTGTACACGAACCGGACCAAACCCATCGCAGCGCTGGGCGGCAGCCTCGACCTCAACCGCTCGAAGAACTTTGCGGTCCGGCTTTCGCCCGATCTGATTCTTGAGCACTTTGGAACGGAGACGCGGGAGTTTTTCGCCATATCCGGCGGTATCGTTTACCGGTTTGGCAAGAGATAAGTCGGGGGGCAGTCCCGGATAGAAGATTGACTGCGGATTACGCGGATAAGTACGGATGAAAACAAAGTCTTGTCCGTGTTGATCCCTGTAATCCGCGGTCGGCTTTTTTCATCGTTGCGGTTCGCTACCAGACTTCGCGCTGCTGGAGAAAGTCCGGTGAAACGGGGTTCTCGTAGACGGAGTAGTCGCGGGTAACGACAGTAATGCCGCTGGCGGAGACGAAATAATTCTTCTTGTCTTCGTTGGCATCGTAGCCAATGACCGTGCCATCCGGGATATGGACGTCGCGATCGAGGATAGCGTGACGAATGCGGCAATGACGCCCTATGTTGACGTGCGAAAAGACGATGCTGGAGTCCACGTCGGCATAGGAGTTGACGCGGACGTCATGCGAGACCACGCTATTGCGCACCACCGCTCCCGAAACGATGGAACCGGAGCAAACGATCGAGTTGATGGCCATGCCGGTGCGTCCCGGTTCTCCAAAGACGAACTTGGCCGGAGGATACTGGTAGGGACGAGTGCGCATGGGCCAGGACTTATCGTAAAGATTGAACGTAGGGGAGACGCCGGCGACGTCCATGTTGGCCTCGTAGTACGCCTCCAACGTTCCTACATCGCGCCAGTACAGCGCTTTCTGCTTGTTCTCGTCGACAAAGTTAAAAGCATGTGTCTTGAAGCGGCCAAGCAGCTTGGGGAGGATGTCGTGCCCGAAATCGTGCTTGGAGTTCGGGTCTTCGGCATCTTTCAGCAGTTCGGGGATAAGGACATCGGTATTGAAGATGTAGATCCCCATCGAGACATCGACCATGTCTGGATTGAAGGGTGACCGAATGCTGGTCTCTCTTGGCTTTTCAACGAAGCCGATGACCTCCCCGTTGTGCGCGACTTCGACAACGCCGAAGGCAGCGACCTCTTCGGGTGCAATCGGCAACGTCGCCAGGGTTACATCGGCGCCGGAGTCCTGGTGCTGCGCAAGCATCCGTTCGTAGTTCATCTTGTAGATGTGGTCCCCGGAGAGGATGATGACGTACTTCGGCTCTTCGGAGCCGATGGAGTAGATGTTCTGATAGACAGCATCGGCGGTGCCGGTGTACCAGTTTTTGCTGACGCGCTGCATGGGCGGCAGGATCTCGATGAACTCGCCCAGTTCGTTGGCAACAACTGGCCCCCAGCCTTCGCGGATGTGACGGTTGAGGGAGAGGGCTTTGTACTGGGTAAGGATGTAGACGCGACGCAGATCGGAGTTGATGCAGTTGGACAGCGTGCTATCGATAATGCGGTATTGACCGGCAAAAGGGACGGCCGGTTTCGCGCGATCACGGGTCAGGGGGAAAAGTCGTTCACCGGCGCCACCGGCAAGTAGAACACCAAGCGTATCTCTCATATTCCGACTACCTCAGACTTATCACTATGAACTACGTCCATCGGATGCACAAAATAACGGACACGTCTTACGAGAAACGCGAGTCTACCATGTGAGCGTTGATTCCGCTCCTTATAAATCTGCGGAGCGCAGGAAGAGGAAAGGCCCGGGCAATGGTTCCCGGACCGGATAGCAGCAGGTTGTGCCTTATTCTTCCGCCGCGCTCTCTTCCAAAAGGCTGATGCGCAGGGATCTCAAAAAAGTCAGGTCATTCTGAGTGAATGGGCCTTCTGCGTTTTCATCAACCGCTTCCAATGTTTCGTCTGATTCGGTGGCTTCTGCCTCGACCTCATTGAGACCTATCGTGGCCTCAAGCATGAGGAGAACATCAAAACCTTGTTCGCGGATGTTTTTGACGACGCCAGCGATGTCCTCAGACTCCGAGACGGACTCGTGGATCGCTTCGCCAAGTTTTTGGATCAGGTTTTTGACCTTCTGGTTCAATGCCACCTCCGGACTGCCCTTTGTATGCAATCAACCGCGCATCGGGTATTCCCGGCCTTGCGCGATCGGCGGGAACGGCATTGCGGGTACTTTCTACAGAATACTCCCCCGTCGATACGCGCTGCAATTACATTGAAAAGAGCCTGTTTGCTTTCATTAGACGACAGTGTGGTGGTCGCCCCACGCCATCTCCAGCCGCTCTGCAAGCTCCTGCACAGGCTTGATGCGCTTAGGGCCCCAGACCAGAAAACCCGCTGCAGCGGCACAGAGACCTCCTGCCAGCCAAAGAAAGTTCTTCATCGTGATTTGTCCCCTTATCTGGCTCCTGCTCTCAAATCTTTGGATGCAGTAATGAGGGAAGAAGGATATTCCAGAGAGTTGTTTTCATGGGAGTGCCCGAAACGCTACACTTTGGAGTATGGATTCTGTTCGGTTCGGTCGTGCGCTTGGAATTGGGGCCCGTGCTGCCGCGAAGACGCTGGTGACAGCAGTCGACGCCGCCACGGCGCCGAATCCTTCTGCCGCGAAATCAAAACCCGCTCAGAACACTGTGCCCCATCAAGCGGCGCCCAGGGCGGAGCGTGTGGTTCAGCCTTCGAGCGCGAGCGTGGCACATCAGGCTGCGCGGACGGCAACTCAGGCGCGGCAGACCGGACAGGGACTGGTGCGCGGCAGCAAGCGCTTTGGAGAAGCAGCATGGAGGCCGTTTGTAAAGCTCTCGGGCGTTCTCGGGCTTGAGTTAGCGGGAGTGTTCTTTGGTCTTTTTGCCTTCTTTGGCGCGGGGTGGGCATGGAAGCTGCATGGAAACCTGCATGAAACGGCCACAAACCATGATGCGCACCTCCGCTTTCTGATCTGTCTGGTGATGGCGGTTGTGTTCGGATATTTTCTGGTAAGCAGCTTCGTGAAGGCAGGCCGGCGGAGTCGCCGAAGGTAATCTACAGGTCCAGCGAGTACACTACAGCGTCATGTCGGAATCACCTAAAACGAGTTCTGGAATTCCTGTCGAGCTTGTCTACGGGGCCGAGCACCTTGAAGGCTTTGACGCTGCCACCGAGTTGGGCGAGCCGGGAGCGTTTCCGTATACGCGCGGAATTCAGCCGACGATGTATCGCGGCAGGCTGTGGACGATGCGGCAGTACGCCGGTATGGGCGATGCCGAGGAGTCGAACCGGCGATACAAATTCCTACTGGAGAATGGAACGAAAGGGCTATCCGTGGCCTTCGATCTGCCGACGCAGATTGGATATGACTCCGACTCTCCGCTGGCGCTGGGCGAGGTCGGCAGGGTAGGGGTGGCAATCGATTCGATCGAAGATATGCAGCGGCTCTTCGATGGAATCGCCCTGAATACGATTTCGACTTCAATGACGATCAACGCCACGGCCTCGATTCTGCTGGCGCTTTATATTGCGGTGGCAAAACGGACTGGCGCGGAGGTGAAGAACCTGAGCGGAACCATTCAGAACGACATTCTGAAGGAGTACATCGCACGCGGCACATATATCTACCCGGTGACCCATGCGATGCGGCTGGTGACAGATATCTTTGCGTGGGCGGCAGTTGAGGTTCCGGAGTGGAATACAATCTCAATCTCTGGCTATCATATGCGCGAGGCAGGCTGTACCGCGGTGCAGGAGGTCGCATTTACGCTAGCCGATGGCATGACGTATGTACAAGCAGCGATTGACTCCGGACTGGATGTAGACGCGTTTGCGCCGCGGCTGAGTTTTTTCTTCAACGCGCACAACAACCTGCTGGAAGAGGTGGCGAAGTTTCGCGCAGCGCGGCGGATGTGGGCGCACCTCATGCGGGAACATTTTGGTGCCAGGAATCCACGCAGTTGGATGCTGCGGTTCCACACCCAGACTGCGGGATCGACGCTGACGGTACAGCAACCGGAGAACAACATCGTGCGCACTACCCTGCAGGCGCTGGCTGCCGTGCTGGGAGGCACGCAGTCGCTGCATACCAACGGATTTGACGAGGCGCTGGCCCTGCCTACAGAGCAGGCTGCGCGAATTGCGCTGCGAACGCAGCAGATATTGGCACATGAGAGCGGAGTAGCGCAGACGGTCGATCCGCTGGCCGGGTCGTATTACGTGGAATCGTTAACCAACAAGATCGAACAGTGCGCGAAGGAGTACATGGCAACGATTGCCGGATTTGACGGTACAGGCAAATATGGAATGCTGCGAGCGATCGAGCAAGGCTATGTGCAACGGGAGATCCAGACTGCGGCCTACGCTTACCAGCGGGCGGTCGATGCCAAAGAGGCAATTGTTGTGGGGGTCAATGAGTTTGCCTCCGAGCCGGAAGCAACGGTATCGATTCAAACAATGGACGAGACTCTGGAGGCGCGGCAGGTGGAACGACTGCGAGCGCTTCGACTGCGGCGGGACGCGGAGGTTCATGCGACCGCGCTGCGACGGGTAGAGGATGCGGCGCGGGTCGGCAGCAATTTAATGCCGCAGATTTTGAACGCGGTAGAAAGTTACGCTACCGTTGGCGAGATTGCGAATGTGTTACGCACGGTGTTTGGGGAGTACCGCGAGTCGGTCGTGGTATAGCAGCGTGTCGAATTGAATCTTATGACACGGGCGCGGACAGCGCATCTGTGCCATTGGCAGCCTTGGGGTCGATAGTGAAATCGAAGATAACAGTGGAGAAGGTATTCGCCACTTTCGTCACAGGCTGGAGGGCATATTCTCCCGGAGTCAGTGGATTCACGGGTGTAATTTTCAACCATCCATCGGGGAGGGTTTCGACTGTGGCATCTATCTGGGAATCGCTGCGCTTTACATTACCGGTGAGCTGCGTAAAGTTGACCTGGGCAAGAATACGCCGATCCTTTTTGACTATTGCGCGAACAATGGCCCAATGGGTGAATGCGCCAGAGGAACCGCCCTCGGGATCATCCATCACATGCACATAGAAGACAGGCTTATCTGTATGTAAAGCAAGCCTGGCGTGCGCGCCATTTACCTCGGTCGTCATCTTCGGCTTATAAAAAAGCTTCCAGCAAGCGAACCGGCGACGTTTGCGCCTTTGTGATTGTTGACCTCGATGGCCGTGTGGTGAATTGGCACGAGTTGCCGCTTGCCATCATAGACGTCGAGAGCCCAGGGAACACTGCCATTGGGGATGTGAACGCCTGGGATTGGTTCCGGGCTGCTCTGGGCTTGGACGGATGGAGTAAAAGGCAGGATAAAAGCGAAAAGTACAAATAGAGCACGAAGAGATGGCAACGGGCCTCCAGACAATGATGGGTCAATGAAGGATGCCATAGATGCCAGATTCCCGCAATCCTCGCTCGTTGACCCGGCGATGACAGCAAACTACGATGACCATAGAGGCTATTCCTTTGTCAGAACTTCAAACTCTACTACGCAAAACTGCATTGAACGCCGCCCACCGCGCTGCAAAGGCCAAGATGGTCGACTTCGGCGGATGGGACATGCCGGTGGAGTACACCGGCCTGATCGCCGAACACATGGCGGTGCGAACGGCGGTTGGGCTGTTCGATGTTTCGCACATGGGCGATATTCAGCTCCGTGGCCCGAATTCGCTGGCAGCAGTACAGCAGCTTTGCATGAACGATGCCTCAAAGTTAGCGGAGGGGCAGGCACAGTATTCGGCCATGCTGTACCCGAACGGAACGTTTGTCGATGACGTGGTGGTGCATAAACTCTCTGCCAATGACTATCTCATCGTCATCAATGCGGGAACACGCGAGAAGGATGTTCAGTGGGTGCGGCAGGTCATTGGACGTATGTCAGGCGCGCACGTAAATGATTTCAGCGACTACTACACACAGCTTGCGATCCAGGGGCCGCGCGCGGCAGAGACGCTGCAGAAGCTGACTTCGGTCGATCTGAGCACGATCAAAAATTACTGGTTCACCTGGGGACAGGTCTGTGGTCTGCACAATGTGATGATTGCGCGCACCGGCTACACCGGCGAGGACGGCTTCGAGATCTATATCCCATCGGATGTGCCGACGAGCGAGCGCGTGTGGAATGAGGTGCTCGCGGCGGGTGCGGAGTTCGGCATCCTGCCCTGCGGACTGGGAGCGCGGAACACCCTGCGGCTGGAGTCGGGAATGGCGCTCTATGGGCACGAGATCTCGGACACGATCAACGTGCTGGAAGCCGGATTAGGACGGTATGCCAAGCTCGACAAGCCGGAGTTCGTTGGCCGCGAAGCTCTGTTGGAGGTCCAGGCCAACGGTGGTCCAAAGCGCAAGCTGGTCGGGCTCGAGATGGTCGAGCGCGGCATTGGCCGGGACGGCTATCCCGTATTGGCGCTGGACGGCGCCAAAATCGGCGAAATCACCAGTGGATCGCCTGCTCCATTCTTGAAGAAAAACATCGCCATGGCCTACGTTCCGGTCGAACATTCCACGCTCGGAACCGAACTGGCTGTGGAAATTCGCGGCCAAAAGGTAAAAGCTCGTATCGTCCCATTGCCCTTTTACAAGAAGCCGAAGAAATCCACCTAGCCGCACCATCTAAAATCGAAGCTGGAGAGATCGAACCAATGGCATACCCTGCGAATTATCGCTATACCAAGGAACACGAGTGGATTGAGGTTGACGGCACCAGCGGCACCGTCGGCATAACGGATTACGCCCAGAACTCGCTTGGCGACATCGTCTTCGTCGATCTGCCCAAGGTGGGCGACAAGGTCGAGGCGGGCAAAATCTTCGGTTCGGTGGAATCGGTGAAGGCAGTCTCGGACCTGTATGCGCCAGCCTCGGGCACGGTGACTGCGGTGAATGAGGAGCTGGCAGGCGCTCCAGAGAAGATCAATGCCGACGCGAACAAGACGTGGATGCTGAAGCTCGATCTGACCGGCAGTGCACAGCCCGACGGGCTGCTTTCTGCCGCGGACTACGAAAAATTCATCAGCGAAGAGACCGGACACTAAACGATGCGCTATTTGCCAAAGTCCCCTGCGGACCGCGAGGAGATGCTCGCCGAGATTGGTGTTACCTCCATTGACGATCTCTTCTCCAGCATTCCTGCCGAATATCAACTGAAGCGTGATCTTGCCGTTCCCCGACAGCATGGCGAGTCGGAGATTCTGGATCGCTTTCGTGCCTTCGCGGAGAACAACGCCGTGGGCTATTCAAGCTTTCTTGGTGCTGGCGTGTACCGTCACTACCGGCCAGTCATTATCGACTCGCTGGTGCAGCGCGGCGAATTTCTAACCAGCTACACGCCCTATCAGCCCGAGATCGCGCAGGGTACGCTCCAGGCCATGTTCGAGTTCCAGACCATGATCTGCGAACTGACCGGCATGGAGATCGCCAACGCGTCGATGTACGACGGATCGACTGGCGCAGCCGAAGCCGTAATGATGGCCGTGCGTGTTACCGGGCGCGATGGCGCGGTGGTCGCGCGGACGGTGCATCCGGAGTATCGCGAGGTGCTGGCAACCTATGCGCAGCATCAGGAGATTCCGGTCACGGAAGTTGGTTATACAGCGAATGGCCGGGTCGATCTCTCGACGCTTGATGCTGCAATTACAACCGATACAGCCTGTGTGCTGATCCAGTCGCCGAACTTCTTCGGCACGATTGAAGATGTAACTGCAATTGCCGAGATCGCGCACAAGAAGGGCGCGCTGCTGATTGTGTCCATTGCGGAGGCACTGTCGCTGGGGATCGTGAAGCCACCGTCGGAGGCCGATATTGTGTCGCTGGAGGCGCAGTCGCTTGGCGTTGCCGTGGGATATGGCGGCCCATATTGCGGCGTAATCGCCTGCAAGGAAAAGTTCTTGCGCCAGATGCCGGGACGCCTGATCGGCGAGACGAAAGACGTGAACGGCAAGCGCGGATTTGTGCTGACGCTCTCTACTCGTGAGCAGCACATTCGGCGCGAGAAGGCCACCTCCAACATCTGCACCAATCAGGCGCTGGTAGCGCTGATGACGACGATCTTTCTGACTGTTTATGGCAAGCAGGGGATGAAGGAGTTGGCAGAGCAAAACCTCGCCAAGGCGCACTATGCCCAGACGGCATTAGGCACTGGCGCAAAGGTATTGTTCGAGGGCGCACCGC
The DNA here is from genome assembly GCA_002197545.1 of Acidobacteria subdivision 2 bacterium RH1 MAG20. The sequence goes on along the minus strand of NFUO01000094.1, from coordinate 21,607 downwards.
GCTTCCATGAGTTCGTGCTGGATTTGCCGAAGAGTGCCGAAGCTACCAACGCTGCGCTGCTGGGCGACAAGATCATCGGCGGGCTGCCGTTACAGAAGTGGTATCCCGAGCTTGGGCCAAATACCTCGCTATGGTGTGCGACCGAGCTGACAACGCGCAAACAGATCAACGCTGCGGCAATAGCTTTGGAGAAGCTGTAATGAGAGTGCCGGGAATAGGATTCGCTATCGGTGCCGCAATTGGCATTCTAGTGATCCCTATTCTCATTGCAACGCACACAGACTCCACTTTTGTTCTTTTGACTTTATGGCCAACGAGCATCCTTGGGTTTGGTTATCAAGGAGGAAGTCCTTGGACACTGGGCTTGCTAATTGGCAGTATTGAGCTAGTTGGCAATGCTTTGATTTATGGCGTGATTGGTTTGTTGATAGGAAGCTTAATTTCAAAGTTGAACGAAAAGACGGTAAAGGCTTACCGATGGATGTGAGCGCGATCATCGGTGAGGAGCTTGTGGCGGTGGAGTTTGTGCAGGACTATCTGCAACTCCGCTTTGCCGCTCCTATGTTTACGCTGTTCGCATGGCCTCATGTGCTCTTCCCCGATTTCTCCGTCGCCTATGGTGAGCCGGAGTACCGCAATGCGCTGTGCGCACAGATCGGTGAAAAAGTTGTAGCCGCATCGCTCGAAGAGGGCGATGCACTGACGATTGAGTTTGAAAATGGCACGGTCTTCGGTCTTTCGTTGCGCGAAGAAGATGTGGATGGCCCAGAGTCCGGCAGCTATTCCGAGACCGGCAGCGCAAGTGATGCGCAGGAGTTTTAGCGATGGCAGATGAGAAGTTTACAGGCACGCCCAAGAAGGCGACGACGCACGTCAACCAGAACGAAGACCTGATCTTCGAGAAGTCTTCTTCCGGCAAGAAGGCCTATCGGCTGGCAGAGTTGGACGTGCCGGCGGTGGATGCCGCTTCTCTGCTAGGTGCGGCGGCGCGTACCGATCTCGGCGTCATGCCGGAGCTGAGCGAGATTGAGATCATCCGCCACTTCACGCGGCTCTCGACGTGGAACTACGCGATCGATCTGGGAATGTATCCGCTCGGTAGCTGCACGATGAAGTACAACCCCCGCGTGAATGAGGCGGTAGCTCGGCTGGAAGGAATCGCCGAGGCGCATCCTTATCAGCCGGAGTCGTTGTCGCAGGGCTGTCTGGGCATCATGAAGCTGTTGCAGGACTGTCTCGTCGAAATTACCGGCATGGACGCGATTACGCTGCAGCCTGCGGCGGGAGCGCATGGCGAGTTTACCGGCATCCTGCTGGTGCGGGCGTATCACGAGAGCAAGGGTAATCCGCGGAAGAAGATCCTGATTCCGGACTCGGCGCATGGCACGAATCCTGCAACTGCTGCGGTCTGCGGATATGAGGTTGCCAACCTGAAGTCGAACGCTCAGGGAATGGTGGATATCGCCGAGTTGGAGCGGATGGTCGATGAGGATACTGCGGCGTTGATGCTGACGAATCCTTCGACGATTGGTGTCTTTGAGAGCGAGATCCATAAGATCGCCGACATTCTTCATGCGAAGGGCGCGCTGCTCTATATGGATGGCGCGAACATGAACGCGCTCGTGGGCAAGACGCGGCCCGGCGACTTCGGCGTAGATGTCATGCATCTGAACCTGCACAAAACTTTTTCTACGCCGCATGGTGGCGGTGGCCCCGGCTCTGGCCCCGTCGCTTGCAAGAAAATATTGGAGCCGTTCCTGCCGACGCCGGTTGTGGTTACACGTGCGGATGGAGCGTTGGGGCTGGAATATGACCGTCCGCAGACGGTCGGACGGGTGCGGATGTTCTATGGCAACTTCGGCATGTTCGTGCGGGCGCTGGCTTACATCCTGGCGAATGGGCCGGACGGCTTGCGCCAGACGACCGAGGATGCCGTGCTGAATGCCAACTACATCCGGGCGAAGCTCGAGGACACCTTCGAGCTGCCCTACAAGACTCGGACGCTGCATGAGGTCGTCTTCAGCGACCGGTTGCAGGCCCGCAATGGCGTGAAGACCGGCGACATGGGCAAGCGGCTCATCGACTACGGCTTTCACGCTTACACGGTTTCGTTCCCCATGATCGTCGCGGGAGCGATGATGATCGAGCCGACCGAGAGCGAGTCCCGCGAGGAGCTTGACCTGCTGATCGATGCGCTGAAACAGATCGCTCGCGAGGCAGAGGAGAATCCCGAGCTGGTGCAGACGGCTCCGCATACAACGCGGGTGCAGCGACTGGATGAGACGACGGCGGCGCGGAAGCCGGTGCTTCGCTGGAAGGCTCCGGTTGCGTCGGTCCCTTTAGTGGCTGACTCTGCCGCGAAGGAGTGGTAGATGTCTGTCTTCTACGATCGCCGGCAGGAGCTTGAAAAATACGAGTTCATGATGGGCGAGGCGCGAGGGCGGCTGGCCGTGACGCTGGACGCTTTGACCGATGCGTTGATTCTGGTGGGGCAGCATGGGGTCTACTGCTCGAGCGCGCGGAACCCTTCGGTTCCGGCGCTCGATCTGCAGGCTATTCTGGCTAACATCCATGGAGCCAAGGAACTGGTGGCTTCGGTGATGGAGAAGCTGCGGCTTGAAAAAGAAGCCGCTAAAGCTGAATAAGATCACTCAGCGGTTACATCAACGTATTCATCGGTCTTGCCCCATTTGACGTGGAGCTCGGTGCTGTTTCCTTTGGTCTTTTCAAAGCTCAGGGACATGTCCTCCTGCGACGCAGAGACGGGCTTGCTGGTCATGGGCGTGCGGCCGAGGTCCTGGTCCTGGTCCTGGTTGTAGACGGTGCCCCACTGGCCGGTCTGCTTATTGACGATGAGCAGCCACTGGTTCGCATTGGGCAGGGTGTAGATGGTGTAGGTTCCGGCGGGAACGCTAAGCGTGCCGATCTTCAGATTGGCCTTGGTAATGAGGGTAGTGGCGGGGTTGGCTCCGGTGCGCCAGACCTTGCCGTAGGGGGCAAGCTCGGAACCGATGGCGCGGCCTTTGAGGCGGGGCGAGTTGTAGTGGATGGTGACCGCTTTGCCGTTGAGGGTGACATCCGCCGTGGCGGGCGGGCTGGCAAGCGGCGCCTGAGCGAGGCTGGCGGTGGCGAGGACGACAGTACAAGCCAGGGAGGCGATGGAACGGATGAACATAGATGCTCTCTCTTTCCCGGATCTTATGGATTCTCCGGACGGTTGTACGATGCTGAACTGTGGCGTTGAGACTGTCAACTGGCGCAGCGATCATGCTAGGCTAGTGGTGGGCACCCGTAGCTCAGCTGGATAGAGCGGCAGCCTCCGAAGCTGTAGGTCAGAAGTTCGAATCTTCTCGGGTGCACCATCTTTTCTTCTCCCTTACAGTCTGATTTCGATCGCGGATCAACGCGGATTGAATTCGTGCTTTCTTTGTTGATTCGTAATGGTCAGGCCGTCAAAGTTGCTCCTTTCAATGTACCTCCCCCTGGTACTTTTGTCGTAAAGTCTTCATTCCAGGTAACTTATTTTCAAAGTCTTCTTTCTAAAGGAGTTAGGCCCAACGTCGCCGCTGGGCCTTTGTTTCTTTCTCCACTATTTATAGTGTAGCGGATGGAGCGGAACTAAATGGCAATCGCTAATTGGTTTTTTTTGTTTGGGTTAGGCGGCATTGGGACTTGACAAGTGATTTTGCTGGTGTTTTTGGGGTGGTAGACTTCTCACCCTTCGCCAAGCGCCACGAAGGATGGGACATAGGGGCTTTTGCTGGTTGAGGGGGAAGAACAGGCATCCGCAACCACAGGTCCTTCGACTCGGCTACGCCTTTGCTCAGGATGACAAATTTTGGATGATAGTTTTTAGATGGAGAAACGCGAAGCGGCCCCGGGTCGCCGGGGCCGCTTTGCGTTTCTGCGTGGTTCAGGGTTAGAAGAAGAGCTTCGCTGTGAGTTGAAGCTGGCGAGGGCCATAGAGCGTGTTGTTGGTGCTCGAGGCCGCGCCAAAAGCGGAGGTCCCGGATCCGGTGAAGGGAGCGATGCAGCCCTGCAGGATAGAGCCACTAGGAGCCGGTGTCTGTGTGTTGGCGTTGCAGGCCGGACGGGGAGAACTGCTCGTCGGCGCAGCCAGTCCGTTGTAGACAGAGTAGGTTGAGTTCACGCCGGTGATGATCGTGTGGTTGAGCAAGTTGAAGGCCTCGCCGGTGATCTGAAACTTGATGTTGTCGTGGATGGGGACGTCGCGCGAGATGCGGAAGTCGAAGTTGTTGAAGCCCGGGCCGGTGATGCTGTTGCGCCCGATCTGCGGGGGCCGGCCGGTGGTGGCCCCGCCGAAGCTGGAGCTCATGGCGCCGCCGTAGATGTTGCCTGCCGCGCCGTAGCTGGTGGAACCGCCGTTGTAGACGGTGCCGCTCATGAAGGCGACGATGGGCTGTCCGGCCGAGGCAGTCTCGGTGCCGGCGAAGGTGAAGCCGTCGACGATAAGCTTGCCCCACTTGTTATCTTCAAAGAGCTTGGGGTTGTAGACGAAGCTGCCGACGAAGCGGTTGCGGACATCGATGTCGGACGGGCCGTTTTCGCGCCGGAGGTTGTTGGGGTCGAGGGCGGTGTTGCCGCCATAGAAGGTCCCAAAGGCCCCCTGGACCTGGTCGGTGTCGGTGGCATGCGCCCAGGTATAGTTCAGGAGCAGTTCGAGGCCGTTGGCGAAGGGGCGGCGAAGCGAGACGGCCAGTGAGTTGTACCAGGTGTTGGCCACGCTGAAGCCAGTGTTATAGGACTGGAGGCGCGCGTCGCGGCGGTCGGAGACGAGATAGACGGGCACGGTGAGCTGCTTGACGAGGTTGTTGCCGGCGTCGACGACGTTGTAGGAGGCCTGGCCGTGCGGTGTCTGGCCGATCAAGTTGGCGTCGAGGAAGACAGGCAGGCGGAGAGCGCGGGTGCCTACGTAGCCGATGGAGAGAGACATCTTTCCGGGCAGCGCCTGCTCGACTCCGAGCTCAGCCTCGTGCGCCAGCGGCGGGACGAAGTTGGGATCGAGGCCGTGGAAGCTCTGAACACCCTTGATCTGCGGACCGCCGACCGAAGGAGCAGTTCCTCCAGTGGGCGTGAGCGCACCGGAGAGTGACGGACCGGTGGGCTGGAAGGGCACGGCGGGAAATGCGAGCGTGTTGGTTGAGGACGGGACGGCAGTGCAGCCTCTTGGACTGGGTGCGACGGCGCCGCATCCGGTGTAGTTGTAGTTGACCTGCACGACCCCGTTCTCTACGCGCATCGCATAGTACGTGCTGCCCTGGTTAAGGCCGGAGAAGAGGCCATAGCCGCCGCGAACGACAGTGCCCTCATACGGCTGCCAACTGAAGGCGATGCGGGGCTGGACGCGGTCGGTGACGTTTTTGATGGTCGAGGAGTATTCGGTCGACAGAGGCGCGTAGTTGGTGTTGTTCTTGAGCGGCGTGGGCGTGAGCTGGATGTCGTAGCGCACACCGGCGGTGAGGGTGAGGTTCTGGCGAACCTTCCAGGAGTCCTCGGCGAAACCGTCGAACATCTTCATCCAGAAGTCGTCGGCCCCGGCGCGGTTGCCGGTGTTGAGCTGATCGACGGTCTGGACGAAGGAGGTGTAGTGGTAACCGGCATAGGGATCGGTGTCGCCGGGCTGACCGCTGAAGACGTCCTGGACCCAGGACTGGAAGTTCTGCTGCGAGTTGGTACCAAAGTAGTTGTAGATGCCGCCGCCCTGGAAGAGATTGATCATGATCTCGTGGACGAGGTTGAAGTCGCCGCCAACCTTGAGCGAGTGGTGGCCATGGACGGTGGAGAAGACATCGGTGATCTGGGTGCGGTGCTCGTCCGGCTCGGCGACGCGGGGCAGAGCATTGGGCATGCCGTAGGTGAAGACACCCATACCGACGCTGGGACCGGGGGCGTTGGCTCCGGCGGTCTCGAGGTCGCGGCCATACTGGAAGTGGACCTGATTGACGGAGCGGCCGGAGACCTGCGTGGTGAGGCCGGCGATCAAAAAGCGCTCGTGGTAGCTGGTGGGACCGTTGGTCGAGGGCGAGCTGTTGCTGAAGGTGGGGGCGCCGTTGTAGCCGTAGCCGGAGTCGAAGTCGGCGAAGTTGTAATTGACGAAGGCATCGTTCTTCGAGTTGATGTGCCAGTCGAGGCGGGGGAAGAAGAGGTTCTGCTTGGCGAAGCGCCGTGGTGCGCCGTTCGTGTTGGCGAGGATGAAGTCGATGGCGTTCGCGCACTGCGTGGAGGTGATGGTGGTGGGGCACTGCGTGGGCGAGATGACGGTGCCGCCGCTGTTGCCGGGCGTGGGCGTCAGCGTGATGGTGTTGCTGTTGGAGTAGAGGACGCGGCCAGTGCGGCGGAAGCCATCGTAGGTGAAGAAGTAGAAGAGGCGGTCTTTGATAATGGGACCACCGACTGAGCCGCCGAACTGCTGCTGCTGGTGGATGGGCTGGGTCAGAAGGAAGGGATTGTGCTGGGTGATGCCGTTGAACTTGCTGAGAGGATCGAGCGCGTTGAACGTGGGGTAACGGAGGTAGTAGAAGAGGTCGCCGTGGATGGCGTTGGTGCCGGACTTGGTGATGGCGTTGACCTGGCCGCCGACGGCCTGGCCGAACTCAACGGAGTAGTTGGATGTCTCGGCCTGGAACTCCTTGATGGAGTCGAGGGAGTAGACGTAGGGCGCGCCCGAAGAGCGGCCGCGGGCCTCGGCGAAGAGCATCTGGTTGTTGTTGGCGCCGTCGACGTAGTTCTGGTTGTAGAGGCCGCTGATGCCGCGGAAGCTGACCAGGCCGGTGCCGCCGTCCTGCACGACGTTGGGCGTGCCGAGGACGAAGGAGCTCCAGTTGCGGCTGTTGACGGGGAGGTTCGAGATGAGCTCCTGGTCGACGGTCTGCGAAACTTCGGTCTTCTCGGTGTCGAGGATGGGGACTTCACTGGTGACCTCAACCTGGGTGGAGACGGAACCGGCGGGCAGTGCCGCGTCGACGGCGAGGACCTGGCCGACGGTGAGGGTCAGGTTCTTGCGGTCGACCTTGCCGAAGGAGCCACCACCGGCGATGACCTCATAGTGGCCGGGCTGGAGGAAGGTGGCGGTGTAGTAGCCGTCAGAGTTGGTGGTCAGGGTGCGGGAGACTCCGGTGTCGGTGTTGGTGACCACGACAGTGGAGTTGGGGACGGCGGCCCCGGTAGAGTCGGTGACGGTGCCGGTGATGTTGCCTACTCCAGAGGTCTGAGCTGCAACGGGAAGGGCCGCGGACGCCGCAAGAAGAACGGCAGCAGAGAGGACAAGAAAATTCTTGTAGAAGGAAGGACATTTCATTGTGCACTGGCTCCTGAAAAACCCGACAATAGGCGCGGGTGTGTATGAGATATCTTGCGAAGCTGCCTCCTGCTTTCGTGTCTGAGGAAGGGCGTTCGGGACGGCAAGAATTTGATTTTTTCTATTACTTTTACAGTCAGCCTGGGGGAGATGGACTGTCAAGAGGAATATATCGTTTTTTGCGTGACAAAACGTTAAATGCTTAGTGAAGCTGGTCGGGGATGACGGCGTACTGGATGAGAAGCTCGAAGGGAACGATTTTGAGGGTGTTTTCGTGGGTAGCTTCGAGGACGACAGGGCAGGCTGCTCCGGCCTGCTGGACCTCGAGCCAGCGGGCAGCACAGACGCACCAGCAGTCGCCGGGTTTCAGGCCGCTGAAACCGTGCTGCGGCATGGGGGTGGAGAGGTCGTTGCCCAGAGCCTTGCTGGCGGCGAGGAAATCCGTATCGACGACGCAGCAGATGGTGTGGACGCCGAGGTCGCCGGGACCGGTGTTGCAGCAGCCATCGCGGAAGAAGCCGGTCATGGGTTCGCATCCGCAGGTGGCGAGGGGTTGGCCGAGGACGTTGCGGGAGGGGGCTTGCTCGTAGGGGGATTCGGAGGCCATGGGTTGATTGTAGCGGGAACGATGGGGCAAAAGCCGACCACGGACCACGTGGATAAAACGGATTTTCTTTGTCTTATCCGTGGTGATCCGTAAAAATCCGTGGTCGGCTTCTGTATGGTTATTTCGCGGCGAGTTGGAGCTGCTGCTGGTACTCCTCGTAGGGGCCCTTGTGGTCGGTGATGTGGAAGTCGTCGGGACCGCCCTCGAAGTGCCAGACGCGGGTGCCTGCCTCTTCGATGAGGTCCTGGTCGTGGGTGACGAGGAAGACGGTCCCTTCGTACTTCTGGATGGCCTGGTTGAGCGCGTTGATGCTCTCGAGGTCGAGGTGGTTGGTGGGCTCGTCGAGGACGAGGATGTTGGGCTTCTGCAGCATGATCTTGCAGAAGAGCAGGCGGGCGGCTTCGCCTCCGGAGAGGGCATCGGTCTTCTTGAGGCCCTCTTCACCGCGGAAGAGCATCTGGCCGAGGATGCCGCGAATATCTTCCTTGGTGGCTGCGGGATCGAATGTATGCAGCCACTCGGCGACGGTTGTTCCCTTGGCGATGGAGCCGGTGTGGTCCTGGGCGAAGTAGCCGATCTGCGCCTCGTGTCCCCACTTGACGGTGCCGGAGTCGATGGAGACATCGGTCTCTTCGATGCCGGGGCCATTGGCCAGCAGGGCTTTGAGCAGCGTGGTCTTGCCCTGGCCGTTGCGTCCGATGAGGACGACCTTGTCGCCGCGCATCACCGAGGCGGAGAAGTTGTTGATGACGTGTTCGGTCTTGCCGTCCTTCTGGACGTAGGACTTGTTGACGGCTTCGAATTCGAGGACGTGCTTGCCGGAGGGCCGAATCATGTCGAAACGAATGAAGGGGCGCGCGATGTTGGAGCGGGCGAGTTCGCTGGTGGCCAGACGTTCGACTTCCTTTTTGCGAGAGTTGACCTGCGAGCTGCGCGTACCGGCGGAGAAGCGGGCGATGAAGTCATTGAGCTGGGCGATCTTCTTTTCGCGCTGCTCGTTCTGGCTCTCGATGCGGGTACGGATCGAGGTCTTTTGCAGGACCATGTCGTCGTAGCCACCGTTGTAGAGGATGATGGTCTCGTAGTCGATGTCGGCGATGTGGGTGCAGACGTTGTTGAGAAAGTGGCGGTCGTGCGAGATGGTGATGAGCGTACCGCTGTAACGGGTAAGGAAGTCCTCAAGCCAATGGATGGACTCGAGATCGAGATAGTTGGTGGGCTCGTCGAGCAGCAACGCCTCAGGGTTGCCGAAGAGGGCCTGGGCGAGCAGGACACGGACCTTCTGGCCGCCCTGCAGCTCGGACATGTGGCGCTCGTGGAGCTCGTCGGGGATGTCGAGACCTTGTAGCAGGACTGCTGCGTTGGCCTCGGCCTCGTAACCGTCTTCGTCGCCGACGACGCCTTCGAGCTCGCCGAGGCGGGCTCCGTCTTCATCGGTCAGCTCGGGTTTTTCGTAGAGCTTCTCGCGCTCTTCGAGGGCAGCCCAGAGGGCCTTGTTGCCCATGATGACGGTGTCGATGACGCGGTAAGCGTCGAAGGCGTACTGGTCTTGCGAGAGCACGCCAATCTTTTTGGGGCGGACGACGTTGCCCTTCTGGGCGTCGATTTCGCCGGTGAGCACCTTCATGAAGGTAGACTTGCCGGCTCCGTTGGGGCCAGTGAGGCCGTAGCGGCGGCCCGTGGTGAAGGTGACGGAGACGTCCTCGAAGAGCAGCTTCGAGCCGTAGCGCATGGTGACATTGGAGACTGAGATCATGGGATTCTTTCTATTTTATAGGGCTTTGCGTTGCGGCGCGGTGAAGGTCGCGGAGTTCATCAGGACTGGCCGATGAGTACTCCCGCGGCGAAGACAAGGCCACCGCCCACGATGACCTGCAGGCAGGAGAGCGCAAAGCTGGTCTTGAAGTAGCGGTGACGGATAAGGGCGATGACGACCAGTTCCACGCCGACGACCCCGTAAGCCCAGGTGAGCGCGGTGTGGACGTTGGGGATGAGGAAAGGCAGCGTGTGCAGGAAGCCGCCGATGAAGGTCATCAGACCAGTGACAAGACCGCGAAAGACGGGATTGCCTCGGCCCGTGAGAGAGCCGTCGTCGGAGAGCCCCTCGGAGAAGGCCATCGAGATTCCCGCGCCCACGGCGGAGGCCGCTCCGATGAGAAAGACGGTACGTGAGTTATGCGTGGCGAAGGCAGTCGCGAAGATGGGCGCGAGGGTCGAGACGGAGCCATCCATGAGGCCGGCGAGGCCAGGCTGGACGATGCGCAGGACGAAGCTCTTGTCGTTTTCGACGATCTCGGAGAGTTCGCTCAGATTGGGGATGTTTTCGGACATGATCTTAGCTCAGAACGAACAACGGCAAATGCAACCGCAGGTCCTTCGACTCCGTTGCTCACAAAGTGCGTGAGCGACTTCGCTCAGGATGACAATTTCTGTGGAAACCTAAAAGCAAAAACAAGCACCGATAAAACGCGGCCCCGCTCTGCGGCTGGTTGGCTGGCAGAGCGGAGCGCGATTGGTTTCGTTATTGACCGCGGCGGGCTGGGCCGGAGCGGCTGCTACCTGGACGGCTGTTGGAACGGCTGTTTGAGCCGGGGCCATGTCCGCCAGACCGCTGGCCGCCGCCGGAGTTGCGACCGCCACCGAATCCGCCGCCACCACTCTTGCCGCGGCTGCGGAAGCCACTGCCGCTTCCCTTCGCCGCCTTGTAAGGGCTGGGGTTTGCGGCCATGGGAGCAACAGGATCGTTGCCGCGCCAGGCGCGGGTTTCAAGCTGCATCAGATTCTGTCCCTGAGCTGTTGTGTCGAGGGGTTGATTGCGCAGTTCCTTCTCAAGATTCTTATCGGCTTCGCGCCACTCGAACTTTATCTTCAGTTCGCGCTCGAGCTTGCGGGCATCGTGCTTTTCCTGCGGCATGACGAAGGTCGTGGCCACACCCTTTGCGCCTGCCCGACCCGTGCGGCCGATGCGATGGACGAAGTCGTCCGAGGCGTTGGGCAGATCGTAATTGACGACGTGGGCGATGTCCTGAACATCGATACCGCGTGCCGCTACGTCAGTTGCGACGAGGACGCGGTGCTTGCCGTTCTGGAAGCCCTTGAGAGCAGCAGTGCGCTGCGACTGGCTACGGTCGCCATGGATCACATCGGCGTCGTGGCCCAGTCGTTCGAGCTTCTTCGAGATGCGGTCGGCGCCATGCTTGGTGCGCGAGAAGACGAGGAAGGTCCCCTGCTCTTCGCGCAGCATCTGGTCGAGCAGACCGAGCTTCTGGTCCTGCATGACGGTGTAGACGCGAAGCTCGACGCGGTCAGAGGGTTTCGAGGTCTGTCCGATCTCGATGCGGACGGGCTTGTTGACGTAGTCGCGGACGATCTCGCGAATGTTGGCATCGAGCGTCGCCGAGTAGCACATGGTTTGCCGGGTCTTCGGCACCGCGCCGACGATGCGGCGGATGGCGGGCAGGAAGCCCATGTCCAACATGCGGTCCACTTCGTCGAGCACAAGCATTTCGACGGCGTTGATGTTGATCTCGCGGCGGCGAAGGAAGTCTTCGAGCCGTCCGGGGGTGGCCACGACGAGGCGCGGGCCACGGTCGAGCTGGTCAAGCTGGTTGTTCTCCGAGAGGCCGCCGCAGACAAGCACAGCATCGTTTTTCGAGTTAGGGACGAGCTTCCAGTAGGCTTCGAGCACCTGCATGGCGAGCTCGCGCGTGGGCAACAGAATCAGAGCGCGAATCGGGCCGCGCTTGCCGCGCGTGCTGGGCACGGAGTTCGCGTCCATGCGCTCGATCATCGGGATGAGGAAGCTGAGGGTCTTGCCGGTGCCGGTGGAGGCGGTGGCGAGGATGTCCGCGCCTTCGAGCGCCGGAGGAATGGCCTTGGCCTGGACCGGCGTGGGAATGCTGAAGCCGGCGTTGGTCAGGCGATTTTTGAGGGAGTCGGAGATGTCGAAGTCGGTGAAACGGACGTCGTTCGGATTGGAGGGGATGGGGCTGGAGTTTGCGATTACGTTGGGTTCAGCCTGGGTAAGTGTTTGTTGCTCAAGAGTTGCGGTAGTCAAGGGTTGTCCTTTGGGGAGTTGAAGAGATCGGCGAATGGATGCAGGGATGCCGAAGCACCATGGATTCTGATATCAGCATTGCTGTCGGTTATCGAAGCGCTGCTGCTGCGCGGCGAGACCTGTCCTGTGACGGGCCTTCCAGCCAGAGCAACCAGCGCGGCTTCCGATTTTTTAGAAGGAAGATAAGCGGTGGGAAGAGGCGAATCGCAGTCTCTGGCCAAACCCCGAATTCCATGGAGGGTCTTTGCCTGCGATGCCCGCACTCGTTCTTTCCAGAGTGCATATTCAGACTAACACAGATCAGGCTCTGCTGAATATTGCTTCAGTCTGGAGGGGCCGCCGCAGTTCATCCCACGGGCATAAACCACAGCGGCTCAATACATGCTGCTAGATGTGACAGCTCACCATGCCGCGTTTTTCGAGGTAGCGCTGGTGGTACTCCTCGGCCTTCCAGAATGTCCTGGAGGTCTCTACTTTGGTGGCAATCGGTTGGCGGAAGGTGCCTGAGGCGTTCAGTTCGGCGATCTTCGCTCGTGCCTCGGCTGCCTGCTGGTCGTTGTGGGTGAAGACGACGCTGCGGTACTGCGTTCCCCAGTCCGGGCCCTGGCGGTTGACCTGGGTGGGATCGTGGAGCGCGAAAAATGCGTCGAGAAGTGCCTCGTAGGAGAGGCGGGACGGATCAAAGGTGACTTGAACGACTTCCGCGTGGCCGGTGCGGTCGGTACAGACTTCCTGATAAGTTGGGTGCTCGAGGTCTCCGCCTTCGTATCCTGCTGCTGTGTCGATGACTCCTGTGAGTTCGCTGAAACGGGCTTCTACACCCCAAAAGCATCCTGCGCCAAATGTTGCTTTTTCGATTGCCACGTAGTGCTCCTTTGCTGATTCATTGGATGCGCGCCGAACGGATTTGTCATAGGCCTCCTGTGAATAGCTCGAGTATTTTGTGCCTTGCAAGATACCAGCGTCAAGTGCTTCGGATGGCACAAATGAGTAATAGCTACACGTGTGCTGCGAAGGAAGAATGCCTAGCCTTTGCCGCAACTTAGCAGGAGCCTTCTTCGCGGAGTGCGTGGTGCTCCCTAAAGTCACCGGCAGGTAAACTTACCCAGATTAAAGTTTAGAAAAGAGGCACTAAGAGGGTCGTCGGCGCGGGGCTGTGGATTTCGCAGCGAAGGTGCGCCGAGGTTTGCCGGCCTTTGGCTTCGCGGGTGTTTTGAGCTGCGCGAACTCCGGCGTCTTCTTCTTGGGAACAACCTTCTGCCCCTTGGCTGCGCGTCCCAGTGCGATGACCTCACCGGGGGTCAGCTCGCGGAACTCACCCGGAGGCACATCGAGGCGAAGCGCTCCATAGCCGATGCGGCGAATCTTTTCGACATGGTGGCCGATCTCTTCGAACATCTTGCGGAGTTGGCGGTTGCGGCCCTCGGTGAGCGTCAACTCGTACCAGGGATTGTCGCCTCCGCGCACCAGTTCGAGCTTGGCTGGAGCGGTGATGATGCGGTCGCGGCGCCCGCTGCGGACTTCGTTGAGGCGGCCACGGTCGATCATGATGCCGCGACGGATCTGGTCGAGGCCGCTGGCTGGAGGCTGGCCGCTAACCTTGACGAGGTAAGTCTTCTCGACCCCGGCAGCCGCCTTGGAGAGCGAGTTCGCCAGTTCGCCGTCGTTGGTCATCAGCAGCAGGCCCTCGGAGAGGTAGTCGAGGCGGCCCACCGGGTAGAGACGGACATGGTCGCCGTGAGGGCCCTTCTGCTTGGTCATAAGCTGCATGACCGTGGGGCGGTTCTCCGGGTCGTCGAGCGTGGTGACGTAGCCTCGCGGCTTGTTGAGCATGTAATAGCGCTGCTGCTCGCGGCCATGGAGAAGCTTTCCGTCGACACGGATGTGATCTTTTGAGATGTCGTGGCGGGTGCCCAGCTCTTTGATGACGTTGCCGTTGACCTGGACGCGTCCATCGAGGATGATCTGCTCGGCCTTGCGGCGGCTGGCGATACCGGCCTGCGCAAGAATCTTCTGCAGGCGGTCGCCCTGTGGGGCGTCCTCGGGCCGATTCATAGATTTCGTTGTCATGTTCCTGGCTTTCTGACTGCGGGGCTGCTCATCGCGGTCGCGGGTGTTGCTTACTTCTCTTCAATTGTATCTGCGACCTTAGCTTCATTGTCATCAGGCTCGTCCTCCAGCTCGACATCGAGCGGGTCGTCCTCCGCATCGGGACTGCCATCGGCCTGGGCAAGGTGGGTGTGTTTCTCAGGCTCAAGCTCGTCTGCAGTCTCAGGAGCGTGATGCTCCATGGGAATCTCTTCCTGCTCGGCCAGTTCGCCCGCCATCTTCTCGAACTCCTCGATGCTGGGAAGCTCGTTGATGTCCTTCAGGCCAAAGCGCAGCAGGAAGTCGCGCGTCGTCTTATAGAGGATCGGTCGTCCGATTACCTGCTTGCGCCCGGCAGTAGTGACGAGCTTGCGCGCCATCAGGCTGCCCAGCACGCCTCCCGAATCGACGCCGCGAATCTCCGAGATCTCAGGCGCCGTCACCGGCTGCTTATACGCAACGACGGCCAGCGTCTCCAGTGCCTGAAGCGACAGCTTCAGCGGCGGCTTCAGCGATTTGACGAAGCCACGAACAGCATCGTGATACTCCGGCTTGGTGGCCAGACGGTAGCCGCTGGCGACCTCGCGAATCTCAAGGCCGCGGTCGCCATTGGCGTAATCGTTGATGAGCTGGTCGAGCATGGCGCGGAAGTAGTCCCGCAGACGACGTTCCTTCTCCTTGGCCTCGCGGGCAGCCTTCTTTTCATCCGGTACGGCCTCAGCCGGGGTCTCGCCCTCCTGCTCTGCCGTTTCGGACGAAGGCTGATCGCTGCTGGCTGGTTCCGAAGCTGGCTCTGGGGCAACCGCTTCGCTCACCGGCGACGACGCAGGGGCAGCTTCGTCCGCGCCCTCCGGCTCTGCGAGAACCTCGCTATTGAGGGTATCGGCATCCGCCGGGGCCTCTTCCAGCTCAAGCGATTGCTGGGCGGCCTCGATCTGGTCGAGTTCGGCCTGGGCTTCGTGCCCGAGCAGGCCGACGAGCTGGGCCAGCGTTACTGGCTCTTCCGAGGCATAGATGACGGCTTCGATCTTGGCTTTGAGACTCATAATTTATCCCCTAAGCATACCAACGCCGCGCCCGCTTGCCGCGATCTCAATATTATGTTTCAGCGTGGAGGTACAAATGGCCAGGATTGAGGTGGTTCGCGGAGATATTACAAAGCTCAAAACGGACACCATTGTGAACGCAGCGAACACCTCCCTGCTGGGCGGAGGAGGCGTCGATGGCGCAATCCACCGGGCGGCAGGCAAGGAACTTCTGCGCGCCTGCGAAAAGCTGGGAGGCTGCGCGACCGGCTCGGCCAAGGCCACTCCCGGCTTCGACCTTCCCGCGAAGTGGGTCTTCCACGCCGTAGGACCGGTCTGGAACGGAGGCTCCCATGGCGAAGCCGATCTGCTGGCTGGCTGCTACCGCCGCTGCATGGAGCTTGCCCGCGAGTATGAAGCGAAGTCAATCGCCTACCCGGCAATCTCGACCGGAATCTATCGGTTTCCCCGCCAGCAAGCGGCAGAGATCGCAGTCCGAACAGTTCAGGAGCATTTACCAACAAGCGGCGTGGACCACGTCATCTTCTGCTGCTTCGACGAAGAGACGGCCGAAATATACCAAAACATCTTGACGAGATAGTTGAAGGAACAAATTTTGCACACAAAGTAACAGATTGCTCACGGGAAGGGATGTGGGGCTGCTATCAGTTCAATATCCAGAATCCTCCAACGTGCTCCATCTTGCGATAGGCTGACAGCTTGACCCTCTTTGCTCTACTCAGCGTGATTGTCTGTCTCGCCGCGCTCTTTGGGCTGGCGAGTCACCGCTATCTGCGCCTGCCGCCGACCATTGGCACGCTGGCGCTCTCGGTCATTGCGGTGTCTATCCTCGCCGTGCTTGGCAAGCAGCTCCCCGGCATCCAGCAGTTCGCCACACAGCTCGTGCAATCCATCGACTTCAACGCGGTCGTGCTGCACGGAATGCTGGCCTTCCTGCTCTTCGCCGGAGCGCTGCATCTCGATCTGGACCATCTGAAAAAACAGGCCGTCCCCATCGCCGCTCTCTCTGTGCTGGGCACCATCCTTGCCACCATATTGGTTGCCACGCTGCTCTGGCTGATTCTGCGGCTCTGCCACATTTCGGCGGACGTCACTACCTGTCTTATCTTCGGTGCGCTTATTTCGCCGACCGACCCCGTAGCCGTGCTCGAGATGCTGCGCCGCGTCAAAGCTCCCGCCGAGGTGCAGACCCTGCTCGGCGGCGAGTCACTGTTCAACGACGGCGTCGGCGCAATCCTCTTTCTCGCGTTGCTGGAGGCGTCAGGCCCTCAAGGAATGCCTTCCCTCTCACGGTTTTCGATCCTGTTCGTACTCAAAGCCGGCGGCGGGCTCGCGCTTGGCCTCGCACTCGGCTACGCCGTCTCGCGCCTGATGCGCCTCAGCGACGACTACACACTCCGCACCCTTCTCACCCTTGCATTGGCCATGGGCGGATACGCTCTGGCCGACGCCATGCACCTCTCCGCACCCCTCGAAGCCGTGGCCGCGGGCCTGATGGTGAACTACCGGGCGCACGCCACCTCCATACCCAGAAAACAGCATGTAGCCGACTTCTGGTCGCTGCTTGACGACATGCTGAACGTAGTCCTCTTCCTGTTGCTTGGCTTCGCGATGATACTGGTGCCGTTCTCGACGCGGCTGTTCGTGGCCGGTCTGTTGACTATCCCTGCTGTATTGCTGGCGCGGGCAGCATCGGTCGCAATCATCCTGTTCCCGCTACGCCGCTATGTGGATCGTTTTGGCGCGCTATGCGCCGTGTTGACCTGGGGAGGACTTCGCGGCGCGCTCTCCGTCGCGCTCGTCCTTGCCCTGGCGCATCACACAGGCGCAACGGAGCTGCTGTCGATCACCTATACTGTCGTCGTATTCTCCGTGCTGGCCCAGGGGCTGACGATGGTTCCACTGCTACGTCGCTTGAAGTTTGCACGTGATGACAGTCACTAAAATGACGGTAGCGGAGTTCAATCAAACAAACAAAATGCCCTGAGCTGACTCAGGGCATTTGTTTTGCAACCCATCACGCCTGCATCACGCCTGGGTTTTACCAAGACTCTGTTTCTTTCTCAAGACACCATAGGCTCCCAGCAAACCTGTCCCTAAAAGGAAGAGGCTCGACGGCTCCGGAATGGATGGCGGGGTGGTCGGATCGGAGATGGTGAGGCTGAAGTCTCCAATCGGAAAAGTCCCAGTCCGAAAGGTCGGGCTGGAGGTAAGCCCCGTAAAGAGCTGAGGGCCATCCTCCCTGACACCAGCGCCGCCTGCTCCTCCGCCCGCCAGCAGGGTGTAGAAGTCAATGGTCTTCCTCACCGGATCTCCATTGACAATCAAGGGGACATGGGCGAGTTTAAACCAGGTAGCGTTAAAAGAGGTTGGAGTGGGTGAAGCCGGAAGCGAGAAGATGATATTTCCGTAAGGAATGCCGGTGGCGGTAAAGTCGTACATCAGAGTATCTGCGTGTGCCACGGCACACATAACAAGAATAGCCAATGATACGGCGACTGTACGTGCTAGCCTGCGCATATGGGTCCTTTCAGCGAGGGAATGAATAGAAATTCATTCGATTGGATTTACAGACGAGCTATGACGCTCGCCACATGGGGGCAAATCCAATGGCAGAAAATGAGGCTTTTATCCCATCTTTCGCACGGGGACTGAAGGAAGGTTTATGGCTGACTTTCACTGCTCCTGAGGGAGCAGTATCAAAAGGGATGCCCGAAGTCCTGGGATGAGTTGTCGAGCGGCTGGATTATTAAGGTGAATTTTCCTGCACCTATTGATACATAAAGACTTAGCTTAGCTTCTCTTTTCCTGCTCCAGCACCAAAATCTGTCATTTCGACCGGAGCTGAATGCAGTGACCAGCCTTCCACATTTCGTCTTTACCTAACTCTCTCCGGGCAATTGCCGCACATCAACAGGAGAAATTTGCGCTGAAGCTAGTCACTGCATGCGTACTGCAACTGCCCGCGGGCACCTCAGAGATGGCGGATCAGCCGGTGCTTCTATACCGGCCGAGATCCTCGACAGAGCTGGCGCAGTATCAGCATCTGCTGGCCGCCGGCTATGTTGATCTGGCCCATGTCTACTACACGGACGGATTGAAGACCGGGTATGGAACGATGGTTACAGAGTTGGCGAAGAGCAAAAAAGCAGGCTATTAAGGAGATAGCCGCGCAGAAATAATCTTTCTCTCATAAATCCTGATGAATTCCGCTGTTTACGGACTTGCGGATTCACCTGGCCGACGGTTACTTCCAGTCGTCCCGCGCCTGTGCCTGATCGGCAAAGACAGTATCGAAGTTATCCGTCTTCTTGATGAGAATGTCGCCCTGCTCGATCGGCTGATGCAGCAAGACGGCCTGCAAACGCACCAACTCCAGCATCGCCAGAAACATGCAGATCAGGGCGCGCTCCGTATGCGTATTGTGCAGCAGACGGCGAAGGCTGACCGGCTTGTCCTCCATCATGAGGCGACGCTTCACATAGTCGATCATCTGCGCCACTGTGACCGACTCCTCATCGACGTTGAGCATGGGACGCTCGCGCAGGCGGCTCAAAATGTCCTGAAAGACGCGGACAAGATCGACTGTGTCGGCGGCAATCTCACGCTCAGCGCCGGCATCGTCCTTGAACTCGCGGATGCCGGGATTCGACCAGGTGGCCTCTTCAATCTGCTGCTTCTGCATCAGCATCTGCGCCGCGGCCTTGAAGCGCTCATGCTCGAGCAGCCGCTCCACCAGCTCGCGTCGTGGGTCTTCGGGGTCGCCGCCGAGAACATCGCTGGGGTCGCGCGGCAGCAGCGTCTTCGACTTGATGTGAATCAGCAGCGAGGCCATGTAGATGAACTCGCCGGCGGAGTCCACGTCGGTCTGCTTCAGTTGGTGCGTGTAGTCCAGAAACTGGCTGGTGATGCGGGCAATCGGAATGTCGTAGATGTCGATGTTCTGCTTGCGGATCAGGTCAAGCAGCAGGTCGAGCGGCCCATCGTAGACCTGTCCCACAGTGACCGAGAAGGGCGACTGCGAAGCCTCTTCCTTGGCTGCTGAGGGGCGCTTCGGCTCCGGCGGCGCGGGCGGAACCGGCTTTGGTTGCAACTCAAAGGGCTCGTGCGCCTTTGAAGTTATCTCGATCGAGGAACCTTGCGTCTCGTCTGCGGCGACTGACTGAGACGAGGACGTTTCGTGCCGCATCTCTTCGGGCTGCTCCGGCGAGGCTTCGGGATGGAGGATTTCTTCGGACATGATTAGCGAAGACCTACTGCTTTGCGAACTTCCTTCATGGTTTGTTCGGCTCGAGCCGCAGCCCGAATAGCTCCGTCGGCAAGGATGGCATCTACTTCATCCGGGTTTTGCTCGAAATATCGCCGTCGTTCCTGGATGGGCGCCAGCAATGAGACCACATTATCCGCGAGCCATCCCTTGCATTCGATGCACCCGATTCCCGCCGTTGTACAGCCCTCCCATACCTTCAATCGCGTAGCATCCGGTGAAAAAACCTTGTGCAGGTCGCCAACAGGACATACTTCAGGATTGCCGGGATCGGTACGGCGGATTCGAGCGGGATCTGTGACCATCGTCTTCAGTTTGGCCCGGATTACGTCTTCGGGGTCGGAGAGCAGGATTGTGTTGCCATAGCTCTTCGACATCTTACGGCCATCGGTGCCGGGAAGCTTAGGGCTGGGAGTCAGGAGAACCTTTGGCTCAGGCAGAATCGCCTGATACACGCGCGGTTCATCTTCCAATGCCACCATCTTCTCCTTATCCGAAGCAGCCCTCTCAATCTTGTGCGCCACCGTGTCAGACTTTGCCCCATAGAACAGATTGAAGCGACGCGCTACTTCGCGGGTCAGTTCGACGTGGGCAGCCTGATCCTGGCCCACGGGGACAAAGTGAGGTTGGTAAACGAGAATGTCGGCGGACTGAAGCAGCGGATAACCGAGAAAACCGTAGGTGGCGAGGTCTTTCTCGCGAAGCTGTTCCTGCTGGTCTTTGTAGCTGGGAACTCGTTCAAGCCAGCTCAAAGGGGTAATCATGCTGAGCAGAGCATGAAGCTCGAAGTGGGCTTTGACATTGCTCTGGATGAAGATGGTGCACAGCTTGGGGTCAAGACCCGCAGCGAGAAAGTCGAGTGCCACCTCGCGGATGTTCTTCTTCAACTCGGACGTATCGGCATAGTCGGTAGTCAATGCATGGTAATCGGCGATGAAGAAGTAGCACTCATACTCGTGCTGGAGCTTTACCCAGTTGTAGAGCGCGCCCATGTAGTTGCCGAGATGCAACCGGCCCGTGGGACGCATACCGCTGAGGACGCGGCGGCGCGGTGTGATCGATGTATTTTCAGTCATTGCAATCAAAACCTAAGGTTACATGATGAAGCAGCGAAAAACGCAGCCAGAAACGGGAAGGAGCCAGCCCACTCCTCCCGCAAAGCAGCAAATGCCCAAGCAAGATTGCAGCCCCAAAAAGCGTGTCCTAAAGCGTAAAGAGAAGGCGATTGAAAGTCCCCAGAAGAGGATTGAAGAACACGCTAAAGATAAAGCTTCCCCCGATAAGAAACAGGATAATTAACCCAATCATCCCCATCCGGTCATACAGCTGCACTGCCTTATAGGGCAGAAAGTGCCGCAGAATATGGCTTCCATCGAGCGGCGGAATGGGAATCAGGTTGAAGATGAACAGCAAAAGGTTGATAAGTATCACGAAATAAAGGAACAAAGCCACCGGAAACAAAGCCGGAAGCCCTACTGTGGGGATTCCCTTCACATTCGAAGCCAGCGCCACCGCAGTCGCCACCGCCGTAAGACCGCCAGCCACAACATGTTTGAGGATGATAAGAAGCACCAGCGCCACCGTCGCCATGGCCAGATTGCTGGCCGGCCCGGCAAGCGTCACAAGGATGTCGTCGCGCTTGTAGTTCTTGAAGTTGCGAGACGTCACCGGCGTAGGCTTCGCCCAGCCAATCAGCGGCCAATGGTAGACCAGCGCCAGTAGCGGCATGAACACCGAACCCAATGGATCAAGGTGTTTCAGCGGATTCAGCGTGACGCGGCCAAGCATCTTGCCGGTAGGATCGCCCAGCTTCCACGCAACCCAGGCATGCGCGCACTCATGCACGCTGAAGGCAAGCACAAGAACCACTACCTGAAAAAGAATGAGTACAACTTCCTGATTCATACCACTAGCTTATCGGAGGCTTGGCTTTCTCGCGCTTCACGCGGGCAGGAATTCCCACAGAGACGCTCGCAGGAGGCACGTCGCGCGTGGCTACGGCCATGGCGCCCAGCATGGCATCTTCGCCAACGTTGGAGCCGGCAAGGACCGTGCCATGGTAGGTAACGCGCGCCCGGGGCCCAAGCTCCGTGGGCCTGTTGTTGACATCGGCCTGCGTGTTGATGTCGTGAGTATGACTGTAAATGTTGGCATAATCCGCAACGCTGGTACCTTCATGCAGAATGAGGCCGCCCCGGTCGTCGAGCATGACATTCTTGTGGAT
>NFUO01000093.1 GCA_002197545.1 Acidobacteria subdivision 2 bacterium RH1 MAG20 | reverse complement strand
TGCGCGTGCTCACCCCTGGCCGGCCGGACATATCCGTGCGCTACAACCCGTTCCATTGCGGCGGTGACGACTACATGCCCGTGGTGAACATGGTGTTTGGCTCCTTCAATCTGCACGATGAGTTCTTCGCGAAGCACCAGTTGAACTACCTCGCAGACATTGTCCGGGTGCTCGTGTATACGGGCATGAAGTTCAACTTCTACGACGTGTTGGTCATGGCCATCGATGAACAGGTGTTGCGGGAGCAGGTAACTCAGGCCGCCCGGCGGCTTGAGCAGAGCGAAAGCATCAGCACGCAACGAAGGCTGAATTTCGAGATGTCCGTCAAGAACTTGTATCAGTCATTCCAAGACCGTGAACGGGTGCAAAAAATTCAGGGCCTGCTGAACGAGTGCATGACCTTCCTGGATGATGAACTCAGTCTCATTACGGGCTCGTACGAAGAATTGCTGTCGCTTGACGACGTAATCGAGCAGGAACTCATCCTGTTTGTAACCTTGAACGTGAACAAGAACACGGAGCCGGTGCGAGCGCTGGGCAAGATGCTGCTACAAAATCTTCAGTTGATCGTTGGCAAGAGGTATGAAAGCGATGCACAACGCCGGCGGGCGAACAAGCCCCTATTCAGCGTAGTCCTCGATGAATTCGCTCCCTACGGGTATAGGAACTTTCCGCAGATCCTGCAGACGGCACGGGGAACGAACACGGCGTTCCTGTTCTCGATGCAGAGCCTTCCACAGCTCATGCACGTCGGCCGCGGGTTCAAAGAAGACGTCACCTCGGCTCCCAACACGATCATGGCGTTGAGAACTCGCGACGAGGAAACAGCGCAGTATTTTCTGCAAGCCTCTGCGGAACATCGCGTCACACGCCGCAACATGTCCATGGAGAGACGCAGATTCTTCGGTTTCGAAAGTTATGAGGAGACGGGCCGGGCGGTCGATATCGAGGCTCGGGAGACTCGAGCCCTAGACGAGCACATCAAGAATCTGCCCAAGGGGCAGATGGGAATCCTGATGACGGATGACACACGCGGCACGCTTCACGCCCACCTGCACGTTCGTCCTCCCACTGACGTCACGATCCCGCACTTCGAACCCGAACTGTATCCCCGTCTCAAACAATCCCGCGCGGCGTGTGTAGGTGCGAATCTCCGATTTAAGAGCCCGGAATTTACAGGAACGCGCTACGCAAGACGAGGGCGCTAACAGTGCGGTATATGAGGCGAACAGTCTGTTGCAGCTTATTGACGGTCGTCCTTTCCTTTGCGGCCTCCAATCTCCGAGCGCAAACTCCGCGACAGCCGTCGCTTGGCCGGGATACATGGTACGAATTTGTGTTGAAGAGGCTCAAGCGAAGCGGTTTCGACTACGGAGCCTGGCTGGAGGAGAGACGCGAGGCTTTCCTCGAGGCGACTGTGAAGGAGCCCGACTTCTGGTACAGCTTGTTGGTGACCGCTTGGTCGTTGTTCATGATGAGTGCCTACGCGAAATCGCATCTCGACCACGGGCGCAAGATGCGAGTTACCGAGGAAATGATGGCAGACATTTACAGCCACGACTTCCATTCCCGAGAGGTGGCAAATGAGGCGATTAAACGACACAACCAGCACATCGAGCAGTGCAACCGCGCGATCGAAGCCTCGGAGGCTGGAGACGGGCGGCCTGGTTGGGGCGATACGCAGATCGACAGCCTAAGAGCGGAACTGCAGCGCCTCGCAGGCCAACTCGAAGCCACCACGCAAGATCGGAACAAACTTCAGGAAGAACTCCGGCAGAAATCGCTCGTCATTGCCGACCTTTCCATGCGGCTTGACGCTCTATCAAAGAAGGTGAACGGACCGCCAAGCTCCGGGGCCGGCACAGAGGAAACCGTGTCGCCCGGCGCAAACGGGGACGGCGCCAGGCTTGTCGGTCACATCAATCGTCTGCAGGAGGATTTGTATGCCGAACGGCAAAAGAACAAGCGTTTGAAGGGTGCATGACAGAAATGCTGGTCACGGTCACAGGCTTTGGAAGTGTTTGGCGGCGACGCCTTGGGAAGAACCCGGATGACCCCAGGCGGTTTGCGCGTGCAGCGTACTTCAACACGACCGGTGTCCAAGTAAACGGCGAGATCCGCACGCGTCCAAAGATCGCAGGCCACGCACGATTCAATGGTGTCGGAGGCTTCAATCCCAACTCTCCTCTGAAGGCGCTCAACAGTGTCTTCGAGTGCGCGGAGCCCTGCATATGGCAAGGACAGAACAAGGTTCTGTTCAAGCGCATGCTGCCAGCCCCGCAGGAGCCTGACTACTTCTTGGTTGTCGTTAGAGCCTGTGAAGTCGGACATCTCGATGTGGGGTCGCCGGCATGGAGGTCGGAAGGCACGCTCCTGATTTCCTTCAGCGAGTGTCGCAACCAACAGGAGGCGATGCTGTTGATGCCGACCGACAGTTGGCTGCGGACTGACGTCGGGAGGTTCGTCGTCCGGCCGTTCATCTCCTGGCCGTGGAGTGCGCGGCTTCAGTTAGAGTTCGCGAATGGAGATAACTGAGCAATGCGCTACCCAAAAGACTCCATTCAACTCAACCAATCCCGAGACCTCCCACTCTTGCGTCAAATCTTGCGCTCGGAATTCGTCACCCACTCGCAGCTGTTCGAATTCATGCAACTAAACCACTACGAGCGGAATCGCAAGTCTTTCGATTGGAGGTTGCGAAGATTGGTGGACCGCGAACTTGTTCGGCGGCAGACAACGTCAAATTGTACGGGTGAGTTCGTGTATTCCGTCGCGAGCAGTGCTGCCGTTTTGCTACAAGGCATGGGGGAGTACTGCTTGGTTGGTCGCAACCGATTCAACGGGAAGGAAGCTGAGCGGAGTGTTCTTCATGCCATCGGACTCAACGAGATTCATCTGAGTGTGCTTCGGGCAGGGTTACTTGTCCGGTGGATCGGTTCGATGGAGGTCCGCTCGCAGAATGAGCTGACCGGGTTTGGTTTCGCGAAAGACTACGATGCGGTTGTCACAGTTCGCACTGAGGCG
>NFUO01000092.1 GCA_002197545.1 Acidobacteria subdivision 2 bacterium RH1 MAG20 | reverse complement strand
CGCCTCAGTGCGAACTGTGACAACCGCATCGTAGTCTTTCGCGAAACCAAACCCGGTCAGCTCATTCTGCGAGCGGACCTCCATCGATCCTATCCAGCGAACAAGTAACCCTGCCTGAAGCACACTCAAATGAATCTCGTTGAGTCCGATGGAATGAAGAACACTTCGCTCAGCTTCCTTCCCGTTGAACCGGCCACGTCCAACCAAGCAGTACTCCCCCATCCCTTGTAGCAAAAGTGCGGCGCTGCTCGCAGCGGAATACACAAACTCACCGCTATAACCTTGCGTTGTCTGCCGCCGAACAAGTTCGCGGTCCACCAATCTTCGCAGCCTCCAATCGAACGACTTGCGACCCCGCTCGCAGTGGCACAGTTGCATGAATTCGAACAGCTGCGAGTGGGTGACGAATTCCGAGCGCAGGATTTGACGCAGGAGCGGGAGGTCTCGCGACTTATTCAATTGAATGGAGCCTTTCGGATATCGCATTTGTTCACCGCTCTGCTATGCAGACTCCAGTTGGAGGCGTGCACTCCAAGGCCAGGTGATGAATGGCCGGACGACAAACCTGCCGATGTCAGTCCGCAGCCAGCTGTAGGTTGGCATCAACATCATCGCCTCCTGTTGATCACGACACTCGCTGAAAGAAATTAGGAATGTACCCTCTGACCTCCATGCCAGTGACCCCACGTCCAGGTGTCCGATCTCAGAGGCTCTAACGACAACTAAGAAGTAGTCAGGTTGTCGCGGAGCTGGCAGCATGCTCTTGAAAAGAACCTTGTTCTGTCCCTGCCAAATGCAGGGTTCCGCGCATTCGAAGACGCCGTTGATCATTCCCAGCGGGCGATTCGGATCGAAGCCTCCGACACCATTGAACCGCACATGACCGACAATCCTCGGTCGGGTCCTGATCTTTCCATCGACGCAAACGCCGGTTGTGTTGAAGTATGCCGCACGCGCAAACCGCCTCGGATCACTCTGGTTCTTGCCAAAGCGACGTCGCCAAACACTTCCAAAACCTGTAACTGTGACCAACATTTCTGTCACGCCCCCTTCAAGCGCTTGTTCTTCTGCCGTTCGGAATACAAATCTTCCTGCAGCCGGTTGATGTGACCGACAAGCTTGGCGCCGTCCCCATTTGCGTCGGGCGACACGGCTTCCCCATTGCCGGTCCCGGAGCTTCGCGATCCGTTCACCTTCTTTGACAGAGCGTCGAGCCGCATGGAAAGGTCGGCAACGACAAGTGATTTCTGCTGGAGCTCTTCCTGAAGTTTGTTCCTATCCTGGGTTGTCGCTTCGAGTCGACCCGCGACGCGCTGGAGCTCTACTCTGAGACTGTCTACCTGCGTATCGCCCCAGCCGGGTCGGACGTCTCCTGCTTCCGAGGCCTCGATCGCGCGATTACACTGCTCGATGTGCCGGTTGTATTTCTCGATGGCTTCGGTTGCCGCCTGACGTGCAAGGAGATCGTGGCTGTAGATGTCCGCCATCATCTCCGCGGTGACTCGCATGCTGCGGCGGTGGTCCAGATACAGCTTGGTGTAGGCAACCATGATGAGCAACATCCCCGCAGTTACAGACACGCTGTACCAGAAGTGCGGTTCCTTCACGGTTGCTTGGAGGAAAACCTCACGCCGTTTCTCAAACCAGGCTCCGTAGTCGAAATTGCTCCGGTTGAATTGCTTTAGCAGAAATTCGTACCATGTGGCCCGGTCAACGTACCGCTGCGGGGCTTGCGCTTGGACACTTGGAGCAACAGAGAAAAGGACGATCATTAGCAAACCGCTACAGATTGCTCGCTTCATAATTCTCACCGCATGCGCCTCGCGGATCGCGTCGCAGTGAATTCGGCACTCTTAAAGCGCAGATGGGCGCCCACCGATGTTGCACGCGACTGTTTCAGCCGAGGATAAAGCGCGGGCTCGAAGTGAGGCACTCGAACGTCCGCTGGAGGGCGCACATGCAAGTGCGCATGGAGAGTTCCGCGCGTGTCGTCCGTCATCAGAATTTCCATCTGACCTTTCGGCAGGTTCTTGATGTGCTCGTCGAGCGCGCGCGTTTCGGTGGACTGAACATCAACCGCGCGGCCTGTCTCCTCATATCGTTCGTATCCGAAGAACTTCCACCGCTCCATGGACAAGCTGCGCCGCGTGACGCGATGCTCCGCCGAGGCCCGCAGAAAATAGCTCGCCGTTTCCTCGTCGCGGGTTCGCAGAGTCACGGTTGTGTTCGGTGCGGAGGCCACATCCTCTTTGAACCCGCGGCCGACGTGCATGAGCTGAGGGAGGCTTTGCATCGAGAACAGAAACGCTGTGTTGGTGCCTCGCGCTGTTTGTAGAATTTGTGGAAAGTTCCGGTATCCAAAGGGGGCGAATTCGTCCAGTATGACGCTGAAGAGCGGCCGGTTCGTCCTGTGGCGCTGTTCCTCGCTTTCGTACCTCTTCCCGACAACAAGCTGAAGGTTCTGCAGCAGCATCTTGCCGAGCGCACGAACCGGCTCGGTGTTCTTGTTCACATTCAATGTCACGAACAGGATGAGTTCCCGCTCGATCACCTCGTCCAGAGAAAGCAGGTCCTCATACGGGCCTGTGATGATGCTCAACTCGTCGTCGAGAAACGTCATGCACTCGTTCAGCAAACCCTGAATCTTGGGCACCCGTTCCCGGTCCTGGAACGATTGAAATAAATTCTTCACAGACATCTCGAAGTTGAGTTTCCGCTGCGTGCTTATCCCTGTGTCCTGCTCCAGATGCCGAGATGCTTTCGCCACTTGTTCCCGCAATACCTGTTCGTCAATCGCCATCACGAGCACATCGTAGAAGTTGAACTTCAGGCCCGTGTACACGAGCACCCGCACAATATCCGCGAGGTAATTCAACTGGTGCTTGCCGAAAAACTCGTCGTGGAGGTTGAAGGAACCGAACACCATATTCACCACCGGCATGTAGTCCTCATCGCTACAGTGGAAGGGGTTGTACCGCACCGATACGTCCGGCCGGGCAGGGTTCAGAACGCGCAACTGGTTCAGGCGGCCGGCGTGGTGTATGTGTGGGAGAAGGCTGTAAAAGAATTCCATGTCACCCTTGCCGTCGAAGATCACCATCGGTATGTGGTGGCGGTCTTCGCGAGGTCCGACAAACCGGCACAAGTCCTGCGTAATGATGTTGCGCAGCAGGGTCGTCTTTCCCGATCCGGTCATCCCCAACACAATTCCTTGCATCACCCGGACACGATCGGGCCACATCCATGGCTTGCCGTGTATGTCGTAACCCAACACAACGGCATCCTGCGTCCAGGCTTCTTGTGTTGCGCGCTCGTCTCTGTTGGGACGCACTACCAGGGGCGGATGGGGCCACTGTCTTTCTCGGCGCAAGCGTGCTGTGAGAATCAGATATGCCGCGGAATAGAGAGCAGTCATTCCGATGAAGAGATAGCAGGCCAACTCGGCGACTTGCCCGCCAGCGAAGTGGGATCTCTCTCTTGCGATATACCAAGCGAACGAGCCACCGGCGAGCAAGAGTGCAGCGATGACAACCTCGTAAGTCTCGATAAGAGGAGGATGGTCACGCGGTGTTGAATACCCAGGGTTCATGACTCGATGACCGCGCCTCCGTGTTCGACAGGTTGTTCCTCCAGCTTCCCAGGCAGAGATTCACGTCCAGCCTGGTCCGTTTTTGACTTCGACCAAGACGAGGTTGTCATTCTCGATCGCGCTGGAGTTAGTACAACACTCATGATGTTGACAGCGACGGTGCCCAAATACGCGAGGATGAGAGAGATCCCAAGAGCCAAGTCCATGTCTGCGGTCCCGGTCAGACCGAGCGCCTTCGCGATGCAGTAAAGGCTGAAGAACGCAGGAGCGAGCAACCCCAGTGTGAGAACATCTGGGACGACAATCGCGATTGCCTCCAATAGTTGGACGAAGAAGCTCATCGAGTCACAACCAATTAACCCGCGAAGTTGAAATAGCAAAAACAGACCACGGCAGTAGCAGATAGGATCGCGCCAAGCACGAATCCAGCTTTGGGTTTGCGTTGTGCTCTCGGGTCGAAGGGGTTGGGGGGCTCGAACAGCATGTTGACGATCGCTTTCTTTAGACCGATGTCCGACCGTTGTCCCAAAGACTCCTTGATCCAGGCATGGACCTCATGTGACGAACTCTGCGTCGCCATCTCAAAGCACCAGCGTTGCGTTAATCGGTCCCGTGGGGCCAGCAAGGAATACCAATCGAAGCACGGTTGGTTCCTTGTGTCCCTGGGGCAGCTGTACCGCCACGATTCCCGTCGTTTCCTGTCCTGGCTCAATTCTTAAGGAGCGTATCTGGCCTTTCGCGACCTCGATGGGGGTCTCACCACCGCTCTTCAATCGTGCTGCCTCGTTGGGGCTGAGCTGATAGTTTGCAAGAGGGTAGAGCGACTGACGGTAACGCGGCGCATTGAGTGCCACTACCTGTGGGG
>NFUO01000091.1 GCA_002197545.1 Acidobacteria subdivision 2 bacterium RH1 MAG20 | reverse complement strand
CATCCATGCTGTGAGGTCGAGGCCGAGCTTGGCTCTCGGACGATTCAGCGCTTGGTTGATTGGTAACGGTTCTCCCCGCTTGGTCATGGGCGCACCTCACATGGACTGACCGGTAAGACTGCCGATCCAGCCCGCGCCCCACCCCAGGACT
This sequence comes from Acidobacteria subdivision 2 bacterium RH1 MAG20, assembly GCA_002197545.1. Next base: position 34,553 of record NFUO01000091.1, on the reverse strand, counting down.
CCGGCACCAAACAGCGCACCGAAGAGGCCAGGAATAGCGTCTTGGAACCGTCCACTCATCATGCGGATTCCCGCAAAGATGAGGCCGCCAAAGCAAATCACGGCCCCGGCGTAGATGGCGAAGGTCTTGAACGTGGCCATCAGGGTAGCTGCCCCGGAGAAGTCTATCGTTCCCTGGGCATGAGCGACACCGCTGCTTACACCCGCAAAAGCGAGAGCAACCAGCGTCGGCCCCATGACGTGAGCGGCATGGCGGAGCTTTTGTCTGGAAAAGAGTCGTGACCACCGCTGAGCGGCGGCATTGGACGACCGATTCAGGGGAATTTCTGACCGGAACGCACGGCGGATTCTGAGCATCTTTGCACCTCCGCTGACTTGGTGTTGTCAGCTAGGCGCAACGCTAAGATCGGTTGGCGGAAACGTCCAATGACTTTTTGAGCGTTCGTCATTCCATTTTGGAATGACGAACCCAGAAATGGAGGGTAAAGTTCATGGTTGCGCTGGACCTAGAGGCAGCGTCCCCCCCCACGCCCCAGACACGGAATTCGACAACAATTCAGAAACCGGAACGTGTTGTACGCTCCGCAATGATCCAAACCCTACTTGATGGCTTTGGGGTTTACGAAGTGCGCATCCGCAACTCGATGCTGACGCCCTCATTTTTTTGAAGCGCCGCAATGACGCCAAAGAGGTTTTGGGCGCTCGGATTCCCGCTCGGCCCGAACATCCTTTGCAGGCTGGGCGAGGGGATATTCGTTTCACGCGCAAGTTCGCTAAAACCTATCGTGGCATTGATGTAGTTGCGCAACACAGCACGGCCCGTAGCAAAATCACCGCTATTGATGAGCTGAAGTCCCTCACGAAGAAGACTCTGGCGAAAAGCCGGTTCGCGCTGTGCGCGTTCACGAATGGTATCGCGGAAATCTCGTGTAAGTGCCATTGTCAGTCCTCCTACTTGCGTTTCGCTTTCCTGGTCTTTATCCCTGTCTTTGCCCCGGCCTGCTTCAGAGCATCCTTCTTGAGTTCTTTGTATTCGCGCCACGCAGCTTTGGCATCCTCTATATCTTGGTTCTGCCGTTTCTTTGTACCGCCCCCAAGCAGGATGACGAGTTGATCGCCGTCCTTGCCGAAATAAATCCGATAGCCTGGGCCGAAGTCGATCTTGTATTCCGAGACACCTTCGCCAACGGGCTTAATCGAGGACGTATTGCCAGCGGCAATGCGTTCCAGAGCCACGGTGACTTTGGTGGCGGCTGCAACGTCAAGGCCGTCAAACCACCTCCGGTATTCGTTGCGGCCACGAGCGTCCAAGTATTCATGAACCCTAATCATTCCTCACTCCAATAATAACACATACGTTATCAACTCGACTAGAATATCTTTGGTCGGCGCATCGCCGGGGCGGAGCTGTCGCTTTGACAGAGCACCCTTATCAGCCGCGCTGAAAACATCGAGACGTGCTGATTGGGGTAATCGCGTTTGGTCACACGGAGCAGGATGTCGCTATCGGCCAGGTAGAGGGACGCCCCAGCCATCAATCATGATCCTGATAGAGGCTTTCGCGAGAGAACGCCTCTGCGGGCAATACAGGAATCTTGTCGGAGTATCGCGGCAACTCATCCAGCGAAGCCTCGAACTCTTCCAGGCTGAGCTTGTCCATCGCAGACCCTCTTGCCGTCGCGATCTGTTCGGCGATCAGACCCTCAACATAGCTCTGCGGAGTCAGCCCGCGCGACCGGATCTGCGCGGCGAGTTCGTCCGGGATCTTGACCGTCACCTGCATGAACTAAAGGTAGCAAACCGGCCGGATGATGGGGCGATAGGTAAAGAGACTGAGGCGCATCTTGTCCGTCCATGAGACATTCCTGTGACCGTTGGATGGATTTCCCGCTAGTCAAAATTCACTCCCAACTCACTCCCAAATCCCTGTCCAGTGGGTACTTTTCCGTACTTCCGGGTAGCCATTCGTCCTGTAAAGTCTTGCATTTACGCGAGTTCCCGGTCGCTCATAACCCAAAGGTCGTAGGTTCAAATCCTACCCCCGCAACCACACGAATTTGCCGTGATGTGTTATCTCCGGCAAACTCTTTCTTTTCATGCCCCAGCAGGTTCCAGTTGCCCTCCGCCACATAGTGCGGCTTTTCGCTCCCATTCCTGGCCTGTGGCATCATCCGAATCTCGGAAACGTGCTTCAACAATTCTTTCCGGGCTGCAACCGGGTCGCCGGACAGCAGGGTGCGAAGATCTCCCAGCCTTCGCGTCACGAAATTGCGAATGTCCAACAGATGAGCGTCAACGGAATTGTCCCCTCCCGCCAGAAGCTGGTCAGTAATATCCCGCAATTGCTGTTCGCGCTCGTGGATCGCAGCGACTAGGAAAGCGGAAGGACCTGTAGCCGCCGCGGTCTCGGCCAGCCGTCGCAACTCCCCTTCGAGCTTCCCTTTACGCTCACGCATCTGAGCCAACTGGTTCGAGAGATTGGCAAACGCATTTTTGACGTGGTTTCCGAACTCGTCCAGAACGTACTCGATGGCCTCGCGCTTCAGAACCTGATTCTGCAACTCGTCCAGCAACCGCCCTTCCAGCCAGTCCCGCCTCACCGTAACCGCATTCGAGCAGGTCCCGCGATTGAAGTGCTGGGAGCAGCCGTACTTCGGATGGTGACCATAAGAACCATAGCCGCTGACGATAATCAGGTTGGCGCCGCACATCCCGCACTTCAGGATGCCGCTGAGAAGATAGGGGCTTGTGGCCGAGCGGGGCATCAGAACTCCCCCACTCTTCGCTCCCCCATAGGTGGCCATCAGAGTTTTCTGCCGTTCCTGCACACGCTGCCACAGTTCATCGCTGACGATCTGAAGCTCAGGGTGAGAGACGATGCGCCACTCGCTCTCAGGTCTCGGACGCCGCACCCGCTTGTTGGTGCCGGGAGTTTTCACGAAACGAGAGCTGTTCCAGATCACCTTGCCTCGATACAGGTCCCGCCTGAGCATCTCGCGGATGCAGGTATGGCACCACGTCCCGTACCGATTGTCCGCCCTCGGCCTCGGCGGTGGAACGCACTCGTGGTTCAGAGTCTTTGCAATCGTCTTAAGCGACTGACCCTCCGCCGACATCTCGAAGATGCGGCGAACCACCGCCGCTTCATTCTCGTTGGTGACCAGTTGCTTTCCGGCTGTTCCAGCTACCGGCACCGAGTCATAGCCGAAGCAGCGTCCGCCCGTATGCTGGCCCCGCAGCATCAGACCTTCGAGTCCGCGGTGAGTCTTCTTGGCAAGTTCCTTCACATACAGGCTGTCCACCATGCCGTGGACAGTCACCAGCACATGGGCCTGTTCGTTGTCGGAATCGATGCCCTGGCTGACAGCGATCAGCCGGATGCCGGCGAAGTTCAGCCGCTCGAAGAAGGTCAACGCATCTTTCGTGTTTCGCGCCAGGCGGCTGCTGTCATCGAGCAGGATGATGTCGAAAGGGCGCGCAGGAGAAAGCGCCGCAGCCAGTAAACGGCCCAGCCCCGGACGATCCGCGCCGACGCCGCTCAGCGCTTCATCGGCATAGACGTGTTCTTCGAGAAACGTGAACCCGTGGGAATGCGCGTATTCACGGCATATCCGAAGCTGGTCCTCGATCGAACGAGGACTCTGGAGGTCACTGGAGTAGCGGGCATAAGCGGCGCAGCGAAGGGTCATGTTTTTCCCCTGTCCTAGTCGGAAGGTAACTCTGAACCGCCATCCATCGCAAGTCGATTGTGCTTCTCAATTTCGGCTACATATTCCCGCACCAGCGCGGGGATGATGACGTTGTCCAGCCACGATTTTAGCGCCGGATCGAGCCGTTTCCCAACGCTTGCGGGCCGCGCCGAGCCGCGCTGCCTTTCCAACATAGCGCCGCTTCCGTTTTTGGTGGTATTGGACCCCACGCAGCTCCTCTAAGTGCTTCTGCCAGGAAGAAGCGTAGAGCGCCGCGGCGCTGCAAAGAGTGGAAAAACTTTCCACTCGGTGTCCTGAATGGACACGCTGGGAGATCGTATAAAGCATTTTCAATTCGTGACGCAGTGCGTCATCAATTGAACTAGTCGAGTCCGGTTTATGTCAGAAAAATGTAGCAAATTTCTGACACGCTGATTCACGAGCAAGAGCAGCAGTTGCAAGAAAAAAGTGCCATTTTTTCTTGCAGAGCTGGCGTGCTCGATATGAATCAAACCGCTGAGACACAATGGTTTTACGATGCCATTTACTTCTTAACGACCCAGCCAGAATTGAACTCAGAAGCCATCGACTTCCGAGCTGCTTCCGGGTTCTTCAAATTCGGGTCACGCCTTCGGCCATACCCTCACTCGTGCCAGATCATGTAACGAAACCCCCTTTTATAGGGGGTTTCGTTACAGAGAATGGTTGACCGAGACGAGACAAGCTGCTATAGTTTTCATCAAAACACCCTCTTTTGAGGGGTTTTGTTACAGGGAATGACATGGAACATATAACCCGATCTCTATCAACACAAGAAGGAAAGGTCGTGCTGGCGCTCACCGAACGGGGGCAGCGAGAGGTGACGCGGGCGGAGATCGTCAATCTGCTCGGTGGCAGCGTCAAGGCCGCCGACCATGTCATCGAAGCCCTGCGCCGCAAAGGATGGCTCGAACGGGCAACGTGGGGAGAATATCTGCTGATACCGCCAGACCAAGGGCCTGACGCCCTCGGAGACGGCAATCTTCTGGCGCTTGCCAGCCGCATCGCCAATCCCTATTACATCGGGTTCAGCTCCGCAGCAGCCCATTACGGACTGACAACACAGCATCGCAATGTGATCTTCGTAGTAACGCCCGCGCGATTGCGGGAACGCGAAGTCGGAGAATCACGCGTCCAGATTGTCAATCAATCGCAGAGCAAGTTTTTCGGCTTCGAGCCAGTCGATGTGCTCGGATACAAGGTCATGATTTCCGACCGTGAAAAGACCGCCATCGACTGCATTGATCGCCCGGATCTGGCTGGCGGAGTGGGCGAAGCTGCCACCATACTGGCGACGGCCAGCCGCCGATTTGACTGGACCAAAGCCACAGACTATCTCGAACGAATAGGTTCAGGCGCCCTCGTGCGGCGGTTCGGCTGGCTCGCCGACCATGTGCAAGCTGATATTCCCCCCGAAATACGCGCCAGCCTGCTCAGGCTGGCAGCACGAAGCCGAACAACATGGCTTGGTTCCACCCCGGCGCGCGCGCGCGCGGCACACGACGCCATCGGCTATGACGACACATGGCGACTATTCATCAATGTGACGGGGAAAGAACTGCATGGCAGCTCCGGCCTTGGGCGGCGCAAGACCATTAGAAAGGGCGTCTAGTAATGCTCACACGCCCACAAGTGCAACGTTACGCCGCCGACTCCGGCCTCCGCGACATCATGATCGCGGAAAAAGAGGTGGTGTTGACGTTCCTGCTTCAGCTTCTGTCGGAGCGTGGCATTCTGCGCAGAGTGGCCTTCAAGGGTGGCACCTCCCTGCGAAAGATGTTCCTCGGCAGCCAAGGACGCTTCTCAACCGATCTGGACTTTACGGGAATCGAGGACCACGATCACGAAGAAGTCATTCTCGACATGATGCAGGCGTTTGAGCAGCCCTTTCACGGAATTCAGTTCTCCATTCCTGACGAAAGCTATTACGAAACGCAGGACGGCCTGTCCTGGGGCGTCAATCCTGTCTATTCCCATGACTGGAATACCAGTGGCGTGAGCGAGGTCAAGCTTCAGATCAGCCGACGCGAAACGCCAACACTGCCGACAGAATATCTGCCGCAACTGGAGCAGAGTTATTTCCGACAGTTGCCTTTTACGCCCGCGGAGATCATGTGCCTCGCACTGCCCGAAATCCTCGCCGAAAAAATCCGCGCCTGCTATCAGCGGAACAAGGCGCGAGACATCTACGATCTCGGTATGTTCGCCACAAGACCTCTCGATCACGCACTGATCCGCCGCCTCGTAGTGCTGAAACTCTGGCAGGCGCGGGACACCTTCGATCCGGGCCGGCTGATCCAGAAATTCCAAGATGGCCTCGATTTTGATTGGGATGATCTCCGCCAACTCCTCAACCGTGCGGCAACTATTGACCGCAACAGAATTACCTCCGATTGCGTCAGAGGATTTAGATTTCTGGCCGAACTAACGTCCGATGAACGGATATTGGCCGGCGATCAGCACCAGCGAGAGCGGGACTTGGTACAAACGCTTCGCGCCGGGCTGTGATCTACCCCGCTGTATCCTGAATGGACACGCTGCGTACATCTTCTAGCCTGTGCAACAGCGCCTCGATGCGATACGCCTTGTCTTGTTCGGACGAGACTACGAAGATAACGCAAGTCCCTTTGCTGTTCGCTTCCCCGGCAAAGGAGTGGATGCTGACCATCTGGCTCTCGAGGACCTGGAGAATGCGCGAGAACAGCCTCCGTTGTTCAGTTGCGTGTACATGAAACTTCCAGGTCATAGCGGCTCCTTTCGGCGGGAATAGTTACGGACAAAGAAAAGCCACCAACGCGATGCGTGGTGGCTGCTGGCTTTTGCTTGGAAAGAAGGATTACACGCCGGCACCACCTGATGAGTGGGTAATCAGAATGGGCGTAATAAGGATCATCACCCGCAGGCGGTGCGATAGGGCGAGATCGGTAGTGGAGAACATACGCAGCATAAGTGGTAGACCAGAATTACCAGTCAGCCATGACCTTCGTCAAACATCCGCGAGTGAGCCGACCGATTGTAGGTCACCACGAAACAGGCAACGGTTCAGGCGCTACGCCAGATGCTCTGAGCTGGACAGTACCTGAACTTTCCCAAGAACCTTCAACTCCATGATTTCCGAACTCTGCTGGCGGGTCTGCACGTAGGCGATCACTTCCTCGATGCTGAGTGCCGCGAACATCTCTGTCGAAACAGCCCCTCCGTTTCCGTCCGTATCGTTTCTCCTGCCCTTGAGTTCAACCAGAAGTGACTTGTGCGGAGCCGACTGCCCCGACGTCACGTTGACATCTCGATCCTTGCTCTTTGCCATAACACTCCCCCTCGAAGGGTAAAAGTGCGGCGTCCGGCTCCCTGCAATGGCTAATCGGACGCCGCCGGTAAAGTGACTCCACCCCTGGAGCCACCAACTCGTACAAAACAATGTGTTGCATAGTACCTCCATTATGGAGTGAGGTAGTACCATAAAGATCGGTGGCCAAAAAGGAACACATTCCTTCCCGGCGCACCGGCAAGTCCCCACTTGGAGCGAAAGTGTTCTCTTACCACACCCAGGAAGAACATCGGTTGCTGGTGAAGGCGGCAAAGCTGGAACGCCGCAGTCTCAGTAGCTTTGTCGCCCTTGCCGCTCTTGAGCGCGCAGAACGGATACTTGCCGGCAAATAAGCGCCCGTACAACAGGTCACCGAACTCCCAGATTCATAATGCTACCATTATGCAGTGTTAGTTGATCCCGACATCAAAACGGCACCAAGCCATGCATACGATCAGGCGTTGACTGCAGCGCCATTGCCGACTGGAGCGAAATACCGCTTCCGCAGCCAGAAGGCAACAAGTCCGATCAGACTATGGCAAGATAGAACAGATGGGGTTTTGGCCCAAGGCGTTTCGTTTCACGGCGATATTTCTCGTGCTCTTTGCGAGCGTGGAGATTCTTGCCTGCGATCTCCTGCCGAACTCTGATTGCTCGATCTCGCATCCCCAAGACAAAGGCCAGCCACAGGACTCCGGCGACAACTGCCTCTGCTGCTGCGCTCACATGGTCGTTGTGAAGCCTCTTGTCCTTGATCCTCAAGAGACCGTGGTTCCAGCGTACCCGGATGAGACTGTTCCACAACCTCTCTTTGCACCCTCCCAAATCGACCATCCTCCCCAGCTTTCCTAAATTCGTAGTCCAGTCGGTCTCAAAAGCTAATTCAGGAGATGTGTATGCGAGGAAGAAGTGTTTTCTTCCTGCCCGCACTGCTGTTCCCGGCATTGTTGCTGGGAGCACAACAGGCTCCGTCCACGCTTTCTACCGTGGACGATCTGGTGCGTGCAGGAATTGCAAACAATAAAGATCTGGCTGCCGTCCGGGAACGGATAGCAGAAGCAAAGGGTATTACCCGGCAGGCCGGAGTACGGCCTTCTCCAACGCTCGGCCTGGACGGAGCCACAGGGAAACCTCTGGGCACCATCGGCGAAGAACAATACGGGGCGGAATATTCCCAATCCATCGAGACCTTCGGGAAAAGAGGAAGGCGCATCCGCGTCGCCGAGTTTTCTGTCGGCATAGCGGAAGCTGATTTTCAGCAACGCTCCACGCAACTCGCGTATGAAATTACGGCAGCCTACGCAGAGGTATCCGCGGAGCGGCACAAGCTGAAGGTACTGAGCGATCTGATTGGTCTGAATCAAGACACGCTTCGACTCACCGAGGCTCGTGTCAAGGAAGGCGATGTCGCCCCACTCGAAGCCAGTCTGCTCAAAGTCGAGATCAGCCGCGCTGAAGTCTCCCGCAGAAGTGCGCAAGGCCGTCTTACCTCGGCGGAGCTTGAATTGCGCCGCCTGGCTGGGCTTGACCAAACCGCACCGATTCCAGACTCCGAGATTCCCGCAGCGGCCCCGACGGACCTCGATACTCTGAAACGGCAGGCTCTGGAGAACCGCTCGGATTTGAAGACAGCGCGGCTTGAGGAAGAGCAGGAGGCGGCGGGCATCGAGCTGGCAAAAGCCGAAGCAAAACCGGACGTGACGCTCTCGGCTGGCTACACCCGGCAGGATAACCAGTTCGACGGCCTGTTTGGATATAACAGCAGCGGTGCACTCAGCCCCCTAAGAGACCGGGACGACATTCTCAAATTCGGAGTCTCCATACCGCTCCGTACCAGTCGGAGCGGGGCTGGCAACGTGCAGGCTGCAACGGCCCGCACCTCCGGCGCGAGACTGCGGAGAGAGTATCTGGAGAGGAATATTCCACTCGAAGTAGAAGCAGCTTACCAGCGGTGGCGCACGGCTGCGGATTCCTTACAGCTTCTCCAGAGCGGGGTGCTCGATCCCTCAACGAACAATCTCTCCGTGATCCGCGAGGCTTACAAGCTCGGACAATTACGGCTGCTCGATGTGCTTAACGAGCAGCGCCGTCTGGTGGACACCCAGTTGGCTTATATCGACGCGCAGGCAGATGCCGCCCGCACATGGGCAGAAGTTCAACGTGCCACAGGAGGAATTCATCCATGAAACGCATTCTTGTTTTGTCTCTCTGCGGCACGCTGCTGTTCACCGGCTGCAATCGAAAGAATGTTCAGAAAGAGGAGGGCGAGTCGCAGGCGGAGTCCGCCAACAAAAGCAATCTCGTCGAGATGAGCGTATCGGCGCAACAACACATCGGCATGGTCGTCGCTCCTGCTGCTGTTACGCAGTTGAACGAGTACCTTCGGGCTACTGGAACCGTTCAGCCGATTGATAGCAAGATCGGAATCGTCGGCCCCTTGGCGCGTGGCCGCATCGTAGAAGTCCGGGCCAAGGTCGGAGACCGGGTAGAAGCCGGACAGACGCTTGCGGTCTTCGACAACATCGAGGCCGGAGAACTCCTCACGCAGGAGCAGTCGGCTCGCGCGGATCTCGAACGTCTCAAGGCGCAATTGATTCCTGCGACCAGGCAGGCAGAGCGTAGCCGCCGTCTCGCGGACATTGGAGCTGGGGCCGAAAAAGATTCCGAGTCAAGCAAGGCCGAAAAGGAAGGCATCGAAGCGGACATTCGTTCGCAACAAGCCCTGATTGACGGCATACGCCAGCGGCTTCACCGTTTTGGAATTGCCGATGATAGTCCTCGCGCCACATTTCTGACTCCGTTGAAAGCGCCCTTCTCAGGAGTAGTGACCAAGACGCAGGCATCTCCCGGAGATGTCGTCGATGCGGGCCGGGATGTCTTCACCGTGGCCGATCTCACGCGTGTGTGGGTCCAGGCAGAGGTGTATGAAAAAGACCTCGGACGTCTCCGCATGGGGCAGAGTGCTTTCATCACAGTGGACACTTATCCCAACCAGCCCTTTGAAGGCAAAGTGGCCTACATCAGCGACGTGCTCGATCCGCAGACGCGAACGGCGCGTGTTCGCTGCGAAGTAGCCAATAGCGATCTGCGCCTGAAGACGGATATGTTCGCCAACATCGAACTTCCCACCAAGTTCAGCAAGCAGGCCATCGCCGTGCCCGCAAGTGCGCTTCAGGAGGTGGAGGGCAAGAATGTAGTCTTCATTCGCCGCTCCCAAACGCAATTTGAAAAACGCGAAGTAGAGAAAGGTGTCACCGTCAACAACCAGACAGAGATTATCAGCGGGCTAAAGCCGGGAGAGCCGGTTGTGACACAGGGCGCTTTCCATCTGAAATCGATCCTCGCCGGTGGCGAGCTGAGGGAGGACTAACGATGCAGCGTCTTGTCGAACTTGCCCTCCGCTACCGCGTTCTAGTTCTGCTGGCGACCGTGTTTGTCGCAGCCATCGGCTTCCTCTCGCTTCGCAACCTGCCCATCGATGCGGAACCGGACATCACGCCAAATCAGGTCCTGGTGCTGACACGCGCTCCAAGTCTCTCTCCGCTGGAGGTGGAACAACTCATCTCGTTTCCCGTCGAAACCGCCATGCGCGGCTTGCCCGGAATCACACGCATTCAATCCACCTCCAAGTACGGGCTTTCCTATGTCGCCATCTATTTCAAAGACGGTATGGACCCGTATTTCTGCCGGACCCTGGTCAATGAACGTCTGCCGCAAGCCAAAGAATCGATCCCCGCAGAGGTAGGTGTGCCCGAGATGGGTCCGATCTCCACTGGCCTCGGAGAAATCTATCAGTTCAAGGTCACTGGCGCGGGACATAGCCCAATGGAGCTGCGAAGCATTCTCGATTGGGACATCGCGCCGAAACTGCGCGGTGTACCTGGCGTTGTGGAAGTGAACACGCAGGGAGGTGAACTGAAGACGTATGAGGTCGAAGTGGACAGTGACAAACTGACCGGATACCACATACCCCTGCGTCGCGTCATCGAAGCTCTCTCGAAGAACAATGCGAACGCCGGTGGCGCGTATCTGGAGCGTTCCGAACAACAATCGCTCATTCGCGGGGAAGGACTGATCGGCAGCCTGTCCGACATCGAAAACATCGTAGTCGGAAACTCGTCCACTGGCACTCCGATCCTGATTCGGAATATCGCCAACGTCCACTTCGCGTCGATGGTGCGGCGAGGGTTCGCCACACAGGACGGCAAGGGAGAGATCGTCGTTGGTGTCGCCATGATGCTGATCGGAGAAAACTCCCGCGCCGTCGCCAATCGCGTGAAGGATAGCCTGGCCGACCTTCAGAAGACTCTTCCCAAAGGCGTACATGTTGAACAGCTCTACGACCGCACCGATCTGGTGAACCGGACAATTCACACGGTCACGCGGAACTTGATCGAAGGCGGCATTCTGGTGATTGCCGTCCTCCTTCTGCTGTTGGGGAGCTTCAGGGCGGGCGTCGTTGTTTCGCTCGCAATTCCTTTGTCGATGCTGTTTGCGTTCATCGGCATGGTGCAGGCGAAGGTCTCCGGGAACCTGATGAGCCTGGGGGCAATCGACTTCGGCCTGATTGTCGATGGCTCGGTAGTCATCATCGAGAACATCCTTCGCCGCCTGCATCAGAAACAACCGGAGGAACAAGCCAGCGATGTGATTCTGTCGGCAGCCCGTGAAGTCGCCAAACCGATCTTCTTCGGAGTGCTGATTATCGTTCTGGTCTACGTCCCGATCCTGACGCTGGGCGGGGTCGAGGGTAAAATGTTCAAGCCGATGGCGGCAACGGTTCTGTTCGCCTTGCTCGCTTCACTCGTCATCGCACTGACCTTAATGCCGGTGCTGAGTTGGTACGTGCTGCGCAACAAGGTGGTGGAGAAACATACATGGGTCATGCGAAAGATGGATCAGTGGTATCGTCCACTTCTGCAACGAGCATTGCGTTATCCAGTCTGGACCGCAGGTATTGCCGTCGGCATCTTTGCAGCCTCTCTGATCGCTATTCCGTTCCTTGGCGCCGAGTTCATCCCTTCTCTCGATGAAGGCTCCATTCTGGTGATGATGTATCGGGTGCCCGGCATCTCCATCTCCGAATCCCTGCATGGGAACCAGATCATCGAGACGGTGTTGCGTGAATTTCCCGAAGTGGCTACGGTCTTCAGTCGCACTGGCAGCCCGGAAGTTGCAACCGATCCGATGGCGATCGACCAGAGCGACGTGTACGTGACGTTGAAGCCCGTGGATCAATGGCCAACAAAGCGCAGCAAAGATGAACTCATCGATGCGATGCAGAAGCGCTTGCAGGAAGAAGCGCCCGGCGCAGTTTATAGTTTTTCGCAACCGATTCAAATGCGTATGCAGGAGTTGATGGAGGGCGGTTCGCGCAGTGACATCGCCATCAAGCTCTACGGAGACGATCTGGACACGTTGCGGCGAAAGGCTGACCAGATTGCGGCGGTGGTCAGCAAAGTACCCGGAGCAGCCGATGTCAACACGGAACGGGTAGCCGGATTGCCCTACCTGCGTATCCGCATTAAGCGCGAAGCCCTCGCCCGTCATGGTCTCGATGAATCGGATGTGCTCGATACCATCGAAGCCATCGGCGGAAAGCCGGTAGGCGAGATTGTGGAAGGAAACCGCCGCTTCACCATGCAGGTGCGCTTCCCGCAGGAACAGCGCGCCAGTGCCGACGCTATCAGCAATCTGCGTGTCGGCGATGGAGAGGGACATTTCATTCCGCTGGCACAACTCGCCGATATTCAGGACGAGGAAGGCCCTGCACAGATTAGCCGCGATAACGGGCAACGGCGGATCAGTGTCGGAGTGAATGTCCGTGGACGTGATCTGGCGGGTTTTGTGGCGGACGCGCAGAGAGCAGTCGCCGCCAAGGTGACTATTCCCAGTGAATATCAGTTGGAGTGGGGCGGTCAGTTCGAGCAGCTTGAGAGCGCAAGCCAAAGGCTGATGATCGTCGTGCCTGCGGCGCTCACGCTCATCTTCGTCCTGCTCTATCTTAACTTCCAGTCCGCGTTTCCCGCATTACTGATCTTTCTGAATATTCCCTTGGCCGCGACGGGAGGCATCGTCGCCCTCCTTCTGCGCGGAATGCCGTTCAGCATCTCAGCCGGAGTCGGTTTCATCGCGCTCTTTGGAATCGCCGTTTTGAATGGCATCGTTTTATTGACATACATCCGCGAACTGCACCAGAAGGATCTGCCTATTGAGGTTGCCGTGGAACAAGGTGCGCATACACGCTTACGGCCAGTCCTCATGACTGCACTCGTAGCCAGCCTGGGCTTCATTCCTATGGCTGTGTCTCATGGAGCTGGCGCAGAGGTACAGCGGCCTCTGGCAACTGTTGTTATCGGCGGATTGGTCACTTCCACGCTACTGACGCTGCTCGTTCTTCCAGCCCTCTATCTTTGGGTTGAAAGGCGCAAAAAGTCCAAGTTGATCGGGGACTAGTTGGAGGAATTCTATGAAGGTCAAATCAAAGTTGGCTCAGACAGCGACTTCGTACCTCTTCGTGATGTTCATTCTCAGTGAGACGCTCGTTGCGGCGTCGCCCGCTGTGGATGTTCCAGATAAGACCATTGCTATGAAGCGAGCAGGAAATATGCCCATTGTCCTAACGAATGACACTGGGAAATTGATACGGGGCGAAAATCACTTTTGCCTTCTGTTCCAAGGTGGAAATCCAACTAGCGCTAGTAACATCCAAGACGTTAGCGTGGATTTCAGGTTGCTCGTCGGCAGGCTCCAGGAGGAACCCGTAACAGCCCATCTGAGTCGCAATAGCGTAAACCGGTACTGTGGCGACATAACCTTGGGTTCAAAGTATTATCAGCCTTCAAGCTACTACGCTTTTGTGCATTATTTGGAAGCGCCCGGAAAGAAGAAAAGCGCTCGGCTGCACGTAACAGTGAAGTAGCAGGAACTGACACCGTTTATAATTGATGCGCCTTTTCGCTAGCCTCCCGCGCTTCGCCAATAATCTCGAACGCTTCCTTGATGACATACAGCCCGATGGCCCCGCCGACAATGAGGTCAATACAACGGAACCCAGTAAGCAAAATCGTCATACCGGAGAGAATGACCGCGAGGTTGGCTATCACGTCCACTCGGGTGAAGATCCAGGTGGCGCGCAGATGCACTCCTTGATCGCGGTATCTGCCCAAAAGATATAGGACAGTTGCGTTTACCAGGAGTGAGATACTCGCAACACCCATCATGACGTGGCTCTCTGGAGCGCTGCCGAATGCACCTCTGCGGATAGAATCCAACAGGACACCGATACCAAGGATCAGCAGCACTCCGCCACTCACCATTGCTGCCCTCGCCTTAACAATTGTGCCACGGTTGATAGCACTCAATGCGATGCCGTAGGCGATCGCGTCGGCAAACATATCAAGAGAATCGGCGATCAACCCGCTCGACTGACCAATCAGCCCGGCAACCAGGCCAACGACGAACATGGTGACATTCAACCCCAGAGCGATCCAGAGAACTTGTCGCTGCGCTGGAGAGTCGGTCTTTGCCTCGCAATCGCAGTCGCTCATCTGCACTCACCCCTTCCCGAGTTTCCTTTCACATTATCAGTCCCCATTTTCATCGAAGGAAGCCGGGCCATGCGTGACAAAGGCTGCGGCTGCGAATTGACAACATGACCGCGGTGCAGTGGTCCCTCTACTCTTTGAAGTACCCTGTATTTACGCCACTTGAGAATACGAACGGTTTGATGAATGGAATCTCTACTTGCACTCCTTGGCATGACTATCGTGCTGTTCGCTTCGACCAACATCGATGATGTCTTTTTGCTGATCGGGTTCTTCGCCGATCCGCAGTTCCGTGCGCGAGAGGTTGTGCTCGGTCAGTACCTCGGAATTGCTGCCTTGTTTGGTGTGAGCGTGGTAGCATCACTGCTTTCTCTGGTGTTTCCACGCGCTTATATCGGATTGTTGGGAATGGTCCCGATTCTGATTGGCGTAAAAAAACTCTTCGATCTGTACCGCGAACGCGATGCGACAGAAGAGAGTTTAGAGCACCATGTCAATGCCGGACGTAACGGACGTGCGACAACTGTGGCGCTCCTGACACTGGCGAATGGCGGCGACAATATCGGGATCTATACACCTTCGTTAGCTATCCGGTCACACAACGAAATTGCCGTGATCGGATTGATATTCATGGTGATGACCGGACTGTGGTGCTTCGTCGCGCATTGGATGGTCACTCACCCAACATTGGGTTCGCCCATTCGCCGGTATGGGCATCGCGTGGCTCCCGTCGTGTTGATCGCACTCGGCGTCCTGATCCTCTATAAAGCAGGGAGTCTCGGGCTGCTGCTCCGCCACGGAGGGCTCTAAAGAATATCTATCGCACGCATCGACAACTGTTGCCCCTATATGTTCCGAAGGACCTTTCCGCAATTAATGTGAGTGACGTGATGCCGAGAGCGATCAGGAAGGTAAGGCCTGCATACATTGGCACAAATTGGAATGCGGCGAGCAGAACATAGAGAGCTACCACAAGAAAAAGAGGGCCGGTCACGTAGCAATGGAGTCGTCCGCACCGGGCAGCATTGGCAAGACATGCTATTCCCATCACTGTGAATGCCGGAAACCAGAGCCAGATTCGCCCCTGCTGCCAAGCCAATCCGGTCAATACAAGCACCGCAGGTAAATACCAAAGCCAGATTGAGCTTCGACTAACGACGAGATCCTTTGTTGTACAATTTTCCGCGTTCACCCTGCATTCCTCCTTTCCTTACTTGCGCGGTATCTCCGGTGTGGAGGGAAAGCCAGCATCGGTCGTGGCTTTGACAAGGGCCTGCACGTTGGTTTTGGCATCGTCGTAAGTCACCACGGCCAATTTCTTTTCAAAGCTGACATCCACTTTCGAGACTCCCGCGACCCTGTTCAGCGCCTTTTTGACGGTAATGGGGCACGTCGAACAGGTCATACCTGGAACATCGAGCGTAGCCGTGCGTGTGGCGGCCCAGGCTGGGACGGCGAGCAAAAGAGCGGATAGAACAGTGACGGTACACTTGAAAGTCTTCAAGGTTATTACCTCCTCGATAGCGAACACTCAGTAGAAGAATTTGGCGACATACGGAAATGCGACTGCAACCAGCACAAGCAGAACGGTGATTCCGAACAACAGCTTATAGAGACGACGCGTTCTTGGCAGGGCGCAAACTTCACCCGGTTTGCACGCACTAGCAGATCGGAAGATACGGCGCGCTGCAACGACGAGCGCAACGATAGCTCCCAATAAGAAATAAGGGCGGTAAGGCTCCAGACGAGTCAGATTCCCAATCCACGCACCGCTGAAACCTAGCAGTACAAGAACTAAAGGTCCGAGGCAGCAAGTCGAGGCAAGGATTGCCGCAGCACCTCCAGCGGCAAGAACGCCATAGTCAGTCTTTTGGCTTGGGTTCATCTTGGCTCGCTCATAGACGTGATATTAGGAGCCGATGCCTCGTATAGCGCCCGTGTGATGATACTTACAGAGGGAATACCGGATCGCCGCCCCTCCGCATCGGAGTAGGTCCGGCAGCCAAACCCGAATGTCTGTAGCCCACGAACATCCGGTTCAATATCTAAATCATCAATGCGAATGCTTGGTGAGCCAAGAAAACCCATCTTTTGGGCCATCGCTGCATCTGTGACTTCTATCTCATCAACCGGCACATTGATTTGTTCGGAACGTAATATCTGCTGAACCTGCTTTACAACTGGCTCGTGGTTCGGGCATCCCTTGAAATATAAGATCTCGATTTTCATGTCAACTCTTTCTCGCACCCGACTCAAGTTCTTCGAGAACTGGACATTCCGCAGGGCAGCTTTTCATCAGTGCCGCGCTGCACTGCTTCTGGGCCTTTGTCAGCCGCGATTCAATCCGTTTCAACTCCGCGATCTTCTCCTTCACCTGGCCGATCTTTGCCGCGATCAGGTCATGTACGTGGGAGCAGCCATCTCCCTTGCTGTTCTCAATGACCAAGAGCTCTCGTATCTCCTGAAGAGAAAAGCCGAGATTCTGGGCGCGGCCCACGAACTGAAACCGCTCCACATCCCGGTCGTCATAGACCCGGTATCCTCCTGAGCTACGCGGAGGTGCATGAACCAGCCCCTGCTTCTCATAGAAGCGGATGGTGTCTATGCTCAGTCCCGTGCTCTGTGCGACCTGACCGATCTGCATCTCGCCTTCCTTGCTGAATCCAGCATAAAGTCTGGAGTGTACTCCAGAGTCAAGTCGTGGGAGGAGACTCGATGTTTCCTCCCACGAGGCCGCTGAAGGCCGGATTGATCTCCCCGGACTAATGTGTAGCGACTTGGTTCTTTGCGTGTAGCTGTCCTTTCCGTAGTGCGCGTTCCTTCATCATGACGAAGAAGACGGGTACAAGGATCAGGACGTGGATGGTGGAAGTAATCATGCCGCCGACGATAGGCGCGGCAATCGGCTTCATGACGTCGGAGCCGATGCCGGATTCCCAAAAGATCGGAACCAGGCTGGCGAGAACGGCGCAGACGGTCATGAGCTTTGGCCGCAAGCGATGAACGGCGCCTTCAATGGCTGCGTCTTCAACATCAGCATTCGTCAATGTCCTGCCGGAATGCAGTTTGTGTTCGAGCGATTCATGGAGATAAACCACCATGACCACGCCGGTCTCAACCGCGATCCCAAAGAGCGCGATGTAGCCGACCGCCACCGCGACGCTGAAGTTGTAGTGAAGCAACCATTGCAGGAGCAACCCTCCACTCATCGCATAGATGGTTGGGAAGATGAGGACAAGCGCTTCGGCTACCGAGTGAAAGACCAAATACAGCAATAGGAAAATCACGAAGAAGACGACAGGAAGTATCAGTTGCAGACGTTGTTTGGCGCGTAGTTCCAGTTCATATTCCCCCGACCATTGGAAGGTGTAATTTGCAGGCAAGGCGAGTTTGTCATGAATCAGTCTGTCTGCCTGTGCGACGAAGCCGCCGTAGTCGGAGTTTTTGAGATCGATGTAGATGTACCCCGTCAGCGCACCGTCTTCGTCCCGAATCATGGCAGGTCCATGCGTGAAGGAGATCTTCGCTACTTGCCCCAGAGGAATCTGTGCCCCGGATGGAGTACCGACGAGGACTCCACGCATCTGCTCGACATTGTCACGGAAGTCTCTCTGATAGCGAACATTGACGGGATAGCGTTCGCGACCCTCGATGTTTTCCGCGATATTCTGCCCGCCTATGCCGGATGAAACTGCAGCCTGAACATCCGCGATCGTGAGGCCATAGCGCGCCGCCTCCTCCCGCTTGACTTCGACATTGACATAAAAGCCCTGCGCGACCTTCTCAGCAAAGACAGATCTCACTTGCGGAAGTCCGGAGAGAACAGTCTGAAGCTGCGAGGCCAACTGCTGAATGCCGTCCACATTCGGCCCTTGCACCTTCATGCCCAGCGGTGTCTTGATGCCGGTCAATTCCATATCGAGACGGTTTTCGACCGGGCTTGTCCAGGTATTCGAAAGCCCTGGAAACTGGAGCTTCTCATCCATCTGCTGAATGAGCTTCTCGTAGGTCATCCCAGCGGGCCATTGCTCCCGTGGTTTGAGCATGAGTGTCGTGTCATACATATCGAGTGGCGCATTGTCGGTTGCACTGTCTGATCTGCCAACCGCGCCGAATACGCTGGCCACTTCCGGGAAGCTGCGAAGGACGCGATCCTGCTGTTGCAGGAGTACCTTCGCCTGCTCAATGGAGATGCCGGGAAGAGCAGTCGGCATATAGAGAGCCGACCCTTCAAAGAGAGCCGGCATGAACTGGCTGCCCAGACGGGTTGCAAGTGGAAACGTGACCAGCAGAAAGATCAGATTGACCACAATGGTGAGCCAACGATGGCGAAGACAGAACTTCAGGATGGGCAGGTAAATTGCCTGTGTGACGCGTGAGATTGGATTTGCATTCTCCGGTTTGAGCCGCCCTCGAATGAGCAGGACCATCAGGACCGGCACAAGCGTGATGGCAAGAATGGAAGAAGATCCGATCGCCAGGGTCTTGGTCCATGCCAGCGGACGGAACATGCGCCCCTCCTGCGCTTCGAGCAGGAAGACCGGCATAAAGGAAACGACGATGATAATCAACGAAAAGAAGAGTGCCGGACCAACCTGCTTGGCCGAGTTGATAAGAATCGTCTGCCGCTCTGATTCGGATACCGGGCTTGGATCGTTTTCCTGCCGTTCTGAAAGATGGCGATAGCCATTTTCGACCATCACAATCGAGGCGTCGACGAGCACACCAATCGCTAATGCGATGCCGCCCAGCGACATGATGTTCGAGCTCACTCCCAGCCAGTACATCGGGATGAAGGACATGAGCACCGCGATAGGCAGAGCGATGATTGCAATGAGCGCGGAGCGGAAGTGAAACAAGAAGATGATGATGACGAGGCTGACGATAATGGCTTCTTCGGTCAGATCACGCTGGAGCGTTTTGATCGAAGCCTCGATCAAGTCGGAGCGGTCGTATCCCGTCATGATCTGGACGCCGGGTGGCAGAGATGGTGCGATCTCACGAAGCTTCTGCTTGACTCCGTTGATGACGTTCAGCGCATTCATGCCCTGACGCATGACGATAATCCCGCCGACAGTTTCCCCATCTCCATGCCACTCTGCGACCCCTTCGCGGATGTCCGGGCCGAAGCTCACCGTTCCCAGATCGCGTATCAGCACAGGTGTCCCATTTTTGCTGCCGACGGCAACCGTAGCAAGGTCGTCCAGCGAGCGCAGGTAGCCGAGGCCGCGGATCATGTAGTCCGCGCCGCTCAAGTTAAGAACGCGACCGCCGACTTCATTCGTGCTCATCTTCGCCTTGTCGATGACGGCGGAGAGAGGGATGCCATAGGCAAGTAGCTTGTTGGGATCGAGCTGTACCTGATACTGCTTGACGAAGCCACCGATACTGGCTACCTCGGCAACTCCGGGCACAGTCTCCAGCGCATAGCGCAGATGCCAATCCTGTAAGCTGCGCAGGTCGGCAAGACTGCGTTTGCCGCTCTTATCGACGATGGCATACTCATAGACCCAGCCCGCGCCCGTCGCATCGGGACCAATCGAAGGATGCACGTTCTCGGGTAAACGCCCACTGATCTGTTGCAGGTACTCGATAACCCGCGAGCGCGCCCAGTAGAGGTCCGTGCCGTCCTCAAAAACGACGTAGACGTAGGAGTCGCCAAGCATGGTCTGCGCGCGAACGGCTTTGACATGCGGAGCCGCCAGCAGACTGGTGACGATGGGATAGGTCACCTGGTCCTCGATGACATCGGGGGGCTCACCTGCCCAACCCGTGTGAACGATGACCTGCACATCCGAGATGTCGGGCAGTGCGTCCAGCGGTACATGCTGTAGCGACCAGATTCCGGTAAGGGTAAGTAGCAGTACAGCAGTAAAAACGAGAAAGCGATTGCGTGCGCAGATTTCGATGATTTTGGAAAGCATTACATGCCTCCTGTCGCGTTCACGCGCAATTGCTTGGTTGCGATCAATTGACCGTTTTTCTGTGCGGAGATGGTGACCTGATATGTTCCGCCTGAGCCCAGCGAACCGCTTCCTTCATACATGCCGTTGCCTTTGTCGATGAGCTTGGCGCTTGTGTTCATCGCGGCCATTCCCATCGCCGGCATCGCTGCCATATAGAACGTGACTGAAACGTCAGCTCCCGTGGTGGGAGCTCCATCTACACCAGTGAGTTTCACGCGAAAGACGTTGCTGCCTTTTTGCGGCGGGTTGGGATCGGTGGTGAAATCGACGTTCGCCTGTGCGGCAGCGGGTGCATTTGCTGTTGGAGCGGTGCCCCCTGCGCCCGGCGGAGGTGGCACGAAGGAACCTGCCGCAGCCTGTAACTGACTCTCAGAGTCGATGAGGAAGCTGGCCGAAGTGACGATGGATTCATGTGCCTTCAGTCCCTTGAGCACTACAAAGGCATCGCCAACGCGGGGACCAATTGCAATCTCTTTTGGTTCAAGACTGCCGTTGCCATGATTGAGGAAAACCAGTTGCCGTGTGCCGGATTGAAAGACCGCAGATGCAGGAACTACGAGCTGACGTCCCAAGCTGGTCTTCAGATCCACGTTCACGAACATGCCCGGCTTCAGCTTGAGCCCCGGATTCGCCATCGCGAGCCGAACGCGAACCGTGCGCGTCGCCATATCTACCTGGGGCAGGATCTCTTCGATCTGGCCGGAGAAGGTGCGGCCTGGATACGAATCGACAGTAAGCTGCGCCAAATCGCCAGGCTTTATCCGGCCTATGTCGTCCTGGAAGACTTGGGCGTAGACCCACACGCGCGACAGGTCGGCAACGGTGTAGAGCTTGGTCGAGGGTTCGGCATACATATTGGGTAGAGCATTTCGCTCGGTAATGTATCCCTCAACTGGTGAGTTGATGGTGAGGTCAGTGACCGGTTTGCCGGTCTCCTTGAGCTTTGCGATTTCACTCTCGGGTATATCCCACTGCTGTAATCGCTGTTCTGCCGCGGTGGAAAGTGTAGCCGCACCGTCCGCAACACCATCGACAGTGCTGGCGCTCATGGTCTTCTGGTTCTGCCGTGCCAGCAGATACTCCTGCTGAGTTGCTACGAGGTCCGGACTGTAGATGGTGAAGAGTGGTTCACCTTTTCTGACATATTGATAGGTGGCATTGGCGAAGACTTTGCGGATATAGCCGGGAAAGCGTACCTGCACGTAAGAGAGGAGACGCTCATTGATGTCTACCGTGCCGGTCGCACGAATATCATCACTCAGTTGTTTGTATTCGACCGTGCCGGTCTGCACGCCGATGCTCTGCATCCTCGCAGGCGTGAGCTGCACGGGAACGAGCGGAGCATCCATCTTCATATTTGGCATATCTGACATGGATGGCTTTGCCTCGTCCGCAGCGACAGCCGGACCCGAGGCAACAGGCTGCATCTCCCCGGACATCGGTGACTTCTGTGCCGTTGGCAGCTTGATTGCGTGAGTGCGGTAGGCCCATATCCCTGCAATGACTGCCAAGATACCGATCCAGACGAGTGAGGTTCTCAAAATGTATTTGTTCATCGCAGTGTCGCTCCTGTCAGAGTTTCGAGATGGGCCAAGGCAGCTTCGTGATCCACGAGCGTCTGCGCGTATTCGAGTTTCAGGTTGAGTGTGTCGGTGAAGTAAGACAGAACATGAATGAACTCCTCGCGGTTGGAGGCGTAGGCGCTCAATGTCGCTCGAAAGGCTGCATCGGATTGCGGGATGAGACCTTCTTTGTATTCCTTCAATAGCTCGTCATCGCTGGTTGCTTTGACATAGCTTTGCTGCACCTCTGCGAGTTGCTGTTGCAGATGCGCGTCGAGTGTCCGTTGCGATTCGGAGCGTCTCTCTGTGGCCTCTGCAATCTCTGCATCAACGCGCTTCTTGCGAGGAAAGCGCACATCGAAGGTGAGCATGTAATAGTCCCGGTACTTGCGGTCGGTGTTCTCGTAGAGATAACCGACCTCGAAGTCCGGCTTGCCCTCACGCTTGGCGGACGCCACCTGCGCATCCTGTCTCCGAATGGAGCTTGCATCGACCTGGATCTGGGGGTTGCTCTGCCGGACCATCGCAAGAAGCTCCTCGGAGGTCCGTTGGATCGGAGTAGCGGTCAGGTCTTCCGTAACAATGTCCGGCGAACTCTGATCCCGATTAAGCAGCCCTTTGAGATGGGCCTGTATCTCTCCCATCTGCTGATGGTGCATCGTGATCTCTTTCACGATCTTCGTCCGGTTCACCTGCGCCTGCAGAACATCCTGCTGCATTCCCTGGCCCACTTGATAGTGGGCCGTTGCATCCTGAATAAGCTGGTCAAGCACCGTTTCGTTTTGTCGCAGGATTCCGAGTGTCTGTTGCAGATAAGCCAACTGAAGATAGTCAGCCTTTACCACATCGGCGATGCCGGACTTCGTAACTTCAACCTCGGCTTGCTTGGTGTCAGCATCACGATCGGCTACGGTCCCGCGCGCCCGCAGTTTCCCTGGATAGGGCAATTCCTGCGACGCTCCGACACCGATGTAGGAAAAGTCGCTGTTGGTGTACCCAGCAAACGGCTTCGGGCTGCCCACACTGAACTGCTGGTAGGTGAACTTCGGGTCCGGCAACGTAGTCACCTGCGGTGCCATTTGCCGGGCCGCCCGCACGCCGTAATTGGCGGCCGAGATTTGTGGGTTATTTGCCCCCGCCTCAGCTAAAAGCTGGGATAAGGGCGTAGGCGTGCTTGCCGCCGGCGTCTGCCCGAAGGCAGAAAATGCGGTGGCCAGCACGAGTGCGGCGGTCAAAGAGACCATACTCATTACGGAAGCTCCAATCTCAAGTGCAGTTCAAGGCATTTGCCAGAACACGCAGGCACGCGCGTGCGCTCGGCAAAAGTAGAGTGCGAGAGAGGAACCGACTAGATTCTTAGGATGGAAATGGTCGAAGGTGGGGACTTTGGAGGCGAGTAATCTGGATGTTCCACCCATCCGGTGACGATTGTGGCCGGATTCACCAACTCAAATGCAGCGAGCCAGATCACAGGAGACACAATCGGGTGGAACGTTACCGCCTTCGTGTCCAACGCGTTATCGTGGACGCTAGGCGGAGTCTTCTGGCAGCAACCATGCGACGCAGGCATTCCCATCTGACCGCATTGGTTCTTCATCGTGCGGCAGCAGGCGCGCTCTTCGGTGTTCATCTGCGCATCGGCGACTACGCAGGCCATTGCCGGAGCCAGGCATGACACCAGCAGCAAGACCAGCACACCGAGTTGGCGAAAAACACGCATTGCCTATACCAGACTACGTCCTAATGGGTCGTTATAGCAACAATCGGCCTTTTTCGGGTATTGGGTTGTCTTACACAGCGTCGGTGAGTGACGAGCCGTGCATGGATTGCCGTCGTGCTTGCGACAGTGCCGATCTCCGTATGTCCTGCGTGTTCTCTCAGGCACCGCGAGAGAAGAACAGGCTGCGCCCGGCGACACTGCGCGGCTCTGCTTTTTCGGCTTTCAGAAAATCTTTTCGACAAGAACCCGCAAAGAGCGCGGAAAAGGAAAAGATATTCCGAACCTTCCGAAAAAGCGCCGCTGGGCCTTGGGAGCAGCCCTCTCTCGCGCCCTTGCGGGAGGGTGTCCTGAGAGATCACTCCGGGACCACAAAGGAGATCAAGACATGCAAGCGCAAACGTCAACTCAGCATCCGTTTATCAATACCATCACGCAGGGCAACTGCATCGAGGTCATGAGGCAGATACCCGCGAACAGCGTCGATTTCATCCTCACCGATCCGCCGTATCTGGTGAACTACCGCGACCGGGATGGCCGCACCATTCAGAACGATGCGAACGCAGAATGGCTCAAGCCCGCCATGCGGGAAGCGTACAGAGTCCTGAAGCAGGATCGGGTAGCGATCATGTTCTACGGTTGGACGAAAGTCGATGCTTTCTTCGACGCATGGAAGGCTGCGGGTTTTCAGCCTGTCGGACACCTGGTATTCCGCAAGACCTACAGCTCAAAGAGCAGGTTCCTCAGCTACCAGCATGAACAGGCATACCTGCTGGCAAAGGGCAGACCGCCTCTCCCCAAGCAGCCACTGGCAGACGTGATGGATATGCCCTACAGCGGGAACAAGCTGCATCCGACACAGAAGCCGGTAGCAGCGCTGGTTCCTCTGATTCGCAGCTTCTCGCTCCCAGGAGATCTGGTACTCGATCCCTTCGCAGGCAGCGGCAGTTCCTGTGCGGCAGCGTTGCTGACAGGTCGCAGGTATAGCGGGATTGAACTGGATTCCCAGTATTTCCATCAGGCGTCGGAACGGATAGCCCGTGTAAGAGGGAGGATCGCTGCCAGGCGGTCTTTCCAGGAACTCATTCCCACCTTGCGGTGAGTGTGCCCGCGTGCCCGCCGCGCCTCAAGGCAACCTATCTTCTGAGCTGTGATCCTCACGGCCTTGACCCGCAACGTGCCCGCGGATCTCTTGCCTCACATGGTGGGAATGAGCATATCCGCGCAGTCTGCGCGGGGAGTCCACGGATTCCAACGAGCTTGCCCTGAGTCCTCGTTCCGCAGTTTTCGCGGCTGATTCCGGCACTCTTCTGTACCACAGCCCCGGCATTTTCTCGGTGTCCATTCTGGACACCGAGTGGAATTCTTTTCCACTCTTGCCTGCCCCACGCCGCCCTACCTTCACATCCAGCACGAAGCCGGAGCAGACCGGCAAATCCAACAAGGAGATACCCCCCTGTGAAAACACCTCGTTTTCTACGCCGCCTTCTACCCCGGCCTTCCATCCGATGGCTCACTCCATCGCTGCTCTTTCTGGCAGCACTGC
Source organism: Acidobacteria subdivision 2 bacterium RH1 MAG20 (assembly GCA_002197545.1). Next base: position 9,181 of record NFUO01000091.1, on the reverse strand, counting down.
CCGTGTACGCCCAGACCGGCAGCGACCCGTGGGACAACGCGGTCAACGTCCTCAAAACCGCCTTTACCGGCACGATTGCGACCGGGCTGTCGCTGGTAGCAATCGTCGTCGGCGGACTGATGTTCGCCTACGGCGAAGGCCAGTCCAAGAAGACCCTCGCCGGGATCGTCTTCGGCGTGGGTATGGCAATCGGCGCAGTCAACTTCATGGCCTGGCTCTTTCCATGAACAACGCAAGAGAGGAGGTGATCCATGTCTAAGCCAGGGGACGGCAGGGTGAGTCCGGTATTCAAGGCCATGAACCGTCCGCTGACTGTCCTGGGAGCGGAGCGGCGGTTGTTCTTCGTCGCTCTGATCTCCGGGGGCGCCATCTTCTCCCTCTTGCATTCATTGCTCGGCGGAATCGGCTTGTTCATCGTGGGCGTCATCATCGCCCGCATCGCCACCAAGCATGACGTAGAGATTCTGCGCGTTCTCTTCAACTCCGGCAAATTCCGCAGTCGGTACGACCCGATGAAGGCCGACACCACAGAAATCCGCATTGCGAGGGGTAATGGTCAAGATTGAGCACGTCACGAAAGAGTGGAAAGAGGCTGGGTCGTTTGCCGCGCAGATGAACCTGTATGGCTTCTGGGACGAGCACTGCTTTCTGACGAAATCCGGCGACCTCGGCGCGGCGTTGCGGATCGGCGGCATCGACTACGAAAGCCTCGACCATGCGGGCCGCGATCACGCCGTCAAGCGGGTAGAGGCGGCCTTCCGTTCGCTTGATGACAAGTGCCGCCTCTATCAGATTCTGTTCAAACGAAACCACCCTGCGATCCCCCATGCCGAGTATGAGGACCCCCTCGTCCGCGCGGCTGTAGAGCAGCGCGCCGACTTCCTGAAAAGCAAATCGGATCGCCTGTATTCGATCGAGCTGTATTGGGTCGTCATGATCGATGGCAGCCACCAGAAGACCGGACTGTTGAACGCGCTGGCGCGGTTGCCGAAACAGCCGCGCTCGTCGCTCCGCGACTTGCGCGCCCTGTTCTCCGGCAATAAAACACGCACGCTGGTCTATGAACAGGTCGAGCGCGACCGGCTGCGGCTTCAGCAGAAGATTAACAGTTTGAGTGGGCAGCTAAACGACCTCATGAAGGTCGAGCTGCTAGGGGCGGAAGGGACTTTCCGGCTTGTCCGGCGTCTCGTAAACTTCCGCCCCTCCAAGATCCATGACGCGCCTCTCTGTGGGGCGCGTCATCTCGACTGGCAGGTCTGCGGCTCCGAGTTGGAAGCCCATCGCGGCTATATGCTCATGGACGACGACTATCTCCGCGTCCTCACACTTAAGGAGCTTCCCGGCGAGACCCGGCCATTGATCCTCAATGGCCTGCTCGACATCGCGGCAAACTTCCACGTCGTCACCGAGTGGCATCCGGTGGACAATGCCAAGGCCCGCAAAGAGATTGCGTCGCGCCGGCGCCACCACCACAACTCCAAGACCAGCTTCGTCTCGAACCTTCAGGACCGGCAGAACGCCGGCAATCAGGACAACCTGGTCGATGACTCGAAAGAGGCCGCCGTCGCGGAGCTGGGCGGCGCTCTGACCGCGATGGGCATGGAGGGCAAGTCCTTTGGTGAACTGACGCTCTCCGTTGTGATTTATGACGAGGACCGCACGAAGGTCGAGCACACCGTCGCCGAGTTCCAGAAACTGTTCACGCAACATGACGGACTGTTGTACGAAGAACGCTACAACCTGCTCAATGCCTTCTTCGCCACGGTCCCAGGCAATCGGCAGTTCAATCTCCGCAAACAGTGGGCACTCAACTCCAACTATGCCGACCTGTCCTTCCTGTTCACGATCGACACGGGATCGACGTGGAACCCGCAACTGGATAAGGAATATCTCGCAGTCCTTGAATCGGTACACGGCACGCCGTACTACCTGAACCTGCATAGCGGCGACGTGGCGCATGGATTGATAACCGGAGCTACAGGGGCCGGTAAGTCATTTTTGACAGCGTTCCTCCTGCAATCGGCGCAGAAGTATCAGCCCCTGACCATCATCTTCGATCTCGGCGCCAGCTACGAGATGCTGACGCGGACCTTTGGTGGCACGTACCTGAACGTCGGTCTGAAGAGTCCCGGTTTCAGCATCAATCCATTTTCACTGGCGCCGACGCACGAGAACATCAATTTTCTCTACCTATTTCTGCGCGTGCTCATCGAGGCCGGTGGCCGTTATGAGCTAACCATCGCGGATGAAAAGGCGCTCTACGCTGCGCTGGAGCGCGTGTACAAGCTCCCCGCCGAGATCAGGACGCTCACCAACTTCGCGTCCATCCTCGGTCCGCTCGGGGAACATCTGCACCGCTGGACCCAGGCCGGACAGTTCGGCTACTTGTTCGACAACGTCGAGGACACGCTCTCCTTTGCGCGCTTCCAGACCTTCAACTTCGATGGCTGGGACAAGTACCCGGACGTCCTCGAACCGATGCTGTTCTACGTGCTGCAGCGCGCGTCCACGGAGATCGAGCGACCGGAGAATGCTGCGACATTCAAGCTTTTCGTCATCGACGAGGGCTGGATTTTCTTCAAAAAACCCATCATCCGCGACTGGATCATGAGGGCGGAAAAAACCTGGAGGAAAAAGAACGCCTCCATGATCCTGGCCACGCAGTCGATGATGGAGCTGGCAAACTCCGGGCTGCTGGAACTGGTCAACGAGTCCTGCCCGACTCGCATCTTCCTCGCCAATCCCGGCATCGACCGCAAGCTGTACGCCGAGACCTTCCAGCTCAATGATACCGAGCTGGAACTGCTCGAATCGTTGGTGCCCAAGCGCAACCTGCTTTTCAAACAACCCCGGTACGCCAAGAAGCTGCGCCTTGAAGTCGATGCCCTGAGCTATTGGACGGCGACCAACACGCCCCGCGACAACATCCGCAAACAGGATTACTTCGCCCGCTTTGGGCCGGAACAGGGTCTCCTGCGCCTGGTCCAGGACTACCCCAACCCCCTCAACTCATAACCCACCACAACCCTCAAAAGGAGATTTCATGCGCCCTGCTGCACCCATCATCCCTCTTCTGCTTGGCCTTGCCGCGACCGTGGCCCACGGCCAGCAGACCACCGCCCGTCTGGTTAAGTATCATGCCAACGACATCGTCACCGTTCGTGCCCGGATGCGTTACACCACACTCATCCAGTTGCCCGCCACAGAGAAGATTCTGGAGGTCGCCACCGGCGACAAAGACTTCTGGATTATCGACACCGTGGGTAACTATTGCTTTCTTCATCCGGCGAAGGAAGGCATCCACTCCAATCTCAATCTCATCACCGACAAGGGCAGCGTGTACTCGTTCACGCTCGATGATGTCGAGTCCGGCGATCCCGACCTGAAGGTCGTCATCGAGCCGTCCGACCCATCCTCGCTGGCTGCCGCCAATGGCGCCAGCCAGCTCGTACCAGCCAGCGAAGTAGAGGTCGCGCGCGCCCAGGTCCAGGCCACCGCGACCCGCGCCGCCGCCGCCGTTGAGCAGTACCGCGCCGACTATCCCACCCGGGCGCTGAAGTTCGATTACACGTTTCACGATCAGAAACCCTTCAACGTGTCCGCCATCTATCACGACGACAAGTTCACCTACATCAAGTCCACGGCCTCCGAAAAGTTCTCGGTCTATGAGCTGAAGGACGGCAAGCCCGACCTGATTACGTTTCAGCTCAAGGACGGGACATACATCCTGCCTACCGTGGTCGATCACGGCTATCTCGAAATCGGCAAGCACAAGCTCGACTTTCAGCGGAAAGGCCAATAGGTGATGCCGATGGGAGACGAGAAACATCCTCTCGAATCATCGGAGTTGGAGACTGCGCCTCCATCTCCTGAGAACGCCTCTGGCCTGCGCGACAAGCGCGTCCGGCCCGAGGGCGTCGTTCCCAAGCAGGCGCAGGGCTATGTGGTCGCCGGACTCGCGGTGCTCATCCTCATGGCCGTCATGTTTTCAAAGAACCATGCCAAGCCTGCCGCGAAAGACACGGCATCCGCTCCGCTGGCCGTGTCCACCGACATGAACCAGCGGAAGATTCAGGAGCTGGAGCAGGACCTGAGCGCCGACCAGCGCCAGAGCCAGCAACAGGCGCAGAGAACGGGTGTGGCATCGTCGCCGGCAACAGCAGCGACTGCAACCAATCCCGCGCAGACTGGCGTGGCGTCTCCTGCTACGCAGTTGCCGCCGCCACCCGCAGCAGAGTCCGCCCGTGACACCATCGCGGATGCGGAGAAAGCGATGGCTTTCAAAGCCCGCTTTGCCTCGAACCTTGTCTCCGCCGATGCTGGCGCTGCGCGCCCATCGGCGGAGCCTGCCGGTCTCAGTGACAATGCTGCGGCTCGCTCTGCGAGCTTGCCGTCGGCCCCTGCTACACAGGTCGCCACTGCTCCGGCTGCCGCGGCCAACAAACGTGCGCCGGAGGTGAACGTCAATTCTGCCCACAGCCAGCCCTTTGTCGTCTTCGAGGGGACCACCATCGACACCGTGCTGGTGAATCGTTTGGATGGGGAGTTTGCAGGACCGCTGAAGGTCATGGTGACGAACCCCGTCTACAGCCAGGATCGCCAACACATGCTCATCCCCGAGGGAACCTTCATCCTTGGTGATGTGCAGAAGGTCGCCGGGCTCGGCCAGAAACGCCTCGCCGTCACCTTCCACCGGCTGCTGATGCCGGATGGATACTCCGTCGATCTCGACCAGTTCCACGGTCTCGATCAGGCCGGGTCCACCGGCCTCAAAGACAAGGCCAACAACCACTATGTCGAGATATTCGGCGCGTCCATTGCATTGGGCGTCATCTCCGGCGCTGCCCAAGCCACCAACACTAATCAGGGCTACAACCAATCGGGCACTGAAGCCTACAAGTCCGGTATCGCTTCGAGCCTGTCGCAGTCGAGTGCCAACGTGCTCGACCGCTTCATCAATATCCCGCCGACCATCACCATCCGCGAGGGTCACCGGATAAAGATCTACATCACCCAGGACATGCTGCTGCCCGCTTACGAAAACCACGACATGCCGGGTGTGATGTGATGCGTGCGGCGTTCTTTTGTGCGCTTGCTTGCCGGGTTATGGCGGGCTGCGATGCTTCGTCGCCGCCCAAGCCATCGCCCTATCGGGTCATGGCGCCGCAATGTCTTGAAGTGCGTTCCGCGCCCTGTCCCATAACCATCCCTGTCCATCCTTAACCCGGCGCTCTTCGAGCGTCTTCACGGAGGTTTCACCATGAAGTTAACCAAGCTGTATGGCCTCATTCTCGCCGTCCTTACCGCGCTCGCGCCTGCGGCGCACGCGCAGTTCGGCTCCGGCATCGTCTACGACCCGACGCAGAGCGCTCACGCTCTCCAGCAGATCGAGCATGAGACGCAGGAACTCAACAACTGGCAACAGCACCTCCTCAAAGAAGCGCAGATTTTTACCACTGCCGAACAGACCCGAACGCAGATCGTCACCATGTACAACCTCGCCTACCAGATGGCGACGATGCCGCAGAACCTCGAAGCAAGATACAAGGCGGATTGGGCGCAGTGGCAGAGCCTCGCTGCTCCGCCGAACACTTACGGCAACACCTCTCCGCTGGTGAACGCACTCAACTTTGGTGGCCTGCCCCAGGCGCAGCAGGGATACAACAACGCCTATGTGCAGGCCCAAAGCTATCCGTCCGGTAACTACTCGTCTCTCGACTCCCGGACGCAGGCCACCGTCGCCAACCAGTACGCCACCTCAGAGCTGGCGCAAACGACCACGACCAACACGCTCTCGACACTGGGAACGATCCGCACGAATGAGTCGGCGTTCGCAGCCAAGTTAACGAATCTCGAATCGGACACGTTCTCAACCGATCCCAGCCAGCAGACACAGAACGCCCTGCTCGGCAAGATCAACTCCGCCACGCTGCTCCAGATCCATTCGCAGCAGGACACCAACCAGCTTCTCGCGGCTTCGATTCAGCAGCAGCTCATCGCGCAGAAGCAGCAGATCGATGCTCAGAACCGCTCCCTCAATAACTCGGTCTACTTCCAGCAGAACTTTCCCACCACCATGCAGAACGTGAACAACGGCGTGAGCAATTCCATGCACTCCATCTCTCTCAGCATCAACGGGAGCAACTGATGGGACAGAACATTATTGCGCAGCTTGGGCAAGCTATCACCCAACTGCTCTCTTCACAGAGCAGCACACTCCAGGCCACGGGACTCGACATCTTCCGTGGCCTGGCCACCATCCTCATCGTCTGGTTTGGCGTGAAGTCCGCTTTGTCCGCTTCACAGGGACACGGCGGCTTCCACTTCGCCAAGTTCGCCGACCTAGTGCTGATGATCTCCTTCGGCCTCGGGATGCTGACGTACTATTCCACACCGATCCCCGGCACCAGTTACAGCTTCTCGGATCTCATCACCAAAGAGGGCCTCAGCATCGCCAATCAGATCGAGTCCGACCAGACCCAGCAGATCGCCGATGCCATCACCAATGAGGAACAGGAGCTCGGCTCGCCTCCGGGCAGCTTCAACATCCTCGAAGACCTCACCTACCTGCTGATTACCGTGATCCTTGCCACGATGGAGGCTGTGGCGTTTGGAGTGATTGCCTATGGCTATGTTGCCTCCGCCGTATGCGTCCTCATCGGCCCGGTGTTTATTCCCTGGTTCATTGTGCCGAAGATGGACTGGCTGTTTTGGGGCTGGCTCAAAGCATTCATCGGCTTCAGCTTCTATCAGGTCGTGGCCGCGGCCTTCATCTTCGTCTTCTCGAAGGTCCTCACCGGCATGTTCCAGACCATCGGAACGATCACCATCTCGAACGCTCTCACCGTCCTGCCCGCGCTGCTGATTTCGCTCTTCGTCTGCATCTACGGTTTGACCAAAATCCCGGAACTCACCAGTGCCATCCTCAGCGGTCGCGCCGGCACCTGGGTCAACGTGATGGGAGAGTAATCATGCCAAAGACACATAACGAACTTCCTATCACCGATGCCGGACACAAGTTCCTTGAGCTGTACGCGGAGCCGGTAGTAACCAACACCTACCTCAAGGTTGCCATCCTTGTGCTCTCGGTCGTTACGCTCGCTTCGCTTGCTCTCCTCTATCGAGCACAGACCGCTGCTTTGCGGCTGAAGCCGCTCGTCATCTCGGTTTCGGACATCGGACACGGCCAGGTGGTGAATTATGCCGACTTTTCTAAAGTACCCGTCGAGCGCGTCAGCAAATACTATCTGGCGCGTTGGGCGCAGCTTTACTACGGGCGCAATCACGCAACGCTGCAACGAGACTTCGCCGAGTCCCTGAACTTCTTCTCGAACGAATTGCAGTCCGCGACATTGGCCCGCGTCACCAAAGCCAAAACGCTTGAAACCTTCCTGCTCGACCCCAGCGCGCCCAACGTGGACATCGAGATCAAGGCCGTCGTGCTCGACGATACGCGGCAAGCCCCGTATCGCGCCCACATCGAGTTTGAGAAGGTTTTCTATTCTTTTGGCGACCAGCAGGAGCAGAGCCGCGAACGCTGGACCGCCAATGTGGTCTACGGCTTCCGCGATGAGGTCCCGAACGCCATGCTGCTCACCAATCCTCTCGGCGTCGTCATCAGCTACGTCCACGAAGACCAGGCGTTCGGGAACTGACAGCTATGCGACCGAAGAAGCCCATCCTGCTCTACTGCGCCGACCAGGAGCTGCTGTCGTCCATCGCGTTCGCGCTGCGGCTCGCAGTTCATGACTGCAACGACGCGATGAGGATGAGCGCGCGTGGCGTCGCCGCCTGCGGCGTGCTCATCCACGCCCAGCAGGGCGACCTTGCCGGTCGCCTCGTTCACCGCATCCTCGAATGTGCTTCGCAGATGCCGCTCCTGCTGGTGGACCGCGCCGGCGACCTCGCACCCGTCCGCTACGCGGACATGGTGCTCTATGGCCGCAACACCACGACGGCGCACATCCTCGCTTCGCTGCGGATGGTCTGCGGGGGCAGGCCGGGACCGCGGCCACGGAGCGCCGCGTGATCCACTACCACGGCACACCCATCACGCCAGAAGCCGCCGCCGCGCAGATTCTAACGCGGCGTCACGCGATGGTTTCGTTCGCCCACCCTGAGCAGGTCGAATTGGCGGCACATGCCTGTCAGTCGTTCGTTCTCGACAATGGCGCATTCTCCGCGTGGCGCTCCGGTGCGCCCATCACCGAATGGACGGCATTCTACGAGTGGGTCAAGGACTGGCGGCAGCACCCCGGCTTCGACTGGTTTCTTATTCCCGATGTGATCGACGGGACCGAGTCTGCAAATGATGCTCTGGTCTCCGCTGCCGCGTGGCCTCCATACGGTGTTCCCGTATGGCATCTGCATGAATCTCTGGAGCGCATCGAGCGGCTGATCGCCTGGGGTTTTCAGAGGATCGCAATCGGAAGCTCCGGCATGTTCTCACAGATAAGCACACCTGCGTGGCGGCGGCGTATGGCCGAAGCCATGACCGTGCTCTGCGACTCGCAAGGCCGGCCGCGCATAAAGCTGCACGGCCTCCGTATGCTCGACCCGCACGTCTTCGCGTGCTTTCCCTTCGCAAGCGCCGACAGCACGAACGTGGCCCGGAATATCGGTCTGGATGGCAGATGGAAGGGCAGCTATCAACCGGCCACAAAGACAGGCCGCGGCATTGTCCTGGCAGACCGGATCGAGGCGTTCAATTCACCGTCCCTCTGGCGTGGTCCGCGATATGAACTGGAATCACCGCCTTCACTGTTCGCAGAACTCCTGACCGAAATGGAGGAGACAGCGTGAGGTATGTGTCCGTGTGTTCGGGCATCGACGCCGTTTCCGCCGCATGGGGACCGCTCGGCTGGCAGCCTGCCATGTTCGCCGAGATCGATCCCTTCTGCTGCTGGCTGCTGCACTCGCGCTATCGCGCATCGCGGCCCGTTAACATGCCGAGTCCGCACGATGCGTCCTCGCGCAAAGAGGCGAAGCAGCGCGCGGCAGCCATTCGCAACATCGTTGCTCTGCCTGCCGATGGCGCGATTGTGAATGCCGGAGATTTCACGCGCATAGGAGCAGACGATGTTGGAGCAATCGACCTTCTGGCCGGAGGAACACCTTGCCAGTCTTTCTCCGTCGCCGGTAAGCGAGCGGGACTGGATGACCCTCGTGGCAACCTCACCAT
>NFUO01000090.1 GCA_002197545.1 Acidobacteria subdivision 2 bacterium RH1 MAG20 | reverse complement strand
ATTGTTTTGTGGGTACCCAATCCGCGCCAGGCCCACAAGAGAGACGCTTTACGGCATACACGGATGGCCTGGCGAAAGCCGTAGGGCACGCCGATCGCAGTGCTCCGTTGAAAGCCTACTGCGCCGGACTGTTGCTGCCGGGCGAGCGCAAGAGCGTGGAGCCCATGGCGGCGCGTCTGGCTCCCGATAATGTCCGGCGCACACACCAGTCCCTGCATCATCTGGTGGCGGATGCGCCCTGGAGTGATGAAGCGGTTCTGGGCAGCGTGCGGGAGCGCGTCCTCACCGCCATGAAACAGGCCGGACCGGTGGTGGCCTGGATCGTGGACGATACCGGCTTCGTGAAGAAGGGAACGCACTCGGTGGGGGTGGCGCGGCAGTACTGCGGGCAGGTCGGTAAGCAGGAGAATTGCCGAGTGGCGGTGAGTTTGTCGGTCAGCACCCACCACGCCAGCCTTCCCATCGCGTGGCGTTTGTATTTGCCGGAGAGTTGGGCCAGCGACCGGGAAAGGCGAAAGGAAACCGGCATTCCGGACCAGATCGGTTTTCAAACCAAACCGGCCATTGCGCTGGCACAGATTCGCCAAGCGGTAGAGCAAGGGGTGCCGCGTGCGCCGGTGTTAGCGGATTCCGCCTATGGCAACGAGACCCGGTTTCGGGAAGGGATCACTGAACTGGAGCTACCGTATGCCGTTGGCGTTCACGAGAACCTGACGGTGTGGCCGCCCGGCGAAGCGCCCCGACCCAACAACGGCGGAAGGGCCGAGGGCGCCCGCCCACACGGTTGCACCGGGATGCGGAGCATCCGCCGGTCTCGGTAAAAGAACTGGCGCTTTCGTTGGCGGACCACGCATGGAAAACCGTTATCTGGCGGGAAGGAACCCGGCACAAACTGAAATCGCGCTTTGCCGTGGTTCGCGTTCGGCCTGCACACCGGGATCAGAACCGCAGCGAACCCTACCCGGAAGAATGGCTGTTGATGGAATGGCCGACGGGAGAAACCGAACCCACCAGATACTGGTTATCCACTCTCCGGCTCAGACCAGACTGACCGCGCTGGTGAGGTTGGCCAAACATCGTTGGATCATCGAGCGAGACTATCAAGAGCTGAAGCAGGAACTGGGCCTGGGACACTATGAAGGCCGCGGCTGGCGAGGATTCCATCATCACGCCACGCTTTGCATTGCCGCTTACGGGTTCCTGGCGATCGAGCGAACCCGTTTTTCCCCCTCCGCCCGCGCCGGTCGACTGGAACTACGCGCCCCGAAGATTCCTCCCCAGT
>NFUO01000009.1 GCA_002197545.1 Acidobacteria subdivision 2 bacterium RH1 MAG20 | reverse complement strand
GGCCGCGGTGCTCAACGGCGTCTGCGCCGTGCCGCTGATGGGCATCACCATGCTGATGGCGCGCAACCGCCGGGTCATGGGCTACTTCACACTGCCGCTGTCGCTGACGATCGCAGGATGGGTCGCCACAGCCGTGATGGCGGCGATCGTCGTCGCGATGTTTGCGACGTGGGGTGAGGGATAGGTCGTCGCGATTACGGACCAGCGAAAGTAAAGCGTTTGCCGACGGCCGTCGGCGTTACGATCTTGTAGCCGAAGGCGTTCGCCAGCGCCGTCATTGCGCGCCAGCCGGTGCAATGACCGGCCGCGATCGTCGCGAGGCCGAATTCACGCATCGCCTCAATCGCTTGCGGGATGATGCTTTCCGTCGGCCCGGAAAGATGCAAACAGCCAAGGACGGTGTGAAGCGGAACACCGGAAATTTCACCGGGGCATCTTTGAGCGAGTTGACGACGCCGGCGTGCAAACAAGCGGTGAATACCACCAGGCCTTTGTCCGCGACGTTTACGCCGACCCAGCGTTTGTCGATGATCCAGGGACCGAGTTCCCAGCCGCTTTCCGTCTCGACGGTCCTTTTTTGCGACCTGGCTTCTGTCTTCGCGGACCTATCGAGCCAGTAGTCACGCGTATACGGAAGCGATTAAGCCGATCACCGTCTCTGCTGGCGTTTCCGTAAAACACAAAGCGAACACAAGTCTCCCACATTTCACGCTCTGCTTTTAGCGTTGGCGGAAGCTGGAGGCCCAGCGCTTCTGCAAGGGGCTTTCGGCCGAGGTTCACGAGCGCCTGAACAGATGCACTCCACGATGAGCACGCCACGAGGGCCATACGGTATGCAAAAGGAGCAACGGCCAATGGAACAAGAACGAGGAGCCAATCCGAAATGAAACAACACCGGTGACCTGAGGCGATCGCCGCAAACGCGGCGAAAGCGAATGCTACAGTCAGGTAGATTATCGCAACAAAAAAGTCGACCAGGCAGCGCGTCACGTCTGTTTCCGCAGCTAAGTGCTGTGGCACAACTGTGCGCAATTCCGTCCACAGCGTCTGCGAATCAAGACCGAAGCGATTAACGCCAAAGGTTTCAAATGCTCGAAGCGCGTTCCCCAGCCTGGTTGGGGCGATTTGATTCGCATCCGCAGGGTAGCGAGCGAGTAGCTCCTGGAGCAGACTTAGTTCCCACTCTTGCCCAACAACACCTTGCGCAATCCGGTGCTTAAGGTCGCCAACGCGTTGTCGCTGCCGATCAACGGCATATGCCCTCAGGGGGCGTGGCCAAGAGTAACCTTCCAGAAATCGATAGAGCGGCGTCGAAAGGGCGTAAAGCAGTATTCCAAGAACTACAGATATTCCCACCAACCAAGAGGTAGCTTCGCTTACGGTCAACTTTTCTGCACTGACCGCAATTGGCCAATTGGCGCTCGTCGCCAATGGTGTAATAAGGAACCAAACTGCCAACACGGCTAGTGCGCTGGGAAATATCCAGGCAGCGACGGGAAGCCACACTCTACCCGCGATACCCTTCAAGATATCGAGCATTCGATCTCCCGAGGCCTTTTCGAACGTGAGGTAGCCTTAGCGGCCAGGCTTACCGGGTGGTGAGGACGGCTGCTTCGGAATCGTAGGCGGACCCGGCGGCCGGTCCCGTGTAGGTATATTCGGAGGGCCGGGTGGCCGGTCGACTCTCGTCGGAGCAGGACCTGGGTGAGTTGGTGGCGGAAACTTTGGGCCACTGCCCTGGTTAGACGGCGCCAATAGAGCCTCCTCAGCAAGCAAGTCAGACTTTCTTCCGCTTCCCCTTCTTTTTCTTCCTTTTGCCCTGGGGCGGTATGTTGGGCGGTCCAGGAGGCCTAAAGGCCGCATGGACGCGATACACTTTTGACCGTCTTGTCGGTCGCCGCGACCTACCGCGCATTCAGCGAATCCCCCGTCGCGGATACTGTTATGGCAGCAGTAGTAAGTCAATGTAGGCAGAGCACCCGGCAATTGCGCCGCTCCGAGCGCCAGCAATTTACGGCTGCCGGGAGGGCGAGCGTACTGCTAGAACGCCGCGATGCCGGTCTGGGCGCGGCCGAGGATGAGGGCGTGGATGTCGTGCGTGCCCTCGTAGGTGTTGACCGTCTCGAGGTTCATCATGTGGCGGATGACGTGG
>NFUO01000089.1 GCA_002197545.1 Acidobacteria subdivision 2 bacterium RH1 MAG20 | reverse complement strand
GGCATGGTCACTAACCTGCCGCTTTTCGCCGGCTATTGCCTATATGGAATCAGCATGGTGCTGTTAGTGCTGGCTCTGCGCCACGGCGAGCTTTCCCAGCTTTATCCGGTCATCGCGCTTACGTACGTCTGGGTCTGCCTGCTCTCGGTGGCCGTCCTTCACGAACCGATGAACCTCTACAAATCGATTGGCGTCGGCTTCATCGTCTTCGGAGTCGCCGTTCTCGGCGGAAAAGGCAAAAAATGAGAACGCCCGTTTCCTCGATGGTTCTCGTTCTCATCGGTTCTTTCATCGGATCTTTCGGCGCCGTGTTCTTGAAGTTCGGAGCTAACAAACTCGGCGGCGGTTGGAAGAATATTTTGACCAACTGGTACATCCTCGCCGGCATCGCCGCGTACTTGCTCTCCTCGCTGTTCTTCGTGATGGGAATCCGCCGCGGCGAGTTGACCATCCTCTACCCCATGGTTTCGCTCGGCTACGTCTGGACGCTTTATCTGGCCAAGGTTTTTTTTCACGAACCGCTCACGCGTCTCAAGTTCGCGGGCCTCGGCCTGATTTTCGTCGGCATCGTTTTTCTACAACTCGGCAACACCTAGCCGGCATGATCCGTTCGCCGATTCTGCTTCTGCTCGCGGCCTCGGGAGTCCAGGGCGGCGTGGCCGTGTACACGCCGATCGAGCCCCTGTTCGCGGAATCCGGCGCGGTCGTCGTCGCGAGTTGTGTTTCCGTCGAGAGGAAAGACCCAAGCGCGCCGGTTGAACGCGATGGTCACCTCGTTCCGCTCGATTACATCTTGAGCTACTCGACGCTGAAGACGTACAAAGGCGCGAACGTACCCCCGTCCTTCCGTGTCTTCTACCCCGTCGCCGATGCCGCCGAGGGCGCCCCGGGGCTGCGGTAAAGAACCCGACCTTCTGTTCCCGAGTTCGCGCGGCGCCGGAGAGCCATACGCACTCGCGAATTCCGCCTTCGGCTTGCGGTCTTTTCCGGGCCGGCCCTTGCAGCACGCTCCCGGACTGACCCCGCTCGAAGAGCTCGCG
>NFUO01000088.1 GCA_002197545.1 Acidobacteria subdivision 2 bacterium RH1 MAG20 | reverse complement strand
CGGTAGTCCGTTCCGAACAGTCCGCCCTTGTGAACCGTGATGAGATCCACCCATTCGCCATCCGGCTCGAAAGCATATTCGATCTCGGGTGCGCCAATTCCCACGTTGTTGTCGTGATCAGTACGCCAAAGGGGATGAACGCGGTTGGGCCGAAGAGGCACGCTTCTTGTGGCATTGGCAGTGGCGCGGCGCAGCGCAGCCTCCAAGGCGATGGGACCACCTTCGATCCGCGCCTCGTTTCCCATCTTCACATACCAGCGCGGACATCCGGTGTCGCCGCACATTGCGCGACGATCCTGCTTTGCCGCCTCATAGTTCTCAAGCATGGCCTTCAGGACGAATGAAGAAAGATCCCCATCTTCGACCTCCGCGGCCGCTTTGAGGCCATCGAGATAGTCCTCGGGTATCTCGATGGCGGCTTTCTCCATCAGGATTTCCGCTGTTTTCTGGATTGTATCGATGGAAATCATCCTGCAGCCCTCACGAGAGTGTCGGGTTCTTCGGTGGAGAGGATCGTTTGACCGGGTCGCACGATGGTGAACTGCACCGGTTCACGAGTCAGACTGAGTTCTTCGCCGCGTTTGCGCGCCATTGTGAAATAGGAGGTTTCAAGGCTTCCCGTCTCCGGGAAATCTTCGCGATAGTGGGCACCACGCGAGTTTTCCCGCGCCAGTCCCGCCTTGGCGATGACTTCCGAGATGTCGCAAAGCGACCGCATATTCAACCAGTCGTGCCAGGTCAGATTGAACGCGGGACTGCCTCCCGCAACGCCGATAGTCATCAATTGAGAGCTGATCTCTGAAATGCGATGCGTGGCTCTGTTCATGCCCGATGCGGTCCGCATCACCCCGACGTCGTCCCACATCGTGTTCTGAAGCTCAATTCGCAATTCCCGGACGTTGCCGGAGGACTTTGAAAACGGATAGATCGCGCGTTCGACTTCGGCCTGAAGAACCGCCTCGTCCGGATCGCGCAGGCGGCTCATTTTGCGGATGTCGCCGCCCATAACATCACCGGCAACGCCTCCGTAGACGGTGGAATT
>NFUO01000087.1 GCA_002197545.1 Acidobacteria subdivision 2 bacterium RH1 MAG20 | reverse complement strand
GTTGCGATCAGCGGCTCGCGTTTCGACGATTCGATGTGGGGACATGGCATTGCGCCGATCTTTGCGCGTGACGTCACGATCCGTAATTGCGAGATTGCTCGCAACCAGCTTGACGGCGTGATGATTGCCGAAAGCCGCCAGGTGGCGGTGGAAGATTGTCTTGCAGAGGGCAATGGCGGAGCGGGGATCGTGCAGGAGACTTGGATGGAGCCGAACCTTGGCGTGACGGCCAGAAACAACATTCTGCGCAACAACGCGGTGGCGAGTTGAAGTGCGCCAAGGACACAGAAGCAGGAGAAAGAAGAATTGGACACCCGGATGAAGATCACGCGCCGCAATCTCGCCAAAACACTCGCCGCAGCCGGAGCCGTGGCCGGACTTTCCGGCAGGTTTGCCGAGGATTCTGCCAACGCCGAGACTTTGACCGCGGCCGCCTGGAAACAAGTTCATCCTGGCGTGTGGCGCATTACCGTTGGCACACCGGAAAAGTTCACGCCGGTGTCAACCCGGCTGGTACCTGCGCAGACAGAAGGCTTTGCCAGCTTGCCCAGCGTGACCGCCGTCCCCGATATGCTCGTCGAAGCCAAGCGAACTGAGCGCGGCTGCACAGTTCGACTGCCGTTGCGGCCGGACGAGGAGGTGTTCGGGTTCGGTTTGCAGCTTCTATCGTTTGCGCAGCGCGGAAAGAAAAAGGTGGCGCGGGTCAACGCCGATCCGAAGATCGACACGGGTGATTCTCACGCGCCGGTCCCGTTTTACGTGACAACCTCAGGCATTGGCGTGCTGGTCGATACCGCTCGCTACGCGGACTTCTACTTTGGCGACGCGCATCCCAAGCCCACCCATCCCGCTGCCGCAGTCACTGCAGCGAACATTGCTCCAAAGTACACGGGCGAATCCAGTGGGACCGAGACGGCATTTATCTATGTCCACGTGCCAGTTGCGGCCGGCGTGGATGTTTATCTTTTTGGCGGGCCAGACATGCTGAGCGCCGTCCAGCGTTACAACGTCTTCTCTGGCGGAGGCTTAGTGCCGCCGGAATGGGGCCTCGGCTTCTGGTACCGGAATATAGCCAAGGCCGGCCAGCAGGACGTGCTTGCTCTGGCGCACGAGTTTCGCGATCGTAAGATCCCTTGCGACGTCATCGGTCTCGAGCCGGGCTGGCAGTCCCATGCCTACTCCTGCACCTTTGTCTGGGACAATGGGCGCTATCCTGATCCGGCGGGGTTTCTCCGCGCAACATCCGATCTCAAATACAAAGT
>NFUO01000086.1 GCA_002197545.1 Acidobacteria subdivision 2 bacterium RH1 MAG20 | reverse complement strand
CGCGACTGCCGCCTGGCCGCCCGCGAGCGGAGCTGACCCGAGCACGAACACTCCGTCGTAAACAGTCACGCGACCGGTTGCGCTGGCAGGCGAAACGGTCGCCGCAAAAGAAACCGGTTGACCATATGCCGATGGATTCAGCGTCGACGCGATGGTGGTGACGCTGCCGGGAGCGGCGCCGAGCAGCACGCTAACCCGACTTTCGCACTTCCACGCGAAATCTGATTGAATTCGGAGCTGCGGTGGTGGTAAAGGCTTTCGGGTCAGCAAAACATTTCTGGAGTTGCCTGTAGTGCAGACCTACCCTCTATGAAAGCGCGGGGATTTCTGGCATGCTGCTGCCATAGAGCATGTTTCTGCGCTGCCACAGACGTTTCAAAGACGGTAAGGAGCACCGTTATTACAGCGTGGATGAAAGCCGGCGCTTGCAATCGGGCAGGGTCGTGCAGCGACAGGTTCTTTATCTGGGCGAGATCAATGGCAGCCAGCAGGCAGCCTGGCGCAGAACCCTGGAAGTATTCGACGAGCAGCGGCAGCGGCACACGACCCTGAGCCTGTTTCCGGAAGACCGACCTGTTCCCGCTGATGCGCTGGACAGCGTGCAGGTGAAGTTGAGTGAGATGCAGTTGCGGCGGGCGCGGCCGTACGGGAACTGCTGGCTGGGATGTGAACTGTGGCGCCAACTGGAGCTGGATTGGTTCTGGGAGCGGAAGCTGCCGCGGGGCCGTGAGAAGGTGAGCTGGGCGCAGGTGCTGCAGTTGCTGGTGGTGAACCGGCTGATCGAGCCAGGCAGTGAGTTTCATCTGCACCGCGAGTGGTTTGAGCACAGCGCGATGGATGCATTGCTGGGATCGGATTTTGCAGTGGCGGAGAAAGACCGTCTCTACCGCTGCCTGGATCGTGTGCTGCCGCATCGGCAGGAACTGTTCGCGCATTTGCAGCAGCGCTGGAAGAACCTGTTCGATGTCTCATTCGACGTGCTGCTCTACGACCTGACGAGCACCTATGTGGAGGGCGAGGCGGAACTGAACCCCAAAGCCAAACGCGGCTACAGCCGCGATGGCAGACCGGATTGCAAGCAGGTAGTGGTGGCGCTG
>NFUO01000085.1 GCA_002197545.1 Acidobacteria subdivision 2 bacterium RH1 MAG20 | reverse complement strand
TTTTCCGCTCTGGTCGGAGCGCTTCGACCGCGAGATGAAGGACGTTTTCGAAGTACAGGACGAAATGGCGCGCAAGATCGCCGAGGCCTTGCGCGTGACACTTTCCCCACAGGAGCTGGAGGCCTTGGCCGTCAAGCCCACGGAAAGCCTGCAGGCCTACGACCTCTACTTGCGCGGGAAAAGGTACGCGCGGCGGCAGACCCGCCAGGACTTGGAATTCGCCCTGCAGATGTTTGAAAACGCGGTAGCGATGGACCCCGCCTTCGCCTTGGCTCATGCCGCGTGCGCCAACGCCTGCGCGATGTTCTACAGCAACTACAGCCGCGATCCGGTGTGGGTCGAACGCGCGCGCGAGGCTTCTGGCAAGGCCGTGGCTCTGCGATGGGACTTGCCCGAAGTGCAGGTCAGCCAGGCATGGGTCCTCTACGCAGCCGAACTGCATGATGAAGCCGTGCGCATGGTCAGAAAAGCCATCGAACGCAAGCGCGACTGCGAGGGTGCCTACTACATGCTCTGCCGTGCCCTGTTCGCCGGGGGCCGCTACCAGGAAGTTCTGGACGTGGCGGAAGCCGCCATTGAGGCGAGCGGCGAAGACTACAACGTTTATGTGCCCATCATGAATTCTCTTGGCGCGATGGGCAAAGAAGAGGCCAAACGCAACATGGCCCACAGGGTCATCGTCGCGCTCGAGAACCACTTGAAGCAAGTGCCCGAGGATGCCCGAGCGCGCGTCCTGCTAGGTAGCAACTATGCCGATTTGGAACGTGCAGACGACGCGTTGCGTGAACTCAACCTGGCCGTTACTTTGCGCGCCAACGAGGCCTCGATTCTCTACAACGCGGCTTGCGTCTACTGCGGTCTGAAAAGAAAGCCGGAGGCTTTGGATGTGCTGCGCAAAGCCTGGGAAGCGGGGTTCAGGGACGCCGTGTGGGCGCGCCGCGACCCGGATCTCAGCATGCTTCATGGCGACCCGGAGTTCGAGCGCCTCTACCCGGAGAAGCCAACGTCACCGCTCGCATCCAATTCCCACTAGTTCGACGAGGACAATCTGGTTGGTCAGCTGCTGTAAGACTTAGATCCGTCGTGAATTTCACTATTTTCGTTCGAAATTGCCCGAAAACCGGCATTCGTCTCGAAAATATTTGCAGCAGTCGCT
>NFUO01000084.1 GCA_002197545.1 Acidobacteria subdivision 2 bacterium RH1 MAG20 | reverse complement strand
TCAAATCCGCTTGTTGAACAGCACAAACACGGGCTTCTACTCACTCCTGTGGGGACACGATGTGAACTCCGGAGACGGGGCCCAGTTCGGATTTAACTACACTGGCGCAAATAGTCCATCCAACTTTGCGTGGGTGCAGATGCTCGGGCTCGGCTCGGGCCATTCCAACATACATTACAATCCCGACGGTTCGACGGAGCTTGACTATTATCAGGACCGACAGGAAACGGCGGCTCCAAGCAACCCCGCAACCGGGTATGAGCGAGTGTACTCAAATTCGACCACGCACCTGTTGACGTGCCTCACTTCCAGCGGGGCAAACTGTATGCCATCTGCGGCGTCTGGCGGCACTGTTACCTACACAACCTCGACGGTGGGAAGCCTGTCTGACAATGGGACGCAGGTCGTAATGAACTGCACGGCAGCCTGCACATACACGCTTCCCGCTACGCAACCCTCGTCAAGCTGGGATGTGATTCTGAAGACAGTAGGCACGGCAAACGCCACGGTTGTTCTGGGCGGCGCTGACACGTACAACGGCGTGGCGACGCCTCCAGTGCCGATTCAGTATGACCCTGTGTTCATCTACGCGAATACGGCAACGGCGACGGATTACCAGGGCAGCGTGCCTCCGGTGGCGGGGACGGGCATTACTCTTACTCCTGCCAGCTATGGGCTGACAATAACTTCTACGGGCGGTGTAACGTGGCCCGCAACCAACAGCATCGTTGTAAGCAATTCGACAAGCAGCCCAACAGGCATCGCGCCTGTGAACGGAGACTGTGTTATCGGATCGGGCGGCGCGTGGACTGCCGGAAGCTGCTCTGGCACATCGCTTTCCCTTGAGACCAACAGCGTAGGCAACGCCAGCAGCACGCTTCTCAACATGGAGACCAGTACAGCGAACGCGGTTGGCCTGACGGTGACGCCATCGAACCCGAGCGGCGGCATTGAGAAGTGGGAGGTTACAGGAAGCAGCTATACGGGGACGGCGGCGAATGTGACGGCGACGACGAATGCGACGCTGACTACGCTTTCCGCGCTGTCCCTGCCCTACGCGCAACTGAGCGGGACGGTGCCGATCTGGAATCAGAGCACGACCGGCAATGCGGCCACGGCGACGGCGCTTGCGAGTACTCCAACGCTCTGCTCGACCGGGCAAGCTCCGACAGGCATCCTTCCTAGCGGCAATGCGACGGGTTGCGCTCCTATCGGCGGCTTTATCAACCCCATGACCACGCTGGGCGACATGATTTACGGCGGCGCTTCCGGAACGCCGACTCGGCTTCCCGCTGCAACCACTCCAGCGGGTGTTGCACAGAATTTGATGGAGGTACCCGGCTCGGCTCCGATACTCGCTGTGCCAGGAATCGCCACCTCTTCGCAGACGGCTTCCACCTACACCGTGGCGCAAACGGATTTACTGAGCCGCATCGTGTATTCAGGTTCGGCGGCGAGTACATGGACGCTTCCACTGATTTCCTCGCTGTCTACCAGTTTCGCTGTAGGCATCCATAACACTTCGTCCTTCGCTATCACGCTCTCTCCTACAAGCCCCGACACGGTGAGCACAGCGACCGTGCCAGCGGGCTACAGCGCCTCGCTGGTGGGCAAGAGCGGGGCATGGGATGTGGTTGTTGCGCCGCCCGCGGAAGGCACCGGCACAGTGACGGACGGCTCCGGCAGCACCACGGCCAACCAGCTTGCCGTGGCGACGGCGACAGCGCATGTGCAGGCTTATGTGACCACACTGCCGACGGCGGCTGAGCCTGCGCACACCGGAGACGTGACCAATCCGGCTGGCTCGCTGGCGCTAAGCCTGGTAGCAACCTCCAACTCGACGCTGACCACGCTTTCTGCGCTGTCCTTACCGGCCACACAACTGAGTGGGACGCTGCCAGCGGCACAGTTGCCAGCAGCTAACAGGATTCAGCCATGCGGGGTTGGAATCGACGGACTGGGCACGGCAATCACGGCCGGTACCTACACGCTGAAAGCGCGATGCTTGAACGTCTTTGGCGTGACCTACACCATCACAGGAGTGCAGTGCTACGCGGACAATGCGGGCACATCGACGGCAAACGTTGCGGACAGCGGAGGCAACGCGCTTCTTACCGGCGCGATCACGCTGTCAGGAACGGCCAACACATTCCAGTCTGGCACGCAAAGCGCGACAACTACCATCGCTTCCGGTGTGTGGACAGTTTGGACAATTGTGGCTGACGGAACCAGCAAGGTAATTCAATGCGTGATGACCACGACTCGCTAAGGAGAGCCATGAAACGATTTCTGCCATTCCTTCTGCTGCTTCTCGCTGCTTCTCCTGCGTCCGCAACGACGTGGTACGCAACTTCATCCTCTGTCAACATCGACACTGCGAGCTTGTGGGTGCCGACTTCCACGGGCTCCTGCACAGGCAGCGGCACGGCGCTGGTATGGGGCTCGCAAGCCAATGGCGATGTGTTTGACGCGAATGGTTGTACGGCTCTGGCGGTTGATGTGGACCCCGGCGTGGCGACGGGAGCAAGCGCGGGCGTGTGCGGCGCGGTGACTGTAGAAGTGACGCTGGAAACCGATGCCACCAACGGCGGAGCGTTTACCTATGCCACCGCAACCAACCTTGTGATTCATGCCAATATAACGGCTACGAAGACCACGGCTTTGGGCATTTCCGGGAGCACAAACGGTGGCACAATTTGCGGAAACGTCACAGGAGGATCGACAGGTTCGCAGCTAGGAGTGAGCGACGGTCACACACTGGTTACCGTATATCTAATAGGAAATATCACTGGAGGAAGCGGGAGCGGGGCCTATGGATATGACCTCGCAGGGAACACTCCTCTGAATATCAAAGGGAACGCGTCCGCCGGAGGTGCTCATGGTCTATACAGCGGAGCTAGCGGATCGGCCACCATGGCGGGAAACTGCGTAGGCTCGGACACGGCGGTTGCAATGGGGTGCTATTTTGGAGGGACAGGAGTCCTTACCCTCACTGGCAGCATCATCAACGGGAAAAGAGACATCGGAGCGGGTGGCGCTGTTTATTTCACTCCAAGCGCTACAAACTACATTCTCTCTCCTAAAGATTCCAGTTACGTGCTGGGAACCATTGACGCCCATGCGACAGAAACGCCCACTGACCCCGGAGTGTCAAACGTGAAGAGCGGCGTGGCGTATGGCTCGTTTACGGGCACATTGGTCAGCGGCGGGGCAGCAGCCTGCGCTATTGGAGGATGGTAGAAATGAAGCGATTCCTCTATCTCTGTCTTCTCCTGTTCTGCGCTCTTCCTGCGTTCGCGGCCACGTGGTATGTGAACGGCACTGGAGGCTCACGGTACGATGCAACGAACAATCCTTATGGGAATTGCACCGGACTTGCTGACACGGCCTATCCAGGAACCACGAACTACACGTGGCTCGAAGCGCACACTTACGCCACCTCGGACGCCAACGCCAAGATTGTTGATCGCCAAGGAAACTACGAGACAGTTACCACCGCTGGAACGACGGAGACCACCAACCTTGGCCCCACGTGGCCAGCGCACGGAAGCGGCACCATCGGCGTAACGACCACAACAGACAACACAGTGGTGTGGACCTATGAAGGCCCGGCTCCCTACAATCAGGCGTGCGCACTGGGCGATATTCGCTGGCTGTGGCAGAATGGGCTTTCTGCGGGAAGCTGGCTGATTGCCGGTGGCGATACTGTCATCCTTGACCCTGTTTACCCGCCCGGCGAAACGGGCTGGCGCATTGGCTCTGTGGATGGGTACGGGCACCCTTTCGATGGCTATGGCGGAGTGGGAGATGGCTGGCCGTTCACGAGCTACAATCTTCCGATTCCAGCCGGTACTTCCGGCGCTCACACGCGCATCCTCGGTGCGAATTATGCAAGCTGCTCAACCACCATCACGCCTCCGGGCGCGACCGCAACGCTCGGACCTGATACGACCAAGACAACGCAGATTTACGGCGGCTGGGTAGTCAATGCGGCGTTAAATCTTGAATCGACTCAGTATGTAGACGTGCAATGCCTGGAGATTACCGACCACAGCAGTTGCATCGCTCATGGCTCCGCCGCGCCAGCGCCGACCTCCGGCTTCTGCAATCACAGCAGTGAACCGTATACGGACTATGCCGCCAGCGGGATACTGACGAACAACCAGACGGCCAACCTCACACTTCAGGATGTGAGCGTGCATGGAATGCCATCGAGCGGCCTTCAGGGAGCTATCGGAGGGCCGATTACGATGACGCGAGTTCTGTCCGAGTTCAACGGCTTCGCCGGATGGAACTTCGACGACAGTACGCCCAATAATCCAGCTTCCACGATCACAGCGAACTACGTCACGATTGACTGGAACGGCTGCAATGAAGAGTACCCGGTCACCGACCCGTGGCCCGGCACGTATTGCTACACCATCGGCACCTATGGCGGCTTCGGAGATGCGTGGAGCGGGCAGAACGCGGAGATAGCGACAATGCTCTGCGACCACTGCCAGATGGATTACAACGTGAAGGACGGCTTCTTTGGCCCGCACAGCTATCTGCACAGCGTCACCATCGAGAACTCGACCGCGATGGGCAACGGAGGCCAGACCTGGAAGGCAAATCTGGGGCTCGACGGAAGCATGACTTTTATGAACAACTTCACGAAGAACAACTGCTTCCGATTGTGGCAGCCGTTCTCCATGATGACCACCGCGCAGCAGTCTGAATACGCAAACTACATCGAGGAAGATGTGCTCTGTCGTCCCGGAGCGGATGGCGCGGCAATGACCATCACGATGCCGACGACAGGCAACTTCGATGTAGTGGGAAACACCTTTGTGATGGCCAGCCCAAAGGTAGGGTTGGACCTTGGATGTACGCAGACGATTGCGACCATCAGCGTGACGGCGGGCGGCACAGGATATGTTGTTGGGGATGTTCTGAGTCTTGGCGGGACGGGAGGCACTGCAACAGTCAGTTCCGTCAGTGGTGGCGCAGTCACTGGGGTGACGCTCACCAGCGGAGGCCAATGGTATCTGGCACCGCCGTATCTTGAGACCTACATTTGGGATGTGACAACTCCATCTGCCACAGGCGCACAACTTACCTATGAGACGATGACTCCGCTTACCTGCACGGGAGGCACCCGACAATTGCAGGACAATCTCTTTCTCGGCTACGCGGACTACACGGCGCAGAACTACTTTGGCGGAGGCGCCGGCGGCGGCACGGTGATACGGCTGTTCTGCTATACCGATTGCTCAAGCCAGCCCGGAACGTTTGTGGACGCCGACTGGACGGCGCGGGATCACAACCTCTATTACGACTTCAACAACACAGATGAGGGAGCCTGCTCCTACTCAAACGAGACTTGCACCACGAGTCCACTGTTGGTGGCTCAGCCAGCAGGGCCAATTTTCTATGCAGAGAATGTGCTGGACAATTTCAACTTCAACCTTGCCCTTGGCTCGCCAGCGATTGGTGCAGGCGTAGCCGTGAGCGGACTGACGACAGATTACAGCGGCGCGACCAGGCCTAATCCACCGAGCGAGGGAGCGCTTGAATACAGCATGACCCCAGCCGCACGGACCGCTGCGGGATTCTTTCTGGTGGTGCAATGATGCTTTGCGGAAAAACGGCGGCTGAGGCGACGCTGGCGGCGCTGTTGATAGCGATTGGCATGGGAGCGGCTCAGAGGCGCGTGATGACCGTGTTTGCGTGCGTGGTGGCGACGGTTGGATTTATGGCGACGATTATGTGTGCTGTGGCTGTTGGGCGTTGACCTGCCGTATCCAGTAATCGGGGGCAGGTGTTGGTTGATTCCATGGTTCTGGGGGATTTAGTGAAAGCGAGCGTGAGTGAGGAAAGGGTCAAGGAACTCGTTATGGCTGAGGTTTCTAAGCAGCTAAAGCCGATTCACGACTGGATGCTGGGCTTCTGGTCGAACGGGAGCGGTCGTCCGCCGGGCTATTTCCAGATGCGCGTCAAGGCGGATGACGAGCGCTATGAGCGGCTGGCAAAGGAAGCCGCCACGCAGTCAAAGGCGCTTAACGTGATGGCCGATTTCATCAAGACTTCGCAGACGCGCCAAAGGGAAGCTGAAGAGCGCCAGCGGGAGAGAGAAGAACGCATCCGGTTCTGGATGCCCATTGCAAAGTGGGTGTTGGGAGGGATTGCCAGTCTTCTGCTTGGTCTGGCAATATGGGCCTATCACGCCGTCGCCCCTGTTGTGGGCGTACTGTGGCACGACTACCTGCAAACACACCCGATGGTGGTGCAGCAACTCAGACACGAACCGTCGGAAAATCGCCTGCCGATGGATGCAAAAGAAAACCTGAGCGTTCTGGGAATTGTCTGCAACGGCGTTCCTTCCGTGGTCCCTGCGGCGCTCCAGAACGTGCCCGCATCGGCTTGCAACTGGACGCCGGGGGTGTATGCTCAGGTGCAACTGGGCTCAATGCCGAACGGCCACCTGTGGCAACTGAAGGTGAGCCGGTTGCAGTATCAGTGGGAGTAGACCATGCTTTTCTTCTTCTGCGGCGTCCTTCTCGGTGTTATCATTGGCTACCTTGCAGGGAGCCGCCACATGTGGAAGACGCTGATGGGGAAGCGCGGATGAGCGCCGCCGCAATGCGAAACATTATCGCCGGGCTGATGGTCACAGTTCTGGGCGGCATTATCATGCTCTGGGTGCAGTCGGACATGGCTTGGCACACCAGCACGGATGCCCGGATAAGCAGGCTGGAAAGCGAAGTGAGCACGCTCACCCAGCGCATGGATGACCACCAGAAGGACGATGACCAGACGGAGCATAGATTAGACCGATTGGAACAGGGGAGGCGCAGGTGAATGAATGGCCACAGCCCTTTTGGGCGCTCATGTTTGCTGTGCTTGGGTCAGTAGTCGCCCTGGCCACGATTTTCAGTGGTGGGCCAGAGAACATACGGCTCGCAGTTGTCGCAATCGCAGGTTCGCTAGTGACAGGCGCGCTCGGATACGCGGGCGGCCATAGTGCAGGAGCGAAGCAAAATCCTCAACAGCCGGAGACCGCGGCCCAACCCAAGCAGTAGGAGAATCGGATATGAGCGTTACTTTCAAGAGTTTTCTGAGTGCAGTCGGACATGATTTCGTGTCCGTTTTCAAGTGGCTTGGCAGTTCTCAGGGCCAGGCTACCGTGACCGCGACTGAGACAGCGGCAGCAGCCATCACGACAGCCGTCAACCCGGCGGCGGGGGCGGTGCTTGTGGGAATTGAAGCGCTCATCAACGCGGCGCTCAAGCAGGTTGTGAGCATCGAAGCGGTGTCTGTGGCAGCGGCCCAGCAAAGCGGAACGGGCGTGCAGAAGGCATCCGCAGTGGCATCGGCAGTGGCGCCGCAGATTTCAAGCACGCTGGTAAGCCTGGGCGTGGCGAATCCCACCGCAGCCGAGGTGCAGAACATCGCGGAGATCGTGGCAACGAGTCTGGCAAATATCTACAACGCCTTCCCGGCTCCGGTGGCCAGTGTTCCGCAGTCCGTCGTGCCCGCAGCCTAGCATGAAGTGGTACTATGCATCCCTCGTCACGGCCCTGTGCGCCTTGAGCGTATGGGGCTGTTTCGGTTTGAATCACCACCTGATTCTGGCCCTTGATGCGTGGGGCAATTCCGCGCCAAATCTGACGCCGACGGTGACGAAGGCCAACGCCACGCTGGACACGGTGAACGCGGGCGCGAAGGATGTGTTTGCGGAGAGCCGCGCAGTGACGATTGCGATGGTGGACAAGGGCAGGCCGGGAAAGCCGGAGACGATGGGGCTGATTCCAGCAGTGAAGTTTATGGCTGAGGACGCCGACGAGCAGGTGAAGCAGAGCGCAAAACTGGTGGATGCGAGTACCGGGGCGATTGCTGGGGCGGCCCAGGATGTGCATACAATGGCCGTGGCGGGGACGGCGACACTGGGGACGGCCCAAACCACCATCCAGAGCATGCAGGGGCCGATACAGGGGCTTTCGGTGTCTGAAAATAATTTCAATGCGCTGCTGCGTAATAGTGCAATAACGCGGACACTGGACAACGTGGCCGGGGTGACTGGCAACATGGACGACACCAGCCGCGACCTGAAGAAGGTGGCCGACAGGATGACGACGGACTACCTGAAGCCGGTGCCGCTCTGGAAGCGCCCATTCAAGTATTTCGGGACGACCTGGGATATTCTGGGTGCGGTAGCGAGGCATACGCCATGAGGATGCTTGATTTATTCTGCGGTCGACTCGGGTGGAGTCGCGCCTTTGCTGCGCGAGGCTGGGAGTGCATCGGAATTGACCTGGTTGAGCCGTCAGAGGTTCCTGCGGGATGTGAATTTCGCCAGTGGGACATTCTGAAGATGACGCCTGAGATGGTGCGAGAGCTTGCTCCCGACTTCATCTGCGCATCGTCTCCTTGCGAGCAATTCAGCGTTCACGGGATGAAGCACTTTCACCCGAACCCTCCCTACCCGGAATTGGGCATTGAACTCTTCAACCATACGCGAGCATTATGCGAGGCTAGCGGCGTCCCCTACGTAATGGAAAACGTCAGGGCTGCACAGCAGTTCGTCGGAACAGCGGTGCATCATTGCGGGCCGTTCTACCTATGGGGGAATGCTGTACCTCCGTTGCTGGGCCAAGGAATCAGCAAAGGAATAATCCTACATATTCCCGGCATCGATAAAGTCTTTGGCGAAGAGCGGAAGAAACTGCGGAATGCAGCGAAGATTCCGTTCCAGTGGACAACCACAGGCGGAAAGAAGCGCAAAGCTATTACTGCTAAGGCCGCAACCATCCCGCCCGAACTAAGCGTCTGTGTCGCTGACTACGCAGAACGGATTCTTGAGCAACGGAGAACCGCATGAGCGACCCCGTACAACCCCTGACACCAGCGCAATTCCAGCAGGCCGAGCAATCCGCCGAGCACGAGGGCTACCTGCACCACCTGGCCAAGGAGTTCGACATCCTGGGCAACGTGGCGACGGGCGGCATGATGGGCGAATCGATTTCGGCGCGTATCGGCTTGGATGCGGCTGCGGGCAACAAGGAAGCCATCATTCTGGCGCGGATTCTGGACGTTACTTTTAGCCCAAATCATCCAATCAAGGCCGAAGTCGCGGACATGGTACAGGCTGAGGACGTGGTGAAGACGATGGAAGCGTCCCCGGATTTGCCCAAGGAGAGCCTGCCGTAATGGACCCCAGACTGAAAGCATTTTTGGACACCATTGCCTACAGCGAGGGGACGAGCACCAGCCCGCTGACTCAGAATGATGGCTACGACGTTATTGTGACCGGCATCAACGGACCCTCCATCTTTACCGACTACTCGAAGCACCCGTTCGAGGATGGCGGCATGGTGACAGTCCGCGCGGTGCCCCTGCTGCAATCGACCGCCGCCGGACGCTACCAGCTTCTTGCCCGGTACTGGCGTGTCTACAAGGTCCAGCTTGGGCTTACGGACTATTCTCCCGCGTCTCAGGATGCCGTGGCCATCCAGCAGATGAAGGAGCGCGGGGCCATCGACTACATCGAAGCCGATAACCCTCAAGTGGCCATTGAGGCGTGTTCAAACATCTGGGCCAGCTTTCCGGGGAACGACTACCAACAAGGCGGAAAGAACATGGCGGAACTGCTGGAGAAGTACGCGGAGTTCCTGGGCTAACGCGGGCCTATTTAATCACCGGCCCGAACGTCGCCCAGCCAAGGAACCCGACCAGCAGCCAGAGAATCGCGTATCCGCCTGCGCGCTTGACCCAGAGCGCATCATAGACGCGCAGTTCTGCCGTGGTCATTGGGGCGGCTCCGATATACCGTCAAAGCCTGTGAATCTGCTTCCCTCAGTTGCTTCGTGTAGGACGTGGCTTGCCAGTTTCATGGTTTTATCGAAAAAGACGCAATCCTTTTTATTTGGCCTTCCGCGCAACTTTACTTCTACTCGAAACTCAAAGACACTTCCGGTAGAAGCCCAAATCAAAGGTTCCCTATTTACCGCAGCGCCGATGTTGTTTGTCATTTCCCCTCCAAGTTGTCCGCGATGAGCTTCTCAAGCTCATCGTTCCTCAACGTGAGCCGAGCGACATACCACGCCCATTCTGCGGTCCTTCCGCTACCGAGAACTCTTCCTTCGGGGTGCTTGCGAACTGACCACACGCCACTCTCGTTTTTTTCGCACATAGCGTGCGGCTCCATAGTGCGTACTGCTTGTTTGTTTGTCATTGATTCCTCACCCCTACTTTCAACTTCACACCATCCTCCGTTTCAGCAGCTCCCTGAGCGTAATCAGCGCCCGCAGATACGCCTTGGAGCGCGTGCGCAGCATTTCCGTGTTGATTGCGGCAAGTATCGCGCATTAGAACGCAAATGAAGCAGTTTTTTCACCGCACTGCGGGTAGTCTAAAACGTATCTTTCGGGTACTTCACTCATTTGTGGGCCTCATTTCCGCGCTCGCCAGCAATCCATCCACAGTCCGGGCATCGTCTAATCTTCAATGCTTCCAGCTTCGTCATCACCGCATCGCGCTCATCCCGCGTCACGCGCAGCCCTGTCTTAAGCGCTTCTATCTCTCCACTGGACTCAATGGCTTCTCGTTCAAGTTGAAGAATGCGGTCGTAGCGTTCGGACGCTAATACAGCCATCGATATCTGCGCCTGCGCTTCCTTGCGGAAAATCTGTATCATCTCGTCCCAATCGACGCCGCTTCCACCAAGGCCGGATACTATAAACGCTCCCTCAAGACGCTTGACTACCTCACTAATCGGAGTGCGCTTCTTTAGCGCTTCCACTTCGGCGGTGAGACTGGCGATGCGCTTCCTTCCGATTTCGATTCCACGGCGCAAGGCTTCGATTATAGATTTATTGTGGTCGCTCGGCCACATGGTTTCGTGCTCTCCAGAGACCCACAGCAAGTCTTCGATTTCCTCCGGCACTTCCGGCATCACAGGCCGCTCACTCATTTGTGCTCCTCCGCTTTCGCAGCTAAAACTGATTCCAACGCTTCCAGCGCGTCTCGCAGCATCTTGGCAATACACTGTGGCGAGCCCTCGATGTGAATCTCTTCATCATCGCAGAACATGCTCACAGTCACGTGGCTGCCGTATACTGACGCGCACGCCTGCATCTCGCCCTCTACATCGTGAACGATTCTCATTCGTGCTCCTTCAGCCACACATAGGCGCCCTTCAATGTTCTCTCGCACTCATCAGGGAAAATGTGCCGGTGAAGCGCACGAATAGTCTCCGCCGCTTTGCGCATTGCCGCTACGTGGTCCGTGCGCTTGACGTACTCGCCACTTTCGTCCGAGCACACAATCATGCACCCGTTGCTTGGGGTGTATGTCTCCATCACTTCCCCCCGTTGCGCTGCACATATCTATCATCCAGCTTAGAGAACCCCATCCGCAGAGCGAGTTTGGCGCTGAAGAGACGCCTACCGCCCAAGACATCGTTGATATACTGCGGGGCTACGTTCAGGCTGTCCGCCACCCTGCGTTGACTGGTTTTGTCGGTCTCCAGCCGCAGGCGGTCCAACAACTCCGATTGCGTGTAAATCTTCATGCCGTTACCGTAGCACTAATTATTTCCGCTGTAAAGGGTATTTTAACCTTGACGTACACTTTTTTGCGGAGTATGGTTGTGAGCGAAGGAGAGAGATATGCCGGAACTACCGTACCTTCCGATTGAAGTCTGGGAAAAGTTCATTAAGGATGCGCAGTGGGCCATCGACTACCACACGCAAAAGCTAACCGAGGCGCAGGCTCAGCTGCGGGCTGGCCAAATTGCGCTGGAACAATCAATAGCGGCAAATGCCGATACGAGCGAGACAGCATGAGCATCCGCCTCGCCTACCGCGAAACTGAATCCTCGCCAGCCGAGTACGACTACACCTCGCCAGCCCAATGCCTTGTCTGCGGAGAAGAGCACGACCTGGAGGACGATACGGGCCGTTTGCGGGTGGAGGGCTGGCCCGGGGAGGAGGATGCGGTGGTCTGCGACCGTTGCGAGGTCTATTGCGCCGAGTGCCTCGACTGGCCGCTTCTCGCACCGCAGAGCGCGTTCAACTGCAACCTGATTGTCCGCGATGAGACGATTTGGTACGACAACGAGCCTTACTGCCCGCAGTGCTTTGCTGTGCTGTTGGGCGCAACGGAGTGAAGGGAGAGACGATGAGCACAGAGATTGAAGTCGAGCAGCAACGGGGCATTGTGTTGCCGGAAGTGAAGCAGCCAGACCTTTCGCTGCTTTCTGTCATGGAGCGATTTGCTCTCAATCCTAACCTGGACGCTGACAAGATTGAGCGTCTGTTCAACATCTTCATCGACGGCCAGCGCAAGATGCAAGAGATGGCCGACGAGCGCGAGTTCTCGCATCAGATGGCGGACTTCAAGAAGAACCCGCCAGAAATCGTGAAGAATCGCACCGCCAAGATGAGCGGCACGGCCAAGGGCTCGGGGCGCGAGTACAGCATGGAAATTCTCTACGCGGACCTCGACGCCTACGCCACTGCAATCATGGGCGGTCTCGCTGAACGTGGAATCAGTTGGTCTTTCCCCTTCTCCGAGAGTGGCAACATCATTACCGTGAGTTGCGTGCTCCGTTACGGTCTGTACGAGTCCAAGCCCACAACCCTGAGCGGTCCGCCAGAAGACAGCGGCATCAAGAATCCTCTTCAGGCAAAAGGCTCAACGGTAGCCTACTTGGAACGCTACACTCTCTGCGGAGCTACGGGATTCACGGCTGCGATGCCGGACAACGACGGCAACGGTACTGGCGTATCAACTGACGAGAGGAATGCGCGTCTGCAAGCCATTAAGACAGCTCCTGACGCAGATGCCCTGAAGGCTGTCTATCTTGCTGCCTCCAAGGTTGCGACCACGGCAAAGGACAGCGACGCTGTGAAGTTGTTCGCAGAGGCCAAGAACCAGCGCTATAAGAAGCTTGCCCATGCCTGAGATTATCGAGTGCGAACAACTTGACGAGAACGGTGTCCCTACGGCTGAATGGCTCTCTGCGCGATGCGGACGCATCACGGCATCGCGGATGTGCGACCTGACAGCTTACTCCAAGGCGAAGGGCAAGGAGGGGCAGGAACTCAAAGCGAGAGCCGATTACCGCGACGAGTTGCTGGCCGAGCGGCTGAGCGGGAGCATGTCGCAGCACTTTGTTACCGCCGAGATGAAGCGCGGCATCGCGGAAGAGGGCTATGCCAGAGCTTCCTATGAGATGCGCGAGAACGTTATGGTCGAGCAAATCGGCTTTGCGATTCATTCGGATCTGGAGTTCTGCGGAGCTTCCCCGGACGGGATTCTGCCTGAGCAGTGGAAAATCATCGAAATCAAGAACCTGACGACTGTGAACCATATCGCGCTCTGGCGGTCGCGGCAAGTTCCCTCTGAGTTTTACGACCAGATGCAGTGGACGATGTTCTGCATGGACTATGACTGCGGAGACTTCGTTTCCTGCGATTCCAGGCTGGCCGAACGGAATCCGCACCTTGAACTGCTCATCATTCCCGTGGCCCGCAACCCCGTTCGCATCGCGGAACTGGAGGCTGAGGCCATCAAAATGAACGCTGAGCTTGAGGCGATGATTGAGCTATTGTCGCCACAGGCAGTACAGACACTCTGAAAGGAAACCCAATGGCAAAGATTGTGAACGAATCGAACGAACCTGTAAGTGACCAACCCTCCAAGCGCGGCAAGAAGCCGGGAATGGTGGCGTACAAGGTGTACATCTCGGAATCTGATAACCAGTTGCTGCTGGAGTCTGCCGACGGTCGCCAGCCGAATGACTGGCTGAGCCGCCTGATTGCATCGACGGGCATCATTTCACTGGTGGATAATCACCGCTCGCAGCAATGACCATCCTCGCTTACAACCGTCTCCGCAAGGTGCTGACCGTAGAACTCTGCGGGGACGTGTTGGAATTTTCTCCTGTGTGGCCGTCGTCCTTCGATAGAATGATAGTCGCAGGGAATCCTACGAAATACTTTTTCCGCAACATCGCGCCGTTCTGCAAACAGAACAAAGCTGCCTGATGAGAAGCCTGTTTCAACCAGATATCGAACTGTCCTTGCCGCCTCTCAGAGCGTGGCAGGAGCGCACTGTGCCGCTGATTCGAGAGGCTATCAAGGACGGTCATAGGCGCATCGTTGTGCAAAGCCCTACGGGGGCCGGGAAGACGCTGCTGGCCGCGCATCTGTTCGCCGGGTCAATCAGCAAGGGCAAGCGTCCCATGTTCACCGTGCCGGACATTACCCTGGTCGAGCAAACTCTGAAGTCCTTCGAGCGCGTTGGCATCACTGACGTGGGCGTGATTCAGGCGCAGCATGAGCGTACAGACTTCGCGGCACAGGTCCAGATCGCCAGTGTTCAAACACTCATCCGGCGCGAGTTGCCTGAAGTGGACCTAATCGTCATTGACGAATGTCATGTGTGCTGGGATGCGCTCTACAAAATCATGGACGGCCCAGTCTGGGCAAACAAGATTGTGATTGGCCTCTCTGCTACGCCGTGGTCCCGCGCTCTTGGATTGCATTGGACGAAGCTCATCATCGGCGCAACCATCAAAGAGCTTATCGATGAAAAGATACTCTGCGGATTCCGCATCTACGCGCCTGCCGAGGAAGCGGACCTCTCGCACGTCCACATTGTTCGCGGCGAGTTTGACGAGGGGGAATCGAGCTTAGCCATGCGTGATGCGAAGGTTGTGGCCGATGTGGTCAAGACATGGAAGGAGCGGTGGAATAAGGACCGCACGTTCATGTTCTGCGTAGACAGAGCGCACGCCAGAGAGCAGCAATCCAAGTTCGAGCAGGCCGGGATTCCATTCGGCTACATCGACGGCACGATGAGCATTGGAGAGCGCCAGCCTGTCTTCCAGTCATTCCGTTCAGGGCTGATCAAGGGTATCGCCTCTGTGGGCTGTCTGAGCCGGGGAGTGGACGAGGACGTGCATTGCATCATTGACGCCCAGCCCACCAATTCCGAGATTGCCTTTGTGCAGAAGATTGGGCGTGGGCTGAGAAACCCGCACGGCGACGGCAAGGAACTGCTGATTCTCGACCATGCGGGGAACACGCTCCGCCTGGGAATGGTGACCGACATTCACCATGAGACTCTGGATGCTAGAAAGCCAGGAGACAGGACGCAAGCCTTTGCCGGCGACAGGAAGCCGAAGAAGCCGCACAAATGCCCTTCCTGCAACGGAGTGATTCCCTATGGGCGTACCAAATGCCCGCTGTGCCATGCGGTACTCAAAGTGCAATCAAAGACGCGCCACGCAGACGGTGAACTGGTGGAGTTCTCGCTTGACGGGGAATCGCCGAAGCGCAAAGAGCCCAAACCGCGCCATGAGGACAAGCAAGCCTGGTACAGCGGATTCCTCTTTCTCGCAGCCGAGCGCGGCAGACAAGAAGGCTGGGCGGCGTGGCGCTATAAGGAGAAATTTGGGGTGTGGCCGCGAGGACTAGAGAAGACGGCTTTGCAGCCAAGCCGAGACGTGCTGAGGTTCGACCAACACTGCCGGATACGGTTTGCAAAGTCTAAGGCAGCGCAAGCGCCTGCTGAATATCATGGGGAGTTCTGATGAAAGCCGGAACGCTGGTGGTATGGATATGCCCAGAACACCATCCTTGCATGACTGGGTTTCTTGCGCCGCTTGCGTCCACCGTCCGCTTTTGCCGTCATGTGACCGGCTTTGACGGCGAGGGAGAAACTTACTGCGGAGCGCAGATGGAAGTGTGCTACGATGAGCGCCCGAAGGCAATCGGACCACTTTCAGAAGGCGCTGCGGATGACGAAAGACGGCTGAGAGTCGCCAGAGTTTTGCAGGAAGCCCAGAAGAGCTTGCTTGATCCGTATATTTCCGCGGCGGAGATTGTGAAAGTCATGGGAGAAGGGCTGAAGGGGATCAGGAAGAGGTGAGCGATGGGTTCTGAAAGTATTTTCAGGGAATTTGAGGCTGCTGTAGGCTTCGACTACGAGGGCCTATCCTCTAGGCCTACCTGGGAAGCGGCGCTGGCGTGTAAAGCCGCCCTGCGCGATCTGGAGGGCATAGAGGAGACAGTCTTTCATCTCAGGATGCGGATTTTCAGGGTAGTCAGGCGGCTGGAGCTATGGAAGGGCGAGATTGACCCTGAAGTGGGCCAGCCGTTTGCTTCGATGCGGCGCTGGATTATGGTGCTCTTCCCTCGGGCGTGGCGCTATGCCAAGGATGCGTGGGAGGCGGAAGAGGCCAACGACGCCGTTCCGATGGCAGACCTGACGGCCATGAGTGCCGCGAATGTGAAGGTTCTGGCCCAGGTGTCGAGCAACCTGCGAACGATGCCCGAGGTGATCCGCGCCGCCAAGACGCTTACCAAAGACGGATTCCTTGAAGTACTCAACCGCGACCACCATCAGCACCTTGAGCCGGTAACGGTGATTTCCAAGGCAGATTCGCAGCGGTTTGAAGAGGCGCTGAGGTTCTCCATCTGGCGAGGAGCAAGCAACCGTGCTGAGGCTGTGCTGGACCTTGCGGAGAGTTACATCGACGATTTCAGGACTCAGTACGAGGAGTGGTGCAAGATGAGGCAGAGCGCATGACGCCGTATTACGAGCACGCGGGCATCACGATTTACCACGGGGATTGCCGGGAGATTCTGTCGCAACTAGCGCCCGTAGACAGCGTGATAACTGATCCCGTGTGGCCCAATTCCTCAAAAGAGCTTGTAGGGGCTGAAAGGCCAGCTGAGTTATTCGCGGAGATGTGTTCCGTCTTGCCGTCAACCAAGCGGCTAATCGTTCACCTGGGCTGCGATTCCGACCCGCGTTTCTTATTCGGGGTGCCGTCTACACTACCTTTTCTTCGGGTTGCGTGGCTGCGCTATGCCTGCCCCACGAGAAAAGGGAGATGCCTGTACGGAGCCGATGTGGCGTATGTGTACGGAACCTACCCCAAGAGTGCGCCTGGACGGCGGGTAATCAGCGGAGAGTATTGCAGCGTAAAGCCAGACGTTCGCCGCGTGAGAGTGACAAAGCATAGAGAATATGGACGCCCCGTAGGCGATGAACACCCATGCCCGCGACGGCTTCAACATCTCCGCTGGCTTGTAGCGAAGTGGACCGAGGGGATCACGCTCGACCCCTTCATGGGAAGCGGGACAACGCTGGTTGCTTGCGCCTACCAGAAAGTACCCGCAATCGGCATCGAGATTGAGGAACGCTACTGCGAAATCGCGGCGAAGCGGCTGGCGCAGGAAGTCTTCAGCTTTGACGAGGAGAGCGCATGAGCCGCCCAGTGGATGACCCACGTCGAGCGAAGCTGGCGAAAAAGTACAGACTTCCTGCGTCCAAGCTGAGGGCTTCGCGGATGCCTTCCCGTTTCATCGACCAGCTCGCCGCGTGCAAGTCTGAGGCCGCGCGTCGGATACTGCTGGGGAAATCGAAATGATTCGCTCCGGCGTACCCGGCAACCTGGGGCGCATCCGGCTCAAAGGCAAAGCGCTGGAAGAGTTGCGGCGCAGAGTCTTTGTGCGCGATGGCTGGCATTGCTGTACCTGTGCGGCGCCGTGCTCATGGACCAGCGGGCACCTTGCGCACATCCAGAGCCGAGGGGCTGGAGGCAGCGATACAGAAGCGAATACAAGGCTTTTGTGCGGCGATTGCCACCGGGCTGAGCACGGCAACCCGCTGCCGAAACACACTCCCCCCTAGTGGGTTAGCCTTTAGCCAACGGTCTGAGCGGTGTTCCCTGTCATCGTCTGCGAACCTGGCCCCACATGTTTGCCGTGTTCTGGAGCCCTGCGATTCAACAGGACTCAAACCCTGACGAGCGTCACCCTCGCCGGAAGTCCGCAGATTGAATCGAGGTGCATATTGGGCGGGAATCTCTCATCCTGTACCGTTGCCCTTCTCTTGGGATGAAGTCACCATGCAAGAGACGTGCCCAGGCGCAAGAGGTCGAAAGCCCTGACTTGAAGCGGATTGTCGAGGAATTTTTCACTTTTGTCTCTGTGGCAATTGCAATTTAAGCGGAAATGGAATCTAATGTCAATAGGGGAGAAGCCGCCTTTCTCCTTTCCGCTTGCGTCCTGTGGCAGGGTTCCGCAACCGGCTCTCCCCGAAAGAAAACCCAAAGAAGCCAGACTCCGAGTGCTGGCAAGGAACGGCCCCAAATCACCGGGGCCGTTTTCTTTTGCTCTGCGCTACTTCGCAGGGATTTTCTGCGCAGCTTGCTTGAGTATCGCCAGGGCGTATTGCTGGTACGGCAGGTACATGCCCCTACTGCGAAACGATGCGCAATCGGCATAATGCAGCCCCAGGTATTCGAAGGCGCTGAGCAGCATGGCGTGGGCTTCGGAGCGGGTCATCGCTTCATCAAATGATTCATCGCATCACCCACAGGACGCACGCGCAGACGAGCAGAGCCGCGCCAATAACACAAAGCACAACCAGCGTGCTGACCATATTCGGAGGCGCGTGCTTGCTCTCATTCTTGCCAGCGCCGAGCGTGCCTTCGCCCCAGTAGGCTTTGTCGGGAAGCTCGTCGTCATTCTGCGCATAGAGCGGGTCGCGCTGCTCCATTTCAAGCATCCATGCAGGCTTATTCATGCTGTGCCTCCTTCTCGATTTCTGCCATGATGTCAGTCAAAACTTCCTTACGCGACGTACATCTAATCTCATGCCGATTCATCACAGCTTCAATGCGCTCCCGCAGCGGCGGCGCATCGGGCTCATTGAGAATGGGCCGACGACATTCGTAGGCTATTTCTACTGCGTATGCCCAGTCTTGGGGCAGCTTAATGACGCGATGTTCCGCTATTGCGATGATGCGGTCTATGTCGGAGTAATCAAGTGGCCGCAGCAGCGTATCGGCTGCCACGCACAGAGCGGCGGTCATGAGTTCAGCAGACGTACCGCAGCTACCCCAATAGGCTACGTTCATCCGCTCCACAAGCTGTTTCGTCATGTCATTCATTGCTTTCCCTCCAAATCGATAGCGTCCTGGTACGTTTGGGCGATGTGCAGCCACTTGTCAACGGCTGCTTGCCAGCTATTCAGTTCTCCGCCCGGTGTGCGACTTTCCAGCACAATGCGCATGGCCTGATCACAGGCGCGGTCACGGAGCACAACCAGGCGCGACGCGGGCGTGTTTACGGGGGTGGTGAGGAGTTCAGCTGGTGGCATGGTGACGGTCATTTGGCTGGTTTCCTTTCAGGTTTTGCGCGGAGCCGTTCGGCGATTTTGGCGAGATGGGCGATGTGCTCGCCGTATTCTTCAATTTGCTCTTTGGTATAGCCTTCAGATCTCCCGATGGCCTTGTACCGCGCCGTCCACTCGGTAACATCATGGACACGGCAGCCGATGGTGATTTGAGTCAAAGAGCAAAGCGTGAGCGCGTGGCGACTCCCTTGGATGTAAAGTGGCGAAGTTACCCACGCATCGCCGGAGACCCGCGCATCGCCGTAGACCCGCGCATTGCCGGAGACCCGCGCATCTCCGTAGACCCGCGCATTGCCGAAGACCCGCGCATTGCCGAAGACCCGCGCATCGCCGTAGACGATAGAGGTTGGGTGCAGATAGGCTGATTCTTGCACGCAGGCGGTTTTGTAGACCCATCCTTTTCCGTTTGGGTGCTGATGCCAGTCTTCGGCGGTCGATTTGTCAACGACATCAAGGACTATCTGAGGGACTTCAACTACTTTGGTCATAAATCCTCCTGTGATGCCCACCGGCGCGATTCTGAGCCTCTTGGGGCGTGTGCTGCGGGTTGGATGGCGCTACGGACTGTCTGTCGGCAGCGATTCGTCCAGCACGGGGTTTGGGGCGTGAAAATAGTTTCGTGTAAAAAGTTCACTGTGATTAAAGCGCGAACTCACCAGCGAAAATGGTTTCGCCGTTCCAGGGCGAGTCAGGGTAAAGTCGAGCGTAGTGAGGTTCGTAAGCCTTCGACCACTCGGCGTCAGCCTTCGACCGCTCGGCGTCAGCCTTCGAGCACTCGGCGTCAGCCTTCGACCACTCGGCGTCAGCCTTCGACCGCTCGGCGTCAGCCTTCGACAACTCGGCGTAAGCCTTCGAGCACTCGGCGTCAGCTCGAACGTGCTCGTCTATGATGGGTGGTCCCATGAGCCGCAATCGCAGGGCCACGTTATCGCGCTTTGATTGCAGGATGTAGTCAATGCGATTCTCGACGGGCTCAGTGAGGACTTCACAGAGGACTTCATGGTGGCAGTGGAGTATCAGATCTCCCACTTTCATACCGGCGCAGCGTGCGCGGCAATCGGCAGCCTCTTCTTCGATGGACTTCAAGATAAGTGCCATGCGGTTTCCTTTCAAATGCGGTTATGGTTGCTGCAAGCGATGTAGCCCCGAAGGAATCGGTTGAGTGTTTCCGGCGACTTTGCCGCGTCGGATGGCATGATTTTTACTCGTCTCCGGAGGGATAAGGGATGATTGTACGAATGGCCTGAGCCCTCACGCGCTGGTACTCGGCCCACGCCGGACCTGTCACGCGCTGGTACTCGGCCCACGCCTGAGCCGTCACGCGCTCGTACTCGGCCCACGCCGGACCTGTCACGCGCCGGTACTCGGCCCACGCCTGACCTGTCACGCGCTCGTACTCGGCCCACGCCGGGGCCTCCACGCGCTCGTACTCGGCCCACGCCAGGGCCTCCACGCGCCGGTACTTGGCCCGCACCTCCTCGGACCATTTATAGCCGCATTTATCGAGCAGCCACTGCAGCCAATCGCCGCGCTGACACGTTTCCCAGATTTCCGGCAGTGATTTCTCGGCAGCCCGTGCGCGGGCATCTTCGCAGGCGTGGTGCTCGATGAGCCACTGGGCAAAGGCTTCAGGGCCAGCAGGTGGTTGCTTCATTGAGTCTCCTCTGCCGGATGCGCTCCGGCTGGCGGTCAAATGCGGTTATGGTTGCTCATGGCGATGCGTGCGAGGCACAGGGCGACGGTTATAGTTTCGTGTAAAAAGTTCACTGTTTGCGCACCCAGCACTGGTTATCGAGTTCAAAGCCGAGGCGTGCTGCTACTTCAGGTTTGATTGGCGCTTT
The DNA here is from genome assembly GCA_002197545.1 of Acidobacteria subdivision 2 bacterium RH1 MAG20. The sequence continues at coordinate 25,525 of NFUO01000084.1, read as the reverse complement.
GCCGTGTGCCATGCGATGCAGGTAGGCGGCAGAGCTGATTTTCCAGGCATCGGCGAGTCTGCGGTAGCTTGATTCTTCTACCTTTACGATGAGAAACGCGCGGATGTCGTCATCGGTGAAGCGGGTCATGTGTTCCTCTTCGCGGCCAGCAGCCGTCTTATCTGTTTGGTGCCCAGATACGCTCTAGGCTAGCGGTGAAGGAGCTACAGACCGTTGCTTGGTTGCGCAAAGGTGCTGATTGTCGAACGGCTCATATCTCTATGACCCCTTTTAGATCGGCAACCGCATCGGCTTCTGTTGCGCCAGTCCCGACAGGGCCTTCCTCTTCACAACCGTCAAGCCACGCCTGCCAGTCAAATGCATTAGTAGGAATTGGAGGCTCGACAAATGAAGTTCGCACAGTGTACAAGCGAGATTCGCCATTCCCAACTATGCGAAATTGCCGCTCCCCGCTTGAAAGGTTAATGGATTCGACATCGCCACGAATTTTCATTGGGGATGCCTTTCTCCTGTGCGAGCATCTACACGTTCGCCGCTCTTGTCATCAATCCAAAAGTTATCAGGATCGTTCGGGTCTGGAGAACCAGACCATTCACCCTCTTCTTGCTCACGGCGCGCCTCGTGCTCTTCAGCCGCCAAGTTTCCGGTTACGAATGTCATTTCTCTCACCTCAATACATCCACTACGTCCTATCTGTTTCCTACTCTAGCAACGTAGCAGTATCTTGTCAACAGGAAAATGCAGGGCTTGTGACTTTTGTACTGAGACTGCGCTATACTCCCGTCATGCCAGCGGGAAGACCAACCGACTACCGTGCAGAATATCCTGAAATCGCTGCGACGATGGCCCTTAGTGGAGCAACTGACGCGGAAATTGCAGAAGAATTTGACGTTAGCGTAACCACTCTTTATGCGTGGCGTGCAAAGCACCCAGAATTTCTGGCTGCGCTAAAGTATGGCAAAGAAAACGCTAACGACAGGGTGGAGCGCTCTCTTTACCATCGGGCGGTGGGATTCACCTTCCCGGCGGTGAAGATTAGCTTCGACAAGGACGGAACCCCTTTATTCGCACAATATATGGAGTATTATCCTCCTGATGCTGGTGCGGCAAAGCTGTGGCTTTTGAATCGCAGACCGGCAGAATGGCGAGAGAAAACACCAGGATCGTCGCCGGACAATCCAATCTTCACGCGCACGCTGAATGATTTTTACGCTGAAATTTCGAAGAAGGAATAGTGCTACAGTGTGCTACGATGTGCTACATGGCTGACACGGTCCATGTAACGCTGCGATTACCGGCTGATTTGATGGCTGAGATCGCAGCCCAAGCTAAGACTCAAGATCGCAGCTTGGCATGGATCGTAACGCAGCGACTTCGAGGAATCGTTCAAACGCCTGGTCCCAGTGCTCCCATCCGCGGAGACTCGCAATCTCGACCAAGGACTCTCGGGCACCATCCCCGGTGTGGATGTTCGCTATGTAGGCCTAAATAATGGCGGCTTCCTGCGTAGCGCGTCCTACCCTCAATCCAGCGTTGCGCGGTTTCTGGACGAAGGCGGCGAGGGGGCGTGTGCTGTACGGTGGCCGCATCTCATCGAAATCCTGGGACGCGGCTGGTTTCGCCATTTTCCTTGCTTCCACGTTCAAGGTCCGATTTCTTTGCACTCGCCAGTTTCAGAACAAGATTGCCGAATCGGTCTATACCCTGCTCAAAATCCAGATTGAGCGCTTCGGACTAGCCAAAGAGTTTGAGATCACAGACCGTTCGATTGTGCATCCCGGCACCGGCAGCAACTTCATCTTCTACGGGCTCGCCCGCAATATCTCCGAAATCCGCTCGCTTGAGGATGTGGACGTGTGGTGGATTGAAGAAGCGCATTTTCTGACCAAAGAACAGTGGGACACTGTTGAGCCGACGATCCGCAAAGAAGGCTCGCAAATCTGGGCAATCTTCAATCCGATGTTTGCCACCGACTTTGCCTATCAGCGCCTTGTGGTCAACGCTCCGTCCAACTACGTCATACGCAAAATCAATTACGACGAAAATCCGTTCATCTCGCATACCAGCCTGGAAATGATTGCTCGTTGCCGTGCCGAGTCTGAGGACGATTATCAGCACATTTATATGGGAAATCCGAAGCAGGATGCTGAGGGCGCCGTCATTAAGCGTAGCTGGATTGAGGCAGCGGTAGATGCGCATGTCAAACTAGGCTTTGAGCCCTCTGGCCGCAAGGTGCTTGGCTTTGACGTGGCAGATGACGGAGAAGACGCCTGCGCCAATGTCTACGCTCACGGCTCTGTGGCGTTCTGGGCTCAGGAATGGCGAGCTCGGGAGGACGAGTTGCTGAAGTCATGTTCGCGGACTTTCCTGGCAGCGTCCGAACGGCAGGCGGAAATCCGCTACGACAGCATTGGAGTGGGAGCGAGCGCAGGCGCAAAGTTCGATGAGTTGAACCAGGTGCGCGACAAGCACTTGCGGTTGCGTTACGAGAAATTCAACGCTGGGGCTGCTGTTGAGCGGCCAGAAGAGTATTATGCAGCGGACAGGCAGACCAAGATCAAAAACAAGGATTTCTTTGCCAACTTGAAGGCGCAGACCTGGTGGAACATCGCAGACAGGTTCCGCAACACCTACAATGCCATCAACCGAGGAGAGAAATTCAAGGATGACGACATGATCTCAATTGCAAGTGAAATGCCCTATCTGGAGAAGCTCAAGACCGAGCTTTCCACGCCGAAGCGAGACTTTGACCGCAACGGGCGCGTGAAAGTCGAGAGCAAAGAAGACCTAGCGAAATCGACACGTCCTGGTGGCCCGGTCGCTTCCCCAAACCTCGCCGACGCTTTTGTGATGGCATTTGCGGCTCCGACAACCTCCCGCCTCCAGATCTCCGAAAACGCCTTGAAACTGGCGGCAATGAGCCAATGAGAAAACGACGCAGCGAAGAGGAAATCGTGTCTGAGGAACTTCCGGTCGTCTACCAGCGCAGCCAACTTGGATTGGTTGACGGCATACGGAGCAGCTTTCCGAACTGGACCGGCTCAGCTCGATTTGACTACCGTTCGGGGTGGACGCGCATGGGGGATTTCTTTGCGGACGGCTATTTCTCCCGCGATGAGATGAGGAAACTGGTGCATAATCGTTTTGGAGTAAGTATCTGATGCCGAAAGCTAAAGTTGACTCGTCCGGTGTACGTGCTGCGCTCCGCCGGGTTTTGGAAGACTCGCCGCGCCCTCATTTCCCGATTCGCATTCCTGTGATTCCCAGGGGGGTCGTGCCAGAGGGCCAAAAAATCGCCGTGGCTGAGGATTCGGCGGCTTACGAGTGCGCAAAGATGGCGATGGACGCAGAGTTTGGTACGCAGCTTTACGCGTACTCAAACATTGAAGGCTTTCCTGGCTACCCCTACCTGATGCTGCTTGCCCTACGGGCCGAGTACCGCAACATGGCGACCGCGCTGGCAACCGAGCTGACCCGGCAGTGGATTACGTTCAACAGCACTGACACGGACAACGAGAAAACGAAAGCAAAAATCACTGAGATTGAACAGGAATTCACGCGACTTGGCATTCAGCAGATCATCCGAAAAGCAGCGGAGCAGGACGCTTTTTACGGAACAGGGCAGATTCTGGTGAACATCAAGGGTGCGGATGTAAAGACGCCGCTTGTTCTGGACCCCCGCACAGTCAAGAAAGGCAGCCTGGAGGGATTCAAGAACGTTGACCCAGTGTGGACTACCCCTTTGATGTACAACTCCCTTACGCCATCACGTGAAGACTTTTACAAGCCATCGAGCTGGTGGGTTATGGGAGAGCACTGGGACGCTACGCGGATGATTATTGTGGTCACGCGTGAGGTTCCTGACATCTTCAAACCGGGGTTCAATTTCAGCGGGGTGAGCCTTTCTCAACTCGCCGAGCCCTATGTAAACAACTGGTTGCGCACCCGACAGAGCGTTTCTGACCTCATCAACAACTTCTCAATTGTGGTCCTCAAGACCGCAATGGACCAGGTATTGACGGGCGGCGATGACGGGTCAGACCTTTTCACTCGTATCAAGTTGTTTACGGCCTGCCGCAGCAACAAGGGTGTGATGGCGCTCGATAAGGACCGCGAGGAGCTTGAGCAGATTGCGGTGCCGCTTGGAGGGTTGCATGAACTGCAGGCGCAGGCGCTAGAGCTTCTCTGTGCGGTAAGCCGTGAGCCAGCAGTGGTGATGACAGGAATTTCTCCCTCTGGATTCGGGAATGTGGCTGAGGGCGAAATGCGGGTGTGGTACGACTGGATTCACGCGCAGCAGGAAGCTCATTATCGTTCGCCGATTGGAACGATTCTCAAGGTTGTGCAGTTGTCTCTCTTCGGGGAGATTGACCCGAATATCACGTTTGACTTTGACCCGCTATACGAAATGACAGAAGAGCAACTGTCCACTATCCGCGTCAACGACAGCATACGGGCCGGAAACCTCATCGACCGAGGAGTGATTGACGCACAGGAAGAGCGGGAACGCATTGCGCGTGACCCGGAGAGCGGCTATCAGGGACTTGACGTGGAGAAGCAAATTGCGCCTCCAGACGAGGCTGAGCTTGGAGCAAACCTTGGAAGAGGAACCGCATGAGCTACGCTGCACCATCAATGCGAAGACTGACAAAGATTGAAATTGTAGATATTCGCATTCTGGTTAAATCTACTCGGCCAGTGCTCAAAGTACCTCTAAGGGAAAAGGAGAACCAAGATGGGAAACAGGCTTAAGGCTATTGTCTTTTCGGCGATTGCTCTTGCCGTGGTGGTTGGGCTGGCATCCTCGGTTAACGTGCATGGAAACATTGTTGATGCGGACTCAGGATTCCAGGTAGCAGGCGTTGCGCCGCTCAACCATTACCTGTGCGGGAGCGGAACTGCCTACCTCGATTCTTCAACGCCATGCGGAGTTTCGTCCACATTGAATGACCAGTTCGGGACGCTGAGCGGATGCGCCTTCGCAAATGATGGAGGCGGCCTTACATGTTCAGCGGGGACGCTTACGTGGACTTCAGCGTTTGCAGACACCTCCTACACTGTCGGGTGTTGGCCCATGTATTCGTCTGCAATCGTTACCGGGTCCTCAACGCAGCCCGTGATTGACCTAAACGCCACGATTTCGAGTGCAAGCGCAATTAGCGTCTCAGAAGGCGTCGCGCAAGGGAGTTCTGGAGGATACCTCGTGGCCTCCAACTACCAGCTTACGATTGTGTGCCATGGACACCATTCGTAGCCGCGCTATCGTCGTAATCTACGCGGCATTTATGGTGGCGCTGGTGCTTTTCTGCGCTGGAGTCTTTGGACCGATTCATGCCCATCATTAAGCAAAAAGTCGCGCGGCCTGTCTTTGCCAACGTCGCAGTCAAGCGCCGCTACCAGAAGCGCATGATCGCGCTCATACGGGAGATGGCTGCGAGCGTTGAGTATTGGATTGTCGCCCAAAGGAGTCGCAACCCTCCGGAAATGGCGCAGGACGCTCTCCCTTCGGCGGAAATCCAGAGAGAACTGCGTAAGCTGTCAAATCGTTGGCAAGGCAAGTTCGACGAGATGGCTCCGAAGATTGCCGAATCGTTCCTCAAAAACCAGTTTCGCAGCACGGATTCGGCCTTCCGGCAAGCACTCAGAGACGCAGGATGGTCGATTGAATTCACACTTACGCCTGCCATGCGGGATGCGTTCGAGGCGTCCTTGGCGGAGAATGTGGGGCTTATCCGGTCAATTCCAGAGCAGTATCTTCAGCAGGTCGAAGGTATTGTGATGCGCAACTACGCTTCAGGGCGCAACCTGAAGTCGATGGCGGAGGAGATACGTGGGCGTTTCCATGTCGCCGCAGACCGGGCGGTGCTGATTGCCCGAGACCAGTCAAACAAGGCGAATGCGGTTGTCCAGAAAGCTCGCCAGCAGGAATTAGGAATTACGGAATCGATCTGGATGCACAGCAGAGCAGGAAAGGAACCACGGCCCACGCACGTTGCAATGAACGGCAAGAGGTATCTGGTTGATAAAGGGATGTGGGATTCAGCGGTGCAAAAGTGGGTGTTTCCAGGTGAAGAGATTAACTGCCGGTGCGTGGGACGTTCGGTGTTGCCGTTTACTCCGGTAGAGAAAGCTCAGCCCAGTGCGTGACCTCGATTGCGTCCCCATCTTTGCTCTCGCACCATTCCCCAATGCAAAGATAGAATCCTACCTGGTACTCGATAGCACCCTTGAAAGGGGCGCGCGCGTAGCACAAAACGCTGCGTTCGTCTGCCGGTAGTTCATCTTCGACACGGTGCCAGTTCATTTGCTCCCTTTCTGCTCCGTGAGGCTAATCAGGCAGCGCATGTCTTCCTCGACCTGCTCTGGCGTTACGTCTTTCCAGTGGGCGCTTGTTTGTGTTTTCTGCGTCTCCCGCCACCTTTTCAGATACGTGCTCTGGCATATGGGGCAGCGCTGACGGCCATCTTTTCCGAGCTTGAGCTTGTGGCCACGGCGGCAATACGTTGATCGGATCATTTGCCAATCCACGCAATCAAACGCTTGCGGAAAGCATCGTCAGATTCACCGTATTCTCGTACAAGAGTACGCATCATTCCGCTTGCCATCTGGTCTAGTTTTTCTCCAGAGGCTTTCATTAGCTGTCCAATGAACTCTTCCATAGAAACCATTTAATTATCCTCTGCAATGGTATGTGCAGGTTTTCCGAGGTGGGACTCGAACCCACACGTGGGCTAATTATGCCCACTCCTGCCAGCAGCTTCCGTTGATTCGGAAACCTACCTCATCGAGATATTCTCCCTCAAGGTCGCGTTTACCAATTTCGCCACTCGCCCATTGCAATTTCAGTATAGGCAAACGCCTTTCTTTTGTCAACTGCTATCTTGCGCCCCTGTTTTCATAGTGCAAGGCTCTAAAGCGAGATTACCTATGGAGATTGCGTGCGACGCAGCCCTGAAGAATCGCCGATACGACGCGGACGGAAGGTTGCACATCCTTCGCACGCCGATTTCCAAGGCTACGGTCAATCCCTATTACGGACGCGAGATTCCCGACGCAGACAAACTAGGTCTGGAGCCGGAGCGCGTCTATTACCTTCTGCGCGACCCAGGCGAACTTGCGAAGGCCGCGCCTTCTTTTGCCCGCAATCAGCTCATGTTCACGCACACGGCAGTGAGTGCGGAAGACCCGAAACAGGAGTCAATCGCGGGGGCTATCGGCTCGGACGTGGAGTTTCTGGCTCCTTATCTCATTGCGGACATAGCCGTCTGGGACGCAGAAGCAATTGCGGGCGTCGAGACGGACACCGTTCGGGAGCTTTCAGCCTCGTATCGGTATCGTGCCGACATGACTCCGGGGATGTACGAGGGACAGCGGTACGACGGAGTGATGCGGGACATTCAGGGCAATCATGTAGCACTGGTGAAAGCGGGCCGCGCGGGTTCTGATGTAATGGCAGCAGACAGCCAACTGGAGAGGAAAATGGAAACGAAATTCGGCAAAGCTCTTTACGCAATTCTCTGTGCGGCAAGCCCAAAGTTGGCTGCTGACGCCAAGCTCAAGCCGCTGGTGATTGGGATGACGCGCAAGCAATGCGACCTGAAGGCTCTTGAGCCGAAACTGCTGGCAATGGATTCTGAGCTTCGCAAGCCGGAAACTCTTGCCGCGATGGACGCCGCCAAGGACGCGGCTGAAGAGGAAGAGACCGAAGAGGAAAAGAAAGAGCGCGAAGCCAAGGACAAGAAAGCCAAGGACCGCAAGACGGCCAAGGATATGTCCTTTGACGAGTGGGCCAAGGACGAAGAAGAAATGTCTGAAGACAAGCGCAAGGCCCGCGACGCCGAAGAGGACGACGAGGACAAGGCAAAGCGCAAAGAGTACGAGAAGAAGGCCGAGGACGCCATGAAGACAGCATGTGACGACTTCGATGGTCTGGTAAGCAAGCTCGAGGGTAAAGGCTACTCGAAGGAGTACGCGACCAAGGTTGCCGGCAAGGTTGCCAACGAGAAGGGCGACAAGGCCAAAGACAAGAAGGCCAAAGACTCCGAAGAAGACGAAAAAAAGAAGGCGGAGGACCGCATGAAGCACGCAATGGATGAGTTCCGAGCCGAGTTGCGCGAGGCTGAAGACGCTCGCCGGGCTGTTCGGGCAGTAGTGGGCGACGTTCTGGCTCAGGATTCCGCAGAGGGCATCTACACTTTCGCGCTTGACCAGATGAAGGTTGACCACAAGGATGTGAAGGGCGTTGCATCTCTCCGGGCACTCTTTAATCTTGCGCAGCAGGCATCGAAACCCGCCCCGCGCGTGGCAATGGATGGCGTGAACGTGGAAGAGAAGTTCGCCAACGCCGGTCGTCAAATTCAGGTAATGTGAGGGAAAAGACATGGCAAGCAATCTCATTGGTAGTTTCCAAACACGAGTCAACCTTTACAATCCCTTTGGGGTTGAGGGTGATTTCGCAAGCGCCAATCCGCGCGCAACGGCTCTCACTCCTGACACGGGCGCTCTTATCGCTGGCCCCAATGGTGTGACGATTGGGCAGTTTGCGTGGGTTGAAGCCGACGGGCGCACCGTCAACAACTTCGCTACCGGCGCAGTGAAGCCTACCGGCTTTGTCCATCGTGACCAGCAAGGCCTGCTCACGCAGTACCTTCAGGCTGCAGGAACGCTGATTCCTCCGGGATTTCCAGTCACGCTGATGGTTGAGGGTGACTTCCTTGACCTGATTGCCGGTGGAAGCGCAGCGGTTTTCGGCTCGGCGTGCTACGCCAGTTATGCAGATGGTTCGCTGTACATCGGTTCAGCGCCTTCGGGAGCAACCGCAACCGGCTCGATTGGCGCGACATTCACGGCGACTGGAACTGGTACGAGCCTCGTGGTGACGGCTGTGACCGGGCTGATTTCGGTTGGCGATACCATCTCTGGAACTGGAGTTCCTGTGGGGACAACGATTCTGGCTCAGGTCAGCGGAACAACCGGCGGTGCCGGAACCTACACGACAAGCGCTGCAACCACGGCATCCGCTGCCACAGTGACCAGTTTCGGCATTGTGCTCGACGTAACGGCTGTGACGGGAACGCTGGCACCTGGGGACGCAGTGACAGGCACCGGCATCCCGGCGGGAGCAACTATTGCTTCTCAGGTCAGCGGAGCGATTGGCGGCATCGGCGTGTACACACTGGACATTCCGGCCACCGCTTACGCCGCTTCAACCGCGCTTACGGTGACAGGCGGAATCCTGACCTCGTGGGTTGCGAAAACTTCGGCCAACGTTGGCGAATTGGTACAAATCTCGACGTGGGGTAATTGACAATGGACCGTCATCTTCAAGCAGTCTCGCAGAAGTGGGGCATCAATTTCATGGGAGTTGATGCCCAGTTGCAGCGCACCGAAAAGGAGCGCGGCGGCCTGTTGGCTATGGACGCCCAGCCGGAACTCGTCACCATCTCAAACAGCGGGATTCCCGCGTTTTTGTCTACCTACATCGACCCGAAGGTGATTGAAGTTCTCGTGGCGCCGATGAAGGCGACGGATATTGTTGGCGAGGAAACCAAGAATGGCGATTGGACGCTGGAAACTTCAATGTTCCCGGTCGTTGAGTCTACCGGCTTTGTCTCGTCCTACGGCGATTACTCGGAAACGGGCATTGCCGGAGCGAACCCCAACTGGGTCCAGCGCCAGTCGTATACCTACCAGGTCATCACCCAGTGGGGCGAGCGCGAACTGGACAAGATGGGTCTTGCCCGCATTGATTGGGCCAACCGGCAGAGAATTGCCTCAGTTCTGACGCTGAACAAGTTCCAGAACAAGAGCTACTTCTTTGGCGTTGAAGGGTTGGCGAACTACGGGCTGCTCAACGACCCGTCTCTTTCGGCACCCATCACTCCGATTTCTGAAGGCGGACTCATCACGTGGGCACAGAAGGCGACGGACCCGAACGGAGCGCTGTACGTCTACAACGACATCAAGGCTCTTTACGGGCAACTGGTTTCTCAGGCCAACGGCCTTGTGGAACTCGACATGGCCTCAGACCTGACTCTCGCAATGTCCCCGGCTTCTCAGGTCTACCTGACCTTGACCACGCAGTACAACGTCAACGTGCAGGACATTCTGAAAAAGAATTTCCCGAAGATGAAGATTGAAACGGCTCCTGAGTATTCAACCGCATCGGGGGAACTGGTTCAGTTGATTGCAGTCGAGATGCAGGGTCAGAAGACGGCAACCACGGCGTTTACTGAGAAGCTCCGGGCGCACCCTATCGTTATCAGCATGTCGAGTTTCAGGCAGAAAACCAGTCAGGGCACGTGGGGCACAATTATTTTCAGGCCGTTCTTGGTGTCCGGTCTGCTTGGTGTGTGACCATGACACTTTTGTATTAGAATAGGTACATGAATGATTTCTATGTGTACCTGTACTTGCGGTCAGCGCGACACAGAATTCAGGCAGTTTAACAGGAGCCGTCTACGGACGGCCTCAGCGCGGGCAACCGCTCCTTGAAAGGGAATCATGGCAAAGGAATTCATTCTTATCGGCTGCCGTTTACCGAACGGCCTTGTGTTGCATCACCCGAAGAACAAGAACCTGACAGTCAAATTGCAAGGCACATACGAAACCAAGCTGGACAACGGCCTTTACATGCCAGCGCGTCCATTTTCAACGACTGCAGTTGATGCGGAGTTCTGGGCTGAATGGAAGGCGGCGTATGTCGGATTTCCTCCATTGAAGACGCGAGCAGTCTTTGAGGCACGCTCTGAGCAGGAAGCTGATTCCAAGGCAAAGAATGCCGAAAGGGTCAAGACGGGATTCGAGCCGATGAGTAAGACCCTGAACATTGACGGCGTGAAACTGGAGCAGGCGAGTATCTGATGGCAACTTCTCCCATCCCGGCAGTCATCTTCAATCCTGGCCTGTTCCTTGGACGCTATCCGGAGTTCACGACTGCCTACAACGCCAATCCAGCGCTTTATCTTTCGTTCTTCGCCGAAGCTGGGTTCTACATGAACAACACCTCGTGTAGCGTGGTCCAGGATTTGAACAAACTTTCCCTGTTTCTCAACATGATTACCGCGCACATCGCTTTCCTTGCTGGCCAGTTGAGCGCGGACCAGCAGACGCGGCCTGTAGGCCGTGTTAGCGCAGCGACTGAGGGCGCAGTAAGCGCTCAGTTTGAGGGAGTACCGCCGACGCCGGGAACAGGCGCATGGTTTCAGCAATCGCAATACGGCGCGGCATTCTGGCAGGCAACGACCTGCTATCGGGGAAACAGGTACTTTCCGCAGCCCACGCGGGTTGAGGGATTCACGGGAACGCCTCTGGGGATTCAATGGCTTCCGATGTAATCTCGATTTTGCTCTCCATCGACGCATCCGAACTGATGCGTGATTTGGAGAGAATTGAACGCGGGGAAATGAATCTTCCGGCAGTATCGGCAGTAAATGTGCACTGCGATGGGCTTTTCTCGGAGGAGATTGTTCTGTGGCTACCCGAAGCGTAAAGATGTCCGACGCAGTGACAGCCAAACTCCTCGACTTGGCGAAGCGGGCTCACGGGTCTGTAAAAATCGGCTTCATTGATAACGACCAGGCTCCCATTGCCGCGTGGAACGAGTTTGGGCACAAAGGAAGATTTCCGGCGCCTCCTCGTCCGTTCTTCCGCACGATGGTTGCGGAAAAGTCTCCCGACTGGCCAGCAATGATGGCCGGAGAACTCAAGCGCAGCAAGATGGATGGACGCAAGACGCTGGCCTTTATGGGCGAACAGATTGATGGGGATTTGAAGCAGAGCATCATCGACTTCACTTCTCCGCCTCTTTCGCCTGTCACGCTCCGCTTGCGACTCAAGTTCGGCAATCAACCTCAAAACATCCGCGCCAGAGATGTTCTGCAGGCGCAGCGCGAAGTGGACGAAGGCGCTCCGGTGGCTTCCGGGACACAGGCCAAGCCGCTGATTTGGACAGGTTCTCTTTTGGCATCGACGAGCTATCGTGTGCTAAAATAGGTACATGGACAACTTCTATGTTTACATGTACCTACGTTCAAAAAAATCGAAGCACGGGAAAAATGGGTCGCCTTACTACGTTGGCAAAGGGAAAAAGATGAGAGCGTTTAGCAAACAACATCGGGTTCGGCCTCCGGTCGATAAGTCGATGATTGTCTTTGTTGCGCACGACCTTTCTGAATCTGCGGCGTATGAACTTGAACGCGCGTTGATTGCGCAGTATGGGCGCATCGACAAAGGTGCGGGATGCTTGCGCAATCTATCTGACGGCGAAGAAGGAAGCAACTATTGGCAGGGGAAGAAAAGAAGCCCAGATACGATAGAAAAGCTCAGACAGTCTAGGCTCGGCAAACCAGGAACCCCGATGACGGAAGAGCATAAAGCGGCACTTCGCCTACGCAACATTGGAATTTTTCGATCTCCTGAGACCAGAGCACGATTGAGTTCTGCGGCAATAGGCAGAAAACATGTTCCAGGACAGACTGAAAAGATCGCAACCGCGTTGAGAGGACGCCCACGTTCAGAGGAAACAAAAGCCAAGATTAGCGCAGCCAATCTTGGTCGCTCTATATCTTCTGAGACACGCGCTACAATCTCTGCTTCGTTGAAGGGCCGCCATCCAACGGAGGAAACACGTCAAAAGCTCATTGCCGCGCACAAAGGGAAACCGTGGACCGCGGCTAGGGCGCCAAAGAGAAATCATTCGCCAGAAACCATTGCGAAAATGTCTAATGCGCGAATGGGCCATCCGGTCTCAGAAGAAACTAAGGCGAAACTCGCGGCTCAAGTTGGATGGAAGCATTCGGCAGAATCGCGGCATAAGATGTCTTGCGCAAAGATCGGGACTATTCCGTGGAACAAGGGAATCAGAAAAAGCTCCTGTTACTTGGGCCATCCCCTGAGAACTGGAAAGGACCGACAGGATTGCCCGACTTGCAGAGCAGCGCGCAAGAAGGAAAAACGGATGCTACGTTCAACTTCCTACAGAGTGGCCGACTAATGGATTTGCGCGGAATCGCTAACGCCATGACCGACACTGTGAACCCCAATATCGCTGTGTCTGTACAGGGTTCCACGGGATACGCCATCGGCGCTGGTCTAAAGCAGGTGCCGTCCTACTCCGCTCCCGTGACGGGATTTGCGCAGGTCCAGGCGCTTACGCAGGCTGACTTGCGGCATTTGGACGGCCTCAACATCCAGGGCGCAACCTACTCAATCATCCTTCGCGGGCCGCTCGATGCGGTAGTCCGCACCAACTCCAAGGGCGGCGACCTTGTTTCCTTTGGCGGCCAAACCTTTCTTACCGTGGCTGTTCTTGAGCAATGGCCGCTGTGGACGAGGGCTGCCATCCAACTACAGGATGCCGCATGAGCGCCCCGGTCCAGTACGTTCCTTCCATCCTCATCGATTCCGTCTTCGATGCGCTTGGGGCGTTTCTAACCCCGTTCGTGACACCGGCCGAGATTATCCGTGCGCAAGTCAACCGCGTGGCGATGCCGGTTGGAAGTTTTGTAGAGTTGACTGAGGTGATGAGCACAGACATTGAGGTGCCTCGCCAGTGGTATGACGGAACCTATTTCCAGCAGGACATCATCGGGCCAAAACGCTTGGCGATTCAGGCGGACTTCTACGGGGAGTCTGCCGGAGATTGGTGCGCGGCAGTCAAGACGGTATGGCGCACTGGGTACGCTGCAGCGCAGTTTCCTGTTGGCATTGCGCCGCTTTATTGCGATGATGGACATGAAATCCCGCTGATCACCGGGGAAGAACAGTACGAAAGACGATGGGCGCTGACGATGAACCTGCAATACAATCCCATCGTGGTTGTTCCGCTGCAATCGGCGGACGTGTTGAAGACGAACATCGTTGAGAACGTGGAGACATTGCCATGAGTATTCCTGCCAGTGCGGTAGTTTCAGTGGTCCCTGGAGTCCTAAGTCCCGGAGGGGCGGGGCTCGTGATGAACGGCCTCGTACTTACACAGAGCCTTCTGGTGCCCACTGGGTCAGTGCTGAGTTTTGCCAGCGCCCAGTCGGTATCGGATTTCTTTGGTCCGTCCTCTGCCGAGTTCGCGTATGCCTCGATTTATTTTGCGGGCTACCAGAATGAGACGCAGTGGCCTTCCACGATTCTCTTTGCTCCGTACAATGCCGCCGACCGCGCCGGATGGCTCCAGTCGGGTTCGCTTGCCTCGGTGACCCTGACTGAGTTGCAGGCTTTGAGCGGCACCATCATCCTGACGGTTGCGGGAACGCTCTTTACCTCAAGTTCAATCACCCTGAGCACGGCCACCAGCTTCAGCGATGCAGCCACCATCATTCTTGCGGGATTTACCTCCCCCACGTTCAGCGTGGCGTGGGACGCGGTACAAAGTGCGTTCATCTTTACAACCACGGCAACCGGGGCGCCAGAGACGGTAACCTTTGCGACCGGAACGTTGTCTGCGGGTCTGAACCTGACCCAGGCGACCGGAGCCACGCTCTCGCAAGGTGCCGTCGCAGACACGCCGAGTACCGCAATGAACAACGTGGTTGCGGTCAATCAGAACTGGGCAACCATGAGCTACATTGTTGAGCCGGTTCTGGCCGACAAGGAAGCCTTTGCCGCATGGTTTGGCGGGCAGAATGACCGGTACCTCGGTGTGATGTGGGACAGCGATACGCAGGCCAGCGTCCAGAACGCTACGGAGCCCTTCGGTGTCGTTGCCAAGACGAACAAGTACAACGGCGTGATGTGCATCGGAGGCGACCCTGCCTCCGGAACGCTTTCCGCTCTTTGCATGAATGCAGCCGCCTTCTTTCAGGGAATGGCTGCCGCCATCAACTTTGCGCAGACCAACGGACGCATCACGTTCGCAGGAAAGTCCGCAAACGCGACAGTGGCCGTTCTTCCGACGTGCGCGAACCTTCAGACCTACGAGAACCTTCTGGCCAACGGCTACAGTTGCTACGGTGCGTTCGCTTCGAGGAACCAGGGATTCACATTCTTCTCGAATGGCAACATGCCAGGAACCTTCCCGTGGGCTGACCAGTACATCGACCAGATTTGGCTGAACGCTCAATTCCAGTTAACGCTGCTAAATCTCTATACCACGGTCAACGACATTCCTTACGACCCAACCGGGTACGGAATGATTCGTTCGGCCCTGATTGGGCTTCCCACTGCGAATGGAACCGCCATCATCGACGGGCCGGTAAACAACGCACTCAACAACGGGGTCATTCAGGCCGGGGTTACCTTGTCCGCAACGCAGGCGGCAGCGGTAAATCAGGCGGCTGGAGTGAACTGCGCGGGAACGATTCAGAACAACGGATATTACCTGCAAATTCTCGATCCCGGAGCGGCAGCAAGAAACGCCAGACAGACACCTATCATCAATTTCTGGTACACAGATGGCGGCGCAATCCAGTCCTTCAGCATGTCGAGCATCAACATTTTGTGAATCTCGTACTAAAGAGGTGATTCATGGGAAGTTTCGTAAACGCAATCACGGGCGGAGCCACCACAATTACCTCCGCAAATTCGGTTGTCATGCTTGCCGTACAGGGGCTGTTTACGACCCCCGTGCAGCTTCAGGGATACTCAACCGACAAGGCATGGGACACGGCAGCCGTTGTAGTCACAGAAACGCAAATCGGCGTCGATGGGCGCAAGACGGCGGGACTGGTATTCAATGCCATCAAGCAGACATTCTCCCTTCAGGCTGACTCTCCGAGCGTGCAGATTTTCGAGGCCATTTACGCAGCGCAGCGTGCGGCGAGGGATGTGTATTACATCTCGGCTACCATCGAGTTGCCGTCTACCGGCGAGTCCTACATCTGCAACAAGGGCACGCTGGAGGATTACAACGCCGTGGCCTCCGCAGGGAAGGTTCTCAACGCCCGCGAGTTTTCGATTAACTGGGGGTCTGTCCAGGCCTCTCTAGCCTAGACAGGAGAGCCTGATGGCGCGAAAAGTCGAGACATACATCGTTGGCGCCGAAGGGCGCGACAACGGAAAAACCTTTATCCTTACGGAAATGGCCGCTACGAAGGCGGAGGACTGGGCAATCCGCGTGATGTTTGCGCTCGGATCGGCCAACGTAGAAGTTCCCGAAGGCGCCTTGCAGCTTGGCATGTCCGCGCTTGCCGAGATTGGCCTGAAGAAGCTCTTCGCGGTCAATGCCGAGCAAATGCGGCCTCTGCTCTCCGAGTTGATGGAGTGCGTCGAGTTCGTTCCCAATCCACAGAAGCCTCAAGTGAAAATCAGGTTCCCGATGTTCGAGAGCCAGATTGAGGAAGTGCGTACTTTGCTCACTCTCAAATGGGAAGTGCTCAAATTACATCTTGATTTTTCTCTAGCCGACGGCCTCTCAGAATCTCTCGGCAAAGGGCCGGAGGCGACAAACCGCAGGCCGAATATGCGAACGTCCCCAAGGTCATCGGCGTAATCGTCGGGAGGCGTCTAGCTACGCTTCACGAGTTGCAGACGATTTATGGGGAGGAGGACGCCCACAATCTTCTGGAAATTATCGCAGTTGAGTCAGCGAACGGAGGGGAATAGAAATGCCGACAATCATCGACAGTTTGATTGTGACCCTCGGACTCGACTCGAAGGACGTGGACTCCAAGGCTCCCGGAGTTCGCAGCAAACTCGCCGACTTGGAAAAGGCCGCATCAAAGACTGAGAGTGGCGTAAAAGACATCGGCAAAGCCTCCAAGGGCACTGCCTCCGAACTAACCGTCCTTTCTCAGAAAATGGGGTCATTTCTCGCGCTCGTCGGCGGAAGCATCGCTATTCGTTCGTTTGTCAAAGACACCATCGAGACGAATACCCAACTCTATTTCCTTTCGCGCAATCTGGAGATGAACACGCAAAAGCTGTTTGCGTGGGGAGCAGCGGCGCAGGAGATTGGCGGTAGCAAAGGAACAATCCAGAACTTCATGCGAACGATTGCATCGATGCCGGGAGAGCTTCTTACCGGCAAGATGCCACAATTGCTTCCTTTGTTTGCCCGTCTTGGCATCAACTTCCGCGAACCCTTCAGTCAAATCATGGTAGACCTTTCCAAGCGGTTTGCTGGGATGGACCGCAAAGTAGCCTTCAGCTTCGGAACGGCAAGCGGGATTCCCGAAGATGTGATGAACCTGATTTTGCAAGGACCGGGAGCTGTTCAGTCCGCGCTAGGCCGAACCGGGAAGTTTGGCCCGACAGCGGGAGAGGCAAAATCTGCGGCGGAATTGAAGCGAGGATTTACGGACCTCGAACTCCAGCTTGTAAAAATCGGCTATGACCTGCTCTACAAGGTAACCCCCTACCTCGAAAAGTTTCTCTCGGTTCTTCAGGAAATCGGCGGCTGGGCGCAGCGTCACGAACGCCTTGTAGCCATCATTGCAGGGCTCGCAGCGGCTCTTGCCGGTGTCGCCAGCCTCGGAACGGCTCTGAGTGCCCTGACCTTCGCATGGACGGCGCTGGTGGGCGCTATCGAGGCTGCTTTGCCGGTTCTGTCGGTGGTAGCGATTGTCGCCGCTCTTGGCGGAGCCATTCTGCTGCTGTGGAACGACTACAAGGTGTGGTCTGAAGGCGGCAAGAGCTACTTCGACTGGAGCGGCTGGACGGGGATGATTCAGGCGGCCAAGGGCGCATGGAACGATTTGGCGGACTCCATCAAGGGCGCATGGGAGTGGCTTGGAAAGTGGTACGACCGCGCGGCTAAGGCTATGGGTATCGACACGAGCCCCGGAGCGCAGTCCAAGGCGGAAGACGCGGCGATTGCAGCGTACAACAAAGCCCATCCTGACCACCAGATTTCAGGCACCAATGCCAGCACAAGAAAGCTCGCTCAAATCATCGCGCAGAAAGAAGGCTTCTACGCATCACGTTCTGGGTACGTGCCAAACGCTTCGGGGAGAGGTTCACATCTTTCCTCGACCGCCAAGGAGAATATCCCGCAGAAAGCTCACAATCCTACAGACATTGAATACGGAGCCTTTGCCAAAGCGCATGGGGCCACCGGATACGTTCTTGCGGCAGGTGGAAAGAAAATCGCTGTGTTTCCAGACGACCGGACCGGCTTCATGGCTGCCGAGGCTCTCTTGGGAACGAGGGGATATGCTGGCCTGTCTCAAGCACAAGCCATTGCCCGCTGGCAGACGGGCTCTTCAATTCTCAATGGAGTCTCAAACGCCTCACGTGTTCCGGCATCCGTCTCATCGGCTATGAGCAGCAGCAGCACGAGCAATGACAATAGCAGGGTGACAAATATCGGGAGCATCAATCTCCAGAATCCAGCAGGCAGTGGAACGATGACGCCTTCAATGGCTCGCGGCATGGACTGGACTACGCTTCTTACCCAGCAGAACGCGGGGTTGATGCCCTAGATGCCTACGATTCCATTTCCGAATGTCCCGAATTATCCAGGGGTTCCGATTATCCCGCGCGTGTCTTCTGGTTCTCCAAGCATCAACATCAGTCTCGCGTCTTCCCAGGACTGGATGATTAACCAGTCTCCGAACGAGCTCCCGTGGGGAATCTACTCTCCCGCCAACAAGTCCATCTATACGCCAACTGAGGGAGGGACGCTCTCCGTTCTCACCTTCGGAATGAATCGTTCAATGGACGTAAGCAACTTCCCGATTGAGGCGAACAGAACGAATCAGGGAGCAGCGTTTGCCAGTTTCAACAAGGTTTTTCAGCCTTATAACCCAGTTGTCACGCTGGCCATGAGCGGTACCGAAGGCGAGAAAATCGCGTTCCTGAAAGCCATCGACGATGCGTGCAGTTCGACCGACCTTTGGAATGTCTACACTCCGGACGCATCCTACAGCGGTAAAAGCGGGGCTTGCACGATTGAGCGGTACAGCTACCAGCGTTCGGCCACGCGCGGCGCGACCATGCTCATCGTTGAAGTATCTTTGAAGCAGATTCTTCAGGTGACAGCGCAACTGAGCAACGGGTCGCTCCCCTCTCCACAGTCTCCAAGTGCTGCCGCTCCGGTGCAGAATGGCATCACGCAGACATCGGCGCCGCCTACCTCGTGGCTGGCGCAGATTGCCACTGGAAACCTACTGGGGCTTCAGTGATGCAGGAAGTCTTTCTCCAGCCCGTCGCGTCGCAGCAAACACAGGTTGTGCTGGACGGACAAGCCTGCGTCATTTCTGTGTACGTCAAGAACCAGTGCATGTTCTTCGACCTCGCCGTGAATGGAACGCAGATTGCCTACGCTGTGCAGGCTAAGAATCTTGTTTCGCTGGCTCCCACTTCCTACCTTGGATTTGCAGGATGGCTGGTGTTTTTCGATACGCAGGGGACGGACGACCCGATTTATACGGGGCTGGGAAGCCGCTGGCAGATGCTTTATCTGGATGCGGCAGACTTGGAGGCGTATGGCGTCGTCGCCTAGCTCCTTCCAGAATCCTAAAGACCTCAAGTTTGTGATTACACTGGCGAATCAGCGCGTTCCTTTTGCTTCTGGAGGCCAGACATTCAACACAATTACGCTTCAGGGACTACGCGCGTCCGTTTACATCGACAATGCCGGCGGCGCGATGATGGGAACGTTGCATGCGCAGATATTCGGCGTGACATCTGCTGATATGAACACGCTTACGAGTCTTCTCTGGGACAACCTGGTCGTAAGTCCTTCCGGGTCGTCTTTTGCCTTCAACACAATTCAGGTCTTCGCAGTGGACGGAACGCAGGAAACGCTTGTCTATAACGGCGATTTACTCAATTGCTGGGGCGATTACACCTCAATGCCAGAGACGTTTCTTTACCTTCAGTCGCAAATAGGCTACCTCGCTCTTGTTCAGCCCACCGGGCCGCTCAGCGTTGCAGTGAATACTGATGTCGCAACAGTGATGGGCCAGATTGCCAAAGCAATGGGCTACAACTTTGAAAACAACGGAGTAACGGCTGCGGTTGCGAAGGGTTCCTACTGGGGAAATACCCTGATGGAGCAGGCCCGTTCCCTCATGCAGGCTTATAAATTCTGGATGTACCTGGACAGCGGCGCTCCGAATACACTTGCAATTGCTCCTTACGGCACTGCAAGAAAAACTGCAGCTCCGTTGATTTCTCCGCAGACCGGGCTTCAGGAATACCCAGTGTTCAACAACATGGGAGTGAATTTCGAGACTCTTTTTAACCCAGCGCTGACATTTGGCGGTCCAATTCAGATGGATTCTTCCATTCCAAAGGCCAAGGGAACCTGGATTGTGGTTTCAATGTCGCACCAGCTTTCCAGCCAAACTCCGAACGGCCCCTGGAAAACCTGCGTAAACGCAGTCTCGCCTACAACCGGGGCTGCCTTTGTGGGGTCCTGATGGGTTCAACTCTCAATCCCGCTGGAATGTTGCAGCCCTTCAGTCTTTGGGGCGTTCACAACAATCTTCTCTTCGTTATCCAGCAGGCTCTCGCCAAGGTGCAGACGGCGACCATCGTCAAGGTGATTGCATGCTCGAACGACGGAGACGCTTCCCCGGTCGGGACGGTAGATGTACAGATTCTGGTGAACCAGATTAGCGGTCAAATGGTGGCAACTCCCCACGTCACAATGTACGGCCTTCCCTACCTTCGGGTTCAAGGTGGTGCAAATGCCGTCATTCTTGACCCAGCTCCCGGCGACATAGGAATCGCAGTATTCGCCAGCCGAGACATCACAAACGTCAAAAGCACCAAGGCGCAGAGCAATCCCGGAAGTTTCAGGACACATGATTTTGGTGACGGGATGTACCTCGGAGGACTGCTTAACGGCTCTCCCTCTCAATTTGTCCAGTTCAACTCAAGCGGAATCACTATCGTTTCTCCGGGAACGATTACCCTCCAGGCTCCGAACATTGTCCTCAATGGAGCATTGCAACAGACCGGAGGTAATGCCACAATGAGTCAGTCTCTTACCGTCACCGAGGATGTCAAGGGCAACGGAATCAGCCTCGACAGCCATGTACACAGCGGCGTGACGAGCGGTGGTTCCGACACAGGAGGGCCGATTTGAGTTCGCCGATGAATACTCTGCTTCTGGACACGGTGGCGTGGGATTTGGTTCTCGATTCCAACGGCAACATCGCGTTGGCCGCTCCTCCCTACGCAGTTGCTCAGGACGTTGCTAGCGCCATACGTCTTTTTCTGGGTGAACTCTGGTACGACACATCGAAAGGCGTTCCATACTGGCAACAGTTTCTTGGGTATAACCCCTCAATTTCTCAGATTGCATCGGCTCTTGACGCAGCGGCTTTGACGGTCCCGGGAGTCGTAAAGGCCAACACGGTTATCACCTCAATTGCAGCCCGCGAAGTAAGCGGACAGGTGCAGTTCACAACCAGCGACGGAAGTAGTACGACGGTGAATTTCTAATGAGCACTTCTGTACCGCCGATTGTCTGGACGCCAGAGGGCGTCGTTCTTCCGACTGATGCGGCGATTCTTGCCGGTCGTCAGGAAGACATTGACAACGCCCTTGGCGGCGGGGTAAATCCGGCGCTGGAAGCTCCACAGGGGCAGATTGCATCGAGCGAATCAGCAATCATTTCAGACAAGAACAGCGCTATCGCGTACTTCGCAAATCAGGTTGACCCGCTCTACGCCGAAGGGCGCTTCCAGGATGCCATCGGACGAATCTACTTTATGACCCGTCAGGCGGCGACCTCGACGGTTGTCATTGCGACAATTGGCGGACTTCCTGGAACCTACATACCTGCTGGGGTTCTTGCTCTTGACACCTCTGAAAACATCTATCAACTGCTTGGAGCGGTAACGATTGGACCGGCAGGAACTATCCCGGCAGAATTTGCCAACGTTGCAACAGGGCCTATTCCGTGTTCGATTGGGGCGCTTTCGCAGATCTATAGGTCTGTCCCCGGGTGGGATACTGTGACCAACGCCGGGGCTGGGATTCTTGGTTCTTACGTGGAAAGTCCGCAAGCATTCGAGCTTCGTCGCAAGAACTCAGTTGCGCTCAATAGTCATGGAACCACAGACGCAATTTTTGCGAATGTCTACGCGGTGGCCGGGGTGCTCGATTGCTACGTTATCGACAACCCTTCCGGCAACACAGTGAACTACGGGGCTACCAACTATCCTCTCCTGCCGCATTCGGTGTACGTGGCCGCAGCGGGGGGGCTGGCGAGCGCGATTGCGCAGGCCATTTGGAACGCCAAAGACTCGGGCTGCAACTATAACGGGAACACGACCGAGACGGTGTACGATACCCGCTATTCTGCTCCTCAGCCTGCCTACCAGGTGACGTTCAACATTCCCACAGCCACACCTGTTTATTTTGCGGTTACCGTGCAGAATGCGGCGACTCTTCCGTCTGACTATGCGACCCTCATTCAGAACGCCGTTATTGCCCAGTTCAATGGGCAGAACAACAATACGCCCGCAGGAATCGCCTCACTGATTCTTGCCAGCAGCTACTATGGGGCAGTCATTGCTGCCGTTCCTGGTATCTCGTTGTTGAGCATCTTAGTTGGGCTGACAGCTCCGGGAAGTGTCTACGATGTGACAATGGGAATTGACCAGCAACCGACCCTTAGCATATCCGACATCACGGTGACGGCGGTCTAATTCGACTATGAACAACTACGAACAGACCGTTATCAGTCAGTACGGGAACAGTGAGGCGATTCTCGCTCTCATCAGTTCGTTCAATGGCGCTGTTGACCCTTCCGCAGACATCGACAACTTCTACGTTCACATCTGGGATGTAGCAACAGCAACGGGATTTGGCTTAGACATCTGGGGACGCATTGTTGGTGTGTCGCGCACCATTCCTACAACTCCGGCAACAGTCCTCACCGACGCACAGTTCCTTGAGTTGATTCTCCTGAAGGCGCTTGCCAACATTTCTCGTGCTACCTCCTACTCGATTAACACGCTTCTCACCAACTGGGCAGCAACGCGTGGCAGGGCGTATGTAAACGACCTCGGAAACATGCAGATACGCTATATGTTCGAGTTTGCTCTTGAGCCTTATGAGATTACAATACTCACCAAAAGCGGCATTCTTTTAAGGCCAGCAGGAGTAGGCGGATCAATCATCAATACTGTTTTTCCGGTCTTCGGCTTTCAGGGAATGACAGAGGCTGCTCCTTTCAATCAGGCACCGTTTGTCAGTGGTATTTATGCAGTATCGTGAGGAAGGGAAATCATGGAAACATGGCGTGATAGAAATCTCGAAAAAGCCCGAGCTATAGAGCGCGCAAGCAAAGCCAAATGGAGAGCTGAGAACCGCGATAAGGCGCTGGCTGTGGCTCGCTCCGATAGAGCAAAGAGAATGCAGAAAAATCCAGAGGCCATTCGCCGAACTGAACGCTCAATGGAAATCTTTATGAGGGAGAGACATGCAGCTATCTAACGCTCCGGCACAAATTGTCCTTCCGTGGGCAAGCGGAGATTCCACAAAAACTAATCCTATTCCTGTGCCTTCTCAGATAGGTGTCACGCCCGGAGCTGCGAGCTACACTGACGGATTTCCGCCGCTTTGCGCAACACCTGTTGCTTCGGGAGGAATCCCCCCCAACAAGGCGGACATGAATGGTGGTCTATTCCAGATGTCGGCGGTAGATGTTTGGATGTGCGCGGGAGCAGGATTTCCCTATTCTTCTGCTTTCTCTACTGCTGTGGGCGGATATCCGAAAGGTTCTCGCGTTCTGATGGCAAGCGGCTCAGGATACTGGCGCAGCGCGGTTGACTCGAATGTGACAGACCCTGACACGGGCGGAGCAGGCTGGGTTCCCGACACTCCGGGAAGCGCTGTTGCAAGCGTCTACGCAAGCGCACAACAGACGATTGCCACTCCGGGGGGAACAATCCAATTCGATACTGTAGAGTTCGATCCTCTTGGAATGTGGAATACTGGAGGGCATGTTTTTACAGCGCTGTGGGCTGGGCTCTATCGGTTGACCGGCTCTGTAATGCTGTCTGCTCCGTCAGGACAACTGTTTGCGACTTCCGTCTATCACAACGGGGCCTTTGCCAAGCAGTGCTTCCAGGCCCCTCAAGTCAGCGACGGGAATCTGACTCTTCCATTCGGAGCGGTTGTTTCTCTGGCGGCAGGAGACACGATTACCGCTTTTCTTGTTGTTCCGTCAGTAAGTGTGAGTGCAGGACAGGTAGGAAGCAACCAGGCGTACGTCTTTGCGCAACTTGAATGGTTGGGGTAACGAAATGAAGATGCTGAAAGTTATTCTCTTCGCGGTTGTCGGGATGGTGTTATCGCCGCTGGCTGTTCACGCGCAGACCAGCGGCAACACTCCGCCGCCTCCGCCTGTCTGCAGCCAGTCAATCTCCGGGCAGATTTATACAGACACCGGAACAAGCCCCGCGACCGTTTACACGTGCAGCTACTACAATCTTTCGTGGCAATGGGTCGTCAATCCAAGCTACGGCGGAGTGGTCTATTACCCGACGCTTCCTACCACGTGCTCCGGTTCGCTGCCTGTTTTTCTCTCTGGCTGGCCGACGACGACGATGTACTTATGCGTGAGCGGCTTCCCTGAGCCGTTGACAGGCGGCAGCACATCCGTCAGTGTAAACGGAACCTCTGTCTCCAATCCCAACTTCAATGACACGCTTCCTGCGGCGCTGACAAACTACCTGAATCTGTTCTGGCAGCACAGCGGCTCTTCCGTGAGCGTGCAGGTTCCCTATGCCTCAGCGAGCACATTCGGCGTGGCGAAAGTGGACAACACCACCATCACGGCCACTAATGGCGTGATCTCGGCAACCGGAGTGGGCGGCTCCGGCGTGCAATACAACCCCCCAACCACGTCTTACGTCATAGCCTCTTTCTCCGGCCTCTATGACGACAGCGATGCCAACTCTACGGCGCTCCCGGCAATCAGCAGCGTAAGCTGCGCCGGAAGTTCACCATCCGTGTGCACGGTCACATTTGCTTCCGCGCACGGGCTTTCCGTGGGCGGCGCGATCGATATGCACGCCCTGACAAGCTGGCCCGCGCCGCCATCCTACACGGGGGCTCAGGCCGCGCAGATCGGATCGTTTCAGGTCGCCACCGTCCCAAGTTCAACCTCCATCACATTCAGCACGCCAACCGCGCTCTCCTATACATGCTCATCCTCGTGCGGCACTGCTTACGATGCGAGCTACTGGGGCATTTGGGATTTTGCGCGAGAGCCGTACATCTATGGCCATGGAACGGTGTGGGGTGTTGAGACAAGCGCCGCCACGCTCAACACAGACTTTGCCGCGGTTGCCGCCGCCACGGCCGGGACTCCAACCTTCCTGATCCTGCAGGTTGGGCAAAACGATTTTGCGGCGGGAAGCTCGGTGAGCTCTCTCGAAACGACCATGCAGGGGATATGGCAGCAGGCTCACGCGCAATCGCCGCAGTGGACGGTTGTGCAGAGTACGATGGTTCCGGCATCCTACGGCCTCACCGGAATAGGGCTGAAAGGCTCTCAGTTCAACTATTGGCTTTGGGCGCAAGTGAAAACGCAGGCGCTAGACGCCACCGGGATGTATTACGACTGGTACTCTCCAACGGCAGACGTTCTCAGCCCCGGCGCTCTCACCGTAGCCAAGATGCCCGC
>NFUO01000083.1 GCA_002197545.1 Acidobacteria subdivision 2 bacterium RH1 MAG20 | reverse complement strand
TGTTTCTGTCATTGTTTGAGACCGATCCGCAGGTGCGCCGCGTCTTCTGTCCGCCAAAAGATCTGTATGAAGGCAAACCCTGCGTCGCCGATCCCAATGGCCGTGTCCTGCCATCCTTTGAAGAACTGATCGAGCAAGGAAGGATTGTGGGCTTGAACTTTCCCGTGGCCCTGAACCCGGCGCTGGCCAAGATCATCGGCACCATGATGAAGGCCGACTATCAGCGGGCCGTGCTCTTGCGCATCCCCAAGATGGAAGCGGAGCCGGAGAAGCACTTCCGTCCCACCGTCTTTCTCTGCGACGAGTACCAGAACTTCGCCACCGTCGGCGGCAACAACCCCACCGGCGACGAGCGCTTTCTTTCCATCTCCCGCCAGCCAAAATGCATTCCGATTGTGGCGACGCAGAGTATCTCCTCGCTCAAGGAAGCGCTGCCCAACGAAGGCGTAAAGACCCTGCTCCAGGCATTTCGCACCAAAGTCTTTCTCACCACCACCGACCCCGACACGGCGCGCTGCGCTTCGGAGCTGTGCGGCAAGACGGACAAGACGCGCATCAGCTACACCGTCTCCGAATCCAGCAGCAACGCCAATGTCGGCTGGCTGAGCGGACGCACGTCATCCAGCCGTGGCTCGGTGTCGGCCTCGAAGCAATACCAGAAGCAGAAAGAGCCGCTCTTCGACGAGCGCGTCTTCTTTGAACTCAAAAATGCGCAGTCGGTCGTCGTCGCCTTCGATGGCGTGACACCTCTGCCGCCGACGTATTGCTATCTCAAGCCCGATTTCCTGCCTGTCGAGATGTCCTGGTTCGACCAGGAGAAGATTGGCTTCCATCCGGAAAGGACACAGCCGTGAGTTTTGAGATCATTCTGCCATTTTTGAAACCCATTCGGCATCTACTCGAAGCCGAGACGGTCTCGGAGATCATGGTCAACCCGGACTCTTCCGTCTGGATCGAGGAGGATGCAAAGATGCAATTGCTACCCGGCATCCGTTTTGACGATGGCGCTCTCTTGACTGGCCTTGAGGTCATCGCAAATCGCTTCGGCAAAAAACTCGACGCGGACTCGCCGATCCTGAACCTGCGTCTGCCTGACGGCAGCCGTCTGGCCGCGATGGTGCCTCCGGTCGTCCATCCCGCACCCATGATGACTATCCGCAAATTTACCTCGCGCGGTTTCACCATGATGAATCTAATCGAGCGCGGAATGCTGACCGAGGAACAAGCGGCGGCGTTGACTGCCGCCGTCGAGTGTGGCGACAACATCCTGATCGCCGGCGGAACCAACACCGGTAAAACGACCCTGCTCAACGTTCTGGCCGATGCGATTCC
>NFUO01000082.1 GCA_002197545.1 Acidobacteria subdivision 2 bacterium RH1 MAG20 | reverse complement strand
TGGCACCTTCCTGATCATCTTCGCCGGCTTTGCTCGCACCTTTTTCTTGAAGATTCTGTTCGGTACCCGCACGCTTCCCCTGCTCCTCCACCTTCACGGATTGATTTTTACACTCTGGCTTGTATTGTTTTTCACTCAGACGCTCCTCGTCGCGCAGCATCGTGTCGATCTGCATCGACGCCTGGGGATTGTCGGCGCCGTGGTGGCCCCCCTTGCGGCTTGTGTAGCTATCGTGGTTGCCTTCCATGCGGCAAGACGACTCTATCTGGCGAACCCCGCTTCACTGACAGTTCTCAGTTTTCGCCCTCTCGCTTTAGACTTCGGGAGCAGCCTGACATTCGCGCTCTTCGTTGCTGCCGCGCTTTATTTTCGTCGCCGTGGCGGTGTCCACAAGCGCTTGATGGTTCTCGCTTCCTGCGGTCTTCTTCTCCCGGGTATGGGACGTCTTCTCGAACAAATTCCTCTGCATCTCCTTCATGCAGGCGGCCTGTGGGAAATGGTCGGCTTCACACAGATCATTCCGGCTTTATGCATCCTCTATGACACTGCCGAACACCGACGTCTGCATCCGGCGTTTGCGTGGGGCGGCCTGGCGCTTTTATCGTCCCTTCCCACATTCATGCTCATTGGCAGCACAGATCTTTGGCTCAACTTCACAAGGTGGTTGCTGAGCCGATGAGGGACGGATGACGTCCGTCCTCATTGAGAACGAAATGCAAAGAGGCTCTATTGAATTCGGAGTGGGTTACGCCGCCACGTAAGAATTGATCCGGGAGAAGTCGAGCTTGCCTGCGATGAGGAAGATGACGGTTCGGATTGTGCGGAAACGACCGTACCCACGTGCCTTGCGCTTGGCGGCCTGGAAGAGGCCGTTGATCGCCTCCAGGAACCCATTGGTTTGCCGCGAGGTTACCCAGGAGAGGATGCCCTCAAAGTGGTTGCGGATCATCTCGGAGACCTTCTTCATCGGCTCGACCTTCGAACGCTGCACGTTCGCGCACCAGCGGTTGAGCATCGTGCGCACGACGTTCGGCTGCTTGCGGGAGAGGCTCTCGCGCAGCTATTCCCGGTCCTGCCCGGCACGCGCGGTTCGTTTGGCAGTCATGTGGGCGCGCGCCCGTGTAGGGCTCGTCGGTCACCGGATGAAGCCAAGTACGCATCGCGAGGCTTAAAATCGCAGCGCTCCGGCTGCACGAGTGTCGCGCCTCTTCACGCCAACGAGTCGGTCGGGACAAGCGCCTTCCTGACACGTGTCGGGAGCACGAGGTACCAAAATGGGAGGCGAAGTCTGCGGTACGTGGCGTTCACTTCGGCCTCGTAGATCCGGATGCGTTACCCCTGAGCGAAGGTTGTCGCAAATCGTCAGAGTCGGTCAGCGTTGATATGTGGCCGGCCTTCATCTGCGGCGTCACCGACCACCTGCCGAACGCTCAGATCACCTTCGACAAGTTCCACGTGATCTCTCATGCCTCGACGGCCATTAGTGAGATGCGCCGCAGGGAGCAGAAGACGGACCCGGACCTCAAGGGCATGTGCTGGGTATTGCCACGATGCTTGTGTAGCGTCGTGGA
>NFUO01000081.1 GCA_002197545.1 Acidobacteria subdivision 2 bacterium RH1 MAG20 | reverse complement strand
TGAAGTTTGGGATCTATACCGACGCGGGCACGAAGACATGCGGGGGCAGGCCGGGCAGCATTGGGCATGAGTATCAAGATGCGCGGCAATATGCGGCGTGGGGCGTGGACTATCTGAAGGAAGACTGGTGCAACACGCTACCGGGGCAGAATAGCGAGGCTTCGTATGCGCTGATGCGCGATGCGTTGAAGGCTTCGGGAAGGCCGATTGTCTTCAGCATCTGTGAGTGGGGATCAACGAAACCGTGGCTTTGGGCTGGACCGATTGGAAATATGTGGCGGGCGACTCCGGACATTCAGGATTGCTGGGACTGCAAGCGGAGTTGGGGCGGCGGTGGCGTCACCCAGATTATGGATTTGATGGATGGAATCGAGAGCTATTCGGGGCCGGGCCACTGGAACGATCCGGACATGCTTGAGGTGGGCAATGGCGGCATGACGCCGACGGAGTATCGCACGCACTTCAGTATGTGGGCGATGTTTTCGGCACCGCTGCTAGCGGGCAACGATATCGAAGACATGACGGCGGACACGAAGGAGATTCTGCTGAATAAAGAGGTCATCGCCATCGACCAGGATGCGCTGGGGCAGCAGGCACGTCGAGTGAAGAGAGCAGACGGCCTGGAGATTTGGTCAAAGCAGTTGGCGGATGGTGGGCGTGCGGTGGCGTTGGTGAATCGCAGCGCAGCGGCAGCGAAGATTTCGACAGTGTGGACTGACATTGGCTATCCCAATACGGTGACTGCTTCGGTACGCGACCTTTGGTTGAAGAAGAATGTGGGACAGTACACTGGCGGCTATTCGGCTGAAGTACCTAGCCATGGAGTGGTGATGGTGAAGGTAATGCCATAGCGGTTTACGATGTACTGTCGTAGGCGCAAATTTGCGAACAACCCGCGTCACCCAAAGGACAAGCCATGCGTATCCGTTTCCTCATTGCCCGCACTCTTCTCATGCTGCTTCCTGCTGCCGCTACTTCATTGTTCGCGCAGACATTGCCACAGAATGCTCCAGCGACAGGGACGCAGACCGCTGCTGCTGCTGTTGCAATGACGGAGGCCCAGAGAGCAGCGATGGCTGAGCAGGTGCGAAAGCAGTTTCTGTTTGCGTGGAACGGTTATCACGAATATGCGTGGGGTCATGATGAACTGCGCCCGATCAGCCACAAGCCGGAGGACTGGTACGGCGGCACGCTGTTGATGACTCCTGTCGATGCGCTTGACACCATGCTGGTGATGGGTTTGACGAAACAGGCGGATGAAGACCGCGCATTGATCGACATCAAACTTAACTTTGACCAGGACATCTATGTTAAAGATTTCGAGATCACCATTCGACTGCTGGGCAGTCTTTTATCCAGTTACGAGATGACTGGAGACAAGCGCCTGCTGGCATTGGCCGACGATCTTGGCCAGCGGCTGATGCCGATGTTCAACTCGCCCACGGGTATGCCCTATGAATATGTGAACCTGCGCACCGGTGCGGTGCGCGGCGCGAACAGTAATCCGGCCGAGGTAGGTAGCCTGCTGATGGAATTTGGAGTTCTATCGAAACTCACAGGCAAGCAGATTTACTACGACAAAGCCAAGCGTGCCGTGGTGGAGCTTTACAACCGCCGGTCCAAGATCGGGCTGGTCGGTTCGGGTATCAATGTGGAGACCGGCCAATGGACTGGTGAAGATTCCGGCATCATGGGCGGCATCGATTCTTATGACGAGTATCTGCTGAAGTGCGCGGTGCTCTTCCACGATAAGGATTGCGAACGGATGTGGAACGCAAGCATTGGCCCGATCAATAAATACCTTGGTGACGAGCGCCCCAGCGGACTCTGGTATGGCCGCGCCAATATGAACACGGGCAAGCGGACGGAGACGGACTACGGCGCGCTCGACGCTTTCTTTCCTGCAGTGCTGGCGCTTTCTGGCGACGTAGTCCGCGCCGCGCGGCTGCAGGATTCCAGCTACCTGATGTGGAACTTCGCCGGCGTCGAGCCGGAGATGTTCGATTACGCAAAGATGCAGATCGTGAATCCGGCATATCCGCTTCGGCCCGAGATCATCGAATCGACCTATTACCTCTATCACTACACGCATGATCCGAAGTATCTGGCGATGGGGCAGACATATTTCGATGCGCTCGTAAAGTATTGCCGAACAGATGCGGGCTTTGCCCAGTTGTCCAACGTGAAGACCAAAGAGAAAGACGACCACATGGAGAGCTTCTTCTTTGCCGAGACGCTGAAGTATCTCTATCTGTTATATGCGCCCACCGCTACGCTGGATTTCAACTCCATCGTATTCAATACAGAGGCGCATCCGTTGCGGCGCGACATGAAGGCAGTCACGCCACACTAAGCATCATGCTTTGTGGCTAGATGCGGACTATTGGGCGGGTTGAGATTCGAGCCATTGGTGGAGACTCGGCTCCTGCGCGGCGCGGAACTGGATGCAGGCGTTGATGCTGTCGATGGATTTGCTGAGGGTGCGAGCGGAGGCATCGACGGTGTGGGTGCCGAAGAAGCTGATGACCTGGTCGCGGCGCTCGACGGTACAGAAGGAGCCGGTAGCGGCGACGACGCGGACACCGGAGTTGGTGGTGAACTGGGCGTGGACCTTGTCCCAGTGCTGCTCGATGTAATCCCAGGCCTGGTTGCGGGTGGCGCGCTGCCGGAGGAGAGCGGAGAGGATTCTCCAACTGTCCTGATTGCGGACCTCGCCGGAGACGGCGTAGTCGAGCGTGCGGGTAACGAGGGCGGGGTCGAAGAAGTGGGCGAGGGTGAGGAGAGAGTCGGCCTGAAGACCGGGGTCGCTGGGGTTCTTGCTGGCGTTAAGGACCTTGTCATAGAGGGCAGCGTCGCCGTTGGTTGCAGCAATGGCGATGGCCGAGTCGATGAGAAGGGGATCGACGTTTCTATCTTTTTTGCCGTTGTGGGTGAAGCTGCGGTCGGCTATTTCATGCGCCTCGGCAAGGATCGCTGGGTTGTTGGCTGCGCCGAGTAGTTCAAAGAGAAGGGCGCGGAGTTGGCGGCGGTCGAAGGAGTCCTGCTTTGAAGGCTGACCCAGGGCTGCGTAGATAGGACTGAACTCGCGCCGAAGAATGGCATTGAATTGGTCGAGGTCCTTGCCGGTGGCGACCTGCGACTTGATGGTATAGATCTTGGCGAGTGCGGTTTCAAGGACGGCCGGGCTGGCGTCCTGCTTGAGGGCGAGGACGAGGTCGAGGTAGTCGGCGATGGAGGAGCGGCCTGAGGGGACAAGCGCCCAGCGGTCGCCGATGAAGTTGATGCGCTCGGGCGGGGTGAGAGATGTTTCAACTTTGGGTTCGATGGCCTTGTATTGCGCCGGGGTATAGGCCGTGCGGTAGTAGCCTTTGGCGGCAGCATTGGCATAGAAAAAGGGCGCGTTTGCGTCTGCGGAGATGGGCAAAGTAGTTTCGCCGGGATTGAGGAGGCTGCAGATGGGTTTGTCGTTGGTCTTGAGACAGACGGGAAGGGTCCACTGCTGGCTGGTGTGGTTTGCAGAATTTGGCGAGAGGAAGAAGCGGCTTTGGGCGACGGGCGCGCCGAGGGCGGAGGTGTTGGAGAAGGTGAGCAGCGGAACGCCGGGCTGCTCGACAAAGCTGGACATGATTTTGTCGACGGGGAGATGGCTAGTGGCGGTCTGGGCATTCCAGAAGTCTTCGGCCGTTGCGTTGGCGTAGAGGTGCGCTTGCAAGTAGTTGTGGACGCCCTGACGGAAGGTCTCTTCGCCGACGTAGTTTTCGACCATGTCGAGGACAGCCCCGGCTTTGCCGTAGGCGATACCGTCGAACATCTCGTTGATCTCGGCTGGGGTGTCGGCTTTGGCGCGGATGGTGCGGGTGGTGGCTTGCGAGTCGTAGTTGAGGGTGGTGTCCAGCTCCCGCGCTTGGTCCTGGGGGACGTTCCACTCGGAATGCCATTTGGCTACGGGTTTGCTCTCCATCCAGGTGGCGAAGCCCTCGTTGAGCCAGATATTGTCCCACCATTGCATAGTGACCATATCGCCGAACCACTGGTGGGCCATCTCGTGAGCAACTACTTCGGCTACATTCCGCTTTTCGAGGATGCTGGCGGTTTTGGTGTCGAGAAGAAGGTCAGTCTCGCGGTAGGTGATGCAGCCGAAGTTCTCCATCGCCCCGGCTTCGAAGTCGGGAATGGCGATCAGATCCAGCTTGGGCATGGGGTACTTGATGCCGAAGTAGGTGTCGTAATAGTGGAGGTTGTATTCGGCGGATTCCAAAGCGAATTTGGTGAGCTTGACCTTGTCAGGCGTGGCGCAGGCGCGGATGGGGACGCCGTCGCTGCTGCCTTTGGTGCATTGGAAGTCGCCTACGAGGAAGGCCACGAGATAGGTGGACATGCGCGGTGTGGTAGCGAATTTGATGGTGTGCTTTTTGTCCGGTGCGGGGATGTCGGAGACGATGTTGGTGTTGGAGATGACGGTGTCGCCGGAGTCGACAGTAAGAGCGATGTCGAACGTGGCTTTGAGAGCTGGCTCGTCGAAGCTGGGGAAGGCGCGGCGCGCGTCGGTGGGTTCGAACTGGGATACGGCGTAATTGCGCTTCGCGGTTTTGGAGAGATAGAAGCCGCGGAGCTTGTCGTTGAGGATTCCGGTGTAGCGGATGTCGAGGGTGGCTCTGCCGGAGAGAGCCTGGGGGAAGGTGAACGTGGCTTGCTCTTTGGCTTCGTCGAGGGTGACTTGCGCGGTTTGCGCGCCTGCAGTGACGGAGAGGAACTTAATCTCCGCGGCGTTGAGGGTGATGGTGGTGCTGGGGTGGTCGAGCGTGAGATCGACGGTCTCGGTGCCTGCGAAGGTCGCCGCTTTGAGGTCGGGGGTAAGGGCGAGGGTGTAGTGTTCGGGATGGATGCCGGAGGGGAGGCGCTGCGCTGGAGCCGCGAGGGGTGCGATGCAGGAAATTATGGCAAGGAGGACTGAGGAGAAGAGGGCGGGTTTTGTGGTCAACATGGGTTCTCTTTAAACGGTACATGCTGGTGCCTGTTGAGACAAACCTTGCACCCTGAGCATTTGGCATCTAAATCTCCATGTTCCGTGACCGCAGACACGCGGGGGAGTTGCTGGTCGGGCTGCTTGGCAAATATCGCGGACGGGAAAGAACGATACTTCTCGCTCTTCCTCGTGGCGGTGTGCCGGTGGCAGCGACGGTTGGCCGCTCGCTTTCGCTGCCGCTGGACGTTCTTCTGGTCCACAAGATTGGCGCGCCCAGCGAGCCGGAGCTTGCAGTCGGCGCGGTCGCTGTGGATGGGTTTGTTGTGCTCGATGAGGAGTCCATTGCTGCGATGCGTATTCCGCAGGCTGCGCTGGAGTCCGTCATCGCCGCTGAACAAAAGGAGCTTTCGCGGCGGGAGTGTCTATATCGTGGCGATCGTTCGCCGCTTGCATTGACTGGGCAGACCGTCATTCTTGTCGATGATGGACTTGCCACTGGCTACACCATGCTGGCGGCGGTTCGCGCCGTTCGCCAGCAGCAGCCCGCGAGCATTGTGGTCGCTGTGCCGGTCGCGTTGCAGGTGACGCTTGACCGGTTCGGAGCCGAGGCGGAGGAGATGGTTTGTGTCCACACTCCGCGGAGACTGGAAGCTGTGGGGCAGTTTTACGAGGACTTCAGCCAGGTCAGCGATGAACAGGTTCGTGAGGAGTTGGCTCGCTCAGCAGGTCATGTTTTTTAATTAGGGAAATGGTCTTGTCAGTGCTTCATGGATGCGGCGCGTTCGGAGTGGTTGGAGATGTCGGCGGCGCGGGCTTCGGCGTAGGCGGCAGCCCCAAGCAGGGCGCAGGTGTCGTCGAGGATGATGCGGACGGGGATGGACTGGAGCAGGGGCGAGAGGCGGCCCTTGTCGAGGAAGGCCTGGATGAAGTCGCCGTTCTGAAGGGTCTGGATAATTTTGGGGGCGATGCCTCCGCCGAGGTAGATGCCCCCCATGGCCAGGATCTTGAGGGCGACGTTTCCTGCTTCGGCTCCGTAGGCTGCGCTGAAGGTCCGCATGGTCTCGAAGCAGATCGAGCTGGAGCCGTCCTGCGCGCACTGACCGATGACGGCGTTGGGGTCTTCGGCAGCGAGGCGGTCGCGAAGCCACTGGGGTTCATTGAGCTTTTCGACATCGCGGAGGTAGGCATAGATGTTTTTGATGCCGAGGCCGGAGACGACACGCTCGTAGCTGACGTGGCCTTTGAGCGTGCGAACGAGGTACTGCAGCAGAGCCACTTCGCGCTCGGTGCGAGGTGCGAAGTCGCAGTGCCCCCCCTCAGAGGCGATCGGGCGATGGTGCTTGCCGTCCCAGATGAGAAGGGCCTCGCCGAGGCCGGTGCCGGCGGAGATGAGGCCGCGATGGCCGACGGCAGCCGTATTGGCGGGGTGAAGGGTATAGATCTTGTCCGGGGTCAGTTCGAGAATGCCGTAGCCGTTGGCTTCGAGGTCGTTGATGAGGAAGATGTGCTCGATGTCGAGGGACTTCTCAAGCTCGTGAACGTCGAGGGTCCAGGGAAGGTTGGTGAGCTTGAGGCGGCCTCCGCGAACAGGGCCTGGGCAACCGAAGCAGGCAGCGGCGATCTGACTGCGAGCGCCTTGATCGCTGCCAAGGAACTGTTCGACGACCGAGTCGAGGTTGGAGAACTCGTGGGCGGGGAACTTCTGATCGCGGATGGAGTGCAGCTTGCCGTCCTGGAAGTCGTACAGCGCGAGGTGAACCTTGGTGCCGCCTACGTCGCCAGCGAGGATCATTTATTTGAGCTCCAAAGTACCTGTCGTCCCTGAGTTCTCTGGTACTGGAAGCTTAGATGCCGCGGCAGAGTCGAGCAAGAGCGTGAGGCGTCCGCTGGCGGGACGAATGATCTGCGAGGGGAAGGTGTTGGGCTGGTAGGGGCCGAGCAGGACGTCGTGGAGGACCTGCGCCTTGGCAGCGCCTTCGATGAGGAAGGCGACTTCCCTGCCCTGGTTGATGACGGGCCAGGTGAGGGTGATGCGCCAGGTGTCCTTCTGCGGGACGTGGTTGGCCGTGACGATGTCGGCGAGATTGTTGAGGGCTTCGGTGTGGGGAAACAGCGAGGCGGTGTGGCCGTCGTCGCCCATGCCGAGGAGGATGAGATCGAAGGTAGGAGTCTCGGCTCCTTCGAGCTTGAAAGAATTGCGAATGGTGGACTCGTAACGAGCAGCGGCGGTGGCGGGGTCGAGTTCGCCTTCCATGCGATGGATGTGCTCGGGAGCGAGGGGCACCTTGGAGAGCAGGGCCTCGTTGGTCATGCGGTAGTTGGAGTCGGCGTCGGTGGGCGGAACGCAACGCTCGTCGACCCAGTAGAGGTCGAGCTTGTCCCATGGGATTTGCTTGAGGAACGGTTGGGTGGGATCGGCGAGGAGCGCAAACATCGCCTTAGGCGTGGTGCCGCCGGAGATGGCGATGCGGGCGCGGCCTCGGCTTTGGATAGCGGCCTTGATGTTGTCAGTGAAGAACTCTGCGGCGGCCTGAGCGACAGCGGCAGGCGTAGGAGAGATGCGATAGGTGATGGTGACGGGACGGGACATCTTGTTTAGCTTCTAGCTCCTGGCTTTTAGCTTCTGACTACGACTAGAAGCTGAGGGATTCGTTTCTTTCTTCTGGCCATAAAAACTTCTAGTCTTTAGCTAAGAGCTAGAATCTGCGATTTAAAGTTTGCGCCACTTTCGGCCCTCAACTTCGAGGAGCGCGTCGGCGGCGGTGGGACCCCAGGTTCCGGCAGCGTAGTTGGGGAAGTCCTTGACGGGTTTCTCCGCCCAGACCTTGAGGATGGGTGTCATCAACGCCCAGGTAGCTTCGACTCCGTCGCGGTGGGCGAAGAGAGTGGCATCGCCGATCATGGCGTCGAGCAGAAGGCGCTCGTAGCCGTTGGCGGAAGACTTGCCAAACGCTTCGGCGTAGCTGAAGTCCATGTTGACGGGGCTGATGCTCATGCCCTGACCGGGGACCTTTGCGCCGAAACGAAGAGCGATGCCCTCGTCCGGCTGGATGCGCATGGAGATGATGTTCGGCTCAACGTTGCCGGCCTGGCCACCGTCCTTGCCTTTGAAGAGAAGCAGGGGCGGCTGTTTGAACTGGATGGTAATTTCGGTGACGCGCTTGGCCAGGCGCTTGCCCGCGCGGATGTAGAAGGGAACCCCGGCCCAACGCCAGTTTTCGATCTCAAGGCGGAGTGCAGCGTAAGTCTCGGTCTGCGAGCGTGGATGGACGCGGTCTTCCTGGCGGTAGCCGATGACGGGCTTGCCATCGACGGTGCCGGGCCCGTACTGGCCGCGAACGGTGTCTGCCGGATGGATGGGCTGGATAGCGCGCCAGACCTTGACCTTTTCGGCACGGACGGCGGAGGCCTCGAAAGAGACGGGCGGCTCCATGGTGACGAAGCTGAGGAGTTCCATGACGTGGTTCTGAACGACGTCGCGAAGAGCCCCGGCGGTCTCGTAGAAGGGTCCGCGGCCTTCGATGCCGATGGATTCGGCGGCGGTGATCTCAACGTGGTCAATATAGTTGCGGTTCCAGACGTTCTCGAAGATGCCGTTGGCGAAGCGGAAGACGAGGATGTTCTGAACAGTCTCTTTACCGAGGTAGTGGTCGATGCGGAAGATCTGATCTTCGTCGAAGACCTTGTTGACTTCATCGTTGAGTGCCCTGGCAGAGTCGAGATCGTGGCCGAAGGGCTTCTCGATGATGGTGCGGACCCAGTTCTTTTTGCCATCCGATGAAGGGCTTTCGCAGGGCTTCGACATGCCATGCTGACCGAGGTAGTTGATGATGTCGGAAAAATACTCGGGTGCAGTGGCGAGATAGAAGAGACGGTTGCCGCAGGTGCCGAACTTTTTGTCGATCTCGCCGAGGAGCTTGTTAAGGGCGTCGTAACCGGACGGATCGTCGAAGTTCATGGCGTGATACTGGATCTTGCCGATGAAGGGTGCGAGTTTAGGATCGGACTCTTCGACGCCTCCGCCGGCGATGACGCCCTCCTTCATGTCGGCCGCGAAGGAGTCCTGAAGCGGACGCCGGGCGACGCCGACGACGGCGAAGTCCTTGGGCAGAAGATTGGCCTGTTCAAGGTGATAGAGCGCCGGGAGGAGCTTGCGCTTGGTGAGGTCGCCGGAGGCGCCGAAGATGACGACGACACAGGGATCAGGCGTCCGCTCGGGCTGCGGGGTGACCGGAGTGACAGCGGGAGTGATGTGGGGTTCGGTGGTCGGCATATCAATTACCTCTCGTGCTTGTTAAGGCTTGTTGATGGCTTGAATCTTTGAAGTCTTAGCTCTTTTTGGCGGCCTATGTTTTTTGACGGCCTATGTCTTTTTGACGTCGTGGCCACCAAAGGCGCCGCGCATGATGGAGATCATCCGGTCGGTGAAGTTGTTCTCTTCGCGGGAACGGAGACGACGGATGAGGGACTCGGTGATGACCGGCGCGGAGATGTTGAGGTCGATGGCTTCGGTCACAGTCCAGCGGCCTTCGCCGGAGTCGGGGACCCAGGCTTCGAGGCCGTCGAGGGTCGGGTTCTTATCGAGAGCGGCGGCGGTGAGATCGAGCAGCCAGGAACGGACGACCGAACCCTTCTGCCAGATATGTGCGATCTGGGTGAGATCGAGGTTGAGGGGTTCCTTGGCCTTCATGATGGAGAAGCCTTCGGCAAAAGCCTGCATGAGGCCGTACTCGATACCGTTGTGGACCATCTTGACGAAGTGGCCGGAACCGGAGGGACCGACGTGTCCCCAGCCTTCGGTGGGCGAGGGCGCGAGGGCCTGGAAGATGGGGGTAAGGCGCTCGACGGGAGCCTTATCGCCGCCGATCATGAGGCTGTAGCCCTCTTTGAGTCCCCAGACGCCGCCGGAGGTCCCGCAATCAACAAATTCAAAGCCCTTGGCGGTGACTTCGTCGTGGCGGCGCTGGGTGTTCTTGTAGTTGGAGTTGCCGCCGTCGATGATGGTGTCGCCCTTCTGCATAAGGGGCTCGAGCTGGGCGATGGTCTGGTCGACGGGATCGCCTGAGGGAACCATGATCCAGATGGCGCGGGGCGCGGAGAGATTCTTGACGAGGTCTTCGAGCGAGTTGACGCCGAGCGCGCCAGTAGTGGTGAGTTTGGCGGTGGCTTCCTTATTGAAGTCGAAGCCGACGACCTTGTGACCGGCGAGGCGGAGACGCTCCGCCATGTTGAAGCCCATTTTGCCGAGTCCGATGATTCCTAATTCCATGATGCGTTTCCTTTCGTGCTAAACGGCGATGCCGAGTTGAGTGAGTGAGGCGCGAAGTTGCGTGGGTGATTCAAAATGAATGGCCTGCATATCGAGGGCCACGGCGGCATCGCAGTTTTCCTGCTTATCGTCGATGAGCAGCGCGGCTTCGGGCGAGAAACCGGAGATGTCGGTTGCTGCGCGATAGATGTCCGGCAGCGGCTTCATCTCGTGGACGTAGCCGGAACAGATGAAGTAGTTGAAGAATTGGCGAAGCTGAAAAGTGTCGAGACGGTGTGCGTTGAGCTCTTTGGACTCATTGTTGAGGGTAGCGAGACGGTATTGACCTCGGCCTTTGAGCGCAGCGAGCATATCGAAACACTCCTGATGGAGGACCTGACTTTCGTTACAGACCAGAGGCCAGAGCTTCTCGAAGGTAAGGTTGAGATTGGGGTTGGTTTCGATGACCGTCTGCTCGAAGAAATCCTGGGCGGTCATAAGGCCGCGCTCCCAGTAGTAGTTTACTTCGTCGTGGATAGCTTCGTAGGCGATGAGATTGACGCT
Source organism: Acidobacteria subdivision 2 bacterium RH1 MAG20 (assembly GCA_002197545.1). The sequence goes on along the minus strand of NFUO01000081.1, from coordinate 123,653 downwards.
AAGGGCGGCGAGGACGCGACCTCGCTGTTTGCTGTCCCAGCCGTTGGTGAGCAGAACTCCGCCGATATCCCAGAAGACGGTCTTGATGGGAGTGGAACTCACTCGCCCTCCGGGAAGTCCGCGCCGACAGTGGTGGATTGCCAGGTGTCCAGCTCGGTCTTCCACTGTTCGAGCTTGCCTCTCATGCGCTGGAGAGCCAGGGCCCCGAGGACGAGATGCAGAGGCGGCTGTGGAGACTCGATCGCCTGGATGATGGCGTGAACGGCGCGGAGAGGATCGCCTGGCTGCTTGCCCGCCTGGTCGTGAAAATACTGGCGGGTCTTTCCGGCGGTGGCATCGTAGTCGGCGATGCGCTCTTTGGCTTCGACGCCGGAGCGCCCGAGGAAGTCGGTGCGGAAAGGGCCGGGCTCGACGATGGTGACGTGGATGCCGAGAGGGGCGAGTTCGGCGGCGAGCGCCTCAGAGAAGCCTTCGACGGCAAACTTGCTGGCGTTGTAATAGCCCCAGCCGGGCGAGCCGATGAGGCCTCCGATAGAGGAGAGATTGACGATGTTGCCGCTGCGCTGTTTGCGGAAGTGCGGCAGGAAAGCGCGAGTCACGCGCATAAGTCCGAAGACATTGGTCTCGAAGACGGGCATGAACTCTTCTTCGGTGGCCTCTTCGATGCCCCCTGCAAGGCCATAGCCTGCGTTGTTGACGAGGACATCGACTGGTCCGAAGACAGTCAGCGTTTGAGCTACAACGGAGAGGATCTGAGCGGCGTCAGTGACATCGAGAGCGAAGGCTTTGGCTTTGCCGGGATATTTCTGTTCGAGATCTGCGACCTTATCGAACTCGCGAGCAGTAGCGACGACTTTGCCGCCACCCTTAAGGACCTCTTCGGCGAGAATGCGACCGAAGCCAGTCGAGGCTCCGGTGATAAACCATGTGCGGGATGTAGTGATGTTTGCCATGTACCTTGAGATGCTTGTGCGCGGCTTTCGGCTCGACGCGACGCACAGGGGAATGCCTGTGCAATGTGAAAATCTGGCTTAGTTTTATGAAGCGAGGGTGGTTCCCGCTGCTTCCGGCATGTACTGTTTTTCGATGGCTTTAACCTTGTTGAGGCGACGGACGAAACGAGGCTCGGAGGCGATGAAGTTGGCCTTGAGGTAAGCATCGACGCACTCGTAAGCGAGTGCCGGGCCGATGATGCGCGCGCCGAGGACGAGGACGTTCATCTGGTCGTGTTCAACGCCCTGGTGGGCGGAGTAGGTGTCGTGGCACATACCGGCACGGACGCCGGGCATCTTGTTGGCGGCGACGCAGACGCCTACGCCGGAGCCGCAGATGAGGATGCCGCGCTCTACCGTTCCCGCGATGAGGGCTTTGCCTACAAGGACAGCGAAATCGGGATAGTCGGAGGGCTCGGTGTTGTAGGCGCCGAGATCCTCGACATCGTGGCCCAGCTTGCGGACATAGTCGCGGACTTCTTCTTTCAGGGGAAAGCCGGCGTGGTCTGAGGCGATAGCGATTTTCATTTTGAACTACCTCTGGTTTCCGTAGTGATTTGAATCAAGGCCGATGAGAGAGCAGGCAAGACAAAAGTGAAACATTAATAATGCTGCTCCAACTCCCAGTCATCTTCAGGAGGGACGCTGTCTTCATAGGTCGGCTGCAAAGAGGTGAACCGCTCTTCTTTAGGCGACTCTTCATTTTGACGCACCATTTCGCGTTCGCTGTTGACCATAACTTTCTCCGAAGATACTCAGACTTGCTGATGTAGTGAAGGCGGAGCCTGATGGCCCCGCCTCCGATTCCCTGCTTACTTTTTGACTAACTTCTTTGCGTGCTCGACGACGTTGGCGACGTTAAAGCCGAGTCTGTCCAGCGCGATAGCTCCCGGGGCGGATGCGCCGAAGCGATCCAGCCCGATGACGCCTCCGTTGTGGCCGACGTACTTGTACCAACCCATGGTGGCTCCGGCTTCAACGGCGAGTTTGGGAGTGTTCTCCGGCAGCAGGCTGGCCTTATAGGAGTCTGGCTGCTCGTCGTAGATCCTGAAGCTGGGCATCGAGACGACCGACGCATTGATACCCGCAGCCTTCAACTCTTCGGCGGCCTTGAGGATAAGAGAAACCTCGGAGCCAGTGGCAATGAGAATGATGTCCTTGCCGCTGTTGTCGAGGGCGTAAGCGCCCTTCTTTGCGCCCTCGTGCACCTTGTACTTCTCGGCGTCGAGGACGGGAAGGTCCTGGCGGGAGAGGGCCATGAAGCTGGCGCTCTTGCGCTCGAGAGCAAGCTGCCAGCAGGCAGCAGTCTCGTTGGCGTCAGCCGGACGGAAATCGGTGAGCTGCGGGATGGCGCGGAGGGCCATCAGATGCTCGACTGGCTGGTGAGTAGGGCCGTCTTCGCCGAGACCGACTGAATCGTGCGTGAAGACGAAGAGGGAGTGGACGGACATCAGCGCGGCCAGACGAAGGGCTGGGCGAGCGTAGTCCGAGAAGACGAAGAAGGTGGAACCGAAGGGAATCAGACCGCCATGAGCGGCCATACCGTTGACCATGGCGCACATGCCGAACTCGCGGACGCCGAAGAAGACGTTGCGGCCCTTGGGATCGACGTGGAAGCTGGGCGAGTCCTTGAAGATCGTCTTCGTGGAAGAGGTGAGGTCGGCAGCGCCGCCGAAGAGCTCGGGAACGACATTTTCGATGGCCTGCATGACGACCTGACCGGCGTTGCGGGTGGCTACGGGCTTGTCGGTTGGGAAGACGGGAATTTTCTTCTGCCAATCCTTCGCCAGCTCGGCCTTGATGACGCGCTCGAACTCACCTGCAGGTTCAGGATAAGCCTTCTTGTACTCCGCGAAATCGGCGTCCCAAGCCTCATGGGCCTTCTTGCCGCGAGGCTTGGCGGTGTCCCAATTGGCGCGGGCCTCTTCAGGAACGTAGAAGGTCTTGTCTTCGGGCCAGCCGAGGTTCTTCTTGGTGGCCTTGACGTTGTCGGCTCCGAGAGCTTCGCCGTGGACCTTGCTGGTGCCGGCCTTGGGGCTGCCATAGCCGATGACGGTGCGGACGCGAATCAGCGAGGGGCGGGTGGTCTCGGCCTTGGCGGCGAGGATGGCGGCTTCGAGGGCCACGAGGTCGTTGCCGTCGTGGACCATCTGAACGTGCCAGTGATAGGCCTCGAAACGCAGTGTGACGTCTTCAGTGAAGCTGAGTTCGGTGGGGCCGTCGAGCGAGATGAGGTTGTCGTCGTAGAGGACGATGAGCTTGCCGAGGTTCAGCGTTCCGGCCAGCGATGCAGTCTCGTGAGAGATGCCTTCCATCAGGTCGCCGTCGCCGCAGAGGACGTAGGTGTAGTGGTCGATGACCTTGCGTTCGTCGCGGTTGTAGACAGCGGCGAGGTGCTTCTCAGCGACGGCCATGCCGACCGCCATGCCGAAGCCCTGGCCGAGTGGGCCGGTAGTGACTTCGACGCCTGGGGCTTCGCCGTACTCGGGATGTCCGGGGGTGTGGGAGCCCCACTGGCGGAACTGTTCGAGCTGCTCCATGGGAAGGTCGTAGCCGGAGAGATGGAGTGAGCCGTAGAGCAGCGCCGAGGCGTGGCCGTTCGAGAGAACGAAACGGTCGCGGTCGATCCACTTGGGGTCCGCAGGATCGTACTTCATGAGCTTGTGGTACAGCAGATAGGCGATAGGGGCACAGCCGAGGGGCGCGCCGGGGTGGCCGGACTTGGCTTTTTCAACGGCGTCGACGGCAAGGAAGCGGAGGGCATTGATGGAGAGCTGGTCTAAGGCGTTTTGCTTATCTGTCTGCTGCTGATCGCTCATTTCTTTTCCTTTTTTCTTATATGAAGAGACGCGGTACTGGCATGAATCTGCTATTTGGTCATTTTTAGTCGTTCCCTGACAGTGTACAAGCGGGGTGGGCCCTGGCGCATCCTCAGGAACTGGCGGCTAAGGATGGCGGAATAATGGAAACTACAAAATTTTTGCCGAGCCAGCGGTCCTGCTGGTTCGGCTCGTAGCCGGGCCAGCACAGGGTAAAGATAATGGAGCCGGCCTGATCGCGAGGGATGGGAACGTCAGCGGAGTAGCCGAGGCGGCCCAGGCTGTGCGAGTCAAGATTGTTGACCGTCATCCAGTTATCGAAGGTGTAGACAACACGGAACCGGCCGCGGTCCACGATGCGGAAGGTGAAGCCTGCGGGTATGAATGAGATGGGGCGGCTGATCTGGAAGATTTCGGTCTCAGATCGAAAGGTCCGTTTCCCTGGAGCCACGGCGTAGCGCTCTTCGACGACGGAGATACGATCGAAGACATGGCCGTCGGTGGCGGAGCGGAGGAGCTTGATGTACTCCGAATGTGCCCACACGAGAGGTTGCGCAGAACCGGCGGATTTTCCGAAGTACATGCCTGCGGAGGGAAGGTCGGCGCGGTCCCAGATTTGTTCGGGGAGCATGCCTCCTATGGAGCTGAACTTCTCAAATGCTGAAATCAATGGAGTTACGGACTTGCCCGCGGCGAGTTCATAGTGGGCACGCTCACCCGTAAGCAGAGGCCATGCGCGCCCCTGACCCCAACCGTCGTAGGGGCCGCCATCTTTCTTCTGGCCATAGCCGTCGTGGTTGTAGCGGCGCCAGCAAGGGCCGTAGGGCGTCTCGATCTTGAGAACCGCGTCGATGACTTTGAGTGAATCGACGATGAGCGGGTCGGCGGCGCGGCGGATGCCATAGCGGACGAGCTCCAGGAAGCCCGCATCGACGATTTCGCGGGCCTCGAAGTCCTGTTTTTCATCCGCACTTCGGTTGGCGATGTGAATATGACCGGGCGCGATCTGGTCGTTGTAGAAAGGTTCGCCCGGAGCGGGCGGGCGTATCCGCATGTAGTGGTATTTGATGTCGGGATGGAGGACGCCTTCGGTGGTAGTGGTCCACTGGTCGAGGTGGGCTTCGATCCAGTCGGCGTAGCTCTCGAGAAAGGTGGCCAGTTCGTCGGATTCGTGGAAACGGGCGATGTTCGCGGCACAGATGAGGCCGGAGATGACGGCGGCGAGGGTGGAGGGGGAGTAGCCAGCGGTCTCCTCCCAGCGCTCCTGCTGGGTGACGGGGGCATAACAGACCAGAAAGGCGGCGGCTCGTTCAACGAGGGGGAAGATGTCGAAGTTGCCGAGGCCATCGACCTTCCACAGACGCCAGGCAAGGATGATGGGAAAGGCGACCTCATCGAGTTGGATGCCGGACCAGTAGGGAGTGCCGTCGATCCAGAAGTTCTGGGCGAAGCTGCCGTCGGTTCGCTGGGTGCAGGCGAGGTAGACGAGGGCGCGAAGGGCTGTCTCGGTGCCGTCACATGCGAGCAGCGCAGTCGCGGACTGGATCATGTCGCGCGTCCAGACAAGGTGATAACCGCCGAGGTCGGAATCACCCTTTGAAGCTCCCCAGGGAATGGAGGCAGAGGCGATGAAGGCGCCGGAGTAGGTCTTGTCTTCGTGGGTGAGGACGACGTTGTGGCTGATGTTGGCGAGCCGGCCGCCATCGGTAGAGGAGGCGGCGATGAGTTTGGGCGAATCGACGCGCAACCATTGCTCGATGAAGCGTTCGCGGTGAAATTTGTATGGCGTGGCAAAGGTCTGCATCATGCAGGCGAGGGCAGCGTGGTGACCGTCTCCTAAAGCAACGGCGACGGTGAACTCACGGCTACAGGAGACGTCGATCTCTCCCATGATGGCGATGTTGCCGTCGAGGGCCTGGCCGAAGTGCCAGTCCATTTTCATATCGCTGGCGAGGTCCTGAAAACCGTCGCTGGCCCCCACGTAACCGCAGGAGGAGCGGGTGAATCCGCAACTGACGCCCATGGCGAGCGAGATATTGCCCTTCCAGGCAAGGAGGCAGCGCTGGCCCGCAACCTCGATGGAGCGCGCGGAGTTACCGGCGCCGCCGCCGTTGAGGTGCGGGGCGAGCAGAACATAACACTTGAGGCGCGAGAGGATCTGCTCGTCGCCGGTGATCTTGACGTACATCATGACGGCGGGACGGTGGGGCTCGCTGATGAACTCCTTGGTGACGGTGTAGCGTCCATTGGGGTCGGTGGCAACCATTCGAATGGCCGGAGCGTTGGGATGGATGTATTGCAGTTCGTAGTCGAAGTCGCGCTTCTCTTCGTGGCAGAAGGTTTCGCCATCGGTGAAGAGCAGCTCCATGTCGCGGGTCTGCGGGCGGTCGATGGTGGGGTAATAGATCTCATTGAGGATGCCGTGTGAGACGGTAAACCAGATGCGGCTGGATGCGGCATAGGCAGTGGAGACGGCATCTTTCTGGCTGGAGGTCCAACGGGGCGCGAGACCGGGCCCGCCAAACGCGGCTCCCTGATCGTCGAGCCAATGGTATGCGGCGGCGAGATCGCTCATTGACTGATTAGACTCCAAAAGCAGCGATTAGGCTCCAAAAGCTACATAAGTGGCCATGAAGAGAAGATGAATGCCGCGGTGCGTTATGATTCGAGGGTCGAGCGGATTTGCCGATGGCATCGCGAGATGTCTGAGAAGCATCCAACCAGAATGAACCCGCCAGTGTGTGATAGAACCTGGCCAAAACAAAAGTGACAGGAGAACAACCGTGGCCTACGAACTGCCCCCCTTGCCCTATGACTATGCGGCGCTTGAGCCCTACATCGACGAAGCGACGATGAAGCTGCACCATGACAAACATCATCAGGCGTATGTGACCAACCTGAATGGCGCAGTGGAGAAACATCCGGAGCTGGGCAAAAAAACTCCGGAAGAGTTGTTGAAAGACCTGTCCAGCGTGCCGGAAGATGTGCGTACTGTTGTAAGGAACAATGGCGGCGGTCATGTGAATCACACCATGTTCTGGCAGATCATGAAGCCCAAGGGCGGCGGCGAACCCTCCGGCGCGATTGCTGCCCAGATCAAGGCCGACTTTGGCTCGTTTGAAGACTTCAAGAAGCAGTTCAACGAGACAACGGCGAAACAGTTCGGATCGGGCTGGGGTTGGCTGGTCTTCGAGGGTGGCAAGCTGAAGATTGTGACCTCGGCCAATCAGGACAACCCACTCTCGCAAGGCCACTACCCGATTTTAGGTAATGACGTCTGGGAGCACGCCTACTACCTGAAGTACCAGAACAAGCGGCCCGACTATCTGGCGGCGTGGTGGAACACCGTGAACTGGGAAGAAGTGAACAAGCGGTTTGAAACGGCGAAGAAGTAATTGCTTTTCGGGTGTTGTGAATAATCATGAGGGGCTGCCCGAAGGCAGCCCCTCATGATTATGTTGCATCGATACCCTCGTCGAGGAATATTACAGAGTGTCATGCGATCGACGTCAGGTACTCGGCGAGCTTATCGAAGCTCTCAGCGGCGCCGTGCTCCATGCCGGAATTGACCACCGCATCACGAATCTCCTTCGATTGATAGAGAATCGTGCAGGTTAGTAATGTCTTGCCCTCCTTTTCGGAGAGGATCAGCGTGTTGAGCGACTCGCCCGGATAGTCGTCGAACGATTCAGTGGAAACGAGCCGCTCGGACGGTACGATCTCCCGATATACACCACCCATCCCCATGTCCGCGCCGTTGGGACCACGCACCACGAAGCGCCATGCGCCTCCTACTTTCAGATCGACCTCGCAAACCGCCAGTGACCAGCCTCGGGGCCCAAACCAACGCTTGAGCAGTTCAGGCTTCGTGTAGGCGTCGAAGACCAGGTTGCGCGGAGCATCAAAGACGCGTGTCAGCACGATCTCTCGCTCCGTGGGTGTAGTGACTTTCAATGTTCCTGTGTTCTTCATCAGTGATCTCCTCTATCGTTTGGTGTGTCCATGTTGCTTCTTTTCCGCCTTTAAATCGTCGAGCAGGACGTCGAGTCGCTGGAAGCTTCCCTCCCAGAACTGTCGGTAATCTTCCAGCCATCCGGTGGCTTCCGCGAGCGGCGTGGACTCAAGCCGGCATGGCCTTCGCTGCGCGTCGCGTCCACGCGAAATCAGCCCGGCACGCTCCAGCACTTTAAGGTGTTTGGAGATTGCGGGCTGACTCATGGCAAATGGCTCGGCGAGCTCCGTCACCGATGCTTCACTCAATGCGAGCCGAGCAAGAATCGCGCGCCGTGTCGGATCTGCAAGCGCCGCAAAGGTAGCGTTCAGATGGTCGGAAGCTTGATCTATATAACCATTTAGTTCCATAACTAAAAAGTTATATAAAAGTCCCAATTATGTCAAGACTCAATTAAGAATTTCTACAAAACAGAAGTTGTCATCTGGAGTGGAGGCTCTCGCAATTGCATCGCGAGAGCCTCCGTCGAAGGAGCTGTGATTCGCTCATCTTCTCTGAATCCGCTTAGTGCGCTGAATTACTCGCTGGACCCCTTGCGCGGGCGGCGGTTGGCCTGAAGGACCTTCTTGCGCAGGCGAAGGGATTTCGGTGTCACCTCGACAAGTTCGTCGTCGGCGATGAACTCGATGCATTGCTCGAGGGTTTGCTGTTTGTAGGGAACGAGGCGCACAGCATCGTCGGAGCCCGATGCGCGCATATTGGAGAGCTTCTTCTCGCGGACGCAGTTGACGTCGAGGTCGTTGTCGCGGCTGTGTTCGCCGACGACCATGCCCTCGTAGACCTCAACACCATCACTGACAAAGAGAATGCCGCGGTCCTGCAGGCCCTCAAGCGCGTAGGCAGTGGTGGTTCCCTGACGGTCGGAGATGAGGGCACCGGAGAGACGCTGCGGAATCTCTCCCTGATAGGCGACGTACCCATCGAGGATGGAGTTCATGATGATGGTGCCGCGGGTCTCGGTGAGCATTTCAGACCGGAGGCCGATGAGACCGCGCGAGGGGATGCGGAACTCCATTCTTACTCGTCCCGATCCGTGGTTAACCATCTTGGTCATCTCGCCTTTTCTGGGTCCGAGGCGCTCGATGACGGTACCGACGAAGTTCTCCGGCACATCGATGGAAAGGTGTTCGACCGGTTCCATGACTTCATCGTTGATGCGCTTGGTGACGATCTCAGGACGGCTGACCATCATCTCGAAGCCCTCGCGGCGCATCATCTCGATGAGGATACCGAGTTGCAGTTCGCCACGTCCGAGCACCTTGAAGGAGTCGGGGGAGCCGGTATCCTGCATCTTCAGCGAGACGTTGGTGAGAAGTTCCTTGTCGAGGCGGTCGCGGAGGTTGCGCGAGGTGACGAACTTGCCTTCGCGTCCTGCAAAGGGCGAATTGTTGACGTTGAACTGGATGGCGATGGTGGGATCGTCAATGACAATCTGAGGCAGGGGCTGCGGATTTTCGACGTCGCAGAAGCTCTCGCCGATGGTGATACCGGGGATTCCGGCAATGGCGACGATGTCGCCTACCTGGGTCTCTTCGATATCGGTGCGCTTGAGGCCGGAGAAGCTGAAGAGTTTGGTGATCTTATGCTTGGTGAAGGTGCCGTCGAGCTTGGCGACGTTGTACTCCTGCCCGGTGCGCATAGTGCCGTTGAAGACGCGTCCGATGGCGAGACGACCAAGATAGTCGGAGTAATCGAGGTTGGTGACGAGGATCTGAACGGTGCCTTCGGGATCGCCCTTGGCAACCGGGATGGTGGTGATGATCTGCTCGAAGAGCGGCTGGAGGTCGGTGCCGGGGACGTTAGGGTCCGTGGTGGCGGTGCCGAGCTTGCCGTTGGTGTAGAGGACGGGAAAGTCGAGGACGCTCTCGTCAGCATCGAGGTCGATAAAGAGGTCATAGACCTCGTTCAAAACTTCCTGGGCGCGGGCGTCAGGACGGTCGATCTTGTTGATGACGACCATGGGGGTAAGCCCGGCTTCGAGGGCCTTCGAGAGCACGTAGCGGGTCTGCGGCAGGGGGCCTTCGGAGGCGTCGACGAGAAGGACGACGCCGTCGACCATCTTGAGGGCGCGCTCGACCTCTCCGCCGAAGTCGGCGTGGCCTGGGGTATCGACGATGTTGATCTTGTTGTCGTGATAGTAGAGAGCGGTGTTTTTGGCAAGAATCGTGATGCCGCGCTCTCTTTCGAGGTCGTTCGAGTCCATGACGCGGTCGGTGACGGCTTCGTTGGAGCGGAAGGTGCCGGACTGGCGGAGCATGGCGTCGACGAGGGTGGTCTTACCATGGTCGACGTGGGCGATGATGGCGATGTTGAAGATGGGCTTAACGGCAACGGCGGTTGAGTTACTCACTGCGATGTATGTCCTGTCTAGGCGCTTGGGGATGGGACGAAAGATGGAAATGCGCGTCAATGCTAGTCTACCGCAGGCGGGCGATAAGCGGATAGATATCCGATGAAACGTGCTCCGCGGATGGCACTGGTGACTGGTCTTTGAGAGAGAGAGATGACTTGAGGGCTTGACAAGCGTTTTTGCTGGGACCCTGTAGAATCATGCGACATATACTCAATAAAATCAATAACTTATACGGAAATTGGCATCTTCCTGACCCACAGCCTTTGCGCTAGTTGGAGAACCGCCACGAGGACAATAGCAAGAAGAAAATGGTTTTATTGGCCTCATCAAAGTTGCGGAAACTCCGATTTAGGCAAAGGCTGACTTCCTCGTTTTCGAAACTCTATAAATCGATCCACGATCTGCCAAGTTCTCTTCGATATTTCCGTAACAGTTTCTTCCGGGACATGAGTAATACGGTCACCGTGTCGCGGCTTCGTAGATTGAATACTAACGAATTCCATAAATGACCTGCTGATCCTCAAAAGTTGTTGAAGAACGGCCCATCCTTGAGGATCTTTTAGGTCCGGGGCGACAGCACGTCTCAAGCTATCCAGTACCCGACCGCAATTGGTTGGCGTTTGGTGATGAAAGGCCAAAGTATCGGCCAAGTCTGTCAGACTTCCCATTAGATTAGGCTCGGCCAGTATTAGCCGTAAGACCTTTTCAAATTCAAACTGTTCAATGGCATTTCGCGGCGGAAACTTATATGCCGTGCATAGAGAACCTAAGATTTTGTTCACCCTTTGTATGTCAGCCACAGAACCATCAGGCCTTTTTAGGCTATCCACGGTGATTGTGAATCCCACCCCCCATAGCGAAAGAGACGGCATCGCCATACGCTCGCACGAGATTCACCCCACGAGCATAAAGCGTAGAAATCATGGATTCCTCAAAATAAGGAAGGTCGCAGCTTACCTCAAAAGATGAGTTCATGATCTTAGCTTCCATGATTAACGGGAAGCCTAAGTCACTACTTCCCCAATTGATTGAGAATGCTTTTGAGGAGGTAAGTCGGTGGAGTTTGGGATGTAATGTCCCAAATAAAATAACAATTGGCATGGGCAATCCATCTTATGTGGAGGCATACAGTCTGCGGCATGAAGTAGCATTAGCCACACCAAAATTCGCCAGATTCACATCTGTAGCGCGTGACATATTGAAAGTATCACCAGAAGAGATGCAGATGCGCAATAGAAGCTCATAACTCATTCTTTCAATTGCACTTCCGGAGGAGTGGCGTTGGATTATTGGTGGTCGAGGATCTGGTAATAACGGGTTTCGGGATGGGCGCAGCCCTGGCACAAAATCTCGCCGTTTATTTCGACCTGCCGGTCATAGTTGATCCCTTCGCCGCATTGAGTGCAGGCGATGCGGGAAGATTTGTAGCCGGGGAGTTCGCGGGCGTGCATGGGGACGTGGACCCATTGCTCGGAAAAGAGGTCTGCGTCGGAGAGTTCGCGGTAGGCAAGCATCTGCTGCCGGTTCTTGTTTTCGATCTGCGGATAGAGGTCGCGGGCACGCTGTTTGGAGGATTCAAGGGCAGCGATGCGGATGGCCTTATCGGTGGAAAGATCGAGGAAGGTAGCGGCCATCTTGCCCCAGTCGCGGAACTTGAGGGCGCGCTTGCCGAGACGGCAGCCGGTGACGACCCCAATAGCATCGGTGGCGCAGCGGTCGATCTCGACGAAGGTGACGAGGCGCTTGCGGTCGGCCCCTTTTGGGTCGTCGATGCCGAGGCGCTGGCAACCCAGCATCGCCATGCGGACTCCAAGAATCTGTCCGGCGCAGAGATGGCCGTGGGCTATTTCGGCTTCGCGAAGGAGGGCTTCAAACGTTTGCATGGGGTGATGATAGGCGGCGGGACGAAGATCAGCAAAGAACAACCCTTGCATACTGCAGCATGACGGCGGTATTATCCGAGGCCCGAGACTTCCTATGAGCGAATTGACCACGACCGTTGGCGCTGTACTGAAGCGGAAGACAGGGGAGGTCTGGTCCACGAGGCCGGATGCCTCCGTCTACGAGGCCATCGAGATGATGGCGGAGAAGCGAGTAGGCGCACTGCTCGTCATGGAGCATGGAGATCTGGTCGGCATCATCTCGGAGCGGGATTATGCGCGGAAGGTTATTCTGCAGGGGAGGTCCTCGAAGGAGACGGCTGTGGCCGAGATCATGAGCTCTCCAGTGATCTCAGTTTCTTCGCAACATACGGTGGGCGACTGTATGCGCATGGTTACGGACCATCGCATCCGGCATCTTCCTGTGCAGGACCATGGCGCGGTGGTGGGAATGGTTTCAATTGGCGACCTGGTGAACTGCGTGATCTCGGAGCAGGAAGAGACGATCCGGCATCTTGAGGCTTATATTTCGCGGTAGGGTGCGGTTGCTGACGGTGATTAGAGCATTTTCACCGATGGGATAGGTCTTTTCGGTCAAACGAACTGCAAATACAGGGGTCTCTCCACTTCGCAGCGCACGATGAAACTATGCGCTGCTCCGGTCGAGATGACGTGGAGTTTGGGGTGGGGTTGAGGAGTAACTTTTCGACAGGTTCTCAGAAAATGACTAGCTCCCGAAGGCGATCTGCCCCAGCAGCACCACGTTCAGCGTAAGAATGATGCCAACGGTCACCCATCCTGCAATCCGCGTACGGCCTGCGCTGGCAAACGTATCCATCACGGACCGCCGGTTCGTCAGAATCAGCAGCGGAACCAGAGCAAACGGGAGCGTGAAACTCAGAATTACCTGCGAAAGAAGCAAAATCTTCAGTGGATCGAGCCCTACTGCAATGACGATCAGCGCCGGAATGATCGTAATCAAGCGGCGCAGGAAGATGGAAAATTTGATATCGAGAAAACCCTCGATAATCACCTGCCCAGCCATAACGCCGACGGTAGACGATGAAAGCCCCGAACAGAGAAGCGCGACGGCAAAGACGGTCGCAGCAGCAGGGCCAAGCAAGGGACCAAGCGTCCGATACGCCTGTTCCACATCGGCGACAGGCGAACCCATATGCACGAACGCGACGGCGGCCATAACGATCATGGCCGAGTTAATCAGCCATGCCCCATTCATTGCCACAAACACATCGATCAGCTCAAACCGCAGATACTTCCTCCGCCGCGAAAAACCCGCCAGCGCAGGCTTCTTCTTCAGCTCCTGCGCCCTCGGCTGGACCAGCGCCGAATGCAGATAGATCACATGCGGCATCACCGTCGCGCCAAGCATAGCGACGGCCGTGTAGATGCTGTCGTGGAAGGCTCTAGCATTACTGGCGTCAAGCGTTGGAACCAAGGTGGAGAAAGCAACCGCCCGCCAATCCGGATGCACCAGAAAGACCTCAAAGCCATAGCAAAGCCCAATCACACCGACGAAGGCCATGATGCCCCGCTCCAGCCACTGATACCCGGCCAGATCCAGCGCCAGGATTAAAAACACGGCAACGGCCGACACTAGCGCTGCAACGAACATTGTCTCGGTACGCGTCCATCCATGCGCCAGCATCGCTGGCCCGACCAACAGATAAAATCCCAGGGCGGCGCCTAGAAACTCAGCCAGGTCCGTCGCAACCGCTGACACCTCCGCCGCCACCCAGAGAAAAATCGTCATGGGCCGCGAAAAATGCTTCCGGCAGTTCTGCGGCAGCGTAAGCCCGGTAACGATGCCTAATTTTGCCGAAAGGTACTGAATAAGGATGGCCATCGCATTCGACCACAGCAGCACCCAAAGCAGGCGATAGCCAAACTGGCTGCCACCTTGGATATTGGCCGCAAAGTTCCCCGGATCGATATAGGCGACCGAAGCCACAAAAGCCGGCCCGAAATAGGTCCATATCTCGTTGCGCCGGAACTTGAATCTGCGCGGAGCCTCGACGGTGCTGGCTGCCGCGGTCAGAGCAACCACTGAGTCAGCGATTGGTTCTGCCTCTGTATCGGCATACGACGATGATCGAAAATCCTCCATGCCACTCCAAAAGAAAGTCTGGGAAGTATCCCCGATTTAGGCTTCCCTAATATTTAGGTATACCTAAATCAAAGAAATGCGTCAAACTAATTTTGGAGACCATGTCATGCCAGGCCGCCGAACGAACGGCAACAGCGAATCCGTCGACAACTACCTGAAGGCCATCCTGTCTCTGGGCGGTCCTGACCATCGTCGCGTGAGTAGCACATCGCTTGCCGATCATCTCGGTGTCGCCCCCGCTTCGATCACGAACATGCTGCAAAAACTGGCGGCCGCCTCAACTCCACTGGTCGAGTACGAACGGCATCGCGGCGTGCTGCTGTCCCCGGCGGGCAAGCGGCGAGCGCTCGAAGTGCTGCGCCATCATCGGCTCATCGAAACCTTCCTCTACGAGGTGCTCGACTATCCCATCGAAGAGGTGCATGAGGAGGCCGAACGGCTTGAGCACTTTATCTCCGAGCGCTTCGAAGAACGTATCGCCGCAAAGCTGGGCCATCCCCGCATCGACCCTCATGGGCATTCCATCCCGACGATGGAGGGCGAGATGGCGGAGCCGAACTCCATCCTGCTGACCGAGGTACAGCAGGAAGGGAGCTTCGTGATTGATAGCGTCTCCGACCGCGATGCCCGCACCCTGCGGCAGCTTAAGGCCAGCGGCATCAGGCCCGGAGCTAGATTGCGAGTCAGAAAGCAAACCTCCGTCGAGGGCTATTCCGTAAGCATTGGCCGCTCCGCAAAGGCCTTCGACCTCTCGCGCGAGGCTGCCGGTGACATCCGGCTCCTGCCTTGCGCTAAATAATCTGCGGCAATGGTTTGACTCAGAGAACCGTGTTGCCTAGGCTCGAAACAGAGAACGGAGATACAACTGAAGATGAAAGTTCTGGTTATCGGCGGCGGCGGCCGCGAGCACGCCCTCGTCTGGTCGCTCCTCAAATCCCCACAAGTTAGCGAAGTAGTCTCCGCGCCCGGCAACGGCGGCATCGCCCAGATCGCCCGCTGCATCCCCGTCGACGTCACCAGTCTCGCTGCGATGGCACAGGTGGTTGAAGTCGAGCGCCCCGCGCTGACTGTCATCGGCCCCGAAGTCCCCCTCTCCCTCGGCATCGTGGACGAGCTCACCCGCCGCAACTTCCGCGTCTTCGGCCCCACGCAGGCCGCCGCAAAGCTCGAATCGAGCAAGGCCTTCGCCAAAGAATTCATGCAGCGCCACGGCATCCCCACCGCCGCCTACGCCGCCTGCACCAATCTCGACGAGGTGCGCGAGCAACTCAACCGCTTTGCGTTGCCCGTAGTTGTTAAGGCCGACGGTCTCGCCGCGGGCAAAGGCGTCGTCATCTGCGAGACTCGCCTCCAGGCTGAGTCCGCGGCCGCGCAGATGTTCAGCGGCGTTCTCCTCGGCACACAGGAAGCCGAGATCGTTCTCGAAGAATTTCTCACCGGTGAAGAACTCTCCTTCTTTGCTCTCTGCGATGGCAAACACGCCGCGCCCATCGCCTCCGCGCAGGACCACAAGCGCGTCGGCGAAGGCGACACCGGCCCCAACACCGGCGGCATGGGGGCCTATTCCACCGACGGCCTCACCACCACCGCTATGCGTGAGTGGCTCACCAAAAATGTCGCGCAAAAGGTTGTTGATGGAATGACCTCCGAGGGAACCCCCTTCAAAGGCATCCTCTTCTGCGGCATCATGATGACACCCCGCGGCCCCATGGTGCTTGAGTTCAACACCCGCTTTGGCGACCCCGAGACCCAGGCCATTCTCCTGCGCATGGAGACCGACATTCTCGACCTCTTGAACGCCTCCATCGATGGCACAGCCAACAGTCTCGACATCAAGATGCACCGCGGAGCCAGCGTTTGCGTCATCGCCGCCAGCGGCGGCTACCCCGGCAAATATGCTTCAGGCAAGCCCATACAAGGGCTTCCAGATCAGCCCACCGATAACGTAGTCGTCTTCCACTCCGGCACCGCAATCGAGGACGGCCAGATCATCACCGCCGGCGGCCGCGTTCTGGCCATCACCGCCATGGCTCCCGATCTGCGCACCGCTCTCGATCTCGCCTATGCTCAACTGGCAAAAATCTCTTTTGAAGGCATGCAGTTCCGACGCGACATCGGCCACCGAGCGTTGAATCTGGAATAGAGGTAACGAACATGATTGCACTGACAGGCGAAGAGTTGATGGCATGGAACGATAAAACGGCCGAGCGATGGCAGAAGCTGCTCGAAATGCATGAGGACTTGCTGGCTGTCCCCTGCGATGTTGCCGGAGTAAAGTGCGTAGGCGAGCTTATGCAGCATATCGTCGCGGTCGAGCTGCGTTATGCAGAGCGGCTGGCTGGATTGCCCGAAACCTCGTATGAGGCGATCGCATACGACACTGCGGCAGTGCTGTTCGCAACGCACACTCGGGGGATGGTCCTCCTTCGTGGAATGTTGGCCGACCCAACCTATGACTGGTCGCAGGAGATAGAGTTTGTCACTCGAAGCATGGGTCAACTGCTGGCCTCCCGAAAGACGATCTTCGTCCACGCCCTGATGCACGGCATCCGCCACTATGCACAACTGGCAACTCTGGCGCGGCAGCATGGAATAAAGCCGGACTGGCAAATGGACTACTTGCTCATGGGTGCAAGGCGCGCCTGAACCCCATTCTCTTGGTGCCGAGAGCGCCTTCAAATTGACATTCCACCGAGCGCCCAATAAAGTGGCGGTTCTATGAAAAAAGCCGCCGCGCTGCTCTTTCTCCTCGTCCCCCTCGCCTACGCGCAGCAGCGGCCCGCCATCACCGGCATCGCCTTCGTCCGCGTGTACGCTGCTGACCCGGCAGCTTCCACAGTCTTCTACAACGGCAAACTAGGCTTCGATCAAACCAAAAAAGACGGCATCGACCACTACGCGGTCAACGACTCGCAATGGATTGAAGTCGCCCCGCTCCCCGCTCCCGCGCCGCAATCCCGTGTCGCCGCCATCGCCTTTACGACCCGCAACGCCGCCGCGCTTCAACGCTACCTAAAAGCCCACGCCGTCGCCATCGACCAACCTCTGCACAATGGGAGCTTCGCTGTCCACGACCCCGAAGGCCACCTCGTCATCTTCGTCCAGCAACACCCGGCATCATCAAAAGCTGTCGCTCCCCGCGCCACCGCGCGCCGTATCATCCATACCGGCTTCATGGTCAAAGACCGTGCCGCCGAAGACCACTTCTACCGCGAACTTCTCGGCTTCCGTCCCTACTGGTCCGGAGGACGCAAGGACGGAGAAATCGACTACGTCAGCAGCCAGGTCCCCGATGGCACGGACTGGATCGAATACATGCTCAACAGTAGCTCCAGTCCCAATCCCCACCAACTCGGCAGCATGAACCACATCTCTCTCGGCGTGGCTCACATGACCGACGCCATCCAGGCCCTTGCACGCAACGGCTGCACTACGCACGAATGCACCGCTGCCAACACCCACACCGGACGCGATGGCAAGGTCCAGCTTAATCTCTTCGATCCCGACCTCACCCGGGTCGAATTCATGGAGTTCAAACCCTCAGGCCCCATATGCTGCTCACCCTTCACTGGCCCGCAGCCCACCGAACAGGAAAACCGCTAGCAACTTTCGGAAAAGGTCTAAACACTCGCCGTGGCCGGCAGGATCTCCGAAACATCCACCCACTGCGTCGGATAGTTTCCTGTATAACAGGCCGTGCAATAGCTATTTGGCACCGCATCGCCCTCGGTGCAGCAATGGATCAACCCATCCAGCGAAAGATAGGCCAGCGAATCCGCCTCGATAAACTCGCAGATCTCCTGGACTGATTTGTTCGCCGCAATGAGGTCTTTCTTGCTCGGCGTATCCACCCCATAAAAACAGGGCGAGATCGTTGGCGGGCAAGAAATCCGCAGATGCACTTCCGTAGCACCGGCAGCACGGACCATGCGCACGATCTTCCGCGAAGTCGTGCCCCGGATGATCGAGTCGTCAATCAGAATGACCCGCTTCCCCTCCAGCAGCGACCGTACCGGATTGAGCTTCATGCGCACGCCGAAGTCGCGCACCCGCTGTTCGGGTTGAATGAAGGTACGCCCAACATAGTGGTTACGAATCAGCCCAAGGTTGAACGGAATCCCCGACTCCTCCGCATAGCCAATCGCCGCGGTCACGCCCGAGTCCGGAACCGGCACGATCAGGTCCGCCGCAACACCCGACTCCCGCGCCAACTGTCGTCCCATCTCCGCTCGCGACTGCTGCACCCACCGCCCAAAGATCTTCGAGTCGGGCCGCGCAAAATAAACATGCTCAAAGATGCAGCTCGCCTGCTTGGCCGTCGTATCGAAGTAGCGGCTGGTCACGCCATCCTCCGACACCATCACCAGCTCGCCCGGCTTCACTTCGCGCTCATACTTCGCGTGCAGCAGATCGAAGGCGCAGGTCTCCGAGGCAAACACAAACGTATCGGGAGCGCCATCGACGCCTGCAATCCGTCCCATCGACAGCGGCCTGAATCCATGCGGATCGCGCGCAGCGAAGATGCGGTTCCGCGTCATCATCACAATCGAAAACGCGCCCTCGACCTGCGAGAGCGAGTCGGCGATGCAGTCCACCAGCGTCGTCTCTTTCGAGTGCGCGATCAACTGGATGATGATCTCGGAGTCGCTGGTCGTCTGAAACAGAGCGCCATCACGCTCCAGCCGCTCCCGCGCCGTTCCCAGGTTCACGAGATTTCCATTATGCGCAATCGCGATCAGCCCCTTCGTGCTCTCGACTGAGATCGGCTGCGCATTCAGCAGCGCCGAATCGCCCGTGGTCGAGTACCGCGTATGCCCAATCGCGATATGCCCCGGCAGCTTGGCCAGCACATCGTCGGTGAAGATCTCCGACACCAGACCCATGCCCTTGATGTCGTTTACCTGCTGCCCATCCGCCGAAGCAATCCCCGCCGATTCCTGCCCGCGATGCTGCAGCGAATACAGCCCCCAGTAAGTCATCCGCGCCGCATCGGGATGGTTATAGATCGCCATCACGCCGCACTCTTCGCGCAGCTTATCGAACGGCGTACCGTCTTCCTCTTCGTCCATTCGTTTGTCATTCCGCAGCGCTCTTTGTTTGTCATTCCGCAGCGCAGCGGAGGAATCTGCGGTTACAACCTCTGGCGCCGCCATCACATCCCGCAACAGAAGCTCGCTCATGCCGTCACCACCTCCTCCGCAAGCTGCGCGTCCAGCGCGCCAGCCCATTCGGCCCTCAATGCGGAGACGGAATCTGAAACAGCAGAGCCATTCAATGTAAAGATATCCAGCATCTTACCGCCGGTTGTGCCGATATCGCGGGCAGTGACTGATCCGAATTGCCCGCAAACCTCCGTGACACGTGCAAAAGCCGCATCCGTGCATGTCGCGACAACGACGCTGGCTTCTTCGTTGAAGAGTTTCGTAACGATGGAATCCCCATCAATATGGTCAAGACTGACCGCCGCTCCAACTCCTTTAGCGAAACACGCCTTAGCCAGAGTCACCGCAATCCCGCCATCGGAAACATCACTTGCCGAAGTAATCAAACGCTCATCCGCCAGCGCAGCGAGGCACTTGTGCAACTCTGCCTCTTCTGCGATCTCAAGCCGAGGCGGCCTGCCCCAGAAAGAACGCAGAATCGTCTTCGCATAATCCGATGAACCAAACTGTTCGAGCAGACGCTCACCAGCATCCCTGAATGCATTGGCTGAGAGAACGATGATCCTCTCGCCGCCCTTCTGAAATCCGCTCGGGACACTCTTCGTCACATCCTCAATAATCCCGACAATCCCCAGCACCGGAGTCGGATAAATCCCCTCACCCTTGGTCTCGTTATACAAAGAAACGTTGCCGCCCGTGACCGGAGTTCCCAGCGCAATACAAGCCTCGGCGATCCCATCGATCGCGCTTGAAAGCTGCGCCATAATCTCAGGCTTCTCCGGATTCCCAAAGTTCAGGCAGTTCGTAGCCGCCACAGGCTTAGCTCCCGTACAAGCGACCTTCCTTGCAGCCTCAGCGACTGCGTGCATCGCTCCCAGCTTAGGATCGAGATAAGTCCAACGACCATTCCCCGCCAGAGCCATCGCCAACCCGCGCTGCGTTCCCTTGATGCGCATCACGCCAGCCTCGCCACCCGGCCCCTGCACGGTATTGGTCTGCACCATCGAGTCGTACTGCTCATACACCCAGCGCTTATCGCAGATATTCGCGCTCGCCAGCAGCTTCTTCAAGTCGGCCGTGTAGTCACGAGGCTTTTTCAGCTCTTCCAGAACCGCAGCCGGAGGATCAAGCGGCACCGGAGCCTTCCACGTCCCGACAGGACGGTGATACACCGGAGCATCATCGGTTAAACTCTTGTTCGGAATATCGGCGACCAGCTCCCCATGCTGCGTAATCCGCATATTCGGCTCAGCCGTTACCGTGCCGACGATCGAAGCATCCAGCCCCCACTTCGTGAAGACGTCGAGGACCTCCTGCGCCCGAGGCTTATCGGCCACCAGCAGCATTCGTTCCTGCGACTCCGAAAGCATGATCTCGTAGCTCGACATCCCCGTCTCGCGCTGCGGAACCAGATCAAGCTCGACGGTCAATCCCAAATCGCCACGAGCGCCCATCTCGCAGGTCGAGCACGTCAGCCCCGCCGCGCCCATATCCTGAATCCCCAGCACCGCTCCGGTGGCCATCGCTTCGAGGCAGGCCTCCAGCAGCAGCTTCTCCATAAACGGATCGCCCATCTGCACGTTGGGCCGCTTCTGTTCCGAGCCTTCGGTAAACTCCTCCGAAGCCATCGTCGCGCCATGAATCCCATCGCGCCCCGTCTTCGCACCCACGTAGATCACTGGATTGCCCACGCCGGTCGCTTTGGCGTAAAAGATCTCGTCGCGCTTCACCAGCCCCAGCGCAAATGCATTCAGCAACGGATTGCCCGAGTAGCAGGTCTCAAACCGGGTCTCGCCGCCAAGGTTCGGAACCCCAAAACAGTTCCCATACCCAGCCACACCATGCACAATTCCCGTCGCCACCTGATGATTCTTCCGCCGCAGTGCCTCATCCGGCTCAGCCTCATCCAGAGGCCCAAACCGCAGCGAATCCATCACCGCCAGCGGCCGCGCATTCATCGTAAAAATATCCCTGAGAATTCCACCAACACCCGTAGCTGCACCCTGATAAGGCTCGATGTATGAGGGGTGATTGTGCGATTCGATCTTAAAAGCGCAAGCCCAGCCATCGCCCACATCGATGATTCCGGCGTTCTCCCCCGGCCCCTGTACAACTAGGTCGCTCTTGGTCGGCAGCCGCTTCAAATGCACCCGCGACGACTTATAGGAGCAGTGCTCCGACCACATCACGGAGAAGATCCCCAGCTCGGTCAGGCTGGGCGTGCGTCCAAGCGCGGCTTCGATGCGCGTGTACTCATCCGGCGTAATACTGTGCTGCTTAAGCAGCGCCGGGGTAATGGTAGCTGGGGAGGGGGTCTGAACTGGGTGCTGAACTTGCGTATTGGGCATGGCTCGCTATTAAGATTGTCGCACGTACGGCAAGCCATCGTTATCCCCGAGCCCTCACACCGCGCTAAGCCCCGTAGTTACTGCCGTTCCAGCGCAGCCCTGTCCCACTTCGCCGCATCCGCTGCTGCCGCATAGCTGCTCTCTAAAAACTCCATCAACGCATCCTCTGGCGAAGCCTGCGCCCGCACATCCTCATACTTGAAGATGAACTCTCCCAAAGCCTTATCCCATCCCGCAGCCGCCGGGCGAACCTTCGCCTCCGCCAGTCCCTCCGGCACCGGAGCCGCATAGCAATAAAACGCCGCCACCCCATAGCCTCCGTTCCCCGGCCAGAATCCCGCGCTGATCACCTCATGCGAGTAGGCCTCCCGCTGAATCGAATCCGCCCCTGCCCGCGGAGGCGCCAGTCGCCCGGAGAACCTTGTCACCGCCATATCGAAGCTGCCCCAGAAGAAGTGCACCGGGCTTACCTTCCCCAGAAACCCCGTTCCAAACCGCCGAAAAACCTTCTCCGTCTCCACCAGTACCTGCCAGAACCGATGCGCATACTCCGCGTCGTACGATTTATGCTCCGTATCCAGGTCGAACCGGATTGGGTTCGCCAGCTCGCAAGGCATCGGATCGATCTTCACCGGAACCCCCAGCGAAGCCAGGCAGCCGAGATACTCCTTATAAAAATCCGCCACCGTCTGCGCCCGCAGTTTCATCGCAAGGGTATTCCCCGACCCCAGCCGGAAGTGCAGCTCATGTGCCACAAAGTCGAACTCGATATCCAGCACATCGTCGCCATAGGGCATCGCCGAGGTGCCCAGCCCACGCGCCGTCACATACAGTGGGACGTTCCACCAGTGGTTCTGCAGCGGAGTCAGCGCCAGCCGCGTCTTGCCCACAATCTGCGTCCACATATGCAGCGTATCGGCTGTCGCTGCCCACTCTTCCCACACCAGCGACGGCCACGCCGCGTTGCCACCCTTCGTTATCTCAGTCATAGCATCCTCCTTTCAGGAGAAAGACGAGTATACAAACGCCAGGTACGTTCTGTTCCCTGTTCCCTGAGCCCTGTTCCCTGCCTTTCAGGCCCCCGTGCTCCCAAACCCCGCTGCCCCTCGCGCAGCCTCCGCCAACTCCGCAACCTCCTCAAACTGCGCCTCAATCCGCTGCACAATGCGAAGCTGGGCAATCCGCTCCCCGGCCTTCACCTCGACGATCCCGGCGCTCAAATTCGTCACCACCACCTTCAACTCGCCGCGATACCCCGGATCGATCACCCCGGCCAGCGTCGTCACACCACGCACTGCCAGCCCCGACCGATCTTCCACCAGCGCCCCATGCGTCGATGGAAACTCCATCGCAATCCCTGTCGGCACAGCCACCGTAGCCCCGGCGGCAATCGCCACGCTCTCCATTGCATAAACATCGGCAGCCAGGTCACCATAAACTCCGGTATGCGCGTACCGTGGCAGCTGCGCCGCCGGATGCAGCTTCAAAACTTTAATCCGTGGCGAACCAATGCCACCCTGCAAACCTTCCAACTCCATCGCGGCAACAGAAATCATCAACATGCTCTCTCAATCAAAATTTTGCGGGCCACTCCATTGTCACCGAAAAGGCCGCTGCCGCTGTGCGTTAATAGTGGAATATGGCAGTCAGCGTAGCAGCAACCGTCCTCAACGAAGCGGACGACATCTCCAGCCTCGTAGCGAGCCTCACCGACCAGACCCTCATGCCTGCCGAGGTCATCGTCGTCGATGGCGGCTCCGCCGACGGCACCTGGGAGTGGCTGCTCAACGCCAAATCGCAATATCCCACCCTCATCCCCATCCGCGACGAGAGCTGCAACCTCAAACACTCCTCCGGCCCCATCGCTCGCGGACGCAACGTAGGCATCACCGCTGCGACATCCGACATCGTCGCCTGCGCCGACGCCGGCTGCACCTACCGCCCGGACTGGCTCGCCAATCTCACCGCCCCCATCCTCGCCGGTACCGCCGAATACTCCGTCGGCGGCTCCTGCCTCGACCCCGCCTCCCCTACCGTCTGGGACATCGCCTCCGCCCCCTTCTTCGGCGTCAAGCTCAATCCCAACGAGCCCACAAAATCCTGCACCGCCCGCTCCATGGCCTTCCGCAAAGAGCTCTGGCAGCGCGTAGGCGGCTTCCCCGAGACCGTCTTTCTGGGCGAAGACACGCTCTTCGACGTCAAGGTACGGAAGCTTGTCACTCCGGCCTTCGTCGAGCGAGCCAAAGCCTTCTACCGCCCTCGTCACACCCTACGATCAGCCCTTCACCAGCTCGCCAGCTACGCCATCGCCGACGGCGCTCTCGGCATCCGCCCCGCGCGTCTGTTCCGCAACTCCGCCCGCTGCATCGTCGAAGTGCTGGCAATCATTGCCCTGCGCTGGAACCCCATCCCGCTCCTCTGCATCCTCGCGCTCGAAAACTACTTCGCCTTCCGCCTCGACTGGCGCAACCTGCAAAAGTCCACCTTCCGCATCCTTGCCGCACGCCTGATCTTCTCGCTGCTAGTCCCCTGGGTCGTCACCTGGAACCAGATCAAAGGCAGCATCACCAAAGCTCACCGGGCCAACCGCCAGAACGCCAGCTAAGCCATTACAAATCCGGGAACCACCATCAGACCCATCATCTCGACCCAATCCTAAAACCGCGCCATCTCGACCGAAGGCGGCGCTTTTGCCGCCGCAGTGGAGAGACCCCTTGTATTTCGCCTTTGCTGTTGTCTGTTTTTAATCGGTGAAATCCGTGCAGCTCGGTGTTAAGCCGTTCTCTTCCGCAGCGTAAAGATCACAAAGCTATATTCCAGTCCAAACTGTTCCCATCGAACAGGCCGCTCGCTGCACTCCAGATCCACCTCGCCCGTGCTCTCGAACCCAATCTGCATCGCCCGCCGCAGAATCTCCTGAATCTCCATCTTCGTAAAAATCTTGATCGCAGCTTCATGCGCCATCTTTCCTTGCGTGTCGATCGCCGTGGGATAGTAGTCGGTAGAAGTAATCAGCAGTCCTCCCGGCTTCAGCACGCGATGCATCTCCCGGAAGTAATCTTCCAGCGGAACCCCATGCTCAATCACGCTCATGCAGCTAACGGCATCGAAGTAGCCATCCGGAAAAGACAAGCGAGTAATATCACCCGGCAGATAGCGAATCGGGCCACGTCGCGCCTCTTCCGTAAACGAAAGATTGATCCCATAGAGATTGCGATACCCATAAGCAAATAGCGTCGGCAGCACATTGCTGTAAAACTCTGCCCCCGCGTCGAGCACCCGCGCTGAGGTTGAAGTAGAACCCAAAATGGCAAACACAGCAGCAAGATGGTCCCAGTTCTTCTCATCCCCACGGTGCAGCGGCAAACGATCCGCCCTCGCCCTTGTGAGCGCCTCCTGCCACTCAGCCCGGCTCTTCAGCACCCCATTGGGAAGCGGCAGCTCCCGCCTCATCGTAGGCCACCCCGTCCCAAACTTCAGCTTGAGATAGAGACGGTAAGCAGCATCGGGCTGCAAGATTCCATTTTTAAGTCGTCGAAAAAATCTCCGCGATAACGCTATCCGAGGAGCAGATTGTTGCGGCAAAGGAGTAGGGTCAGGCACGCAGTCTTACTATAAGCACTACAAGTACACTCCGCAACTTCAGCAAGGATCACTGCTCATTACCGGTGCGCGATAAGGCCTAGTCCTTTGACACGCGTCTGCACCGAATAAAGCGAAGTGTGCGTGAGAATGAACAAGGTCCGCCCATCCTTCCCGCCGAAGAGAATATCGATCGGCCGCTCCGGAACGTCGATCGTATCGATCAACTTCCCGGCAGGGTTGTAGACAAATATCTGGCCCGTGGCGATAAAGACATTTCCCTCCGCATCCTGCGCAACACTCTCACCGCCTCGCTCCGCAAAGAGTTTCAGGTCGCCAAGCGTCCCGTCTGCGGTCACGTTGGCAGCATAGGTCTTCTCCTGCGACTCATCGCTCATATAAAACGGATGCCCCGGAACAGCCCGCGCCAGCCCGAACGCCCGTATAACATCGGCCATCTTGGTCCCGTAATAAAGCGCTCCGCTGACAAAGTCTTCGCCCGCAGGAATAAAAGTCGTCCCATCCGGCGAAACATACTGATATGGCTTCTGGACTGGAATCGCTTGCGTGAAATCATTTTCGCTGCGCCAATAATCCACCGGGATAACCGCAGTCATATTCGGCCTGGGCAAAGTAGGTTGCGGCTTGAGTAGCGTGATGTTCTCCTCCGGCAAGTTCGGATTGAACGAATAAACCGTGCCATCGCCGTCGTATGAAGTAACCATCAGGTTCCCTGCTTGATCGAATACCAGATTCACCGGCGATAGCGGGCTGTCACTGACGATCAGGGAATTGTTGACCTCAGGAGACCACTTATAGATACGCTGCCAATGCGCATCTACAAAATAGAGCTGCCCATCACTATTTACCGCCGCGCCTGAAATACTGAAGAATCCCGTACTCAGTCTCTTTACCTTCACCCCAGCAGCTAGAACAGTCGCATGACCGGCAGGACTAACTGCCGCCGCCCCATCGTTAATCGTCAGTGAAGCAAACTCACGATCTCGAACTTCAACGTTGACTGGCCGTTCAATCAAAACAGAGTTGCCAAACGAAACCTTGCTGTCGCTGTACACATGGATATTGCGCATCCGTATATTGTGCGAATTAGACACACGAATTGCATATGGAAATGGTTGATAACTACCAACGACACGGTAACTATGGTAGTTAGCGATCGTAATGTTGTTCGAGTTATCGATAGCAAGCGGCAGAGCAAATGGGCCTTCGCCATGCTCCTCTTCCGTCTGCAGCGCATAAATCTGCCAGTTAGAGGCGTGGTCCAGCTTTATTTCATTGCGGACATGATGTTCGCTCGATAGCTCATAGACACGGCCCGAAGTCGACGTATTCGAGATATACATGCCCGCCTGCGCAAACGTCACCGGAGTCCAGATATCTGCAAACGTCCCACCGCCCCCATCTGTGACCCACAGACTCGGATACTCGCTATCCCATTTGCGCTTGATATTCGAATCAGCGGTGTTCGTGTTGTTATAGATCGAACCCGTGAGACCAAATGTCCCATGACCTCCGAGAAAGCGGACATCATCCATCAGGGAATCTTTACTAGCCATCCACTTCGCGCCGACCGCCCTGCTGTTTATCCCATTCGTATACAGCCCTATTCCGGTCACAATATTCGTTCCACCGTGCGGCGCCTCCAGCAGAGCCTTTGGCGATCCCGGTCCTTGGAAGCCCGGCGTGGAATCCGGCAAATCAATCTGCGTCGTAGTAGGACTCAGCCCAATCAACACTGTGTCTGGCCTTAATATAATCGTGTCGGTAGCAATATAGTGTCCAGATGGAAAGTAGAGTGTCCGGTGTTTCACAATCGCATTTTTGATAGCAACCGTATCATCGGTCGCGCCGTCCCCTTTTACTCCCAGCGTATGCACATTCACCCAACTATCCTGCGCAGGTACAGCCGGAATATCCGTCGGAACCGGAGCCGGAAGCGTCTTGAGCACGCTCGTCTCATACGTCGTCTTTATCTCAGGAGTAGCGCCGACCTTGGCAAAAATAAGTCCATGAGTAAAAGCCTTGACCTGATACATCTCACCCACGCCATCCAGTTTCTTTCCGCTCTCCCTGAAACTTACGAAAGTAGGAACATGGCGGCAGATAATATCCTCAAAATTAACCTCGGTTCGCCCATTATGCTCATTGCTGATCACAACGGCAGGGCCGCTAATATCTTCGAAGCGGGCATCCTTCACCCACAACTCATCCGCATAACCGGGATCGATCGAGATAGCTGTAGGCACATTCTTAAAATGATCGCGTACTAAAGTAAGTCCAGCCTCATGCTCCTTGATCGCAGCTTTGCTCTGTCCTTCAAAAGTAGAATCCAGAAGAGTGAACTGCCAACCCGGCGAAGGCTTTCTGGTCATAATGCCGTACTGGCCTCCATAAAAATGCAGGCCCTCCGCTTCGTTACCGACATCGTGCAATCCCGCAAGGCCAGAACCGATGTGAAAATCCATGTGCGTTAGAAAGCAATGCTGCGCCGCGTGGAAGCGAATGCCGACAGCAGCGGGATTACCATCCTGAATTTCAAAATCGATATTGCTCATCGCGGAATAAAATGTCCCGGGACTCGCATCTGGGATGCGATCGTTCGGCGGAACAATCCCCATCACCTGCCTACCTCGACGCGACACGCGACGCGACGGGTCCGGTCGGCCACCGGTAAACATAACCATGTAGCCCATCCCCTCCTGAAATCCCGGAGTATCTTTCCCCAGTACAAACACTGGACGATTTGCGCCGTAACCAATAATCCGAATACCAGGCCACACAAAGATAGTTTTGCTGATGCGATAGCGGCCTTCGGGAACGAAGACAATGCCCTGCCTCGTCGTCTCCTGAACTTTGTCGATGGCCTGCTGGATGGCATTGCTGTCGTCCGCGATGCCATCGCCATGCACTCCGTGACTGCCTCGCGTCAGATAGACCGCCGCAGGATCGTCGGGACGAAGCGTGTAGTAGGAAGCTCCCCACACGGGAACTGTAACTAATCCAAAAACGACGCTCGCGATCAACCAACGAAGCTGCTTTAGTCTCATTTCCGTCCTTTTCGTGCTACCAGATATAAGTTCCGACTGCTCCGGCGTTCAAAGACGCGGTAAATGTCTTCTTGTGGTAACGAACATTAAATGTCTGCGAGTTAGTGCTGGTGTTCGCTACAATCAGAACCCTTTTACCATGCGGGGCACTGAATGCAACATTTGAAAGCTGGTCCAGATCATTGGAAGCGATGCGAATAGATCCTGGCCGGATAAACTTCGACGCGTGGGCAATCGTGTAATACGCAAGGTTGCGAGTAACAGCATCGCCATCGATGGTGATAGCTCCCTGGCACATCGAGCAGCCGCCGTTATTGGTATGTGGTTCAAAATGCGGATCGGCGGCAAGGTTCCAAAGCAGAACATTCCGGCTCCAATTACGCGTTGCCCCAATCACAATGCGCGCTTCCGGGCTCCCCACCCTCATGTCGTTGCTGCCCGGACGGTTAACAACCATTTGCTCGGTGAAATACAAATTCTTATCAGGAAATGCATTGTGCACCGTGGACATCGCGTCTATCGCGCCGCCGTACAGGTGAAAACCAGAGCCAGCTACATACTTATATGCTTCAGGATCTTTCAAGATAGAAAGCGGATAGTCAGGACGATCGCAATTATGGTCGTACAAAATAATCTTGGTGGTAATGCCAGCCTTTTGAAAAGCAGGCCCCAGATCATTCTTGATAAACAAATCTTGTTCCGGAGCCTCCATCACCATGCTGGGAGTGTTCTTAGGATTCAGCGGTTCATTCTGGGTAGTGATCGCGCCAATCGGAATGCCTTCGGCCTTCATTCCCTGAATGTACTTAATAAAATAAGAGGCATAGACACTGTAGTACTCGGGCTTCAGCTTGCCACCTTTTACATTGTCATTTGTCTTCATCCACGCTGGAGCCGACCACGGAGATCCAAGTATCTTGATCTTCGGATTGATGGCCAATATCTCTTTCAGAACCGGAACAACATCAGCGCGGTCGGGGCCGAGGCTGAACTTCGCCAAGGTAGGATCGGTTTGGCCTTCCGGCATGTCGTCATAAGAAAAAACATGATCGTTCATGTCCGACGAGCCGATGCTCACGCGCAGATAACTGACGCCAATATTATTGTCATCGGTGGTGAACAACTCATGAAGTAGCGCCGAACGTTTTTCTGGAGACATGCGCATCATCAGTTGCGCGCTGCCGCCAGTCAGTGCAAACCCAAAACCGTCGATTGACTGAAACACCTGCTTATCGTCTATATCGATGGTTGGATTTGTTCCAACCGACTTAGAGAAGGGTAACGAAGTTGCCTGTGGCTGAAACAATGCCGACATATCAGGGTTTGTCAGCCAGAATGAGGCTTTCTTTTGTGCGTGGGTAGTAAGTGGAACAAGAGTCGAAGCTATAAGAAGCAGGCAGCTAGAAACTTTAGAATTCATACTCTCTCCAGAATCGGACTTAGATCTTAGGTCGGTATAAGCATCACAATGGCATTGGCACAGGTTCAAACCAAAGCCTACGGCAAGACCGTAAACGTTGCGCGATCCGTAGCCGTAGAATCCGTACCGACCCATAGATCGAAAGCCCCGGGTTCAATCGACCAATGATGAGTCTGCGGGCTCCAGAAGCCAAGTTCATGCGTATCCAGTGAGAGCGTCACCGTCTTCTTCTCGCCCGGCTTCAAGGTGATTCGTTGAAAGCCTTTCAGCTCCCGCACCGGACGCGACGCGCTTCCAGAGCGCTGATGCGTGTAGAGCTGCACAACCTCATCCCCCGCCACCGGTCCCGTGTTCTGAACATCGACCGACACCGTTAAAGCAGAACCGGATTTCACCGAGGACGCGCTCTCCTTCAATCCATCCACCTGGAAACTGGTATAGCTAAGCCCATAGCCAAAAGGATAGAGCGGCGCGCTGGAACCATCCCAGTAGCGCGTATTAGGCACATCAGGAATCTGTGTCAGATTATGCGCGTAATAGAGCGGCACTTGCCCCACACTGCGCGGCCACGTCATCGGCAGCTTGCCTCCCGGATTGGCATCGCCGAACAACAAATCTGCAACTGCATCGCCACCTTCCGTACCGGGGTACCACGCGTCAAGAATGGCAGGCACATGCTGCGAGGCCCATGTGATGTTGAGAGGCCGCCCATTGAGCAGCACCAGCACAACCGGCTTACCCGTAGCCACCGCAGCCTCCAAAAGCTCCTCCTGCTGCCCAGGCAAAGTAAGCGTGGAACGCGATGCACGCTCACCACTCATCGTCTGCGCCTCGCCCAGAACTAATACAGCCACATCAGACTTTTTGACGAGATCGATGGCATGATCGAACTCCGCCTTCCGCTCTGCATCCGTCTTCAGCGTCGGCTGCGGACTGGAAAACTGGCTGTCGAAGATCGATGGGCCGCCCCGCGTAATCTCTACGCCCTTCGTCGACAATATGGTGGCGTCGGAGCTGAAGCGTTTACGAATGCCTTCAAGCACAGTGACCGTATCATCAGGATGACCTGCCAGACTCCACGAGCCCATCGTGTCTGGCTTTGAATTGGCAAGAGGGCCAATCACCGCAATCGATTTAAACGACTTGCTAAGCGGAAGCAGCCTACCTTCATTCCGCAGCAGCACAGCGCTTCGTTCCGCGGCCAGCTTCGCAGCCTGCCGCTGCGCAGGCGAGACGAGTTCAGCAGCAGCCTGCGACGGCACGACATAGGGATGACTGAAGAGTCCAATACGATACTTCACCGTAAGAATCCGCCGCACAGCCTCATCAACGATCGACTCTTTCACCAAACCATCTTTAATCGCGGCAGCCAAATGATCACGATAGTCATGGCTCGTCATCTCCATATCCACGCCTGCATTCACTGCGCGAGCAGCCGCATCCTCCGGCCCCGAAGCAAAGCCATGTGTGGTCAAACTATGCACGGCATTCCAGTCGCTCACAACGAAGCCCTGAAACTTCCACTTATCGCGCAGTACATCCTGCAGCAGAAATTTATTTCCCGAAGCCGGAACCCCATTGAGGTCCATGTACGCCGGCATCAAAGAGCCTGCACCCGCGCGAATTGCAGCCTCAAACGGGGGCAGATAGACATTCCAGAGCTGCTCATCAGAGATATTGGAGGAGTCATAATCGCGTCCACCCTCCGCCGCGCCATAGCCGGCAAAATGCTTCACGCAGGCAAGAATATGGTGCGGACTGCCAAGGGCCTCTCCCTGAAACCCATGCACCTGCGCCTCCGCCATGCGAGCTCCTAGAAACGGGTCCTCGCCAGCACCTTCCATAATGCGGCCCCATCGCGGATCGCGCGCGATGTCAAGCATGGGAGCAAACGTCCAATTAATTCCAACAGCGCTGGCCTCCCTCGCAGCCATCGTCTGTACATGTTCGACCATGGCCGGGTCCCACGACGCAGCCATCGCCAGCGGCACAGGATAGATGGTGCGAAAGCCGTGAATCACATCGAAGCCAAAGATAAGCGGAATATGCAGCCTGCTCTTATCGACAGCGACATGTTGCAGACGATTAATCTCATACGGATCAGTGACGAAGAGAAACGAGCCAACCTGCCCATTGAGAATGCGCTCATCCGGCGAAATATCCTTCGGCTCGTTGAGCGCGATCTGGCTCATCTGCCCAATCTTCTCTTCGAGCGTCATCTTGCCCAGCAGGTCGTTCACGAAACGTGCCGTCTCGGCATCGCTCACAGTACCGGCGCGACTATCTTTCGCCGCGGTCGGCGACTGCGCCGAAAGTGATGGCCCGTTCATAAGGGCAAGCGAAAACCCGCCAACGGCAAGCTGGCAGATCAAAGCGCGCAAAGTGGTACGAAAGGGCATGAACAGCTCCTGAATCGATAGTTAACACAAAGATGTAGCAGGCGAACTCTCTTGAAATGCATCAAAATGAGGTGGCACAAGTTTAGACAAACGTTTGTTCATTGTCCAATGCGGATGCCTAAATAATGTCTTTCTTGCTCTCGAACGACTTCCGTCAACTCGCAATTATTTGCGAGGCTCACTTATTGCTATCTTAATAATCACACTCTCTCAGCGGGAGCAAGGAACCTGACCCTAGCATGACAAAGTCATCTGCCCCTTCTCCGCAGCACCCACGTCGGCCCAACCTCAAGATGCTGGCCGAGCACCTTGGTCTAAGCCCATCGACTATATCCTTCGTCCTCAATGACACCCCTGGCCGCTCCATTCCAGAATCGACGCGGGAGCGTGTCAAGGCGGCAGCCGCAAAGTTCAACTACCAGCCCAGCATGATCGCCCGCACTCTCCAGGGCAAACCCATGCAAACTATCGGCGTCATGTTGCCCGAGCTCGGCGAGGGCTACCACTCCCAGGTCATGAGCGGCGTCGGCGATCTCCTCATGCGAGAAGGCTTCTTCTACTTCACCGTCCATCACCGGCACAAAAAGGAGCTGGTCGCCGCCTACCCTGACCTGCTGCGTTCGCGCGGTGTAGATGGCATTCTGGCGATCGACACCCATCTGGGCGAGAATGCTCCGCTTGCGCTGCCTACCGTATTGGTTGCGGGACACACCAACGTCCCCGGCGTAACCAACGTCATCCTCAATCACAAACTCGCCGCCGAGCTCGCCCTTCGCCATCTCTACCAGCTCGGCCACCGCAAGATAGCGTTCATGCACGGTCAGTCCTTCAGTTCGGACTCCGACACCCGCTGGTCCGCAAACCTGAGCGCAGCCCGCGAACTGGGTCTCGCAGTAAGCGACAATCTGACCATTCGTCTCGAAAAGGACTCGCACTCCCCCGAGATCAGTTACCCTGGCATTCGCCAGCTCATACAGAACCGGCGTCCCTTTACCGCAGTCCTTTGCTTCAACGATGTCTCTGCCATGGGCACGATACGCGCCCTGCACGAAGCTGGCCTTCGCGTACCGGAGGACGTATCGGTCCTCGGCTTCGACGACATCCAGTCCGCCCAGTATCAGGTCCCCAGCCTGACGACCATCCGGCAGCCGCTGCAGCAGATGGGCAGCACCGCTGCTCAAATGTTGCTGCAGAAGCTGGCAGGCGAAACAACCCCAGACCTGATTCAGGTCGAGCCGGAGCTGATCGTTCGCGAATCCACCGCACGTGCAAAGAAACGCAACTAAAGACGCCCACCGCGCGTTGAAGCGCCACACACACTTATTTTGAACCTGCCTGACCTGCCGGTTAAGACCTGATCTCTTTTCTCTGTTCCCTGTCTTTCGGATGTCGGTCTTTAAACAACACCAAAGAGCGTCCGCCAATGATGATCTTGTCGCCTACAGTTACTTCAGCGAAGGGATCGTCTACATTCTGCGTGTCGATGATGTGGCACCAATCAGTCCCGTCAGGCGATGGCGGCAACGTAAATTCGACCCCATCGGCAGAGGCATTGATGAAGAGGAGAAAG
This sequence comes from Acidobacteria subdivision 2 bacterium RH1 MAG20, assembly GCA_002197545.1. Next base: position 89,923 of record NFUO01000081.1, on the reverse strand, counting down.
CTGTTATCGCGGATGGGGTGCCCATCGTCGTCCGATATCCGAAGCGTCTGGCCATTGAGCATCACTCCGATAGCGCGGTTCCATTCCATATTCCAGTGGGCATCGTCCAACTCCTGACCATCCGTATTCAGCCAGCAGATGTCATGAATTGTCCTGGTCTCGCCGGAGATGCGAATCTGACGGTCCTGAAAGAATCTGCGACAGTGAAGATTGGGATGGTCGCGGCGTAGCGCAATCAGCTTCGCCGTAAAGTCGAACCGTATCGCGGTATCTGCCGTTCCACTCCGCCCACAGCACCGGGAAGTTGCCAACCTGGTAACCACCGTCGCCCACATCCCACGGTTCCTACCGTGAAAGTTCTTTTGCTGTTGCCTGTTCTGCTCAACTCCACCACAAAAAGCCACGTCATCTCGACCGAAGGCGCGGGGCCCCAGCGAGCGCACTTGCTCATTTGGGGTGCAAGGTGGCGCTTTTGCCGCCGTAGTGGAGCGACCCCTTATTTCAATTTCATCGTTGCTTTTTACGCCGTTTGATGAACCCCTTGCACCTGAATTCCATAGTTTTTTAGACAGGTTCTTATCGCGATCACACGTCTGTCAAGCCAAAAAACTACCTAACTCACACATAACAAACTAAATAGAAGTTGCCGATTAGTTCTACTCCATTCGCTATACTAAAGTTAGTAGAGGAATAAACCGACGCCCAGCGGCGACGCTGGGTCTAACCCTTTTAGAAAGACGATTTTAGCAGTAACTCATTTAGAATGAATGTTTTGGAAGTTATATCTTAACCATAAACTATTGAATCAAAGGAGTTTACGCGCAGGATACCCCCAGGGGTGTACTCCCTGAAAGGAGCAAACTGCCAACCGAATATCCATACGTTGACCCTCCCCAAAGAACACGATACACTTCTTAAGTTTGGCGCTGTAACCCGTGTGTCTCGAATCAGGGTTGCAGGGACGACAGGCTTGAGCCGCAAATACCGCGAAATACTGCGATGGTTCAGCCAGTTGGTTTGATGCAGTGCTCCTGTATTCGCCCCATGCAGCACAATCTATGTGAAGAAGCGGCAGCGTTCCAACAACGCACGCTTGAGGTTTTAGCTATGTACGCAGTCATCCGCACAGGCGGCAAGCAGTACCGGGTTGCCCCAGGCGACAAATTGAAGATCGAGACCACCGCCCACGAAAATGGCGCAGTTGAGTTCTCCGACGTCCTCGCCGTAAGCGGCGAAGCGGGCAAGTTCGAGTCCGAGCTGACCGGAGCGAAGGTTCTCGCCTCCGTCTTGGGCGAGGGCCGCGGCGACAAGATCCTCGTCTTCAAACTCAAGCGCAAGAAGCAGTACAAGAAGATGCAGGGCCACCGCCAGAACTTCGTCGAAGTCAAGATCAACGAGATTCAGGTCAACGGCAAGAGCTATAAATAAAGCTTCTCAGCAAGACGCTTTTTGATAAAGCGTCTCAGCAAAAGTTTTGGTTTTTATTTTTATCCCGCGAACGCCTGAGGGCCGCGCGAAAGAGGCAATGCAATGGCACATAAAAAAGGCTTAGGTTCTTCCAAAAACGGCCGCGACTCAAATGCACAGCGGCTCGGCGTCAAGCGCTTCGGCGGCGAAACCGTCACCGGCGGCTCCATCCTCGTCCGTCAGCGTGGGACCCCGCTCAAGCCCGGCGCAAACGTAGGCCGCGGCAAGGACGACACCCTCTTCGCCAAGGTTGACGGCGTAGTCCGCTTCCAGGACCGTGGCCAGATTGGCCGCTTCGTCTCCGTCGATCCCATCGCAGTCAACGCGTAGCTCTTTGGCCTCTATAGAAAGCGGTCTGGCTTCAGCGATTTCCCATAGCTGATCTATTGCTATGGTTCTCATCTAGGTTTCAAAAAATACCCCTCATCGAGGGGTATTTTTTCGTTATAACGCTTCTATGGTTGGAGGTATCGGCAATGCAAAGAATTAATCTTCTTTATAAAACTGGATATCAAGTGTTCGCAGGTAAGTATGCAGCCCCGCGTCCTGGATGGGCATAACGTAAGCCTCTGCACCCGATGCGTTGACATGCTCGTGCCAGAAGCCTGGAGGCGTCACGAAGGCCGAGCCCTTGACCCAGTCGACCCGGATCGCATCTTTGATGCTGCCATCTTCATTGAGCTCAGGACCAAGCAAGGTATAGACGCCGGGCTGAGCATCGACCACAAAGTCCAGGGCAACCGATTGGTGGCGATGAGGAAGCTGACGTGTGCCGGGAGAGACGACTCCAAACATCGTCCACAGGGTATGGGTGATCGTCATCGTCTGCTCGAAGTTTTTATTGGCCAGCAGGACGCTCACACGGCTGCGGCCTGGAGCTTCCGGATCATTTTTGGCCCTTTCCAGTTCCGCCATCACAGCCTCGCGAGTATAGATGGTCGGCTGAAAGCGGGCCTCGGCATTGCGGGCCCCCAGGTACGCGAACAACGGCGAGTCGTTCACCAGGTAGAAGGCTGTATCTTCGTCTGCAGAGTGGATGGCGTCGATTCCCGGCAGGGCTACGAAATCGCCGGCCTTCCACTCGATTGAACCTCCTCGGATCTCCGAGCGGCCACGGCCACGGATGACGAAGTAGAACTCGCTACTCGCGTTGGAGGTGGTGGCGAGATCCTCTCCAGCCTTAATACGGACAAAGCTGGCCAGCAGGCTTGGGCCGGTTGCGGGATAGGGTGTCCGCAGCTCTGCACTGAGGTCAAGCGGAATGATGCGGCTTGGACCGGCAGCGTAAAGATCGGCTGAAAATCCCTTGATTGGGATGCGTGGGGTAGAACCGGACTCAATCGGATTGGCAGCCTTGCTGTACTCAAAGATCTGCGCGTCCTGGGTAAGCTGGACGGCGGGAATCTGGGGTGCTACTGTCTGCGTGCTCATGATGACTCTCCTCTAGGCTGAGTTGAAGACTTCGCTTCAGCTCATACTTCGAGTATTCGGGAACTCGGATCACACGTCTTTGCGATTCGCCCTGAGAATTATGGAATCTTTAGAATCAATCCTTGAGGTCCAGGAATGAAGCAGCAAGGGAAAGAAATCTCCGCGGGCGCAGCGAACGGAGAAGACACGCGCATCATTCTTGTCGGGGCGGAAGATCCGCTTCCCCCTGATCACTTTTGGTTTGAGGGCGACGGTTACAGTATTTACGCGGCGGAACAGCCGCGCAGCGCCTGGAGCGAACATACCCATGATTGTGCGCAGATTACGATCGGACTGGAGCCAGCTCGCGTGCACGCTGAATGGAGAACGGGATCGAGCGTCGCGGCCCGACGCGAGTTGAGCGGAAATGCTGTCTCCATTATCCCGCCCGGCGAACCGCACCGCACGCTCTGGCAACGGCGGGCAAGTCTGATCCATATTTATCTCAGCAAAGACTTCGTTTCTAGGATTGCAGCCCAGGTCCTGCAGCAGGCAAACTCCGAACTTCGCGCGGCATATCTCGTGCGGGACCCGTTGGTCGAAGAGTTAGGGCGTGCTCTCTTTCGCGAATGCGAAACACGAGAGCTGAGCAAAGTCTTCTCCGATTCCCTAGTGACCGTGCTGGCAACGCATCTGTTGCGCACCTATAACGCTAGTCCAGAGGTTTCATCCGATCTCCGTGGAGTCCTCGGGCCTGCCCGGGAACGGCGTATTCGCGAGCACATTGAACAGTCTCTCGACCGCGATCTCTCCATTCACGCGCTCGCAGAAGTAGTGGAGATGAGCCCCCATTACTTCGCCGATCTCTTTCGGCAATCCACCGGTTTTACACCGCACCAATATGTCTCTCATCGCCGGGTGGCCCGCGCACAGCAGTTACTGTCCGATGCGGACGTGCCGCTCGCCGATGTCGCGTATCAATGCGGATTCACCAGCCAGAGTCAGTTCACAACCCTCTTTCGCCGTTTTACCGGCATTACGCCGGGACGTTTCCGAGCGAAGAAAGAACTCTGACGCTGCAACTTCAAGTACGCGTCTGGTACCAGGCTCTTCGGCGTTCCAAATTATTCCGTAGCAATCACAACCGGCTTCTGCTTCTCATTCAACCCAATCCGCGCCATCGGAGTTCGATGGTCGTGGGTAAACAGAACCAGCCACCTCTCAGGAATCGCCTGCTGATAGAACCGTTTTCGCTGAACAATCGTCTCCAGCGGATCAAGGTCATATCCCATCGCCCAGGTCGTGTCCAGATGAGCGCTGGTAGGAATCAGGTCTGAGATGTAGCAGGCATGTTGCGACTTCGACTCGATGTGAACGCCCATCATCTGAGCCGTGTGCCCAGGAAAAAGTTCAACGCGAATTCCCGGACAGACCACCATGTCGTGGCCATCTACTAACGTCATCTGCCCTGACTCGATGAGCGGTTCGTAGTTTGGCGACAGGTAGCTGACTCCGTCACGCTCCAGTTGCAGACGCCCATGCTCCACCTCGCCGCGATGGGCAAAGTATCGCGCATTCGGGAAGGTCGGAGTCACCGAGCCATCTGGCTGCAGTGTCGTGTTCCATCCGCAATGGTCGAAGTGGAGATGCGTATTGATGACAAAGTCCACCTCTTCCACCGAAATTCCAGCAGCGGCAAGCGACGATGGCAAAAGTTCCTGGTTCTCGTGAATCTCGCGCAGCTTGGCTGGCTGCTTGTTGCCGATTCCGGTCTCAATCAACACCGTATGCTGACCTGTGTGCACCACAACCGTATTCAGTCCAAGCAGAATACGGTTCTGTTCATCGGCAGCGGCCCGCTTCTGCCAGAGCGTCTTCGGCACCACGCCAAACATGGCGCCACCATCCAGCTTGTAGGTTCCATCCGTACAAACCGTCAGCTCAAAGTCGCCAACCTGGGTTCGCGCCCGCACCAGGTCGAGATCAGCAATGTGCATAGGTATCCTCTCATTACATCGTAATGTGAGGATCGAATGCCGTGTCGGTCAGATCGGGCTGACTGACGTCCCTTCAGAAGGGACCGCGACCAGCTCGGCAGCAACTGCGGACGGAGCCTGCTTGTGCTGGAAACATTGGCGGCAAAGCACGGGTCGCCCCTGCGTTGGTTTGAAAGGAACAGTCGTCTCTATACCGCATTCCGAGCACTTGGTGCGGGTCTCTGTTCGTGAGAGTCCTGCCGCAGCGGGACTTGCGCCTGGACGCAGTGCCGATGCGCCTGCCCGTCTGAACTTGCAAGGTTTGCATCGTTTGGGGTCGTTCTTGAATTGTTTGTCAAAGAAGAAAAGTTGTTCGCCGGCGGTGAAGATGAATTCACCGCCACAATCTGCGCAGGTTAAAAGCCTATCCACAAATTCCATAGCCGCTTCTCCCGTCTTGCGGAAAAAGGAAGAATACCCGTAGGCATTGGAGATTGTGAGGCCGCCGGGCGCTCAACCTTGTTCGTAATCTTTTTCTTGTAAAGGGGCCCGAAGCTGTCTTCGCGGAGCTATCAAATTTGCCGGTCACGGTGAGCCGATGCGCAGGCTCTCTTTGCCGGGTGCCAGGTCGAATGGCGGGAGTCCATCTACTGGCGGTTTCAAGTGGCCGTCCCGAGCTTGGTAACGTGGGACGGCCCAACTTATGTTAAGGAGCGATTAGTCCTGCTCCTTGCGTACCTTCTTGCGGTTGCGCTTGCGCGCGAGCGCTTCTTTGACGCGCTTCTTTTCACCTGGTTTCAGATAAAAGGAGTGACGCTTGACTTCCTTGATAATGTCTTCGGTCTGTACCTTGCGCTTGAAGCGGCGCAGAGCATTTTCAAGGGGTTCGCCTTCTTGTACTCGAACCTCTGCCAAGAAAAATACACCTCCAAACAGTCCCTAATTGGGAATTCATATATATACCAGAATACGCTACTTTGGAAAGCATTTTGTCAGATTGTTGATTTTATTAGACTATCTGCCCCCTTTAGAATGAGGGAACAGGAGAGACATGATGCCGCGTGAGATTGACTGGACAGATTCGGAAGAGATTGGGATTCAATTGCAGGAGAAGTTTCCGGAGATCGACCCTTATACGGTCCGGTTTACCGACTTGCACAGGTATGTGACCGAGCTGCCGGGGTTTACCGGAGATCCAGCCAAATCGAATGAGGGAATTCTCGAGGCTATACAAAAAGCCTGGCATGAGGAATATGAGGACGCCAAGTAAATAAGCCGGTTGTTATCCGACATTGGAACTTGCTTTCTGTAGAGTACCCCCCCGGATACTTTTTGATAAAGTATCTCGATTCAATGACTTACAAATTTTGATCTTGGGTAAAGTCTTCATTCCAGATACTTTAGGATTCAAAGTCTTCTTTCTAAAAGAGTTAGGCCCGGCATTGTCGCTGGGCCTTCGTTTTATTTTTCCACTAATTCTAGTGTAACGGATGGACTGGAACTAATCGGCAATCTCTAATCCATTTATTTTGTGTTAGTTGACCGGTATGGACGCTTGACAGGCATCAGGCGCGGCGGGAGCTGAGTTGTTGGGGAAGGGTTGAGCCGGTGAGGCGGAGAATCCCATAGCAGAGAACTGCCCAGAGGATGCCGCCGACGGTGAGCGCGGTGAGATCGCCAATGTAGGTCTGGATATGAGTGTGGGGTAGAGCGTGGAGCAGGAGGGTGACTCCGGCGAGGCTGACAATGGCAGCCAAAATAGCTCGGGCGAGTTCGGGACGGTCGAGGCCGGCAAGCGAAACCATGCGACGGCGGTGCAGAAGGATCGCCAACGTAACCGTGTGGACAAGGATGGCGAGGTTAGAGGCCCAGGCCAGTCCGATGACCCCGAAGCGCTGGTGGAGGAACCAGTAGCAAGGGATGGAGACGACGGTGATGATGGTTCCGGCACGCATGGGGACGAAGGTTTCGCCGGCGGCGAAGAAAGCGCGGGAATAGATAGCCTGCGAGGCCCACAGAGCCAATGAGACGGCGAAGATGGCGAAGTAGAGTGCGGTGAGACCTGCATCCGCCCGGTTGAAAGAGCCGCGACGAAAAACGAGGTCTACGCCCGGCTGAGCAAGGGCGAACATGGCGGCGGAGAGCATGATGGCAACGGAGAGGATGCGGGTAACGGCACGGTTGACGGCCGAGGCATAGTCCGAGAAGAGATGGCGACTGTAGAGAGAGGCAAAGAATGGCAGCGAGGCAGCCCCGGCAGCCTGACCAATAATCGCCATGGGAGCGGTGAAGAGGCGTTTGGCGTACATGAGACGCGAGATGTCGCCGGTGCCATGCTTGGCGAACCAGGTCAGAATGATGGTGTCCATGAAGACCACAGTGACCCCGAGCATAAGCGGGAGAGACATGCGAACCCAGGAGTGCAGACCGGGGTTTTTGAGGTCGAGAATGGGACGATAGTGGACTCCGGCGCGGTGTGCGGCGTAGGCGTTGACGAGGAAGGGACCGGCGAACGCACCGGCTAGCGCTCCCCAGGCAAGTGACGGGATGCCAATGGAATGGGAGAGAAGCACGCCGCCGACGATAATGCCAAGTGTATAGATAAGTGGCGAGACCGCCTGATAAGTGAACTGTTTGCGGACGAGAGCAACCGCTGCGAGGACTCCACCGGCGAAGAAGAAGAGCTGACCGGGCAGCAGGATGCGCGTCATGAAAGTGCAGAGCGCAGCTTCGGCGGGGCTGTTGGGGAAGTAGAGATGGGTGTAGAGCGGAACAGCAAACTCGGCGAGGAGGATGGCGCCGCCGAGGACAAGAAGCATGGTAGTGAGGATGACAGAGAGGGCGCGGTCGCCTTCTTCGTGCTGGTTGGCTTCGCGGTAGCGGCTGAGGATGGTGACGAAGCTGATGGAGGCCGCGCCGCCGATGAGGAGATAGTTGATGAGGTCGGGCAGTTGGAACGCTACGTTGTACGCATCCGTACCGGGGCCTGCACCGAAGGTGAAGGCAATGTACATGTCTCGGACGAGGCCGACGACGCGGGAGACAAGCGCAAAGACAGCGAGGAGGACGGTCGCCGAGAGCGCAGAGTGTTTATGCGAAGGACGAAGCCAGCCGAAGCGGGGTGGAGTCGAAGGAATGGGCGGGATGGGGTTGTCGGTGGCAGTCACAGTTTTCAAGGCTTGAGATGATTCTATCGGGCGGGCTTATGCTGGTGGGGTTGGCTGGGCTGGTTCTTATTGGTTGGTGAGGGCAGGAGATAGCTTTGGAGAATTTTCGGCTTAGAGTGTTTCGGGCGGTGGCGGAGGAGATGAGCTTTCGCAAGGCGGCGGAGGTGCTGCATCTGAGCCAGCCTGCGGTGAGCCAGCAAATTCGCTCGCTGGAGGAGGAGGCCGGTGCCCGGTTGTTCGATCGAGGTAGTAGCGATGGGCATGGGAGCCAGATCGCCTTGACCGAGGCTGGGCGCGTGCTGCTGGGGTATGCGACGACGGCCGCGGAGACGATGGTGGAGGCGCAGCGGGCACTTGCAGCGCTGAATGACGATGTGACCGGCGAGTTGCATCTGGGAGCTTCGACGACCGTGGCGCAGTATGTGCTCCCCCGGATTCTGGGCGCGTTTCTGCGGCAGTATCCGCATGTCCACCTATCGGTGATGAGCGGAAATACCGAACGAATTGCAGAGGCCGTGGCGGAAAAGAAGGTGGCGCTGGGAATTATCGAGGGGCCGGCGATGCGACGGGACCTGAAGACGGAACGGATGGTGCGGGATGAGATGGTGCTAATCGTTGCACCGGGTCATGCATGGGCCAAGGCAGGCAGGATCGCGCCGGCAGAGCTGACGAAGGCGCCGATACTGCTGCGAGAGCACGGGTCGGGGTCGCGGCGGGTAGTGGAGCGGGCGTTGAAGAAGGCCGGAATTCCGCTGCGATCACTGCGGGTGATGATGGAGCTGGATTCGACTGAGGCGATTGTCTCGGGCGTGGAGGCGGAGCTTGGGGTCGGGTTTGTTTCGCGCTGCGCAATTGGCAAAGCGCTGCGGCTGGGAACGGTGCGGACGGTCGCGGTGGAGGGTTTGGAGATTGTGCGGGACTTCAGCTTTATTCGGCTGGCGGGGACAGAGGCTACGGGTGCGGCGGCGGTGTTTCGGCGGTTTGCGATGGTTTAGGAATCAACACTAACTCTTTTTCGAGTCTCCGGAAGGATGGGAGAGATCGAAGAGCTTTGGCGTTGCCAAGCGCGGGCTGCTGGAATGGCGCGGAGCGCGGATGGGATGGACTGCCGCGCGAGCTGCAGGTTTGGACAGCAACGCGTGAAGGTCGCGAAGATCTTTCTGGAGTTTGCGAAGCTGTTTCGAAGATGCGTGGGGTGTGGCTTCGTCGATGCCGAGGGCGAGCTGGGGCTCCTTGTGATGCAACTCGGATTTGAAGACCTGGCGGGCGCCGGGGATGGTGTAACCCTCTTCGTAGAGGAGCGACTTGATGCGGAGAACCATTTCGACGTCGCGGCGGCGGTAGAGGCGCTGACCGGTGCCGCCTTTGTGCGGTTTGAGCTGCGGGAATTCGCTCTCCCAGAAACGGAGGACGTAGGCTGGAAGGTCGCAGAGTTTGGAGACTTCGCCGATGCGGAAGTAGAGTTTGTCCGGGATTTCAGACCCGGAGGATGGGGGAGTTCTGCGGATTGGCTGGTGCTGCGCCATGCCAAAGCTCCGAATGCCGGCATTCCGGCTTCCAGCCAGTATAGGACAGGAGAGGGGAATTTGTGAGCAGAATCAGCGCTGTTTCGAGTGCCTGATGATGGTTTTGATGACCCGCCGGGGAACCCGGATGGGACGGCTGGCGTATTGTTTTCTGGATAGAGGAGATTAGATATGCGCGCGAAGCGGATTGCAGTGGTTGCGGCGGTTGTGGGGATGGTAGCGCTGAGCGGCTGCCGGGTTGAATCCAATAAACACGGCGACAACGACAACGTGAGAATCGCGACACCGTTTGGCGGGATGCAGGTGAAGACGAATGACGCCACTGTGTTAGAGGGCATGGGTCTCCCCGCGTATCCAGGCGCGACGATGGTGAAGAAGGACAAGGACAATGGATCGGCGGATGTGAACATGAACTTCGGCAACTTTCATCTGCGGGTGAAGGCGGCCAGCTACCGGACACCGGATAGTCCGGACAAGGTTGAAGCGTTCTATCGCAAGGCGCTGGCACAGTATGGAGACGTGATTAAGTGCTCGAACGACAGGCCAGTGGGCGAGCCGACACATACGACCGAAGGGTTGACATGCGATAACGACAAAAAACATGTCACGATTGATGACGATATGTCGCACAAGATGGAGTTGAAGGCCGGATCGAAGCAGCACCAGCATATTGTGGCAATCAATCCAGAAGGGACAGGGACGAAGCTGGGGCTGGTGGCGCTGGAGTTGCCGGGACATTTTATAGGCAATGACAACAACAAAGATTAGCGACTGATGGATCGGGTCAACGGCGAGGCTTGCCGCGCCCTACTGGCTGCGGTAGTTTCAAGATATGCATGAATTTTGTCACCGTTGCGGCGGAGAGCTTTCGGACGGTGATGGCTTGTCTCCCTTCTGCCCGCATTGCGGCGCTCCGCAGATTTACCTGGTGGATTATGAGCAGCCAGCGGAGCTGACTGAGGCGAATACAACGGGTACGGCGCCACCGCCGCAGCCCCGGCAGATAGAGTGGAAGACGGCGATTCGGTGCGCTTTGCTGGTGGCCGGTGTTGCCGCCGCGCTGAGCCTGGTGGCGGCCCGGTTTGAGTCGGTATCACCGCTGAGCTGGCTGTGGACAGTCAGCGGGTCGCTGATTACGCTGGCGCTCTATCGGCGGCGTCGTCCGCTGGCCTGGATGGATGCAGGGATTGGAGCGCGGATCGGTGTTGTAGTGGGAGTGGTGTTGGTAAGCTGCCTGGCGGTAGCGATGGCGGCGGGCGGGCTGATTGCGCGGTATGCGCTGCATAATATGGCAGGGTTCGATGCCCAGTTGACACAGCAGCTTCATCTGCAGATTGACCATGCGCTGGCGGCGAATCCGGAGGCAAAATCGGTCCAGGGTTATCTCTATTCGCCTGAGTTTCGTGCGGGGATGATGCTGGCAGGGTTTGGGATGATCTCGGGGATTCTGGTGGTGCTTTCGACGGTGGGCGGCGCAGTGGGCGGCCTTTTGCGGACGCGGCACAAGGTTTCGGCATGATGGACGGTTTTCGCGCCGGGAGTGGAGTCTTCAAGAGACTGAGGGCTGCTGGTATCATCAAGCGCAATTGTTATGAGTGAGACTACGAAGACACAGATGCCACAAATTCCGAAGATACGCGAGAAGGGCCGCCTGATGTCGGCCTCGGAGATTGAGCGGACGCTGGTGCGGCTGGCCCATGAGATCGTCGAAAAGCATGATGGCTGCGACAATGTCGGACTGGTCGGGATCAAGCGGCGGGGCGTTCCTCTGGCCGAACGGCTGGGCGCGCTGATTGCGAAGATTGAGAAGCGTCCTGTGGATACAGGCATGCTCGACATCAGCTTTTACCGCGACGATCTGTCGACGGATGGGCCTCGACCCAAAGTGGCCCCGGGCGACATCGGGTTCGATGTGACGGGCCGGGACATTGTTCTGGTGGACGACGTGCTCTATACAGGGCGGACGATTCGGGCTGCGCTCGATGCGCTGTTCGACCACGGGAGGCCGAAGAGCGTTCAACTGCTGGCGCTGATCGATCGCGGACACCGCGAGTTGCCGATTCAGGCTACATTCATCGGGCGCACGATACAGACGTCAAACCAGGAGATTATTGAAGTGAAGCTGAACGAGATCGACGAGCAGGAACAGGTGCTGCTGGTCGAGCTGGTGGACTGACGGAGTCGATGAGACAGGGACCGGACGGATCGAAGAAGAAGTTTAGTTATGCTGCCGGCTCGCTGCTGAGCGTGGCAGACCTGTTGATGGAAGACGTCTCCGGGATATTGGCCGTGACGGCGCGGCTGGAGCGGATGGCCCATGCAGAACGGTCGCGGTTGTTGGCGGGGCGGCGGATTGCGCTGCTTTTTTATGAGTCGAGTACGCGAACGCGAACCTCGTTTGAGCTGGCGGCGAAGTCGCTGGGCGCAACCACGACTCTGGTGAGCGATAAGAGCTCTTCGATTGAGAAGGGCGAGAGCCTGAAAGATACAGGGTTGACGCTGCGGGCGCTGGGGGCGGAGTGCATTATCCTGCGGCACCCGGCTTCGGGCGCTCCGTTTGTGCTGGCGCGTGAGACTGGATTGCCGGTGCTGAATGCCGGGGATGGGATGCATGAGCATCCGTCGCAGGCGCTGCTGGATGCGCGGACGATGTTGATGCGGCTGCCGGGACGGGATGCGACGGCGGCAACTGCGAAAAGCCTCGATGGCGTGACCGTTGTGATAACGGGAGACATTCTGCATAGCCGCGTGGCTCGGTCGAATGCCCTGCTGCTGCCTCAACTGGGAGCCAGGGTGCTGCTGTGCGGCCCGGAGCCGCTGCTGCCGGAGACTGCGCTTGGACTTGGTACCGGCATCGAAATTGTGCGTGATTTCGATGCGGCTTTGCGGCAAGCCCAAGTGGTGATGATGCTGCGAATTCAGAAGGAGCGGCTGACCGGGCTGGAGCTTGATCTTGCGGACTACATTGCGCGGTATCAACTGAACGGTGAACGGTTGGCTGCTGCTCCCGATGCGCTGGCGATGCCGCTGGTTCTCCATCCTGGCCCGATGATCCGTGGGCTGGAGATCTCTGGCGACGTAGCCGATGGCCCGAACTCGGCCATTGAGCTGCAGGTGAGCAACGGACTGGCAGTGCGCTCGGCGCTGCTGCTGCGCGCACTGAGCACGGGTGGATTTGAGAGTGTAACGGTATGAGTGACGTATTGATTTTGAATGGACGCGTGGTTGATCCGGCGAATGGTCTGGATGAAGCTCGTGATCTTCTGCTTCGCAATGGAAAGATTGCCGCAGTGGAGTTGCCCGGCGGCTTGAAGAGTGTAGCGGCAGCAGAGACGATTGATGCGTCCGGGCTGGTGGTGGCTCCGGGGTTGGTGGATGTTCATGTTCATCTGCGTGAGCCGGGGCAGGCCTATAAAGAGACGATTGCCACTGGCACTGCTGCGGCTGCAGCGGGTGGATTTACCAGCGTTGTGGCTATGCCGAATACAATTCCGGTCAACGATTCAGTTGCCGGGCTGGAGTGGATGCTTTCGCCGGAGCGCGGAGCGATCGTGAAGCTGTTTGCCATGCCAGCCGCCACGATGGGCAGCATGGGTGTTGTGCTGACGGATTTTGCTGCGCTACATAGAGCTGGCGCAGTTGGGTTTACGGATGATGGGAAGCCAGTGCTGGAAGACGCTGTGATGCGGGCGGCGTTAGTGGCTGCGGCGCGGCTGGGCGTTCTGGTTTCGCAACATGCGGAGGACACGCGACTGACCGGCGGTTGCAGCATGAATGCCGGGCCGGTGGCGTTTCGGCTGGGGCTGCGCGGAATGACAGTAGAGGCAGAGTCGCGGATTGTGGAGCGGGACATCCGCTTGCTGCGCGAGATTGAGAGCGCCGAGGGCTTGCGTCCGCATCTGCATGTGCAGCATGTATCGACGGGACGGGCGCTGGATGCGATTCGCGAGGCGAAGCGGCAAGGATTGCATGTAACCTGCGAGGTGGCTCCGCACCACTTCACGCTGACGGACGAGGCAATTGGCGACTACGACACGAATGCCAAGATGAATCCTCCGCTGCGGGCTGAGGCTGACCGGCAGGCAGTGCTTGCGGGGTTGGCGGACGGAACAGTGGATTGCATTGCTACCGATCATGCTCCTCATGCGGCGCATGAGAAGGAGCAGGAGTTTGAGCGTGCTCCAAATGGAATTACCGGCCTGGAGACGGCGCTGGGTCTGGCTTTACGGGTGCTGCACCAGGGACAAGGACTTTCGCTTGGCCGGATTATTTCACTGATGAGCGCTGCTCCGGCTGGGATTGTTTCCCTAGCGGGACGAGGGTCGCTCGGCGTTGGTAGTTTTGCGGATGTGGTCGTGTTCGATGCCGGAGCGGAGTGGCGGTTTGCGGCAAAGGACTCGCGGTCTAAGTCGAAAAATACTCCGTTTGATGGGGCGGCCATGCTGGGGCGGGTGAAGGCTTCGATCAGCGAAGGGCGTATTGTGTTTCGCGGTTAGACACGGGTAATCATGACCTCGGTGGATTTCATGAGGGCCGCGGCCGTCTGGCCTTTGCGGAGCTGCATCTCGCGCACGGCGTCGGCGGTGATGATGGAGGTAATGCGCTGGTTGCCGATGGCCAGCACCACCTTGGCGAGCAGACCGCTGATCTTGACCTCAATGATCTTTCCGACAAGCTGATTGCGTCCGCTGACAGTGCGGAAGCGTTCGCGCGAGGCGGCCTTCGCCTTTGACGGCACGGTCTTGAGCATGGGGGTAAGGGATGATTGCGGGACGCGGTGGTGGCCTCCGGGGGTGCGGATGGTCTTGAGGGTTCCAGCCAATATCCATTGCTTAATGGTGGCGTAGCTGATACCGAGAGCAGCGGCTGCTTCGCGGGGCTTCATAAGAACATCGACATCAGGCATCGGACGCTTCTCCTTGCAGGCATGAACGCTCCTGAGTATACGTCGGCAAATTGCCGCATATTTATCAGTATGGTGCCTGGATTTTTGTATCAGTATAAATTCGTAATATTTAATCGTCTAAAATCGTTATATGAAAATCAGATCTATATTGCACAAGATTGCTTCCCGCACAACGCCTCGGGTGGGCCTTGTTCTTCTGGCCGCCTTGCTGCTGTGTATGCCAGTGGCCGTTCGGGCACAGCAGGGTTCTACATTGATTCAGCGGTACCAGGCGCGGGTGAGCGCGACGCAGGCGGCCCAACCTCACTGGATTACGCCGCTTGTAACTGTGACTCCGCGGCTGGAGCAGGAGCTGCGCACGGATTTTACGCGGCAGACAAGTACGAAAAAATACGACACATGGAACTATGACAACGGCAAGGGGCTGGAGCTGATTCCTCAGCGGCATATCGAGTTGCTCTTTAATCTGCCGCCATTCCTCAATCACTCAGAACCGCACGTAAAGGATGGTTTTGGTGATATTTCGTTTCTAGCCAAAGCTCGGCTGTTTGCGCGCAATGAAGAGCACGGAAACAGTATTGTCACGGCCTTTCTCGGAGCTTCAGTGCCTACGGGCAAGAACGGGAATGGGAGCTGCTGCGCTGTGATTACGCCTACGTTGGCGGTGGGGAAGGGGTTCCGGCAGATATCCTTTACCTCCACGGCTGGCGGATCGCTACCGGTCTCGAACGCGAAGGGCCTGGGGCATATGATTGGTTGGAACAACGCCATCCAATATCACGTTGCGAAGGCCGGAATCGGACGACTGTTCTGGCCGGAACTGGAGTTCAATTCGAGCTTCTATAAGGGCGGCAGCAATGACGGTAAGACGCAGACCTTCGCGACTCCAGGTATTGTGATTGGGAGAATTCCGCTGACGCATCACACGGGAGAACCGGGTCGGCTTGGGCTCACCTTTGGCGCGGGAGAGCAGATTGCCCTGACGCACTTCCATACTTACAATCATGGACTGGTGCTTACGGCACGGCTCCCTTTCTAGGAAGCCGTACAGATATCAGGCTGTGAGGACATCCATTTTTTTCGCAACAGTGGTGAGGATTTCGAGGGCCTGGTCGATCTGTTCGCGGGTGTGTTCGCTGGTCATGATGGTGCGGATGCGGGCTTTGCCTTCAGGGACAGTCGGGAAAGCTATGCCGGTAGCCATGAGTCCGGCTTCAAAGAGTGCCCGGGAGAAGTCCATCGTCTTGCGTCCGTCGCCGATGAGGATGGGGGTGATGGGGGTTTCGCTGGCAGGGGTAGTACGGCCTCCGGTATCAAAACTGGCGGCGGTGAGCTGCTGCTTGAAGTAAGTGGTGTTGTCCCATAGACGCTGGATGCGCTCAGGTTCGGCTTCGAGGAGATCGAACGCCGCAATGCATGTTGCCGCGACCGAGGGAGGGTGAGACGTGGAGAAGAGGAATGGGCGGGCGCGGTGGTAGAGGTAGTCGATAAGATCGCGGCTGCCGCAGACATAACCGCCGAGCGCTCCGATGGCCTTGGAGAGTGTGCCTACCTGTACATCTACCCGTTGGGTGCAGTGGAAGTGGTCGACGCTGCCGCGTCCGTTGCGGCCGAGCACTCCGCTGGCGTGGGCGTCGTCGACCATCATGATGGCTCCATACTTTTCGGCGAGGTCGCAGAGTTTGGCTACAGGTCCGATATCTCCATCCATCGAAAAAACGCCGTCGGTGATGAGGAGTTTATGACCGGATTCGTGCTGAATCTCTTTGAGCAGCTCTTCGGCATGGGCGACGTCTTTGTGGCGGAAGACTTTGATCTTGGCGCGGGAGAGGCGAGCTCCATCGATGATGCTGGCGTGGTTGAGCTCGTCGGAGAGGATGAAGTCTTCTTTGCCGAGAATGGCGGAGACGGTGCCCGCGTTGGCGGCAAAGCCGGACTGAAAGACGACGCAGGCTTCGACGCCTTTGAAGGCAGCGATCTTTTCTTCGAGCTCCATGTGGATGCGCATGGTTCCGGCGATGGTGCGGACGGCTCCTGACCCTACACCGTATTTTTGCGTGGCGGCGATGGCGGCTTCGCGGAGTTTGGGATGATTGCAGAGGCCAAGATAGTTATTGGAGGCGAGGTTGATGACGCGCTTGCCATCGTAGGTGCAGACCGGGGCCTGCTCGTCATCGAGCACGCGGAGCTTGAAGTGGGTTCCGCGTTGCTTGAGGTCTTCAATCTGAGCGGTAAGGTGAGCGAGCTGGGGACGGGGCCTGGCGGCCTTTGCTGTCATAGGCATCATCGTAAACCTTTTAGATGCAATACAGTCATACGGAGGAAATAAGCATCCTACATTAGTGTGATGGTGTTAGAGTTTTACCGCCGCACGGATATACCAATCAGTCTGATACGAAGGATGAGGGCCAAATGACGATCTCTGGAAAGTTTTTGAAGTGTACTGGGGCACTGGCGCTGGCAGTAGCGTTGCTGGCGGGTTGCAAATCTAAAGAAGATGCAGCCATTGACGCAGCGAAGAAGCAGGCCGCAGCTACAGGGCAGGCACAACAGGTAGTTTCGGTCGATAAGAACGGAAATACAACGACGGTCACGGTGCAGCCGCCGGCTCCGGGACAGACCACCGGGGCAGTAACAACTACGGTTACTCCGGCAACTGGCGCCCCGGCAAACACTTCTACTGCGTCATCTGAGCCTGCTGTGGCGCCGGGGCAACCTGCGATAGCAGGGCAAAATGGAGGCGCAGCACAACCTGTAGCGGCTGTGCCTGGTGGCGCTCCGGTGGTTCAGCCGGCACAACCTGCCGAAGTAACTGTTCCGGCAGGGACAAACCTGACAGTACGCATCAACCAGCGCATCAGCGTGAAGACCAATCGCGCCGGTGACAGCTTTGATGGTGAGGTGGCCGAGCCAGTGTTGGGAGACAACAATACCGTGGTGATTCCGAAAGGGGCACCTGTCGGCGGAATGATTGAAGCTGCCCATCGCCGGGGACATTTCAAGGGAGCATCGATTCTGGAGCTGCGGCTGACTTCACTCACGCTGAATGGCACTTCATATCGTCTGGATACGCGCGACCTGACGCGAACCAAGAAGGGCAAGGGCAAGCGGTCGGCTGCGTTTATTGGCGGCGGCAGTGGGCTTGGAATGCTGATTGGCGGCGTAGCCACTGGCGGCACAGGATTGCTCATCGGCGGACTGGCCGGTGCCGGTGCGGGAACGGCGGCTGCTGGCCTTACCGGAAATCGGGACATCGAAATTCCGGCTGAGTCGATTGTTCGCTTCAGACTGGCGAATGATCTTGTCGTGCAGCCCTGATGATCTTCAGCAATTGAAGATGCAAAGGCCCATTCTGTCCAGAATGGGCCTTTGATGTGTGCATGGGAGGGTGCTCTGTTTCAGATAGGATGGCTGTGAATTTCAAGAGGAGAGTGAATGGGGATTCGATTGCATTTTTGGGGCGCGGCACAGACAGTCACAGGCTCTTCGCACCATCTGGAATGCGCGGGCCAGAATATTCTGCTGGATTGCGGGCTGTTTCAGGGACACAGGCAACAGGCCCGCGAGATCAATTCGCATCTGGCATTGCCTCCTGAACAGTTGAATGCGGTTGTGCTCTCCCATGCGCACATCGACCATAGCGGCGACCTGCCGCTGTTGGTGAAGCAGGGATATCGCGGGCCAATCTATACGACTCCGGCGACGGTGGATCTATGCGAGAAGATGCTGAAGGACAGCGCGCATATTCAGGAGTCGGACGCGGAGTTTGTCAATAAACGGGCGCACTGGCGAAGGTCGATTGGCATTGCGTCAGAGACTAACGGAGTAACGCCGCTCTACACACAGGAAGACGCCGCGCAGGCAGTGCAACAGCTCCAGCCGGTGAAGCTGCATACGCCGCAGTTGCTGGCAGGCTCGACTGCTGAGGCAGGCTTTACCACGACAACCTATGATGCCGGACACATGCTGGGTTCGACTTGTGTCCTGGTGGAAGCACGCGAGAAGGGCCAGACGACGCAGCTGCTGTTCTCTGGCGATGTGGGAAGGAAAAATCTACCGATTATCCACGACCCGGATACTGCGCCCGCAGCGGAATACCTCATTATGGAGAGCACGTATGGAAACCGGCTGCATCAGCCGATTGGCCCGGTGAAGAAGAAGCTGGCGAACCTGGTGAACCGTACCGTCGGGCGCGGTGGACATATTGTGATGCCGGCATTTGCAGTCGGGCGGACGCAGCAGGTGGTGATGTTGCTGCATGAACTGATCGACGCGAAGGCGATTCCCGATATTCCTATCTTTGTGGATAGTCCGCTGGCGGTGAATGTGACGGACGTGTTTCGCAAGCATGAAGAGGAGTGGGATGAGGGCGCACGGGCGTTTGCTGATCTCGACGAAGATCCGTTTGGCTGGAAGCGGCTGCGGTATACGCGGTCAGTAGAAGAGAGCAAGGCACTGAACGGGCTGCGTATGCCGTTTATTGTAATTTCGGCATCGGGAATGTGTGAAGCAGGAAGGGTGCTGCATCACCTGAAGAACAGCGTGGAGGACCCGAGGAACCTGATATTGATTACCGGGTTCCAAGCGCAGAACACACTGGGCCGCGCCATTGTGGAAAGGCAGCCGGAGGTGAAGATCTTTGGCGAGCCGATGCGTCTGCGCGCCGAGGTGGACTCGATCGGCGAGTTGAGTGGACATGCGGACCAGCGAGAGCTTCTGGAATGGATGGCACCGGTTGTGCCTACGCTGAAGCAGGTCTTTCTGGTGCATGGCGAACCCGATGCTCAACAGACTTTGAAGGCCGAGATCGAGAAGCTGTACAAGCTGAATGTTGTTTGTCCCAAGCGGGGCGACCGGTACGAGGTGGGGTGATTATCCGTTTTTGAGGTGCTGGGCGATCAGTTCTCTCGCCTGCCCTGCGATCTCTTCATCATGGCCGAAGCCTTTGAACCAATGGATGCCGGGTTCGCGGCGGAACCATGTAGCCTGGCGTTTGGCGTAGTTGCGGTGGCCTTGCTGGGCCTGGGCCACGGCTTGTTCGCGAGTGAACTCGCCGCGAAGAACGGCTGCTGCCTCAGCATAACCCAGGGAGGTAAGTGGGCGGCAGTCTGGGCCGTAGCGCTCGATGAGGCGCTCGGTCTCTTCGATGAGGCCTCGGTCAAACATGGCGGCAGCACGCTGGTTGATGCGCTCGTAGAGCAGCGGTCGCGGCGGGTTGAGGCCGAGTCGCAGGATGCGATAGCCGGTGAGGGCGTCGCGGCCTTTCTGCCACTGCTCAGTAAGCGGTTGCTTTGCGGCGAGCGAGACTTCGATGGCGCGGACGACTTTGGGGACGTCGTTGGCGTGAATGGCCGCTGCGGCTGTTGCGTCGAGGCGAGCGAGGAGGCGGTGAACGTAGGCCGATCCGTGCGTTTTGGCGCGCTGGCGGAGGCGTTCGCGGTGTCCGGGGTGCGTGGGAGGTGATGGGAAGAGGCCGTCGACGAGGGCGCGGAGGTAGAGGCCGGTGCCTCCGGCGACGATGGAGAGATGGCCACGTTCGGTGATGCCGGCGAGGGCTTCGCGGGCCTGGCGGCTGTAGTCTCCTGCGGTGCAGGCTTCGTCGGGCCACGCGATGTCGATCATGTGGTGCTGGATGAGGGCTCGCTCCTCGCGCGAGGGCTTTGCGGTGCCTATCTCCATCTCGCGATAGACGGCGACCGAGTCGCAGCTGACGATTTCGCCGTTGAACTCTTCGGCGAGGCGCAGAGCGAGCGAGGTTTTGCCGCTGGCAGTGGGACCGACGAGGACGATGAGTGGATGCGTGACCATAGTCATGTCACCATAGTCGCCACCAACCGGAGGTGAAGACGTTGTGTGCGCGGAGGAGGCTGAAAGTGAGCACGACGGCTGCGAGCAGAAGCAGGCCGCGAATCTGGCGGCGGCGCTCGTGTTGCCGGGCTTGCTCGGGTATGGGTGCAGGCATCGCGGACTTACTCGGGGTTCTTGTTGACGAGGTAGTGGATGCGCAGTTCGAGGTTGGGGCCGTGGAACTCTTTGGGCAGCGGCGGAAACTGGCCTACTCCGGTGATGGAACCCCAGGCAGCGCGGTCGATGGCCTGGTCATGCGTGGAGCCGTCGAGATTCATGGCACCGATGCGGCCATCGGGCAGGATGGTGAAGCGGATCAGGGTCTCGCCCTGCTTGTTGAGCGGGGGCCGAGCTTCTTCGGGGATGAGTGGAAGCCAGGTGTGATAGATCTCATAGATGATTTTTTTGAGGTAGGGGTCGAAGTTGACGCCCATGGTGTCGGAGAGGATGTCGACGCCGGTGTTGAGGCCCTGGTGGGCCACGGGGATGCCTATGCCGAAATCTCCGCCATCACCGCGATTTTTGGCTGCTTCCTGAGCGGCGCGGCGGATGGCGTCACCGGCTGACTGGTTCGGGTTACCAAAGTTTGGCCGCGCGGGCGCTGGTTTTGGGGCATCCACAATAGCCTGCTGTTGAGGGTGTTGAGGGAGCGGCGCTGGCGGCAGTGTCTGTTTGGCCTGCTGGGGTGCGGGTTGTTGCACGGCGGGCTGCGGAGCTGCTGCGGGGGGTGGGGCAGGAGCAGGCACACGGGCCTTTTCCATTGCCTGAAGATGTTGCAACGTCTTTTTATCGAGGGTCGGCCTGGGCGCCTTACTCGGCTTGTGCGAAAGCTCCTTCGAGATGTCCTTCGGTGTGTTGAGGTAGGTGATGTCTTTTTCACGCTGCTTGAGAACGTCCATCGGATTGATGATGCGGGGCTGATGGAAGAGCACACGCGGGCCGTAGAAAAGGAACCAGGCGATAGCCAGATAAATGATGACGGAGATGTAAATGGATTCGCGGAAACGCGCGCGGGAGCGCTCATCGTCAAAGGAGTCAAGGAGGTGGAGGAGTTCGTGTTCTTCGAGTTCGCCATAGCGTCCGGTGCGTACCTTGGGTGGCTGGGCGGAGTTGGGCGGTGTCTCTACAGGTGGCATCGATTATGTGTTGAGACGGCTGCGGGAGTTGAAAGTTGCGCCGCGAGCGATGAATTGGCCGGGAGCGACCCGGCGACATACTTCTTACTATTTTCTCATCTTTGGGCGCGACAGGTTGAACAGTAATGTTGAACGCGCCGTAAACTGGGTGGGTGAATCAAAAATTTTCTGCCGATACTCGCGCTGTGGTACTTACGGTGAGCGACCGCTGCTCCAAAGGAGAGCAGGTGGATCTATCTGGACCGGCCGTCGCCGCGTTGCTTAAAGCTGCCGGGATTGGTTCAATATTGCTGCGGACGCTGCCGGATGATATGGATGCCATCATCACGGCGCTGCGGCATTATGCGCGAAATGCTCAGTTGATTGTTACTACGGGGGGCACGGGATTGGCGGCGCGTGACGTCACTCCGGACGCCACCAGACTGGTCTGCGAACGGCTGGTGGATGGGCTGGCGGAGCGCATGCGCGCGGAAGGACTGCAACATACGCCGTTTGCTGCCCTGAGTCGCGGGGTTTGCGGAGTTTCGGGAACGACGTTGATTGTGAATCTGCCGGGAAGCCCAGCAGGTGCAGAGAGGTCGCTTGCCGCCATTGTTTCGCTGCTGCCGCATGCGCTCGATCTGCTGGCGGGAAAGACAGCGCATCTTGAACAGGATGCGAATGCGGCAAGGGGTTGAGGCAGGTAGAATAGAGCTTCTTCGTGAAAATCTCTCCGGTCCTACTTTTTCATAAGCTGTACGCCGCAATGCTGGCTCTGATGAAGCCTTTAGGGGCGTGGGGGCTGGGCGCGCTTGCCATCGTCGATACGTCATCGATTCCAGTGCCGATTGATGCTTTGCTGATGGGCTATGTGGCGAACAATCATCGCAAGTTCCTTCTTTACTGTCTGATGGCGTCGCTCGGATCGGCGATTGGGAGCATGGTTCCTTACTATTTTGGCCGGGCTGGCGGCGAACTTTTTCTGTTGAAACGGATTAATCGACAGCGTTATGAGAAGTTGCGGGACCGTTTTGAGCGGCAGGAGTTTTTGGCGATCATGATTCCGGCCATGATGCCGCCGCCTATGCCTGTGAAAGTAATAGAGTTCGCGGCGGGTGTGTTTGAGATGAAGCCGCTTTGGTACTTTGGCGCTATCTTTTCCGGAAAGTTTTTGCGGTTTCTGTTGGGAGCGGTCATTACGATCGTTTATGGGCCGGCGATTCTGCATACCGTTGAGCGGACCATGCATGAGCATCTTGGCTATGTACTTGGCGGCGTTGGAGTTATGGTGGGATTGGTAGTCGTGTATGTGATTCGTAAGTTGTTCAGCCGGCGGCGGGGAACGCGGTTTCCGGCAGAGGATGAAGCGGCGGAATAACGTTTTTAGAGATTTTTGGCCGAATACGTAATTTCTATTGGCTTCGACATGGTTTTGCATGGTTAAGGTGAGTCCCATAGCATTTCCACAGATCGTAATCTTGCCGATCAAAGGCAAGGCAAATACAAGGGCCTCTCCACTGCGGCGGCAAAAGCGCCGCCTTCGGTCGAGATGACGTGGTTTTTGTGATGGGATTGAGGACGAACATGCCGCGTTGGTATGGCTACCTTTGCGGCGAGACTAAAGTCCCGCCCTTTCAAAACAGGAATCTATCCAGAGCTTCCCTAAGGGTTTTTGTCAGGCGATGCGATTGCTCTGAGCTTCACCCATGCTCTGTGCGATGCTCCGGGCCAGGGCGGGGAGGCCGAAGAGGGCTCCTGCGGTGATCGCGGTGGAGATGACGTCGTTCGCGTAGAAGGGGATGGCCGCGACGTAGCAGGCGCCGAGGCCAGCGGCGGTATGCGGATACATGGTGCCGCCTGCCCAGACGGCGAGGTCGCTCAAGATGAAGAAGGATGTCGCCGAGGCCATGACCCCTCCGGCTACGCGGGGGAAGGAGGGCTTGCCGCTGAGCATCTGGTGGCCGAGGAGGCAGATGGCCCCGTACCAGACCCAGGTGACGAGGTAGGCACTGGTGTGCCATGCGTATCCGTAGGCGAAGACAGTGAGGTAATAGTCCGCACCCATGAGGGCCAGGACAGCGATAATGGTCTGCCAGCGGCTACGACGCGCGCCGAAGTAAAGGAGGCCTCCGCCGACTGCGGTAAACCCGATGGCGGTGGTGCTGAAGAGGTGCGGCAGGAAGCGGCTGAAGACGGCAAAGAGAAGAACGAGATAGGCGGCCATGGTGAACCTCTGTATTGGAAGCTGATGCGCAGGCTCTATTGTCGGCCTTTGCGGTTGGCTGGTCAATTGATGGAGCTTTTGGACAGGGCTGCAGTTTGAATCAGTGAAAAAGTTATTTTCAATGCTTGACACACCTAATCATCTATGGGTACAGTTCTTGTACTAAGTTGTCTAGGGGTTAACCAACATGGCAAAGAATGATCTACAGGGAACTCTGGATCTGCTGGTTCTCAAAACTCTTTCGCAGATGGGTTCTTTGCACGGCTACGGGATTGTCCTGCACATTCAGCGGGCGTCCGATGAGTTGCTGCGTGTCGAGGAAGGCTCGCTGTATCCAGCCCTGCACCGCATGGAACAGAGTGGATGGATTGCTTCAGAGTGGGCACTCACAGAGACAAACCGTAAAGCGAAGTATTACAAACTGACCTCTGCAGGCAGGAAACAACTGCAGGATGCTGAGAGGAACTTTGAACACTTAGTGAAAGGCGTTCGCGCTATTCTGCGCTACGCGTGAGGTGGAAAACCTATGTCGATCATTCGTCGCATATCGAATCTCTTCTTCCGGTCTAAGGTGGAGCACGAGATTGACGCCGAGCTTAAATCGCATATCGAGATGCGGATTGAGGACAATCTTGCCGCCGGGATGTTGCCTGATGACGCTCGCCGGGATGCGCTGCTGCGCTTCGGCAATGCAACTAGCACAAAAGAGCGCGTGACTGGTATGGATGCGGTGCTCATGCTTGATAGCGTCTGGTCGGACATCCGGTATGCTTGCCGCCAGTTGCGGAAGAACCCTGGGTTTGCCTGCACTGCCATTCTCGTGCTGGCCCTGGGCATTGGCGCCAGCGTTGCGATCTTCGCTTTTGTGGATGCAGCTTTGATTAAGCCACTGCCCTATCAAGCCCCATCGCGTCTGGTCGCACTATTCGAGAGCACACCGCTAGGACCACAGTTTCATCTCTCGTATCTTGACTATCTCGACTGGAAGAAACTGAACACAGTTTTCAGCTCAATTGAGGCATACGACGGCAATCCCTTTGTGTTGAATACGGCTACGGGAGCGCAGCAAACGAATGGCGCCACCGTGAGTGACGGGTTTTTTCGCGCACTTGGAGTGGCTCCGGTATTGGGACGCGATTTTCGTGATGGTGAAGATTTAGCTAGTGCACCTCGTATGGTTATGCTGAGCTACAGTGCATGGCAGAACCGATATGGAGGACGACAGGATGTGCTGGGGCAGACCGTTACTCTGGACGGTGCGCCGAATGTCATCATCGGCGTGTTACCGCCGGAGTTTTATTTTGCACCTGCAGGATCGGCTGAGTTCTGGACAACGCTCCATTCCTCCTCTAATCCGAATGACCGAGGAGAGCATGGACTTTCAGCCATTGCACGGCTCAAGGATGGAATCTCGCTGCAGACCGCATCAGCGGAGTTGATTTCGATAGCACAGCGACTGGCTAAACAATATCCCGATTCCGATGAAGGACGGGGCGCAACCGTAATGGCATTGAGCGAGACGATTGTCGGCAATCTTCGTCCGATCCTGCTGGTGCTATTAAGCGGGGCTGCGCTGCTGCTGCTGATTGCCTGTGTCAATGTATCAAGCCTGCTGCTGGTTCGTTCAGAAAGCCGCAGGCACGAGATTGCCATCCGCGGGGCATTGGGTGCATCGCGCGGGAGACTGGTGCGCCAGTTTGTTGTGGAAGGTTTAACACTGGTTGCGGCCGGGAGCCTACTCGGTATGGGCGCGGCTTATGGGGCGATACAACTGCTTATGCGGCTTATTCCAGCGAACATGCTGGTCAACATGCCTTATCTGCACGGGTTGGGATTGAATGCACACGTGGGAGTGTTTGCGGCTGTGATTGTGTGCCTAGCGGGACTGCTGTTTTCCCTGACACCAATGATGCGCCTGTCGATGGCCGACCTTCGTAACGGGTTGACAGAGGGCGGTCGCGGAGCTGCAGGGACTTTGTGGCGGCGGCTGGGCGCAGACCTTGTTGTGTTGGAGCTTTGCACGGCGATGGTGTTACTGGTGGGGGCAGGACTACTGGGCAAGAGCTTCTATCGTCTGATGCACACAGATATCGGATTACAACCTGACCACCTGGCCACGTTGCGATTGACCCTGACGCGTTCAGGCTATCCGAAGGACGAGCAGGTGGTTGCGTTGGCACAGCATGTGATGAGCGAGGTTGCACGTTTGCCTGGAGTGCGGTCCGTAGCAGTCTCGCACCAATTGCCTGTAGGTGGCGGTGGGGGAAACACGGCCTTCGAAATCGTCGGCAGGCCGGGCCATGGCGAGGGCAACGAAGCAGACAATAGGCGGGTGAGCGCAGATTATTTTGGCACGGTGCAGGCGCGATTGCTGCGTGGACGGTATTTCAGCGATGAGGACGATGCGTCGAAGCCTCATGTGATGATTGTCAATCAGACCTTCGCGCGAAAGTATTTTTCCGGTGAAGACCCTATCGGCAAGCAGATTCGTTATGACGAGTCGGAGCCAGTGATCCAGATTGTCGGCGTGGTGGATGACATCAAGGAGGGTCCGTTGGATGCGACTACCGATCCAGCGCTGTATGTCCCGTTCAATCAGGAGCCTCAATATACTTTTTTCGTTGTTGTGCGCACGTCGCAAGAACCGCAAGTTCTGCTGGCCACACTGGTACGAACCATTCACCAGATTGATCGGGACATTATGGTCTCTGACGAAGAGACGATGGTGGACAGTATCAATCATTCTCAGTCGACCTATCTGCATCGTTCTTCGGCGTGGCTGGTGGGCGGATTTGCGGCGATGGCGTTGTTGCTGGGTGTGATTGGATTGTACGGAGTAGTGGCTTACTCGGTGAGCCAAAGAACGCGGGAGATCGGTGTCCGCATGGCGCTTGGCGCCCAACGCGGCTCTGTCTATGCGCTCATCATGAAAGAGGCTGGATGGTTAACTGCTTTCGGCATTGTCGCGGGCCTGATTTGCTCGATTGCCGCGGCGACGCTGATGCGCAAGCTGCTGTTTGGCACGCAGCCCTGGGATGCGCCTACGCTGGCCGCTGTCGCCGCGGTGCTAGCCGTCTCTGCCTTATCAGCCAGTTACATCCCGGCACGTCGTGCTGCGTCAGTTAATCCGGTGGAGACCCTCCGGGCAGATTAGCAGCAATCAAAATGCAGTTTTATTTCGCGGCGTGGCTCGCGTAAGTCATTTTGGTCAATCAGGCCTGCTGGGCTTCTCTAACTCTTGAATAGATGCGTTGCGTGAGTGATGCCCGCGCCTGCGCGCATGGCTGCGGCAACGGCAGCGATCTCCGCCAGCATTTGATCGGTTGCGCCCGCCTCACGCGCAGCCTTCACGTGCAGTAAGGACATTGTGTTGTCAGTGCGACGGCAACGGCCATCAGTTGTTCTGCCGCGCGTCGAGCGACCCTGCTGTGAAGGCAGCCTTATCAAAGGCCCAGAAAGCTTTCATTGCATCTGGTGCATTCTCGTCCAACCGCTTTAACTGCTTCAGGTTCTTCATGTCGAACATGCTGCACCTCTGTTTTTGAAATAAGATTCACGTGCGGACTCTCATTATAGGAAGAATGGTGGAGCTGTCGCGATTCTAGTGTTGGATGTGGCCGTCCATCTCCATGCGGATGATGCGGTGGTCGGCGTTGAGAGTGACAGCGCCGGAGAGGGGTGGGTCTTCTGAATTTTCGCGACCGTGGGTGAAGGAGGTGTCATACAGGAAGCGGAGGTCGCGGAAGGTGACGGTCGTGGCTCCGGTAATGGGATCGGGGATGCTCTGGGTGACGAGGGGGAGTTTGGACCAGTCGAGATAGACTTTGCCAAGCCAGCTTTGTTTGGCTACGAGAATAGCGGGCGTTGGGGAAGGCTTGTAAAAGGTATCGGATTGCTGGGTGGTTGTGACGGTGTTGGTGAGGGTGTTGACGTCGGCGAGTTGATAGAAGTCCGGTGTCTCGACGATGGCTTGCCAATGGAAGAGATTGGTCGGGTAAGGTTCGGCGGTGACATGGAGGATTTGGGCGTTGTCATAGTCCCCGTTGAGGGCGAGTTGGATGGCCTGCTGCTGCTCGACTGCGCGGCAGCTCCAGAGAGCGAGGATGCCGACGAGGGCGGCGATGGCCCAACCGCGTCCGCGAAAGGCTGACTTACGCACGCCTACTTCGCTATTGATGAGGCCGAAGAGCGAGGGGGCAATGAGGGCAGCGAGCAGGATGAGGAACATGACCGGTTCGAAGATGAAGACGAGCGAGCCAGCGTACCAGCGCGGGTTGAAGGGGAAGAAGGGACGGATGCCGTAGTTGTTGGTCCAGTCGAGGAGGAGATGACTCAGGAGCGCGATGAGGGCGAAGCCGTAGAGCAGGCCCCAGCGAATGGGAGCAGCTTGTTTTGTTAGTTTGTTTCGCTTGAGACGCCAGCGATGGAAGAGCCAGATGGCGCCGATGACGACGGCGGCTTCGAGGGGGAGGCCGAGGAGAGTGTGGGTCCATCCGCGATGATGCTGGAAGGCGGCGACGGGGCCACGGATAAACCAAAGGGTATCGAGATCGGGGGCTTCGGCGGCAAGCGTCATAGCCAGGGTGGCGTAGGCTGCCTTGCGGTTGAAGCCGGAACGGGCGAGGACGGCTCCGGTCATCAGGTGGGTTATCGGTTCCATCGGATTCCAGCATATCGCGGTTAAGCGGATATGGCAGCCGACCATGCGATGCGGTGCTCTTTATAATCCTGACTATGGCGGCTGCCCTTACTCCCGATCAACAGATTCAGGCGCTGCGTGACGAGCTTCGCCATCATGAACATCTTTATTACGTTCTGGATGCTCCTGAGCTGACCGATGCGCAGTATGACGCGCTGATGAACCGGCTGAAGAAGCTGGAGGCAGATCATCCGGAGTTGGTGACTGTGGACTCACCTTCGCAGCGTGTAGGGGGCAAGCCTCGCGACGGCTTTGTGAAGACGCCGCACTCGCGGCCTATGCTGTCGCTCGATAACGCCTACAACGAAGAGGAGCTGCGGGAGTGGGATCGGCGGGTGCGGGAGGCGCTGCCGAGTTCGGAGACAGTGCGCTATGTGTGCGAGCTGAAGCTGGATGGGCTTTCACTGGCCTTGCATTATGGCGGAACTGCGCATGGGGCGGCTCATTTGGAGCGGGGGCTTACGCGCGGCGATGGCACCATTGGCGAGGACGTGACGAGCAACGTCCGCACGATACGGTCGGTGCCGCTGAGCGTATCGGCGGCGAAGCTGAAGGCGGCTGGATTGCCGCAGACGTTTGAGGTGCGGGGTGAGGTGGTGCTGCCGCAGTCCGCGTTTGTGAAGTTGAATGAAGAGCGCGAGGTGAATGGGCAGACTCCGGCGGCGAATCCGAGGAATGCGGCGGCAGGAACGATTCGCACGCTGGAGCCCAATATCGTGGCGCAGCGGCGGCTGGATTTCTATGCCTATTTTTTGTTGCAGGAGGGCGAGACGTTGCTGGCTTCGCAGTCGGCTACGCTCGATGCGCTGCGGGGCGCGGGTTTCAGGGTGAATCCCTATGCGAAGACGGTGAAGGACATCGACGCAGTGGTGAAATTTATCGCGGATGCGGAGCCGCTACGCGACACGCTCGGATACGAGATTGATGGCGTGGTCATTAAGGTAGATGCTACGGCGCAGCAGCGGCGGCTGGGGTTTACGGGCAAGGCTCCGCGATGGGCGATTGCTTATAAATTTGCGGCACGCGCGGGGATTACACAGCTTGAGGACGTGCTGTTTCAGGTGGGGCGCACGGGCAAGGTGACTCCCGTGGCAGCGTTGAAGCCAGTCTCGATTGGCGGCACAACGGTGACGCGGGCGACGCTGCATAACGCGGATGAGATTGAGCGGCTCGGCGTTCGCATCGGTGATTTTGTGCAGGTAGAGCGCGGCGGGGATGTGATTCCGAAGATCGTTACTGTGGTGGACGATAAGCAACATTCGCGAGGGAAGAAAGAGATTGTGTTTCCGGCGCTTTGTCCGGAGTGCCAGAGTGAACTGGTGCGGGCGGAGAGTGAAGTCGACTGGCGGTGCGTGAATGCGAACTGCCCGGCGCGGCTGCGGGAGGAGCTGCTGCACTTTTCGGCACGGGGCGTGATGAATATTGAAGGGCTTGGCGATGTGATGGTTTCGCAGTTGCTTGCTGCGGGATATGTGAAGGGGATTGCCGATCTTTACCATCTAACGAAGGAGCAGTTGCTGGGGCTGGAGCGGGTGGCGGAGAAGTCGGCGCAGGCGCTGCTCGATGAGATTGAGCGATCGAAAAAGGTGTCGCTGGCGCGAGTGCTGCTGGGACTGGGGATTCGGTTTGTCGGCGAGCGGACGGCACAGTTGCTGGCGGCGCACTTCGGTTCGATGGATGCATTGATGGCTGCTTCGGCGGAGGAGCTTGAGGCGGTGAATGAGGTGGGGCCTCGTGTGGCACAGGCGATCACCGAGTTCTTTGCTGAGCCTAAGAACCGTGCGCTGGTGGAGCGGCTGCGTGAGGCTGGGCTGACATTTACCGCAGAAAAGCGGATGACGACTTCGACGCTGGAAGGGTTGACGTTTGTGCTGACGGGGACGCTGCCGAATCTTACGCGAGAGGCGGCGAAGGAGAAGATCGAATCCGCCGGGGGGAAGGTTTCGGGCAGCGTAAGTAAGAAGACAAGCTATGTGGTCGCAGGCGAGGAGGCGGGATCGAAGTTGGACAAGGCCAATTCGCTGGGGGTTACGGTGGTCGATGAGGCTGGTTTGCTGGTGTTACTGGATAAGAAGTCTGACGCTTAGTGGATTGTCCTATTGCTGATTTTGATTAAGACCAGACCTTGCGGGGGGATGCTGATAGTCAGGCTGCCATTTTTGAGTGATGATGTTTCTGGTGGCGATGGCTTCCCTGCTTCGCGGAGTTTGGCAATCTGATCACGTGTGGGAAATGCGGGGCGGCCCATTGCGTCGTAGGTCTTGATGACATTGCCGTGGTCGGCGTCGAGCCGCCAGATTTGTATGGGCGTGGCGGCTGCTACACCTTCGAGCTTGAGGGTGAAGGTCTTCGATGGGCCGGGGTTGACGGGGGGCGGAGTGTAGGCCGCGCCGCTACCGTAGGGAGGGGCGTAGTTCCAGAGGGCGACTACGATGGAGCCGTCGGCGCGGCGGGTGGCGATTGCAGAGTCGGAGTCGAGCTTGATGCGGCGGTCGCCGAGTTGATGCAGCATAGCGAAGGCGTTGAGCGAGGGCTTGGGGATGTCGTCCTCGGCGATGAGGCCGAAGCCGCCGTAGAACGGGGTGCGCACGACTCCCTGCTCTTCGAAGACGTCGGAGAAGGACCAGTAGCTCATCGATTCGGTAAGGCCTGCGCACTGGTTGATCGTAGTGGCAAGCCAAGGCCCCATGTAGACGGTGTCGGTGACGTTAGGCTCATTGGCGTAGCTGGCGTTGTATTCGCTCATAATGAGCGGGATCTTTGGATAGGGTGAGGCGATGATTTCGTCGTGCACCATTTTGACGGAGCGGCTGACCATGCGGTCGCGAGGGATGTCCTCGTTGGTGCCGAGGACGTTCTTTGCTGTGTCGTTGCCGTAGACGTGGGTGCTGACGAAGTCGACAGGGATATTGTTTTGTTTACAGTGCTGAAGGAAGGCCGTGACCCAGGCGGCTTGCGCGGTGGATGGGCCTCCGACTCGAAGGCGGCTGTTAACTTTTTTGATGGCGCGGGCGGTGTGGTCGTACAACTCGAAGTAGGTTGACTGTTTTGGACTGCCCGCCCAGAAGTCGATGTTGGGTTCGTTCCAGACTTCGAAGTCCCATTGCGCTACCTCGTCGATGCCGTAGCGATCGATGAGATGCTGGACGAAGGCGGTGATCATGTTGTCCCAGAGGGCGTAATCCTTCGGTGGGGAGACGTTCTGCTTGTACCAGAAGGCGTGCAGCGCGTTGGGATCGGAGGCCATCTTCTTTGGCATGAAGCTCAGTTCGACGAAGGGTTGGACGCCGTTGGCGAGGAGCCCATCGTAGATCTGGTCGATGTAAGAGAAGTTGTAGATTCCCGTATTCGATGCCTCTGGTGCAGTCGCATCGGAGTTGGCCATTTGTGCAAATTTAATGGGCTTGCGGTCGGGATCGTAGAGACCGACGTCATCCATGAAGATGCCGTGGAAGCGGACTGATTTGAAGTCGGTGACTTTCTTTACCGTACGAAGGTCTTCACGGTAGTCCTGACGCAGCGAGAGAATGGCTCGGCCGGAGCCGAAGGTCTGCTCCCAGAAGTGAGAGAAAGGAGTCGTTGCCGCCCTGGTGTTGATGGTGAGGTCTACATTCGAAGTTGTGGGACTGGATTGTGCTGTCAGCGTATACGACCGGGCAGTGATAAGAAGCGCAGCGGCGGCGAAAGTGCGAAGGGAGGTTCGCATAAGTGCTCCTGTGATTGTATCGGTTTAGGGAAGAGGAGCAGAGTGAAACCGGACGGAGCAGTACGCTTCGTCCGGTGACAATAGAGACTTGATCATTTGATGCATAGCTACTTTCTAAAACTGTACTCGGACAAAGAAGTCGACGACCCGGCCAGCATCGGCCGCTGGTGAGAGACCGAAGAGACTGTTCTCAACGGTGGCGTTCTGGGTGCCGAAGGAGATGGGCTGGAGATTGGTCTTGTTGAATGCGTTGTAGAAGTTGGCCTGGAAGCGGACTGAGGCTTCGTGGCCAGCGATATGGAAGGGCTGATCTTTGGCAGCGCTGAGGTCAGTATCCATATAACAGGGCCCGTTCCAGGAGTTGCGGCCGATGCCCGGAGGTCCGGGCTGGCCAATCTTGAAATATTTCGTGCCGCCGCCGGGGAAGTTGGTGCCGTTGATGTAAGCACCATTCGAGCAGGAGTTGTGTGCTCCTCCAAAATAAGCGAGCGGACGAGTTGGAGCAATGGTCGCAGCGCTCTGGACGACTGCGACGGTAGGCTGACCGGTGACCGGCGTCCAGGGGAAGCCGGTGTGGTACTGATAGACGCCGTTGACCTGCCATCCACTTATGACCGCTCCAACAAGGCCCTGCCCGTTATGGAACTTCGGCAGGTCCCAGTTGCCGGAGACGGTGATGCGGTGGCGATTGTCGAAGTCCGAGGGACCGTATTCGGTGCGGGGATGGGCGGGATCGGTCTGGTTGGAGAGGCTGCCTGGCCCTTCGTTCGATCCCTGGTCGAGGCTCTTGGAGTAGGTATAGGTTGCGTTGAGACTGTAACCGTGGGTGAAGCGCTTATTGAGCGTGACGTTACCACCGTTGTAGTTGGTGTAGACATCAGAGGTGGGAATGTAGGTATCACTGAAGGGAGTGAGGGTTGAATTCGTCGCGCAGGACCCGTCCGGGTTGGTGGGAGCACAGGTAGGATAGAGAAAATTTTGATCGACGAGACGCATGAAGTGATGGCCGACTGAGCCCTGATAGCCAAGGGTAGCCACAATCTGGTGGGGCAGTTCGTATTGGGTCTGAAGAGAGAAGCTGTACAAAATGGGTTGAGAGGTATGCGGGGCCGCGCCGTAGACTTCAATCGCATTCTGACTATTGGGCAAACCGGTAGCTGGATTGACGCCCTTAGCAAGATTCGGATTGGCAGGGAAACTAAAGGGAGAACGAGAGGTGCCGCGTACGAAAGTAATGCCGACGGACTGCTGTGAATGAGTATCGTCGGCACAGCAGAGGTTGAACTTAGCATAATTAGGACCGTTTTCAAAGCCTGGGAGATATAGGCCATCGTCAATGCGGTCGTATGAGACTCCGAAGCCTCCGCTAAGCACGAACCTGGCATTGGTCACGGCGGGCGACCAGGCGAAGCCGAACTTGGGAGCCCAATTATTGAAGTTGGAGTTGGTGGTGTGATTGACAGGCGCCAGCCGCGCCGCGCTTAGATAGGTAGCGTAGGTGGGTCCGAAGACTGGTTCGTTGATGCCGAAGCCTTTGTTGTAGAGCGGCTCGAAGTACTCCCAGCGAAGGCCCGTGTTCAGGGTAAAGGTGGGAGTGACCTTCCAGTCGTGCTGGACGAAGCCGGCGATATTGACGTCGCGGAAGTAGCGCTGTCCGTTCGCTGCAGCGCCGGTGTTTGGATTGGCGGCGATTCCTTCAAAGACGGGAGCATCGTTCGCATAATTCCAGACCCCCTGGAAGGTGTAATCGGGGCGGGAGTTGCCGCTCTGGTTATCGTTGTCCTGCTGCCAGCGGATGAGCGCGCCGTAACGGAAGGTGTGCGAGCCGATGGTGTGAGTGAGCAGGTCGCGGATTTCGTAGGTGTTCTGGGCCAGGATGCCGGGAGTCGCGGCTCCGGGTGCGGGACCGGAGTAGAGGCGGCCAAAGGTGAAGCCCTGGACCTCGAAACGAGGTATACCGAAGTCGACGGCGTTGCCGGAATCGGTAAGTTGATTGTCGGAGAAGCGGGTGAAGTTCGCGCGGGCTTCATTAATGAGGTTCGAGGTGAAGGTATGGATATAGACGAGCGTTCCCGAAGTATTGAGCGGTTTGAAGAGGAGATTGGAAAGAGGTTGGGAGCCTGTGCTTGCATCAGGACTGTGTTGGGCGAGCTTGACGTAGAAGCCACTCAGCGCCAATTGGTCGTGCGGCGTAATGTTCCAATCGACGCGGGCGTTCCACTGGTTGCCGCGATAGGTGGAGGGAGTTTTTACCTGGGCGAACTCGACATCGGCGATGCCGTCGAGACCGCTGCCGGTGAGATTGTTAGGCGCATTCGGTGTGGCAGCGTTGTAGGCAGGCAGATAGGTGCCGAGTCCTCCTGCGAATGATCCCAGATCAGCTCCTCCCGGAGCTGGCGCACAGACGCTCTGGAGGTTCTGGCACAGAGTTGGAAGGACTTTGATGACAGACGGCTGACCACCAGGACCGTTCAGGACTCCGTTGACGATGCCTGTCGATCTTGCTGAGTTCAAGGTGCTGAGGAAGCTTGGAGTAGGAACATATTGCTCAGAGAAACCAGCGTTAAGGTTGCTGGCGCCCTCATAGGAGGCGAAGAAAAAAAGCTTGTCTTTGATAATCGGAAGGCCAAGGCTTGCGGCATATTCTCGTTGTTTATTCTCGACTCGGATGGGCAAGGCTCCGTTGGGACCGCCGTAGGCTTGATAAGCGTTGAGGCCGGGTTCGTCATACTGGAAGAAGAGGCTGCCATGGATGTCGTTCGTGCCGGATTTGGTCACAGTACGAGTATGCAGACCTACGTTGCGACCTTCAGTGGCGTCGAAGTTGCTGGAGGTAGTCGTGATCTGTGCGACTGATTCAGGGTTAGGAGTGATCACGGCCGCTCCGCCATGGGAGAGACTATCGACGCTGACACCATCGATGAGAAAGGTATTCGAGGTGAGACGCTGACCAGCGGCGGAGGCGGAGATCTGGTTCTCTGTCTGAAAGATGCCGGAGTTGGATTGACCAGTCCCCTGGGCGTTGGGTAAGGCGACAGCGGAACCGGAACCACTTCGTGCGGCATCTGAGATGACTCCCGGAGTGAGGCGAAGAAGTTCGTAGGGATCGCGGCCAAAGGCAGGCAATCTGGTGACGTCGGCGGCCGAAAGACTGGTCCCAGTGCTGGCGTCGGAGGTATTGAGCACCGGAATGTCATTGGCTGAGACGGTGACTGTTTGGTTGGCACCTCCTACTTCGAGAGTGAGATCGATGTTGCGGGGGGTCTCTGCGATGAGAGTTACGTTATCGAGGGACGACAGCTGAAAACCCTTGGCTGTAGCGGTGAGCGAATAGGTTCCCGGTGCGAGTTCACTGAAGTGATACGTGCCTTGTTGTCCTGTGGTGGTGGAGCGGCTGGCTTGAGTTCCAGAGTTTTTAAGAGTGACAGTAGCTGCGGGAACGATAGCACCCGTTTTGTCTGTGACTGTTCCGGACAAGCTCGCGTTGAACTGTGCCAATGCAGAGCCGGTGAAAGATAGTGCTAAGACAAGAAGTGCGAGATGCAGAAGAAGATTGGAGATCTTACTGCTCATGAGACTGCCTCCGCAGATGTTGCACGCTGTTTTCTCCCACCGCCGACCATTGCAGGCTTCTCAGGCAAAGTGTTTTTTTGCCCGATGGAAACACTGCTCGTTCAGGAAACGGGCTTGTGCATCACCTAAATTTTGTTTTTTTGAGGCAAGCGTCTCCGTTCACCCTTGATTGGAGCGCCTCATAAGCCTCGGAAATAAGGCAGCAGCGACATCTAAAATGCCGAAAACATAGGACCCAGACCAACAAACGTTGAGATGCTCACCGATCATTGGGGTTTGTCTGAAAGATTAACTATCTGCATACATAAATTTATCTTCCGCAGTCTACATAAAAGAGTTATGTCAAAAATTTCGAGCGCGTCACTCCGACTCAGCCCACTAGGCTCTTCCACTACCCTTAGAAGGTGAACTGCGAATGGGTTTCTAGCTGAAATACATCCCGTTAAAACACAGAAGCCGCAGAAAATTCTGCGGCTTCTGTGTTTTGTTGCCTTCTGCCTATTTGCTGTTCTGCGCCTCCATGTTTTCATGCGGGTAGTCCACACGAAGGGACAGAATCTCGAATGGATGAATGGGAACTGTGATCTTATCTCCAGTAACCGTCAGCGGAGATCCGACAGGCTTCTCTATCAGGTTGGTTTCTGTCGCTGAGGTTGCGCCCTTCGGTACGGTAAAGACGACATCGGACTGCTTGCCTGCCCACTCGAATACACGGAAGATGAGGCCGTTGTCGTCTTCTGCTTTCTTGACGGCAGTCAGAACGACATTGTCCGGCGTGATCGAGATATACGAGTGTTCACGAGGCAGGCTGCCTGTATGGGACTCGACCTGGCTGGCATGTAGTTTGTAGTTGAACTCGTAGCCTGCTCGTTCTGTCAATGCGCTCTGCCAGGTTCCGGCGTGAGGATAAAGCTCGTAGCTGAAGCGATGCGGGCCACGATCGGCATCGGGGTCCGGCGACACAGGAGAGCGCAGCAGCGAGAGCCGCAGCACGTTGTCCTGTCCGTCGTATCCATACTTGGTTGCGTTGATCAGGCTGAAGCCATGCTGGCTGTCGCCCAGATCGGCCCAGCGTATCGCCGGCACTTCGAACCTTGCCTTCTCCCAACTGTTGTTGCGCGTGGTTGCCCGCTGAATGGTTCCGTAAGGAATTTCGTACGTCGCCTCTGGCGAGGACGCTGCCAGCGGGAACGCCGCCTTCAGCAGGACGTGAGTCTCGTGCCAGTCAATGTCATTGCCAACAACGACCTTGTCCGAACCGGCGTAGAGGGTAATGTCCTGCACGAACTTCGAGCTCTGCCATGTGCGCGTGACACGAATGACGGCGCGCATTGGCCCCTTATCGACGAGTTGCACAGAATCCACCTTATCGATCGGAGTGTTGTGGTCGAGCGTTCCCGGATCAATGTTCCAGGCGTCATAGTCTTTGGGTTTGTCGACAAAGGTCTGTAGCTGATTGCCGCAGGCACCTTTGGCAAGCGTCTCGAAGTTTGACTTCTTATCGAAGAGACTGGTGATGCAGCCGGTTGATGGATCGACGACAACGCGAAGCGAAGCGTTCTCCATGGTCAACCCATTGGCCTTCAGGTCGCTGACAAATGGCTTGGTTCCCGGAGTGACGTGCAATACCTCGTAGCCGAGAGAGGGAACATTCTTTACGTCAACGAGAAGCTTGTAGCTGTTCGTCTTCGAGTTGGACGACAACACCTCTGAAGGCAGAACGCGATTGTTTACGTCCGTAACGGAGACGCCGTTGGCCGATGCCTCCGGCAACTGAACATTCACCTCAACGATACCGGAACGTTGCCACCCAAGCGGGTTGAAGACCAGCACTGGGACACCACTCAAGGTGCGAGTATTTACCCCGGCTGCAAGCGTATGAAGCGCCGTGGTCGAGATCTGACTCGTCTCCCAATGCACCTGGTCATAATCCTTCTGCGCATCTCTATAGATGACGCCGATTCCGGAACCGGCGGCAAGGTCGTGGAACTGGTTGAAGGTGATCTTCTTCCAGGCATCGGTGAATCGCGCATTGGGGTAAGCATCCCCGTCGAGCCATGCCAGCGACGCATATTTCTCTGCATTCAGCGTCCATTCTTCGCTGTCGCGCATGTTGCGTTTGTGGTTTGCCTGCGTCGTAAACACGCCACGGTGATACTCGAGGTACATCTCGTCCTTCCAGGTCGGGATGTGGATCTTACCTTCCTCGGACGTGGGGAAGGTATAGCCCTTCGCGATGGACTTGTAGTTCCACACCGGCGAATCGGCAGCGATCTTTTGCTCGACGTTGGTGAAGAATGGTTGCGCGAGACCATATTTCATCTGCGGCACAACCTTGTCGGGCTGCATCCAGTGATCGCCCTGGTCAAGCATGGCACGGGTAGGACCGCCGCCATGATCGCCGACTCCATACAGGTCCATCATCTCTTCCAGACCGGGAGAACGCTTGCGTGCCTGTACAAGATCCTTCGACAATCTCACTGGGCCGAGGTCGCGATTTCCATAGCCCTGCGGGAAGTAGGTCAGCACCTTGCTGCCGTCCGGCGACTCCCACCAGAAGAGTTTGAATGGAAGCTGGTTGGTGTCGTTCCACGTCATCTTCTGGGTGACGAAGTAGTCGATGCCGGAACGTTTGTATATCTGCGGAAGCTGCCAGTTGTAGCCGAAGGAGTCGGGGTTCCAGCCGATGCGAACATCCACGCCATACTCTTTCTGGAACCAGCGTTTGCCAAGCAGGATGGAGCGCACCTGCGACTCGCCGTCGGGCATGTTCAGGTCAGGCTCGACCCACATGCCGCCGACGACCTCCCATCGGCCTTCCTTGATGCGCTTCTTGATCTC
Organism: Acidobacteria subdivision 2 bacterium RH1 MAG20; assembly: GCA_002197545.1. The sequence goes on along the minus strand of NFUO01000081.1, from coordinate 51,466 downwards.
CTCGTTCATCTCCGGATATTTATCGGCCATCCACTCGTTGTACTGCGCGGCGGACTGCGTGTAGGTGTAGTTCGGGTATTCATTCATCAACTGCAGTGCCGTGCCGAAGGTGCGCTTCACCACATCCACCGTTTCGGTCCGGGGCCACAACCACGCAGCGTCAATGTGCGAGTTGCCGGTAAGGTGGAAGGTGGCCTGCTGGAGCATAGGCTTGAAGGGCTCAATCTCGCTCTTCGCCTTGGTTAGCGATGCGTCGAACTTTGCTTGATTGCCGGCATCGAGCGCTCCAAGATCGACCGCGGAGATGGCATGTTGTAGCGTCGCAAGGTCCTGGGTTGGATCTTTGGAGAGCGTCGGGATAAGCAGCGCGGTTGAGGTAAACTCTGTCCCCAGATCTTCTGGATCGGGCCGCGTCGAGGCAAAGTCGATCTTCATCTCCGCGCCGCCAAATGTCTTTACCGCGACGGTGGGAAGAAGTTTGACTGCAATTAGAATTTTGTCGCCAGGCTTCGCCTGATCGAACAGGACGATCGGCTCCAGGTCATCGCCGAGAGCGACGCGGCGGCCATTGAAATAGATGATCTGTGGCATGGAGCGATCGCCACGGGCGTTGAACTTGAACCAGATGCGAGCGCCGGTAAGGTCGTAGCCGTTCAGTGTTTTGGGAATCTCAGCAGTGTAGCGGTACCAGGCGGCGTCCGCGGAGCCCTTGGTTCCCGGCTTCACGATGGGCCAACTGCTGTCGTCCAGATTGAGTGCCTCGCCGTGAGCAACATTTCCGGCGTGGTATCGCCATGTACCGCCCGGCAGATGGCTAAAGGACGTAAGGCGCTCAATCACCTGTTGCGACTGAGTAGACAGTGTCGCTGGAATGTCTGAGGTAGCCCTTCTGTGCTGGGCCTGAACCGAAGTGCTGATGCAGAAGAGCGGCGCGAAAAACACTGCCGACGTCAGCAGGACCCCAGCGCATTTGCGTGCCACGGTAAGACGCGAAAGAACAATCATGTACAACTCCTTATTATTTAGCATTTAGCACCTGACGTCTTCGACAACAGGTGTTGCTCGTCGATTCCTTGCTTCGGATTGAGCCGCGCATTCGGCCCACCGCCCCGTTTAAACTGCATTTGAATGCGGATATGATTGCGCTATCACAACGAACACCATGTTTACCGCTTCGTATATTCCCTGTCAATCGAAGTTTCCTCGCTTCCCTGCCGTTACCGGTTACGAAACAGAAAATACGAATTGGATGGGACAGAGGGAGTCTAACTCACTTTCCACCGCGAATACGTAAATGAGCAATCATTCGGGTCTGTGATAGCATCCCTCTTCCTCAGGAGGAGGGCCCCCGGCGGGTCTGAATTCTGGCGCGGCCAGCCATCGCGGCATAGAACGAAAGAACGCAGCGGCGCAATTGCCGTGGGCGAACATAACGATCCACGATGCAGGAGGGATCTTCGGATGAAAGTCTATTCTGGAAGCGATATCCGCAATGTCGCCGTGGTGGGACATTCCCACAGCGGCAAGACGACCCTGATCTCCGCTTTGCTCCATGCCGCTAAGATGACGCCTGCCAAGGGCCGGGTCGAAGATGGGTCGGCCGTGACCGCTTACGACGAGGAAGAGGTTGCGCGACGCACCACCATGGCCAATGCGCTGGCATTTGCCGAGTGGAATGGCGTGAAGATCAACCTGCTCGATACTCCCGGCTTTCATATGTTTGTCCATGAGGCGCGAGCGGCCATGCTGCCCGTCGAGGCCGCGCTGATTGTCCTCAACGCTCAGATCGGGGCGGAGGCGGTGACCGACCGCGTCTGGAAATTTGCCGCTGAGGTCAGTCTGCCTCGCATCCTTGTTATCAACCAGATCGATCATCCCAAGGCGGACAGCAGAGTAGGCCGTCAGCGAATGATCGAACTGCTACAGGAAAAGTGGGGAAGGCAAGTCGTACCGGTGCAGTTGCCTATCGTGGATCAGCACGGCTTTCACGGTGTCGTGGACCTGGTGACGATGAAGGCGTTTCTCTATGAGCCCGACGGAGACGGCCATGGCAACTCCGGCAAGATTCCTGAATTAGTCGCTGCGGATGCGAAGGCCGCGCACGAGGCGCTCGTCGAGCTTGTGGCCGAGGGCAAGGATGAGCTGATGGAAGAGTTCTTCCGCGAAGGCACTATCCCCGAACACCACCTCATCGCAGCGCTCCATGAAGCGATTCGCGAAGACAGAATCTTTCCGGTGCTCTATGCAAGCGGACTGAGAAATGTAGGCACGGACCACCTGCTCGATTTTTTGAAGGTGTACGCGCCTGCCCCAGTCGAGCGCGAGCCGGTAGCCGCCGGGGGCATTCTTAGCCCTGCCTCTTCGGGCAGCAGCGCAACCAACGGTGAGGCGGCGAGCACTCCCGAGGACGTACAGGAAGAGATCGTGATGCGGCGCGTCGATGATAAGGAGCCGCTGGCCCTCTACGTTTATAAGACGATGACTGACCCCTTCGCGGGCAGAATCTCGTTCTTCAAGGTCGTCAGCGGCATGGTGAAGACCGATACGAGCGTCCAGAACTTTACGCGGCAGGAGACGGAGCGGCTGGCGCACCTCTCGATCATGCAGGGGCGGAAGGCGGTCGAGGTGACTGAGCTACACGCGGGCGATCTCGGGGCTGTCGCCAAGCTGCGCATTACGCTCACCGGAGACACGCTTGGGGACAAGGCGCACGAGATATTTATTGAGCCGGTATCCATGCCCGAGCCGGCGATGACCTATGCCATCGAGCCGAAATCGCGCGCCGATGAGGACAAATTGGCTCCCGCCCTGCACAAGCTGATGGAAGAAGACCAGATGGTGCGGTTTTTCCGCGATCCTCAGACGAACGAATTTCTGGTCGCCGGGGCGGGTCAATCGCATATCGAGGCAATCGTCTCCAAGCTGAAGAGGCGTTACCACACCGAGGTAACGCTGAAGGCGCCGAAGGTGCCCTATCGCGAGACGATCCGAGGCCGCGCCGAAGCCCAGGGTCGCCACAAGAAACAGACCGGTGGGCATGGCCAGTTTGGCGATTGCAAGATCCGCATGGAGCCGCTCGCGCGCGGCAGCGGTATTGTCTTTGTCAACGATATCTTCGGCGGTTCAGTTCCGCGACAGTACATTCCGGCAGTGGAAAAGGGCATCAACGAGTCGGCAGCGCGCGGCTATCTCGCTGGCTATCCGGTCGTCGATTTCAAGGTCTCCCTCTTCGATGGCAGCTACCACGACGTCGATTCGAGCGAGATGTCCTTCAAAATGGCTGCTCACGCAGCCTTTCGCAAGTGCATGGAGCTGGCAAAGCCCGCGCTTCTGGAGCCGGTCATGCACGTCGAAATCGAAGCCCCGGACGAGTTCGCCGGCGCGCTGATTGGCGATCTGAACAGTCGCAGAGGCCGTGTGCAGGGGATGGAGAGCGGCGGGGCCGGAACCATCGTCCGCGCCGAGGTCCCCATGGCCGAGATGCTTACCTATGGGACCACTCTTACCTCCATCACCCAGGGCCGCGGAAGCTTCCGCATGGAAATGGGCCACTACGATGTGGTTCCCCAACCGGTAGCCGAAAAAATTTTGGCTATGGCAAAAAAACCGGTGCACGACGAAGCGGAAGAATAGCGAAGATCCACACCATATTTCGGTTGGGAAGTCAATCTCTGTCAAAATTGGATATAGCGCTTCAATGGGCGCTTATAGGACATTTTAAGTAGGCCGGTAAGTGCCCTGACGAGATAAATTACCATCTAGTGCTGCGTCCATACGGGGGTAGTGATGCGTCAACACGTAAGCGGACCAGTAGCACTTAAGCCCGAACCTACCAGTTTGGCCAGGAGACACATTGTCATCCGATTCAAATGAGCACCCGACTATCGGCCCGGACCACCAACTCCCGGCCTCTGCCACCTCTGCCACGACGCATCCGAAACATAAGACCAGTCGAATCGTCGTGTGGATTGTAATTCTCCTCATCTTCGCCCTTGGCTTCTTTCTTATCCTGCGCCATCACGACAACACCGCGCCGAAGCCGGGCCACGGCGCGGGCGGGGTGGCCGCTATCACCACAGTCACGGCACAAAAGGGTGATCTCGGTGTTTACCTCGACAACATTGGGACTGTTACTCCCCTCCATACTGCGTCCATCGTCAGTCAGGTGAACGGAATAATTACTGCTGTGCACTATACAGAGGGCCAGCTCGTCCACCGGGGCGACCCCTTGGTGGAAATAGACTCCCGCCCTTATCGAGCCACCTTGCTGCAGGCGCAGGGCCTTCTGGAGAGAGACCAGAACATCCTCGCCCAGGCACAGATGGATCTCGCCCGTTACCGCGACGCCTGGAGCCGCAACGCGATTCCAAAGCAGACCCTCGACGATCAGGAAAAAATTGTTCTGCAGAACGAAGGCACCGTCAAAAATGACCAAGGCGCAGTGCAATTCGACCAGGTCCAGGTCGACTACTGCCACATTACCGCACCCTTCACGGGCAGAGTCGGTCTACGGCTCGTCGATCCGGGCAACGTTGTTCAATCCTCAGGTGGAACCACTCTCGCGGTGATCACCCAGATACAGCCTATTACGGTCATCTTTATCATCGCCGAAGATCATCTTGGACAGGTTCAACCTCGGCTGGGTCAGCGAACAAAGCTGCCCGTCTATGTCTTCGATCGCAGTTCCCTGAACAAGATCGGCTCGGGCACGCTGATCACCCTCGACAACCAGATCGACACCACGACGGGAACCGTCAAGGCGCGCGCCATGTTCGACAACAAAGGGGGCACACTCTATCCCAATCAGTTCGTCAACACCCGGCTGCTGGTCAATACCCTCCACGATGTAACGCTCCTTCCGTCCTCGGCGGTTCAGCACAATGGCCAGGAGGCATTTGTCTACATTATTCAAAACAATACGGCTCATTTACGCAGCGTGAAGCCCGGAGTATCTGACGAGAACACGACCGAGGTCGAAGGCGTCAACCCTGGCGAGGTTGTCGCCGACAGCAGCTTTGAGAAGCTGCAGGACAACTCCAAGATTACTATCTCCAAGAACCCAGTTCCCGCCAGCACTACCGGGAGTGAAGCTCCTTGAGTCCCTCGCGCCCGTTTATTCTTCGTCCTGTTGCAACGTCGCTGCTTATGGCGGCAATCCTGTTGGTTGGCCTTGTGGGTTATACGCAGTTGCCCGTTTCTGCCCTGCCTGAGGTGAATTATCCGACCATTCAAGTCGTCACCTTTTATCCCGGTGCGAGTCCCGAGGTCGTAGCGACTACCGTTACAGCCCCGCTTGAGCGGCAGTTTGGCCAGCTTCAGGGCCTTAGCCAGATGACCTCCAGCAGTTCCGGCGGCAACTCCGTCATCGTCCTCCAGTTCAATCTCAATCTGGACATCGACGTCGCGGAAGAAGAGGTGCAATCGGGCATCAATGCATCGCAGAGTTATCTTCCGGCCAACCTTCCATCGCCGCCCATTTATAGCAAGACGAACCCCGCCGACGCGCCCATCCTGACGCTCGCGATTACGTCGAAGACCATGCCGCTTTCGCAGGTCGAAGACCTCATCGATACGCGTTTCGCGCCAAAGATCTCGCAGCTCAGTGGAGTCGGCCTCGTCAGCATCAGCGGCGGCCAAAAGCCGGCTGTGCGAATTCAGGTCAATCCCTCCGCACTGTCTTCCTACGGCATCGATCTTGAGGCCCTTCGTACCGCCGTCTCACAATCCAGCGTCAACGCCGCCAAGGGAAACTTCGACGGCCCGCGCCAGGACTACCAGATCGACGCCAACGACCAGCTTGTCACCAGCGCCGACTATAAAAAAGTCGTGGTTGCCTATCGCAACGGCGCGCCGGTCATGCTCACCGATGTAGCTACTATCGTGGACGGCATCGAAAACAGCGTTCAGGCAGCATGGATGGACCAGACACCGGCTGTCATCGTCAATATCCAGCGCCAGCCCGGCGGCAATACCATCAGCGTCGTCAAGAGCATCAAGAAAATATTGCCGCAGCTCCAGGCCGACCTTCCGGCCGGCATCCAGATCACCACGCTCACCGACCTTACCACTGGCATCCAGGCCTCGGTCAACGACGTGGAGTTTGAGCTACTACTCACCGTAGCTCTCGTCGTGATGGTCATCTTTCTCTTCCTGCGGAACCTTTACGCCACCATTATCCCCAGCGTGGCCGTACCGTTGTCTCTGGTCGGGACCTTTGCGGTGATGTACGCTCTCGGCTACAGTCTCGACAACTTATCGCTCATGGCGCTCACCATCTCCACCGGCTTTGTCGTGGACGATGCCATCGTCATGATCGAAAACATCTCGCGGTATCTCGAAGCCGGCGATTCGCCGATGGAAGCGGCCTTCAAAGGAGCCGAGCAGATCGGCTTCACCATCATGTCCTTGACGGTCTCCCTTATCGCCGTCCTCATCCCTCTGCTCTTCATGGGAGACATCGTTGGTCGTCTCTTCCGCGAATTCGCCGTCACCCTCGCCGTCACCATCATTATCTCTGCGGTGGTCTCGCTCACGCTTACTCCGATGATGTCCTCGCGCATCCTCAAGCACACGCCTCCGGAACAGCAGGGCAAGTTCTTTAAATCTTCCGAACGCGTCTTTGAGAGCATGATTGCCTTTTACGGGCGCACGCTCAAAGTCGTCCTTCGCTACCGGACCATCACGCTCCTTGTAGCACTTGCGACGCTGGTGCTTACCGTTTTCCTCTACATCATCATTCCCAAGGGCTTCTTCCCCGTTCAGGATACGGGCGTCATCCAGGGTATCTCGCAGGCGTCGCCAACCATCGGTTCCAAATCCATGGCGGCTAAGCAGAAGGAGCTGGCAAAGGTCATTCTTGAAGATCCGGCAGTCGAAAGCCTTTCGTCCTTTATCGGCGCCGATGGGACCAATACCACCATCAACAGCGGCAGAATGTCGATCAACCTCAAGCCGCTGGCCCAGCGCGGTATCAGCGCGTCGGACATCATTCGCCGCCTGCAGAAGAAGCTGAAAGATGTGCAGGGCATGGAGCTCTATATGCAGCCGGTGCAGAACATCACTGTCGACGACCGCGTGAGCCGCACCCAATATCAGTACACACTCGAAGACCCTGACCAGAACGAACTGAACGAGTGGACCGCCCGTTTCGTCGCCAAGCTGAAGCAGTTGCCGGAGCTTGAAGACGTTGCCACCGACCAGCAGATGGGCGGCCTCGCGATCGATCTTGTCATCGACCGACCCACCGCGGCGCGTCTCGGCATTGCACCAACCACCATCGACAATACGCTTTACGACGCCTTCGGCCAACGTCAGATCAACACGATGTACACGCAGCTCAATCAGTACCACGTCATTCTCGAGGCCCAACCGCAGTTCCAGCTCGATCCCAACATGCTCAGCCACCTCTATATCCAGTCCAACGCTGCTGCCGGGACCAGCGGTGCGGGCGGATCATCGGCTTCCGGCAGAGGTTCCACTTCGGCAGGCTCAAACTCCTTGACCACCTCCGCGCTTTACACCCCTTCGGCCAACACGCTCGCCCCGCCGGTCAGTCCTCTCGGTTCCAGCGCCGCCACCATCAGTCAGGGTGCGGGCACCGCCGGAGGCACCAGTTCGGCGACCAGCAGCGCAGTGCCTTTCAGCGCCTTCTCGCACTTCGAGAAGACCACCGAGCCGCTCTCCATCGCCCATCAGGGACAGTTTCCGGCCATCACCGTCTCCTTTAATCTGGCACCCAACGGCTCCCTCGGCGGCGCCATCGACGCCATCACCAAAGTGCAGAAAGATCTGCATATGCCAGCCAGCCTCCAGGCAGATTTCGAGGGAACAGCCGCGTCGTTCCGCAATTCTCTCTCAAATGAGCCTCTTCTCATTCTCGCCGCCCTCGTCACCGTCTACATCGTGCTCGGCGTTCTCTACGAGAGTTTCATCCACCCCATCACCATTCTTTCCACGCTTCCCTCTGCCGGTGTAGGCGCGTTTCTCGCGCTCATCATCTTCCATAAGTCCCTCAGCATCGTCGCGATCATAGGACTCGTCCTGCTCATAGGCATTGTGGAGAAGAACGGCATTATGATGGTAGACTTCGCCCTCGAGGCCGAACGGGAGCGCGGGAAAAATGCGACCGATGCCATCTACGAGGCGTGCCTTCTTCGTTTCCGCCCTATCATGATGACCACGATGGCCGCGCTGCTCGCCGGTGTCCCGCTTGCGTTTGGATCTGGCGAGGGCTCTGAGCTGCGCAAGCCGCTCGGCATCGCCATGGTCGGTGGTTTGATCCTCAGCCAAATACTTACTCTTTACACCACACCCGTCATCTATATCTTCTTTGATGGCATTGCAACGCGTCTCTCCAGCAGGCGGGGAAGCCCGCATCCCGGTAACGCGCCGCAATCCGCAGGGCAACAGCCATGAATATCTCCGCGCCGTTCATCCATCGGCCCGTAGCTACAACTCTGCTCACCATTGCTATCGCTGTCGTGGGCGGGATCGCCTTCACTGTGCTTCCCGTCTCGCCTTTGCCGCAGGTGGATTTCCCTACAATTTCGGTCCAGGCAGGCCTGCCTGGAGCCAGCGCAGAGATCATGGCCTCTTCCGTTGCCACGCCGCTCGAGCGGCAGTTCGGTCATATCGCCGGCGTCACCGAGATGACCTCTTCCAGCAGTCTCGGCTCGACCCAGATCACCATCCAGTTCGATCTCAGCCGCAACATCGATGGAGCGGCGCGCGATGTCCAGGCAGCCATCAACGCCGCGCGCACCTATCTCCCGGCCAACCTTCCCGGAAATCCTACCTATCGCAAAGTCAATCCGGCTGACGCTGCGATCATGATCCTCACACTTACGTCCGACAAATATGATCCGGGCAAGCTCTACGACGAAGCCTCTACCGTTCTTCAGCAAAAACTCTCGCAGATATCAGGCGTCGGCCAGGTCAACGTCGGCGGTGGTGCGCTTCCGTCCGTTCGCGTCGAAGTGAATCCGACCAAGCTCGCCAGCTATGGCCTCACCATGGCCAATCTTCAGTCGCAGCTCAGCTTGCAGAACTCTTCACTCGCCAAAGGGCAGATCACTGACGGCAACATCACCGCCGATATCCTGGCCAACGATCAAATCTCACATGCCGAAGACTATAGACCTCTCATCGTCGGCTACAAGAATGGCGCGGCCATTCACCTGTCCGATGTCGCGGACGTCATCGACTCGGTGCAGAACATTCGCAACGGCGGATACCTCAACGGCAAACGGGCTATCAATATCATCATCCACCGCGAGCCCGGCGCCAACATCATCGACACCAATGATCGGATCCTTGCCTCCATTCCTTCCATGAAGGCTTCGATTCCTCAGGGAATCGACATCACTGTCATGCTCGACCGCACCACCACTATCCGAGCCTCGGTCAATGATGTTGAGTGGACATTGCTGCTCTCCATCGTCCTTGTCATCCTGGTTGTCTTCATCTTTCTCCGCAACGTACGCTCTACGCTGATCCCCGCCGTCGCCGTTCCCGTCTCTCTCATCGGCACGCTGGCCGTCATGTATCTCTTCGGCTTCAGCATCGACAACCTTTCGCTGATGGCGCTCACCATCTCCACCGGCTTCGTCGTCGACGACGCCATTGTTGTCATGGAAAACATCACCCGTCATCTGGAAGCCGGCATGAACGCCTTCGCGGCAACGCTGAAGGGCGCCCAGGAGATCGGTTTCACGGTCATGTCCATCAGCTTCTCGCTCATAGCCGTCTTCATTCCGCTGATTCTCATGGGCGGGATCGTTGGCCGCCTCTTCCGCGAGTTTGCCATCACCCTCTCCACCGCCATCCTCGTGTCGATGGTCATCTCTCTGACGACGACGCCCACCATGTGCGCCTATCTCCTGAAAAATGAGCACGAAAAGAAGCATGGTCGCCTCTACCGGGCAAACGAGAGATTCTTCGATTGGGTGCTTTCGCTCTATCGACGCAGCCTGCACTGGGTCCTTGAAAATCCCGGCCTCACCCTTACGGTGCTCTTCCTCACTATTCTGTTGAACTTCGCCATCGTCATCAAAATTCCCAAGGGTTTCTTTCCTCAGCAGGACACCGGCGCCCTCGTCGGCGGAATCCAGGGTCCGCAGGATGCCTCCTTCCCAGCCATGGACGCGGCCACCAGGGATGTTGAAAATGTGATCATGAAAGACCCTGCTGTTCAGACAGTGATCGCCTTTACAGGCGGCGGCAACGGAGGTTTCGTCTACATCACGTTGAAGCCGCTGAATGTCCGCAAGCTTGGCGCCCCTGAAGTGATCAACCGCCTGCGTCCCAAGCTGAACAAGCTCACGGGGGGCGCCACCTTCCTCCAGGCCTCGCAAGACCTCCGCATTGGCGGACGCTCCAGCGCAGCGCTCTATCAATACACGCTTCAGGCCGACAATATCGCTGATCTCGCAAAATGGGGCCCTATTGTCCTCGCCGAAATGAAGCATCTGCCCGGCCTACAGGACGTCAACAGCGATCAGCAGAATGGCGGCCTGGATATGTTGCTGAACTATGATCGCGTCAAGGCGGCCAGGCTCGGCCAGACCGCTCAGTCGCTTGACTCGTCTCTTTACAGCGCCTTCGGTCAGTCCGAAGTCTCCATCATTTACACCCAACTCAATCAGTACTATGTCGTTCTCGAGGTTGCCCCTCCCTATTGGCAGGGGCCCGAAGGCCTCAGAAATATCTATCTGCGTCCCGGCGGAAGCATTAACCCAACAGCCACCGGCAACATTCCTCTCTCCACAATGGCAACGCACCATGCCGACACCATACCTCTTCAGCTGAACCACACCGGCCTCTTCCCCTCGGACACTATCTCTTTCAATCTCGCCCCCGGCGTCTCGCTCAGCGATGCAACTCTCGCCATCAACCAGATGCAGGACCGGTTAGGCATTCCCTCCACTGTCCACGGATTTTTCGCCGGTACGCTGCAGGCCTACCAGGACTCCCTCGGCAGTGAACCCATCCTCGTACTCACCGCGCTCTTTGCGGTCTACATCGTGCTCGGCATTCTTTACGAAAGTCTGGTGCATCCCATTACCATTCTCTCGACACTGCCGTCGGCCAGCGTCGGCGCAATGCTCGCTCTCATGCTCTTCCACGAAGACCTGAACGTCATCTCCATCATCGGCATCGTGCTTCTCATCGGTATCGTTAAAAAGAATGCCATCATGATGATCGACTTCGCCCTCCAGGCCGAGCGCGAACAGGGAATGGGACCCGAAGAAGCTATCTTTGAAGCCTGTATGCTGCGCTTCCGCCCCATCCTGATGACCACCACGGCTGCTATGTTCGGAGCTATCCCTCTTGCCTTTGGAACCGGCATGGGCTCCGAGCTTCGCCGCCCGCTCGGCATCACCATCGTAGGAGGCCTCCTCGTGAGCCAGCTCCTCACTCTCTACACCACTCCCGTCGTCTATCTCACCCTCGATCGTCTCCGTCTCCGCATCCAGGGCAGGCGTCACGAAACCTTTCATTCTGCAGCCGGTCCAACGCCCGCAATCGATTAATGGAATGAGCTATCTCGGTCTAAAACTATGACTACTCTTCGCCTCCAAGCCGCCATCTATCCCGCCATCGCAGCGGCCGTGCTTCTCACCGGCTGCCGGGTCGGGCCCAAATATCACACTCCTCCGGCCACAGCCCAGGCTCCGCCAATCTCCTACAAGGAGTCTCCAACCCAATTCAAAGACACAGACGGTTGGAAAGTCGCGCAGCCGCAGGACGCTATGCTTCACGGCAAATGGTGGGAGATCTACAACGATCCCGAACTGAACGCGCTCGAAGAGCAGATCGACATCAACAACCAGAACATCAAGCAATATTTTGGAAACTTCATGGCCGCTCGCGCCATCGTCCGCGAAGCCCATTCGCAGCTCTTTCCAGTAGCGACAGTCGGCCCTTCGTACCAGCGCTCCCGCTCCTCGGCTAACCTGAAAAATTCCACTGGAACTGGCGGCACCAGTGTCGGCTCACAAAGCAGCATTGGGACACTCCCCCTCGATGTCTCTTGGCAGCCCGATCTCTGGGGGAAAATTCGCAATACCATCAGCGAATATCAGTTTCAAGCCCAGCTCAGCGCCGCCGACCTTGAAAACGAGCGCCTTAGCGAGCAAGCCAATCTCGCTCTCTTCTTCTTTGAACTCCGCGGCCAGGATGCCCTGCAGGATCTCTACACCGCCACCATCGTCGCTGACCAAAAAACGCTCGATTACACGCAAGCCCAGTATGAGACCGGAGTCGGTGATAAGATCTCCGTGGTCGAAGCGCAAAATACTCTTCAGAACGCCGAAGCCCAGGCAACCAATCTGGGTGTCGCCCGCGCCCAGTATGAGCACGCCATCGCTGTGCTGATCGGAACCAATCCTTCCGGCTTTTCCATCCCCCACAAAGCCCTCAACGCCAAACCGCCGGCTATCCCTCTCGGTATGCCGTCACAGCTTCTTGAGCGCCGTCCCGACGTTGCAGCCTCCGAGCGCAACATGGCTGCATCCAACGCGCAGATCGGAATCGCCGACGCCGCCTTCTACCCAGACCTCATCCTCAGCGCCTCTGGCGGCTTTGAAAGCTCGACCTTCAAGCATCTCTTCGACTGGCCCAGCCGCTTCTGGTCCATTGGCCCCTCCGTCTCCGAGACCGTCTTTGACGCCGGCCTCCGTCGAGCTACGGTCCAGCAGTACACCGCGACCTACAACGCCAACGTCGCCACCTATCGCCAGACCGTCCTCACTGCCTTTCAGCAGGTCGAGGACTATCTCGCCTCTGTCCGCATACTCTCTCAACAAATTCTCAAGCAGCAGGAAGCAGAACAGTCCGCCCAGCAGTTTGTCGATCTTGAAACCGGGCGCTACCAGACCGGCATCGATCCCTACGTCGACCTTGTTACAGCGCAGACTACGCTGCTCACCGATCAACAAACGCTGACCACACTTCGCACCCAGGCCATGACCTCATCTGTACAGCTGATTCAGGCCCTGGGCGGAGGCTGGGACAGGACACAGCTCCCAACCCCATCCCAGGTATCCGCAAAGCCCAGCAAAGCTGACACCGCCATTCAGAGATAAAAAGTACGTCATCTCGACCGAAGGCGGCGCTTTTGCCGCTGAAGTGGAGAGACCCCTGCATTTCGTTTTTTCCGTTGGCATCTGCTAAAAGTCATCGTGAAAAGCGACCTCACCCGCAACCGCAACCTGATACGCAGAGACCCGGCGCTCGAAGAAGTTCGCCAGCTCCTGCACATCCTGCAGCTCCATGAACGCAAACGGATTCTTCGAACCGAAGATAGGCTTCATCCCCAGCCGCACCACACGCGAGTCTGCAACGTACTCCAGATACTGTCGCATCTCGCGCACCGACAGACCAGCAACACCACCTGACAGTAAATCTTCGGCGAACTGCAACTCGCACTCCACCGCGTCCTTCATCATCTCAACCACGTCTGCTTCCAACGCCGCATCAAACAGCTCAGGATGCTGGCTCCGCACCACATTCACCACTTCAAACGCAAACTCCAGGTGGCAGCTCTCATCGCGAAATACCCAGTTCGTACCCGCTGCCAGGCCATTTAAGAGGCCGCGCGAGCGCAGAAAATACACATAAGCAAACGCCGCAAAGAAGAACAACCCTTCAATGCATCCGGCAAAACAGATCAGGTTCAACACAAACTGTTTCTGCTCCTCCGGCGTGCGCAGCTCATCAAGCTTCTGTATCGAATCCATCCATCGCATACAGAACTGCGCCTTCTTCGTAATCGAAGGAATATTCTCCACCGCCGCAAACGCGGCCGCCCGAGCATCCGGATCGGGAACGTAGTTATCCAACAGCGTTAGATAAAACTGAACATGCACGGCCTCTTCATACAGTTGTCGCGACAGATAGAGTCGAGCCTCCGGTGAATTGATGTGCTTATAAAGATTCAGCACAAGGTTGTTCGAAACAATTGAATCGCCCGTCGCAAAGAATGCAACAAGCCGCTGAATCAGATGAATCTCCGCCGGCGTAAGCCGCGAACGAAGGTCCACAAGGTCCGTTGAAAAATCGACTTCTTCGACAGTCCACGTATTTTTTATCCCATCCTTGAACATCTCAAAGAACACGGGATACTGCATCGGACGCAGCGTAAGAGACAAGCCTGGATCGAGAATGGAACTGGGTGCTTTCGTTGACATAGTTATTTTCGCCTTTACTGGCAAGCCTCACAGGACTCGGGGTTATCGAGCGAGCAGCTCACATTCGCGCTCGCCGTCGCTTGTAGGTCCACGCGGTTGCCAGCGCCTGCAGCAGGCCCATAACTAACCGTAGTCTTTGCAATCTTCGTCGCCGGACGCGAACGCAGATAGTACGTTGTTTTGATGCCGCGCTTCCACGCATACATATACATCGAGCTCAGCCGTCCAATATTCGGCGACTCGGCAAACAGATTCAGCGACTGGCTCTGGTCGATGTACGCACCGCGCTCCGCCGCCATATCGATCAGCGCCCGCATCGGCATCTCCCACACCGTGCGATAGATCAGCTTCAGCTCCTCAGGAATCTCATTGATTTTCTGAATCGACCCTTCAGCCATCTTGATCCGCGAGCGAATCTCCTCAGACCACAATCCAAGCTGTTGCAACTCAGTCACGAGGTATTTGTTGATCTGCATGAACTCACCCGAAAGCGTCTCCCGCTTAAAGATGTTCGAGATCTGCGGCTCAATGCACTCATAACATCCAACGATCGAAGCAATCGTCGCCGTCGGTGCGATGGCAATCAGCAGCGAGTTACGCAAACCCACCGTCTTCATCCGCTCGCGCAGTAGCTCCCACCGTTTTTTGTCCGCCGGGGCTACACCCCACAACTCAAACTGGAACTCGCCCTTTGCCGCCCGCGTCTCCTGAAATGCTGCATGAGGCCCATGCTGCTCCGCCAGATCGCACGATGCACTCAGCGCATGGAAGTAAATCTCCTCCTGAATCTTCGCCGAGAGCATCCGCGCCTCCGCTGAATCAAACGGAATTCGCAGTTGAAAGAAGACATCCTGCAACCCCATCACCCCCAGCCCGACCGGCCTCCAGCGGCTGTTCGCCACCGCCGCCTGCGTTACGGGGTAGTAATTGATGTCGATGACGCGATCCAGCATCGGCACCGCATGGCGAACCGTCGCGGCCAGCTTCTCAAAGTCGAAAGCACCATCGGTAAGGTGCCGCGCAAGATTCACCGAGCCAAGATTGCAAACCGCCGTCTCCGCCGAAGAAGTCACCTCCGTGATCTCCGTGCAGAGGTTCGAGAGATGAACGACATTTCCCGCAGCGCCGGTCTGGTTGCACTTGATGTTGCATGCGTCTTTGAAGACCATCCACCCATTGCCCGTCTCAGCCAACGTGCGCATCATGCGCGCATACAGGTCACGCGCCTTTACCTGCCGCCGGTAAAGCTGCTTTTCCTCAGCTTCAACATAGGCCTTATCAAACTCCTCACCATACAAGTCGGTCAGGTGCGGCACATCCTTCGGATCGAAGAGCGACCACATTCCATCCTCATCCGACCGCCGCATAAAAAAGTCAGGAATCCAGTTCGCAAGGTTCAGGTTGTACGTCCTCCGCGCCTGGTCGCCGGTGTTGTCGCGCATCTCCAGAAACGACTCAACATCTGCATGCCACGGCTCCAGATACACGCAGCACGCACCCTTCCGTTTGCCGCCCTGATTCACTGCCGCAACCGATGAATCGAGCGTCCGCAGCCACGGCACAATGCCGTTCGAGATTCCATTCGTCGCACGAATCAGCGAGCCCTCCGCCCGCACCCGATGAAACGCCAGCCCTATGCCGCCTGAGAATTTCGACAGCAGAGCCACCTGCTTATATGTGTCATAGATCGAGTCCAGCGAGTCCGCGGGCGAATCAAGCAGATAGCACGATGACATCTGCGAGTGCTTCGTCCCGCTGTTGAACAGCGTCGGAGAACTCGGCATATAGTCATGCGAAGCCAGCAATTTGTAAAACTCAACAGCCTCATTCACCCGCACCGAAAGCCCAGCCGAAACCCGCATGAAGAAGTGCTGTGGCGTCTCAATCACCTGCCGCGTAATCGGATGCCGCAGCAGATAGCGGTCATACACCGTTCGCAGGCCGAAGTATTCAAACCGGTCGGAGAACCGGTCGTCGATAGCGCTGTTCAGCTTCCTTACATTCGCGCCAACAAACTCCGCCGTATCCTTCGAGATCACGCCCTCGCGATGCCCCACCTCAATCGACTGCGAAAACGAGTAAATATTCTGCCCGGCAACTTCCTTCGAGATCGTAGCCAGTAGCAGCCGCGCCGCCAGCTTCGAATACTCCGGCTCCTCGGCAATCAACGACGCGGCAGTCTGAATCGAGATGGAATCCAGCTCACGAGTAGAAGCTCCATCGAATAATCCGCCGATGGTTTTACTCGCAACCCGTATCGGGTCCACGTGCGGCAGCCCATGGCAGCACCGCTCCACCGCGCGGACAATCTTGTTGACGTCTACCGGTTCCAGCGCGCCGTTGCGCTTGCGAACCTGCATCTGCGGAATAACATCGGCAGCAGGAAATTGGGGATCAAGGTCAGAGAGCGTCGTCTGTAGAGTAGCCACGGGGAGGTGTCCTTTCGCTCCGGGAAGGCACAGACGGAAGGATCGCCGAGACACACGCCGATCACCCCATCCTCCCCTCGGAGGTGCGTGAATTTTGTGCCATCTCGGCACATCTCACGGCAGGTCTTCGGACTTGCAGGCCTCCTACTTGCCCCAGCTTCCCAGCCCATTCCAGACCAGTGCTTTCGTACGGGACGTTCGTTCCTGCTTACCGCTGCGGGGCAGCTCCGGCATCTCACCGGATTCCCTATTAAATCCGATCTCGCAATCGGATACCGTGAAGAACGACTATATCAAGGGTTTTTTTATAGGTCAACCGCAATATATGGTAGTCCTGATGCAAATTATCCACATTGCTTTTTCGCCCAAACTGGCTCCTTATTGTCGATTTGTACCAAGGAAATCGCCTCCCCGTGAATCTACCCTGTTCACAGCATTGACAATCAACAAAAATTCGAATACTTTTCCCCTAACATGATTAGGGAAAAGAAAACCGAGGCAGGCGAGCTCATCCAGGGAACGCTGGAGATGCTTGTCTTGAAGGCGTTGGCGCGTGGACCACTGCATGGGTATGGCGTCGTCGAGTGGCTTCATCAAACATCGCAACAGGTGCTGAAGGTGGAAGAAGGCGCGCTCTACCCTGCCCTGCATCGGCTGGAGCTACGCGGGCTGTTGCAGGCAGAGTGGGGAGCGTCCGAGAACAATCGCCGCGCCAAGTTTTACCAATTGACGGCTGCGGGCAAAAAGCGACTCAACAGCGAATCACAGCGCTGGGCAAAGCTCTCGGCGGCGGTGGGATTTGTAATGCAGGCGTCTTAAGGAGATTTCGTATGAATGCCACTCTGCATGAGTTTTTTGGCCGCATCAAATCGCTGTTCCGCAGGAAACAGAGGAACCGCGAAATGGCCGACGAGTTGGAATTTCATCAGTCCATGCTGCGTGAGCGACTGCTGGGTGAGGGTATATCCCAGCGCGAGGTGGACATGGCAACTCGCCGAACCTTCGGCAATGCAGGCCGGTGGCAGGAGCGGCTGAGCGAGCTTTGGCAGTTTCGCAGGCTGGAGAACTTCTTTCGCGACGTGAATTTTTCATCGCGTCTACTGTGGCGGTCGCCGGGCTTTACGACGGTGGCAGTGCTGACGCTGGCGCTTGGAGTAGGTGCGAACACGGCTGTCTTCTCGATGATCAATGGGCTGTTGCTGCGCCCTCTTCCTGTACCTCATGCCGAAGAGCTTGCAGTCCTGCGCATCGAGGACGGGGGGCCACAACCGGCCTACGACTTCTGCACACCATTCTTCCGAGGCTTGGAAAACAAGCATGACATTTTCACCAATGTCTTCGCCTACAACCCGGATATATTGCAGGTGCAAGGCCGATCCGGCAATGAGAATATCCCCGGGATGCTCGTAAGTGGGCAGTTCTTCCAGGCGTTGGAAACGGCGCCGCTGCTAGGTCGATATCTAACGCCAGAGGATGACCAGAAAGGCGGCAGTCCCGCGGGTCTTGCGGTTGTGATCAGTGAAAATTTCTGGCAGAGTTGGTTCCATCGCGCTCCGGACGTGGTGGGACAGCGATTGATGATCGCCAACGCGCCATTCACAGTGGTGGGCGTTATGCCTAAGCGGTTTATAGGAGCAGACCCAACTCAGAGACCGGAGATCTTTGCTCCGCTCTCTGCTGATCCCGTGATCGATGCGCCCAGAAATCATATCGATGACGGTATGAATGCATGGTGGCTGACTGTTGTGGGTCGTCTGCAATCGGGGGTCAGTCTGCAACAGGCGAATGCAGCTCTGATGACTATCTCCAATTCGATTCTGCACGAATCATCGAGTGACCCGCATTACATAACAGACGAAGAGAAGGGTCATTTTCATTTCTCAGCCGAATCAGGCTCTCGGGGATTTACTTACGCCCGCGAGCTCTTTCGCGAGCCTCTGGTAGCGATGTTCTTGATGTGTGGCGGTGTCCTGCTGCTGGCATGCCTGAACATGATGAGCCTGCTGATGGCGCGCAGCGCAGCGCGTGAGCGAGAGTTGGCAACTCGACTGGCGATGGGCGGCACGCGACCGAGACTCGTACAGCAATTACTGGTGGAGTGCATGCTGATTACCGTGCTGGGTACGGCTGCAGGCCTTGCTGCAGCGCCAATAGTGAGCCGATCGCTGGCGACACTGTTGATGAGCGGCAATCACATGAGCAGGACCGCTCTCCAACTCGACACCTCGCTCGATCTCCGCGTATTCGGATTTGCCGTGCTGATAGCAGTCCTGTCGACGATTCTAATCGGGCTGCTGCCGGCGCTGCGAGCTACATCGGGCAATCTGAATGACCACATTAAAGATGGTCAATACGCAAAGCAGTCGCAAAGGCAGCGTGGAGTCCTGCCGCGCCTGTTGTTAATTTCGGAAGTAGCACTGGCGCTGGTACTCGTGATCGGTGCCGGCTTACTGGCGACCAGCCTGGCGCGGCTGTTCAGGTCAGGAGTCGGATTCGACCCCAAGGGTCTGGTGAATATCGCCTTCAGTATGGACAAGCAGCAGCTTAAAGGCGATGCGCTCATGCAGCTTTATCAGGAATTGGGCGAAGAGTTGAGTCATCAGCCAGGGGTAAAGAACGTTAGCTTTGAGTCCATTGTGCCGCTCTCCCATCTCGGCTGGAACGGCAGTTATGCTGCGTCGAGCGGAGATTCTCACATGCTCGATTTGAACAGCGTTGCGCCAAATTACTTCACCACAATGCGGATTCCCATGCATGCCGGAAGGGAGTTCCGATGGAACGATACGAAGGCATCCGGACTAAAGATGATCCTGAATGAAAGCGCCGCAAAGCTGCTCTTTCCGGGGAGGAACGCAGTCGGGCAGCAGGTAACGCGGGTTCGAGATAAAACTTCGTTTGAAGTAGTAGCCGTTGTAGGCGATGCAAAATATCGAGATGTACGCACACCCGCGCCACCGGCAGGTTATGTTCCAATCCAGCAGGACGACGCGAACACGCCATCGCTGACTGCCGTAGTACGTGTCGACGGACCGCTAGGGCCTTTGGCGAGTGCGGCACGTGTGCTGACAACACGTCTGGTACCAACCATCCCCGCGCCCCTGCTGACGACAGCGGATGAGGTGATGAATAAGTCAATGAGCGCAGAACGAACGATGGCGCTCCTATCGATCTTCTTTGCCGGATGCGCGTTACTGGTCACAGCAATTGGACTCTATGGAACACTGGCCTATATGATGGCTCGGCGGACAAGTGAGATTGGCATCCGCATGGCTCTGGGAGCAAAGCGGTCGCGTGTGATGACGATGGTCTTCCGGGAGAATCTTTTGGTGGCGGCAGTTGGATCGGGAGCGGGGTTAATCGTGGCGATGCTCGCTTCGCAGGTTCTGGCAAGCTTTCTCTATGGAACGTCTGCGCATGATCCATGGGTGCTCATTGGATCGGTGGCAGCACTCATTTTTATTGCCAGCGTAGCTTCGCTCTTACCGGCACTGCGAGCGGCACAAATTGAGCCTGTCATAGCAATCCGTTATGAATAACGTATGGGAGAAGTCTTCAGTGTCTGAGTTAAAAGAAAACCTGGAGGCATCTTTAAAACAAGAGAATAACAGGTTATCGTCCCTGGTACCGCTTCAAAACATCGGCCATCGAGACAGCTCCTTCCAGCGCTCCACGCATCGCGCGATTCGTAATCGGCAGCAAAGGCCAGCGCTTGAAATGAGGCAGCGTGCTGGCCAGTGGAAGATCGGGAAATAGCACCGGCGTTCGCTCCTTGCCAAGCTGCGCTTCAAGCGAGAGCGGCAAATCCGATTCTCCCACCTTCGTAAACAGCACTTGCAACTCTTCATACTTTGCGGCATACCAAAGTCCATCTTTGCACTGAACCAGCACTACGGAATCGCCTGTCAGGTCACTGTATTGGGCCATAGACTTCATCGCATCGGCGACCATTTCCGTTCCTTGCAGAACCGGCACGGCGACCGGTTGCATCGCATCTTCGATGTGCAGCTCACTCTCCTCCCGCTGTTCCTCCATCGATGGCAGATACAGGCCATCCTGATGCGTCAACATCTCGAAGACAGGCACTGGCTGAAAGCTGCGTGAGATGACATACGCAATCGTGTTGGCGAGAATGACCGGAACAATGATTGAATAGTTCCCACTGACCTCCAGCACCATGAATACCGAAGTCAGCGGGGCTCGCAGAAATGCCGCAAACAGTACGCCCATCCCAACCAGAGCATATGAGCCAAGCGAGCCGGTCAAATGCAGTTGAGGAAAGTAGAGCTTCTCGAAGGCGCCGATGGACGCCCCCAGCATGGCGCCAATGAAAAGCGTCGGAGCGAACATGCCGCCCGGCGTCCCGCTCGAAAACGAAAGCGTGGTTGCAATAATCTTGAAGAGCGCCAGCAGCAGCAGCATCTTCCAGGCAAACTGAGCGTGCATCGCCTGGTCGATTGCACCGTATCCCGCACCCATCACCTGCGGCAATCCAAAGTATCCGATCCCACCCACCAGCAGTCCAGCCAGCCCCGGCTGCAGCATCTGCGCCCACGCCGGCTGCTTACGCAAACACGGCCTCAAATAACCAAGCGCCTTCGCAAACATCAACGCAGCAATTCCGCCAAAGACACCGAGCACGGTATAAGCCAGCAACTCGCGCGAATCGAATGTGACCGTCGGAATGCGGAACATCGGCTCCGATCCCCAGAACGATCGCGCAACCACAACGCTCGACACCGCGCCCAGAACAATCGACCCAAGCACCGCCGCATTCCATTGCCCAATGACCTCTTCGATGACAAACAGGATCGCGGAGATTGGAGCATTGAACGCCGCGGCAAGTCCCGCCGCTGCGCCAATGGGAGCAAAGAGCCGCAGCCGCTCACGCGATAGACCCATTCGCCTGCTGATCAGCGACGCAACCCCTGCGCCAATCTGCAGCGATGGGTCCTCGGGGCCAAGCGAGTGGCCACCACCGATGGCAAGCGCCGACAACATGAACTTGCCGATCACGGTGCGGAACGATATGTAACCATTGTTGATATACAGCGCGGCCTTGGTCTGGTTCACGCCGCTGCCGCGCACCTGCGGAAAGACATACCGCGTCAGCACGGCGACGACCAGGCCGACTACTGCAGGGACAATAAAAAGCCTGGGTTGGCCCCGATTGGGCGCAGAACCAATCAAAAGCACTTGCAGCCAGTCGATGGCCATCCGAAATGAGACAACCAGCAGACCCGAGATAATGCCGATAAAGATCGACAACAGCAGAAAGAGCCGCTCTTCCCGCGCAGGCGCAATCGCAGCCATATCGGCGAGTAAGGACGTTGATGTCTCTTGCAATCCGGGCTCACTTTCCATGATGCGCTTCTGTTCCATTGGTCCCTATCGTTCCGTCACTTCTGGAGATTTCGCAAGCAGTAGAAGCAAGGCATCGTCCCCGGTTGGCGCACCGCAAAACTGGCTGGTCTGCAATTCCGTGTCATAGATCAATTGCACTGCGGCATCCTGCTTTGCGAGACTCTGTAGCAGCACCGGCCGACTCATCGGCGCATCACCAGCGGTCCACCTCAATTTGAGCTGCTGCAGCAAGGAAGGTAATCCGCTTGCTGCGTCGAACTGGGCGATACAGCCGTCGAACCGTTTCTTTGCAATGGCACGATCGCCAAGGATGCGAGCCACTCGTTCCTCTGGCCGCAGCCTCCCGGATGGTCTCACCTCAAGAATCCGTTTCGAGTTCTCCAGCATGGTCGCAAGATCGCCCGAACGATTCTCATTCTTCAAAAGTGGCGATGCCTTCGCTTCAAGCGCTCGTTCCAGCAGCGAATGTGCCACTGCAAAGTTGCCAAGCCTGTAAGCCGCTCGTCCAGCGCCTTCCAGCGCGGCATGGTTCTTCGAGTCGTCCTGAAGGACCTTCTCGTAATAGCTGAATGCGTCTGAGACATCCCCGGTCTGCACCAGCAGATCGGCCAGCGTTATGTTGAGCTTCGGATCGCTCGGAGAATTGCCGGCAGCGATCAGCAGTTCAATGCGCGCGGCATTCAAGTCATGCTGCTCAATCAGGTAGCGCGCCAGCTCAAGCCGGACCTCGCGCCTGCGCACAACACCATCGCCTTCCCAGGTCCCATAAATTGACGCTCTATAGTATTTGACCGCGTCTTGCTTATCGTTCTTCTTTGCCGCAAGTCGTGCAAGCTCAAGATTAATAAAGCCGTCCCCCGGCTGAGTCACCCATAGGTTCATGAAGTAGTTGGATGCCTCCTCCGTCCGGCCAGCCTCTGTCAGCGCCTGAGCAAGCAACAATTCATACGAGCGGGTGCCCGGAGCATAGGACAGCCCCGTACGAAGAGCGACGATTGCCTCTTGGGGCTTCCCGGCGCGCAAAGCGTCCCTGCCCCGGCCCGACCACCGGACGGCCAATTCGGCTCGATGAGAGGTAAACGAACGAAACAGAAAGAGCGTGACCAGAAAAAGCGCCCCGGTGATGAGGGTGAGAACTAAAAATGTCAGCGAATCACGGAGAAATAACCGACGCTTCGCGAGCGAAACTTCTGTTCTACTCATAATCCGGAGATAGCCCCAATATGCATGTCGATGATGTACAGTCTCCCCTTCCTTAGTCTATTACCTTTCTGAGGCTTCGACTGCCGATCCAAATTCCTCATCGTAAGCTCCAACGGCTTTAGAAAAATTGGAATAAGCAGGCGGCTGAATTTGTATCAAGGCAAATCTCTTCTAATAAAATCTGCAAAACAGTGCAACATATGGCTCCATCGGCGGCAGAATCCCTTGACTATTCATCTAAAACGATTGGAAACAAAATTGCATTAGAAGGCACGCCGCTTGTTGGCTCGGTCCGCCATTTTGAACATAGTGAACGTCGCTATTCGTAATGTTCGCTACGGCCCCTATCTCAAGTTAATTCACCTGCGCAACACAGCGCAGAACGGATTTCGATACGCAAGTATGGGTAACTTCGGGCCATGCACAAATTGGGTTTGAAAACGCGGCTGATTTTATCTATCCGCGCATGACGCAATGAATTGACCTTTGTTCACCTTGGTTTGACCCAATTAAGGCCCCCATTCCATGAAATACACGGCTTTCGATCGTTCTCCTGTCTTCGGGAGCCCGCTCAAACTGTGTCAAACAGGCCCACGCGCAATCGATTGCGACTGCGCGTATGGTCGCGCTCGTCTCAACATGCCCATGGAGGCAGCAATGAACAAACTTATTTGCACTTTGATCACCGCTTCAGTCTTTACTGCCGGCGCGGCATACGGCCAGGCAAAACATCCACAAACCATTAATGACAGTCAGATGGATAACGTCACCGCTGGCCAGACCGACACCGGCGGCGCCGCCGGATCCATTGCTGCCAACAACTCCACGGTTACCACAACCGACAGCAGCAGCGTAACCCTTTCGGGCAGCGCTCTGAACGGAGCAAAAGGTGTCAACGTGGTAAGCGCCTCGGGTAGTTCCGTTGCCGATGGCGTCAATATCTACGATGGAAGCCTAGCGACCGATGCCGGGAATTCGGGCGCAACGGTCAACCAGGGCAACTCTGTCGACCAATCGACAGCCACGGGAGCAACCCTCTCCGGCTACAAGCGCGGTCAAAACTCGCAACTCGACACAACGACAACGTCGGACGTCACAAAGAGCAGCACAAGTTCTTCCAGTCTGAACGGTTCTCTGAACCACACAGCGAGCGACAACACGTCCGCGACGGAGAGCAATGCCAGCACGCATAGCACGACCGACAGTGCTACCGCCAGCAAGAGCGCCGCTCAAAATGCAAGCGCCAGCAAGAGCGCCGCCACGACGGACATGTCTTCGGCTTCCAACAGCGCCAACAAGTCCGACACGACGTCTAATTCCTCCACCTCCAGCAGCGCGCAGAATGCAAGCAACGTAAAGTCGGCTGCCTCAACCGACAGCGCCTCTGCAAGCAAGGGAAGCACCAGCAACAATACAGCGAGCTCCAATTCCACCTCCAACACTGCATCGGCTAATAAAAATGGCTCGTCCACATCCGTAGGCAATTCGGCATTCAGTAATCCGTCATCGAGCGGCGGGAGCACATCGACAACCTCAGGCACCGCAGCTAACAATCTCAGTGCATCCAAAGGCGCATCGGCGAGCAACGCCACCAGCAATACGTCCGGCACGAGCACTGACGCATCCAGCAGCGCTAACCAGTCGGCGTCCAGCGACAACTCGAACTCGAACGTAAGTTCTGCCTCGAACGCCGCCAAGACGAAGAACGCAGCCACGGACTCCACTTCTGCCAGCGCAGCGCAGAATGCAAGCTCCTCCACCGCCAATAAGGCTTCGCAGAGCGCGTCAGCCTCCAACAGCGCAAGCAGTAGCAGCACCAATTCCGCTACCAATAACACAAAGAACCACAGCACCAGCACATCGGAAAATAAAGCAACCAGCACGGCAATTACTCTCGCGACGACTGACTCCAGCTCCAGCAACAGCAGCGCCGTCAAGAGCAATCACGTCGTCAACAACATAGAGGGTTCGGTCAGCTTCGATTCCGCCGCTGCGCAGAACATCGCGGTGGACGGTTCGACCCTTACTGCAACCAATACTTCCAGCATCGACCTGTCAGGCAGCGCTCAGCAGAATGCAGCGGCGATCAACCTTGTCAACGCGGCTGGCAGCATGGTGGCGAACGGCGTCAACATCGCCCACACGACCAACATGAACTCCACCCCAACCCTCAACCAGGTAAACAGCATTTCGCAGAGTCACTAAGCAGCGAGAGGTAGGGCAGCCCGCATCGTAGGCTGCCCTGCCTGTCCTGTTCGCGAGCGACAAGGAGGTCTTATGCATCGCAATTTAGTGATCGCGAGCCTGGTGCTGCTTGCACAAGTGGGCATCTGTCAAGCCGGTAAAAAGCCAAAGCCGATGAGCGACAGCACGCTCGATAACGTTACAGCGGCTGGCATCACCGCCAGCGCTTCCAACGGAGTCGTCAAGTTTCAAGGCGAGACACCTACGCCGAATGGTCTGGTTTCGAGCGCGGGCTCACTTGCTGTTCAAGGCTCCAATACAGGCACTTCGATCGGCAGCCTGACGCTCAATGGCAACGCGCAGCAGAACCTGAGTTCGCTGATCAACATCAACGCAGTCAACTCGAAGATCAACGTGCTTCTGAATCTGAACGTCAATATTAACTCGACTGTCGGCACCATCGTCCAGTCCAACCTCAACGGAAAGCACTGATGAATCTGCCCGGGCCAATTCTTCGCTTCGTTCTTACGGTTGTGATGATGAGCCTTGGCCTGCCGTTTGTTCCTGCACGCGCTCAAGTCCTCATCAAGCTGCCGGAAAAGCAGGGGAGCAAGCCCATCCGCACCTTGAAGGACCTGCGCGACGAAGGCGTCGTGCGCCAGCGCTGGGACATGAGCTGTGGAGCAGCGGCGCTCAGCACCATCCTCACCTACGACTTCAACGACAACACGCCCGAGGCCGCCATCGTCGTCTGGCTTCTGCATCGCCTCAATCCCGTTCGCGTCCGCGCGCGCGGAGGTTTTTCTCTACTTGATTTAAAGCGCTTCGCCCAGGCGCGTGGCTACACTGCCGAAGGCTTCAGCGGCATGTCGCTCGAGGACCTTGCTTCTCAAAAATCGTCGGTCATTACGCCCATCCACTTCAAAGGCTTCGATCACTTTGTTGTCGTCAAAGGCATCGTCGGCGATCGAGTCATCCTCGCCGATCCCGGCTTCGGCAACGTCACCATGAGGACAGGCCGCTTCATGAAGATCTGGAAGAACGGAATCGTCTTTATCATTCATCCTCCCGACCCAAGAATGCTGGCTCCAAAGAACATCTCTACAGCATCCCGTGTCATTCCGGACGAGACTCTCATCTCCCGTGGCATTGGAGTTGCGATCCCGGCCAACGCTTTGTACTAGAGCAGAATGCCCATTGGTGTAGAGTTTTGTTTTCCTTTTTGGTTGTCATTCCGCCGCGAAGCGGAGGAATCTGCTGTTTGGGTGCCTATACACCATCGGGGACACCGCTCTAGGTGGAGGAGTTACATCATGTTGCAACGGAAGTTTTTGCTGGGCTTGGTTTTCTTCCTTGGTTCTTTCTGTCTTTCGGCTCAAACCCCGGGTGCACCTGCTTCAAATGCTTCCCCACAGCGTCATGCCTTGACTACTTCGCCTGCCAGAGAACCGCTTGATCCGCGAATCGATCAGGCATTGCGAGAACGCGATGCAATCATCCGCAACCTGCTCGAGCGTGTGCAACAGTTGGAGGATCGCCTCAATGCAGCCGGGGCTTCCTCCAGATCGAGTGCTGCCGTCACGCGGCTCGCCTCAGAAGCCACGGCCGCTCCAGCCGTCAGCAGAGTGGAAGCAGTGGTCAACAATGCAACCTACGATGAAACGGAACGCCGCGCCACCGAGGCGCTCGATCAGGCTCTGGTCGTCCGCGGCGGTCTGCTTCTGCCTCCGGGAACGCTCGAAATCGACAACACAACGTCCTACTTCAGCGCCTCTTCCGATCATGTCACCATCGACGGGTTCGCCTTGCTGCCTATTCTCGTCGTTGGCGACATCACCTCTGAGCGCGTGAGGGAGGACTTCCTTCTGCCAACATTTACGGCGCGGTTGGGCCTCCCCAAGCGGCTTCAGATGGACTTCACCGTGCCCTACGGCTATGTGTTGAACCGTACCGTCGACGCCCTCGGCAACCAGACCTCGGCCAGCCAGTTCGGGCTCGGCGACATTCAGGCAGGAGTCTCCCGCCAGTTGACGTTCGAGCGCGGATGGATGCCCGACCTGCTCGCCAATCTGCGCTTCAAGTCCGTCACTGGAGCGAACTCATACAGCCTCGCCAGCAGCCAGATCAGTCTGGGGTCCGGGTTCTATGCGTTTCAGGGAAACCTGACGGTCGCCAAATCGAGCGATCCCGTCGTCTTCTTCGGGAATCTCTCCTACACCGAAAACCTCGCCGCTAGGCACACCATTCCCTCCACCGATCCAACCAACCCCACCGGAACGGAAATAGGTCACTTCCGGCCCGGCAGCGCCTACGGCTTTCAGTTGGGCTCCATTCTTGCGCTCAACACCGAAACCTCCATGACCCTCGGCTGGGACCAGCGCTTCACCCGCGCCACCCAACTGAATGGATCCACTTTAGCTGGGTCCTACCTGGTGGAGGGCACTCTCAGGCTCGGCACCTCGTATCTCTATGCGCCGGGCAGAACAATCGATCTGAGCTTCGGCGTAGGTCTAACCCCGGACACTCCAAACCTGCAATTCTCCGTGGGTTTACCTTTCAGGGTGTCTCTCTGGAAACCAAGATAGGCGCTTAAAGTATTTATAATCATTGATTTACTATTAATCCGCTCAATAACTCCGGCAAAAACATCTGTCAAGTCCCCAACTCGTATAACTCAAACAAAATAAACCAATTAGAGATTGCCACTTAGTTCCATTTCATCCATTACACTAGAGTTAGTAGAGAAATAAACTAAGGCTCAGCATTGAATGCTGGGCCTAACTCTTTTAGAATGAACACTTTTAATATAAAGTTCCTAGAATGAAGACTTTGAAATATAAAGTTCCTGGAATGAAGACTTTACGCTAAAAGTACCAGGGGGTAGGGGGTACATCTCTAAAAGAGATTTAGCAGGTCCTAGGGAGAAGGACAGGTAACGACAAAACCGATTGAGTAGGTGACAATAGCCGAACACAAGAGCCACAACAAAAGAGACAAAGTAGAGAAAGGCAACGGGCAGTGAGAGAGGTTGGACTGTAAGTTGCGGTCTGACCAACGCATACCAATTCTTCGGCATCACATCCATTTATGTTCGCCAAAAGTGGCGAGCCCTCTGATAGAGCCTTATGAGCGAAGCCCCCATCCATAAAAAAGTGGAAAGCCCGTGGCGCGACCGGTTGAGCGCATTGCGCAACCTGCCGCCTGTGCTGCGTATTCTGTGGGATTCTGGCCCGGCTGTCGTCTCGTGGGGATTGGTTCTGCGTGCCATCGTGGCAATGTTGCCAATCGCCATTGCGAAGGTGGCTGCCCTCATCCTTCAGGATGTTGCGGACGTGCTGCGCGGCAGACCGCTGGCGCATGACTTCTGGATACTGGTGGGGACAGAGGTCGGGCTGAATGTTGTGTTCGGGCTGATAACCCACGCAATCGACTATTCCGACTCGCTGCTGGCCAATCGCTATACGCAATATGTCAGCGTGAAGGTAATGGAGCAGGCCTCGCGCCTGGACCTTACGACCTACGAGAACCCTGTCTTTTATGACCGGCTGGAGCGGGCGCGGGTGCAGGCAACCGATCGGCTGGCGATGATCCAGCAGATGGGGCGCCTGATACAGCAGGTAATTACAACTCTCAGCTTTACTGTCGCGCTTGCATGGGCTTCTCCGTGGCTAGTGCTTCTTCTCGCGCTGGGGGTGCTGCCATCGTTCCTTGGAGAGACCCATTTTGCTTTTCTGGGCTATGCCAAGAATTTTCGTCAGACTCCGGCGAAGCGGCAGATGGACTACCTTCGACAGGTTGCCGGAAGCCGCGAAGGAGCGAAGGAGGTAAAACTCTTTGGCCTGCATAAGTTTTTCACTAACAAGTTTGAAGCACTTGCCCATCAGATCTATGTCGAGGACGTCGCGCTGTCCCGCTCGAAGCTGATCGTCGGAGGAATGCTCGGCATCATCGGAACGCTGGGCTATTACGGCGCTTATATCTACGTCATCTGGCGCACACTTGGCGGTGTATACAACATCGGCAAGTTTACCTTTCTTACTACGTCCATTCAGCAGGCGAGTTCCAATTTACAGCAGGTCTTCTCGACGGTCTCCGGTATCGCCGATCAGGCACTGTTTCTTACCGATTTGATCGCCTTCTTCGAGATGGAGCCTACGGTACACTCCAACCCGGATGGCCGCAAGATACCTGTGCCGATCCAGCGCGGCTTCGAATTTCGCAACGTCTCCTTTACTTATCCTGGAACGAGTCGAACCGTGCTGCATGACTTCAACTTCGCGCTTTCACCCGGAGAACGGATCGCCCTGATCGGCGAGAACGGCCAAGGCAAAACGACGGTGGTGAAGTTAATTACCCGGCTATACGATCCGACAGAAGGACAGATTCTGCTGGATGGCGTGGACCTGCGCGATTATGCGCTCGAGGACCTGCACCGGCACATCGGCGTTATCTTTCAGGACTTCATGCGCTTCGAGATGACGGCGCGGGAGAACATCGCCGTGGGGCGCGTCGATCAGCCACATAGCGAGAGCGATCTTGAAGACGCCGCGCACAAGAGTCTGGCGGACGAAGTGATCGCAAAGTTTTCCGGTGGTTACGATCAGATGCTGGGGCGCCGCTTTGAAGGTGGCGTGGAGCTTTCAGGCGGCGAGTGGCAGAAGATCGCACTTGCGCGTGCTTACCTTCGCGATGCGCAACTCCTCATCCTGGACGAACCTACGGCGGCGCTCGATGCGCGCAGCGAGCTTGAGGTCTTTGAGCGTTTTGCGGAGCTGACTCTGGGCAAGATGGCGCTCCTCATCTCACACCGTTTTTCAACTGTTCGCATGGCAGACCGGATTGTGGTCCTCTCCGGCGGACGCCTGATAGAAGAAGGAAATCACGAGCAACTGATGCGCAAAGGCGGCCTCTACGCTGAAATGTTTGAAATGCAGGCTGCAAGTTACAGGTAAACACAGCTACTGAATCTGTCATCAGACCCTATATGCGTCCTGCAAGTCGTTGCAGGGTCCAACTGCACGGCTACAAGGAAAAGCGTTTATGTCATTGTTTCCCAAGGACCACACCGCCGAAAGTCTTCCGCCGCCAACAGCGCCTGTGTCTGGCCTGCCCACAGAAGGTCTGCCGGAGAAGCCGACGATTCCAGACGAGGAGTTGCGGCAACATGCCGACACGCTGATACGGCATCTGGAGATTGTCCCGGCCGCGATATCGAAAGATGATTTTGCAGCACGTTTAAGCACGTTGACAGTAAGGCTTAATGAGCGCCTCCTTGAATGCCGCAAAGAAGTGTCCAACAATCAACTCACGCCGCAACTTGAACTGCTGGAAAGCGCGAGGATGTTCAAAGGCGCGCTGACCGGGGCGGAGAGCGCAAGAGATGGGTTTGCGCGCGTACCTCACGTTCGCATCTCATCTGGAGAGATTCTGCCTCAAGTTATTTTTTTAGCGGAAGGATATCTTTCAGCCGCTCGCATATGGTCCCCCGAATCGCTCGCAATCTACGTCCATCAGTTTCAGCGCCGCGACCCTCTTCTGCTGCAGGAGATTACGCTTTTACCGCAAGCATTGAAGCTGGCTCAGCTCGAATTCATTCTCGACAGAGCAGATGAGGCATTCGCCGCCGGTGAACTTCCTCCTATCGAACAATCGCCGTTCTCTGTCCCCATTCATGGTCTTCGGCGGATGGACCAATGCGAATGGCGACCTGTTTTAGAGCCGCTTATCGCATTTGACGCGATCCTTCGTCAGGACCCAGCCGGCGCATTCGCAAATATGGAAGACGAAACCCGAAGCAGATACCACCTGCGCGTTGCGGAGATGGCGAGCCATGCAAACTTCAGCGAAGTTCAGACAGCGCAGGCTGCGCTCGATCTGGCACGGGACGCTGCGAATGCATCGCATTCGGACCCTCGACTAGCCCTGCGAAAGATGCATATTGGGTATTATCTCGTCGCTGAAGGCGTTCGGCAGTTGCACTATCGAATCGGATACCATGCGCCTCCCATTGAACGCCTGCGTAGCTTAGTGCGCCGCTGGAATGAGGAGTTTTACATCCTCGGCACCTTCACCCTGTCTGTTCTGTTGATTACCGCAATTATTCTTCCGCTGGTTCCTCATCACGATTATTGGGCGGTCATCGGCGCTTTATTGTTTGCACTTCTACCTGCCACACAGGGCGCTGTAGACCTGATCAACGGCAGCATCACTGCGCTCATGAAGGCTGAACCGTTGCCAAAGCTCGACTTTTCAAAGGGTGTTCCAGCGGAGATGACGACGCTGGTTATTGTGCCGACGCTCTTGCTGCATGAGCAGCAGGTCACGGAACTCTTTGAACAGTTGGAAGCGCGTTATCTGTCCAACCAGGACCCGAATATTCACTTTGGCCTGCTCACCGATCTTCCAGATACCACCACTCGGCCACCAGAAGAAAATGATAGCCCGCTTGTAGAGCTGGCGCTTAGAACTGTCAACGAACTGAATGCCAGATATGCCAATAAAAATGGCGGCGCATTTTTCCTGCTGCATCGACATCGGGTTTTTAATGCTCGCCAAGGTGTCTGGATGGGGTGGGAACGTAAGCGCGGGAAGCTACTTGATCTCAACAAGCTGCTGCTGCACGCCTTTGATACATTTCCTGTCAAGGCCGGCCCTTTGCACCTTCTCGATCATGTCCGATATGTCATTACGTTGGACTCCGATACTCAACTGCCTCGCGGAACTGCGGCGCGCCTGACCGGTACGATCGCGCACCCGCTCAATCAGGCAATCATCGACCCGCACATACGCATCGTCACGGCGGGATACGGCATTCTGCAGCCGCGCGTTGGCGTCAGCGTTGGTTCGGCGTCTCGCTCACGCATGGCGGCACTTTACTCAGGCGAGACAGGCTTCGATATCTATACGCGCGCGGTCTCGGATGCTTACCAAGACCTTTTTGGAGAGGGCATCTTTACCGGCAAGGGCATCTATGAGGTCTCCGTGTTGCACCAACTGCTGGAACGGCGTTTTCCACGCAACGCGTTGCTCTCGCATGATCTGATTGAGGGCGCTTACGTGCGCGCGGGGCTGGCCACGGATATCGAGGTCATCGACGATTATCCATCGCACTATTCGGCGCACACTCGCCGTAAACACCGCTGGCTTCGCGGCGACTGGCAGATCATGCAGTGGATCTTCAGCTCTGTGCCCGATGAATTTGGACGCTCCGTTCTTAATCCCATCAGCACGATCTCGCGCTGGAAAATCTTCGACAATCTGCGCCGCAGTCTCATCGAACCAGTTACATTTCTTCTATTCATCTTTGGATGGTTTTTCCTTCCCGGCGGACCCCTCTATTGGACCATTGCGACTCTCATCCTGTTGCTAGTGCCAGGTATCGTTCAGCTTGGCTTCCACTTCAGCAGAGCTCTGTTCAACAAAAGTGTCGTTGCGGTAAAAGAGGCTTTGTCGACTTTCGCGGCGTCGTTGGGAATTACTGTTCTCAATCTCATCTTCCTGCCCCATCACATGTTGCTTTCGCTAGATGCCATCGTGCGATCGCTGAATCGAACGCTGATATCCGGAAGGAACCTGCTGGATTGGGAGACGGCTGCACAAGCGGAAACTGGCACATCTATAAGCTCACTCGACCGCTATCTGAACCTTTCGCCGGTGCTTGCACTTTGCCTTGCGGGTGCGCTGGTGCTGACTCGCCCACTAGCGTTACTTGCTGCTGCTCCTGTGCTGATTCTCTGGGCTCTTGCGCCTGTGGCTGTCTTCTGGCTGGATTCGCCTCCGCGGCGAGTAGAAGGACCTCTATCGCCGACGGACAGGTCATTTCTGCAGCGACAGGCATTGCAAATATGGCGATTCTTCTCGGAGTTTGGCGGTGAGCAGAACCACTGGCTGATTCCTGATAATGTCGAGGAACGGAACTCCTTGCAGGTTGGCACGCTCTCGCCGACGAATCTTGGCATGCTCCTGAATGCAAGACAGGCTGCGTACGAATTCGGATTTATTACTCTTCCAGAATTCGCTGCTCAAACCCTCGGAACGCTTGCGACCTATGACAAGCTCGAAAAGCAGCGAGGCCATATCTATAACTGGTACAACATCGAGAGGCTTCAGCCGATTGCGCCGTTGATTGTCTCCGCCGTTGATAGCGGCAACCTCGCAGCCTCACTCTATACGCTGCATACGGGCGCACTCGATTTACTGAAACGACCTGTCTTGTGCCGCAGCATATTTGCCGCTCTTGCCCAAATGCGGAATGGAAAGTCCGAGCTACGACATAAACAGGCGGAGAGTCAAGCTGAGTCGGCTGCAAGCGATGCATCCATTCGTCTGCTCGTTCATCAGTTGATGAAAGACCCTCCAAATCCATCAGTCCAGAATCAAGACTGGTTAGCCGAGGAAACGCTGCGCCGTTATGATGCGCTCACTCGATTCATTGGAGAATATACGCCGTGGCTAATGCCCCGCTTTACTCCTCTCTTCGAATATTTCGGGTTTGCGATGTCTGAAAATGAAGATAAAGTCGGCCTACAAAGCAAGCAGGACGGCCAGGTCCCGACCCTGCAGACAGCAACACAGTATGTGAATGCTTTAGAACAGCGCATCGTGGACACCCCAGTCACCCATGCAGAGACATCAAACTTAAGCTCACTCGCCGCAGAGTTGCGCTCATTACTACCCTCTGCGCGGGAAAATCTTTCGCGGCTTAAGGCAGACATAGCAGCTATTGCGGCTCGAGCTGAGCAATATGCCGAGGCCATGGAATTTGGCTTCCTGCTCGTTGAGTCGCGGCAGCTACTGTCCATCGCCTACGATGGCACCACCGGAGAGCTACATTCATCCTGCTATGACCTGCTTGCCTCAGAGGCCCGTATCGCCTCTCTACTTGCCATCGCCAAGGGTGACATACCTCAGCAGGCTTGGTTTCGGCTGAGCCGCTCACATGTTCTCGTCAACGGCCGCGCTGCATTACTCTCCTGGACCGGGACAATGTTTGAATACATGATGCCTGCGCTATGGATGCGCACTTTTCCTGATACGCTCATTGCCCGCTCGCTTCAATCTGCCGTCCGCATCCAGCGTGACCACATGCGCGAGATTCCATGGGGCATCTCGGAGTCGGGCTTTGCCGAGACCGATGACTCTGGACGTTATAAATACCAAGCCTGGGGGATTCCCTCGCTTGCTCTGAAATATGGCGCAGAAGATGGACCCGTCATCTCTCCGTATTCGACTTTTCTTGCGTTGCCTCTATTGCGAAATGAGGCGCTGGCGAATCTCCGTTGGATGGCTGCGATGAATTGGATTGGCAACTATGGTTTTTATGAGGCTGCCGACTACACGCAGGGCAAGGAACCTAAACTTGTACGATCGTGGATGGCTCATCACCAGGGCATGTCGCTGCTTGCGCTGACCAACCTTCTGCATGACAACATCGTTCAGCGGTGGTTTCACGCCAATCCCTGCGTGCGTGCTACGGAACTCCTGCTGCATGAAAAGCCGCTTAGCAAAAACACACTTAATGAGCTCAAGAAGTAAATTCTGAGGTGCCCGTTGCAAAGACGCGGCGCAACTTGATGATGGCGACCCAGTCCACTCCTGCGATGGTAAGGCCTGCCTGGGACCGAAGCTTTTTGGCATTATCGAGTGAATAGAGCGGAAACGTATGCTGCTCGGGGCCGGTGTTTCTGTAAAAGCTAACATGCGCGCCTATGGCTCGAATAAAAGCTAAAAGTCCCCTATATTTTTTGAGCCTTTTTCGGAGCAGGAATCGTCTAAGTGAACAGCCATCTGAATTATCGATAATTTAATAATATCCGAAACGCCTTTAGATTTGGGATTTTCAGCATTGGTCTAATCCAATTCGGGTTTGGCCTGTAGGCCGGATGCACTGATCCCAATATCAACCTTACCTGGGTGAGCTGAGATATTTCACCCGACAAGACTCTTTGGAGAGTTCTATGTGGATTGTTCGACTGGCCCTAAGGCGGCCCTATACCTTCGTCGTCTTATCGATTTTGCTACTGATTATGGGTCCGATAACCATCCTGCGTACGCCCACCGATATTTTCCCTAATATCGATATTCCGGTGGTGAGCGTCATATGGCAGTATCAAGGACTCTCCGCAGACCAGATGTCGAGCCGGATTGTGACCATTACAGAACGTGCATTGACCACGACTGTAAATAATATCGAGCATGTTGAGTCGCAATCGCTGAATGGCATCGCGGTAGTGAAGATATTCTTTCAACCGCACGCCGATATCAATTCTGCGATCGCCCAGATCACAGCGATTTCGCAGACTCAGCTAAGGCAGCTTCCGGCAGGTACGACTCCGCCACTGATTATTACCTATAACGCATCGAGCGTTCCTATTCTGCAACTGGCCCTGTCTGGGCGAGGATTGTCCGAACAACAGCTCAACGACCTTGGACAAAACTTTCTTCGTCCGCAACTGATTACGGTTGAAGGCACGGCCATCCCATATTCCTATGGCGGTAAACAGCGACAGGTGCAGGTAGATCTGAATACGCAGGCACTGCAGGCCAAAGGATTATCACCGTCGGATGTAACGAACGCGATCAGCAACCAAAATCTGATTCTGCCATCCGGCACAACCAAGATAGGGCAGTTTGAAGATAACGTCGAAATTAACGGCAGTCCCGCGCAGGTAGAGGATCTAAACAATGTCCCCATCAAGGTGATGAATGGAGCCACGATCTTCGTCCGCGATGTTGCCCATGTACGTGACGGCTTTCCCCCGCAGACAAACATAGTACGTTCGGATGGCCAGCGCGGATCGTTGATGTCCGTGCTGAAATCAGGCAATACCTCGACGCTCGACATCGTAAAGGGAATCCGCGGTTTATTGCCACAGGTAGCTGCAACGCTGCCGGAGAACTTGCGCATTACTCCAATAGGAGATCAGTCCATCTTTGTCCGTGCGTCGATCAATGGGGTGATACGAGAAGCACTTATCGCGGCGTGCCTGACGGCGATCATGATTCTGATCTTTCTGGGCAGTTGGCGAAGCACGCTCATTATCGCGGTATCGATCCCCTTGTCGATCCTGTGCTCCATCATTACCTTGAGCGCGCTTGGGGAGACGATCAACATCATGACGCTCGGGGGTCTGGCCCTTGCGGTCGGTATTCTCGTTGACGATGCCACTGTAGAGATAGAAAACATCAATCGAAACCTGGAAGAGGGCAAAGAGGTGGAGGAAGCCATTCTGGACGGCGCAGCCCAGATTGCGGTGCCAGCCTTCGTCTCAACTCTCAGCATCTGTATCGTGTTTGTTCCAATGTTCTTTTTAACTGGAGTAGCGCGTTATCTCTTTGTTCCGCTTGCAGAGGCGGTCGTCTTCGCCATGCTCGCCTCCTATCTGCTTTCACGCACGATCGTGCCGACGATGGCCAAGTATCTGTTGAAAGTTCATGATGACCATACGGCCGAAATCAATAAAAATAGCCGAAACCCTCTGGTTCGTCTCCAACTGGCATTTGAACGTGGATTTGAAAAGCTCAGAGGCGGATATCACAATCTGCTTAAGCGTACTGTGGCGCATCCGATCCTATTTACGATCTGTTTTTTCGCGGCCTGTCTTGCATCATTTGCTCTGTTTCCATGGTTAGGGCAGGATTTTTTTCCTTCTGTCGATAGCGGCCAATTCAAATTACACGTCCGCGCCCAGACGGGTACTCGAATCGAGGAGACAGCGCGGCTGTGCGATCAGGTAGAAAACATCATCCGCCAGGAGATTCCACCGAATGAGCTGACGAATATCATCGACAACATTGGCCTTCCCTATTCGGGCATCAATTTGTCGTACAGCAACTCGGCGACGATCGGTCCAGCCGATGGAGACATCCAAGTATCGCTGGCAGAGAAGCACAAGCCTACGGAGGAATATATACATGCACTCCGTACCGGGCTGGCTTCACAGTTTCCTGGAACGACTTTCTATTTTCTTCCCGCAGATATTGTCAGCCAGATTTTGAACTTCGGTCTGCCAGCGCCGATTGATATTCAGATCATTGGCCAGAACACCGAAGGAAATCGCAAATATGCCACTATGCTGTATAACCAGATTAAATACGTACCTGGCACGACGGACCTGAGAATTCAACAGCCCTTTAATGCGCCTATGTTGCAGGTAGATATTGACCGCACTAAATCGCAAGAAGCTGGCTATACGGCACGTGACGTTGCAAGCAATTTGTTAGTCGCGCTGAGCGGGAGTTTCCAGACTTCGCCCACATTTTGGTTGAATCCCAAAAATAACGTGAGTTACAACATTGCGACGCAGACTCCGCAGTATGAAACTAATACATTGCAGAAGCTGGGTAATATTTCGATCACCAACTCGACGGGATCGCCACCTCAAATTCTAAACAGTCTGGCTACGATTAGTCCTGGTCAGGAACAGGGAACCGTCTCGCACTACAATGTACAACCTTTGCTAGATATCTATGGCTCCGTACAAGGCCGCGATCTGGGTGGCGTATCGGAAGACATTAATCGGCTGGTCGCCGCCACTAAGAAAGATCTTCCGCAGGGAACACACGTGGTCATTCGAGGTCAGGTGCAGACGATGAGGGCATCCTTCATCGGCCTCTTCGGTGGCCTGATTTTTTCAATCATTCTGGTGTACATGCTGATTGTCATCAACTTCCAGTCATGGCTCGATCCGTTCGTGATTATCGCGGCGCTGCCTGCCGCATTGGCGGGAATTGTGTGGTTCCTTTTTCTTACCCACACGACACTCAGCGTTCCTGCACTGACTGGATCAATCATGTGCATGGGTGTGGCAACGGCGAACAGCATTCTGGTCGTAAGCTTTGCCAAAGAACAGATGGAAGCGATGGCAACTGCTACCGAAGCTGCATTGGCCGCAGGGTTTACGCGTTTTCGACCAGTCCTGATGACGGCACTGGCCATGATCATCGGAATGGTGCCAATGGCACTTGGCCTGGGTGAGGGCGGCGAACAGAACGCTCCTCTGGGACGTGCTGTGATTGGCGGCCTGCTACTAGCCACGTTGTCGACATTATTCTTTGTACCTACATTTTTCAGCCTCGTGCACGCGAAAGACAAGTCTGCAAAAGTAACAACTGACCCGAACTATTGATCTCCTAAACGACCTATCGACCGCATCAGCGGGGGAAGACATTGTGATGAACGAAGCAAATCAGAGAAAAGCCGGCCAACCTGCCATTGCAGAAGATTCAGGCGCGGTGAATTCGCGTAAGAACTCTAAGCCGGAAGGTGAAAAACAAAGTTCCCCTATACGTAATGTCGTGATTCTACTGATTGCCGCAGCGGCCATCGCTGCGTTGGTTGCATCCGGCATTATCTCGAGATTGCATGCGCGTAAGGCACTGGCCACAGAAACAAACCAGTTGGCAGCACCAACCGTCAGGGTTATGACACCCCGGCGCGGTGCGCCACAACAAGAGATCCTGCTTCCCGGCAGCATTCAGGCATTTGTCGATGCACCTATCTATGCCCGTACGAATGGTTATCTCAAACACTGGTACTTTGACATCGGAACCCATGTGAGACAGGGTGAACTGCTGGCCGACATTGAATCACCAGAGATCGATCAGCAATTGATTCAAGCGCAGGCTGACCTCGAAACGTCCAAAGCAAATGCCCATCTCTCAGAGACCACCGCTAATCGATTTACAAATTTGCTAAAGCAAGATGCGGTTTCTAAGCAGGACACCGATAATGCGGTGAGCGATCTCGCAGCCAAAAATACGGTGGTGCAATCCGCTCAGGCAAATGTAAACCGGCTCAAACAGTTAGTCGATTTCGAGAAGGTCTACGCTCCCTTTGATGGCATCATTACAGCCCGCAACACAGATATCGGGCAGCTTATTGATTCCGGGGCATCGGGCGGACAGGCGCGCGCATTATTTCAGCTTGCTGCCGTTAATAAACTGCGTGTGTTTATCAACGTGCCTCAGATCTACTCGCAGGCAGCCACCCCCGGACTGAAAGCATATCTGACGTTTGCAGAATTTCCTGGCCGACGTTTTCAGGGCACGCTGGTGCGAACCTCCAGATCGATTGATCCCACATCTAGAACGTTGAATGTTGAAGTGGATATTGATAACTCGAAAGGGGAACTATTACCGGGCGCTTACACAGAAGTCCATCTGAAGGCAACAAACGACATCCCAACGTTGATTATCCCGGTAAGTACGCTGCTGTTCCGCGCGGAGGGCCTTCGAGTTGCCATCGCCAAAAGTGACAACACGGCGGCCCTCCAGCCGATCACACTAGGACGCGATTTTGGCGATGTTGTCGAGGTAACCACTGGACTGACAGGACAGGAGCAGATTATTTCCAATCCGCCAGATTCGATTATCGATGGGGAAAAGCTCAATGTCAGGGTAGATCATTCGTCAACGCCATCCGCAACTGGGGGCGTCCAAAAATGACGATATCCGCCAATCGCACTCCAATCATAAAAGCCGCTATGTTAGCTGCAGCCAGCGGTCTTTTGCTGCTGAACGGCTGCCAAGTGGGGCCGAAGTATATTCAGCCTAGCGTCCCGCCACCGCCCGCAGCCTTTAAAGAGCTACCACCTAATTGGGCCCAAGCTAAGCCGCAGGACCAGCTTCCCAAGGGAAAATGGTGGGAGATTTATCAAGACCAGCAACTGAACTCCCTCGAAGATAGGATTGCGGTCTCCAATCAGAATTTGAAAGTGGCATACGAGCAGTACATGAGCACACGGGATGTAGTCCGGCAGGCCCGTTCGGAGATATTCCCTACAGTTGCCGTACAGTCCTCCGGTTTGCGCACGAAGCAGTCGCCCAACAGGTCGACGGGTACCGCTTTGACGAAGAATCAATATAGCGACATCGTCTTGCAGGGAGACCTTTCTTATGAAATCGATCTCTGGGGACAAGTGCGGCGAACCATCGAGTCCGCACGCGAAAATGCACAGGCTAGCGCAGGCGATCTCGAGAGCGTGAACCTGAGCCTGCACGCGGAACTGGCGACAGATTATTTTTCGCTGCGTGGGCTCGATCTTCAGAAACAACTGCTGGATTCTACTGTTGTCGATTTTCAAAGAGCATTGGAACTGACACAGATTCGGTTCCATGGCGGTGTTGCCTCTGATGTCGATGTATCGCTGGCCCAGACGCAACTGGATGCGGCACGTGCGCAGGACATCGATACCGGAGTGCAGCGGGCACAACTGGAGCATGCCATTGCGGTTTTGA
Source organism: Acidobacteria subdivision 2 bacterium RH1 MAG20 (assembly GCA_002197545.1). The sequence goes on along the minus strand of NFUO01000081.1, from coordinate 10,863 downwards.
CTGGGCAGGCAGCTTCTACGTTCTCAATCCCTCCTTCACCGTTGATGGCTTTGCCGCCACAGATTCCGACAGGTCTTCCATCAGAGCTATTGGAGCGAAGGCCCGATGTTGCTGCGGCAGAGCGCAGAGTAGCCTCGGCCAACACTCAGATCGGCATAGCCATCGCGGCGTACTATCCACAGATATCCCTCTCCGCTGCAGGTGGTTTAGAGAGTGGTGCAATCGGCACTGTTTTGAATGGATCAAGCGCCCTATGGTCGGTAGCAGGTTCTGCATTCGAAACTGTAGTCGATGGTGGAAGGCGGCGAGCTGTAACTCAACAGGCGCGCGATAACTATGCAGCAGTCGTCGCCAGTTACCGTCAAAATGTACTGGAAGCCTTTCAGCAGGTAGAAGACAACCTGGCTTCGTTGCGCATTTTGGAACAGGAGTCGGCAGCACAGCAAACGGCAGTGGTCTCCGCAAGAAGATCGGTTACGCTTTCTACTACAAGATACAAAGGCGGAGCTACCACGTACTTAGAAGTGCTCACCGCGCAAAGTACAGCACTGGCCAATGAGCGTACCGCAGCTGATCTAATGACTCGGCGCATGATTGCCAATGTTCAATTAATCAAAGCCTTGGGCGGCAGCTGGGACAAGACTCAGTTGCCAAAGATGTAGTTGATCGGGAGACCTGCAAATTCCATGAATACACCTAAGGCGGACACACCAACTTCAGAAACTATTTCCACCTCCAGCCATGATCAAACGATTGCGGTTTTGGACGTAATGCAACCGGAGCAGGAAGAGCAAACCACGGCGGTAGAAGCTAACATATCTATCTCCGAACGCATTCGATTGGCAATTTTGCAGCGGATCTCAGACGGAACTTACATGCCTGGGGAACGCCTCAAGGAATTAGCTTTGGCGCACGAGTTCAAGGTGAGCCAGGCGCCTGTACGAGAAGCTTTCAGGTCGTTGGAAAGCTTGGGAGTGTTGGTGTCCGAGCATTATCGGGGAACGCATGTTCGGGTGATTTCCGGACGTGAGACGAAAGAGGTCTATCAACTACGGGGACATCTCGAAGAGATAGCGGCGCAACTTATTCCTACTTTGAATCTGGAACAGAATATTGAAGCAATTGATGCATGGCAGATGAAGATGCGAACGGCAGCATTGACTGGAGATATGGAGGGCTATGCTGACGCCAACGTGCAATTTCATCGGAGCATTGTCAGCCTGGCTCTTAATCAGACCCTCCTTAAAGTCTGGGATTCACTCGAGATTGCAATGCGATCGAGGATGAATCTGCAAAGGAACGAACGGAGATTATCTTCACTGGCCGAAATTCATCAACCAATTGTAGATGCGTTAAAGCATGGTGATTTGCAGCGGGCAGGGAGATTGCTCAGAGAACACTCCTTCTCTTTTTTGCAAGCGTTGCCATAAGAGCCACAGCACAATAGTGATTCTCCCGACGGCAACATGCCGATTCTCTGCATCATCATTACGGATGACATAGAGGAAGAACTGGCGAGCTGCGCGGAATTTTACCTCGATCTCAGTGTGTTGCCGCGCCACTTATGCATAGTAGTGAATCGGCGTAATTGTTGTTTCTGGCTCACCGGCAGCGATGATCCGCTTCAGCAACTCCGAACGGAGATGCGCAGCAATATCTTTGTACTCCGGACGCCCGATAAGGTTCACAGTCTCGGCCGGATCGCCGGCGATGGAATATAGTGCGAAGTCCTGATAATGCCTGCTATATTCCGCTTCGCCGTGCAGTACGGTAGGGTCAAATGCACAGTAACACCAGTCGCTGGTGCGAATGCCTCTGCCGCAGATCGATTGGCTGATCTGGAAATATGCGGTCGAATCCCATGTCTTACGAACCTTTGGATCCCGCGCCAATGCCTTCAGCGGCTTGCCTCGCATGCTCGTAATGGGCGTAATGCCGGCGCCGTCGAGCAGAGTTGGAGTCAGATCCAACAGAGAGACGACCTCATTGATCGTCGCCGACTGGTCAAAGCCCGGACCTGCGATGACAAATGGCACGCGAATCGAAGACTCATGAGGTGACCGCTTATATTCACCGAGGCGCGTGCGGAAGGTACAGCCATGATCGGAGAAGAAGAGAATGATAGTGTTATCGAGTTGCCCGGTTCTTTCCAGCGCCGCAACTAAGGTGCCCACGCAATCATCTATCGCCTGCACGCAGCCGTAGTAACCTGGGATTCTCGAGCGCCAGTTGCCAGGGAGATTTCGCAGATCCGCGGGTATATATGGATCGACATACTTGTCCTCATACCGCTTTGGCGGAACAAACTCATCGACGTCGTTCTGATGATGTGGCTCTAGCTGCGATAGGAACAGAAACCAGGGCTTGTCGTGCCTTTGTTCGATCAGCTTTACTCCCCGATTCGTGATGAAATCGACGCGGTACTCATCTTTGAAGCCGATGTTCTTACCACTATCGTCCCAATAATTGCCCTCATACGGATGCGAGACCAGTTCGAGCACGTTCGCGCCTTCCCACAGATCGTCGAACCCGCCGCGTGATGGACCTGGCGGAATCCATCCCATCTGCTTCTTGCCATCCTTCATTTCGGTCTGAGAGACATGCCACTTCCCGATGAAGTTCGCTGTGTAGCCATTCTTGCGAAACTCCGTCGCGATGGTAGGTAGGGAGTGATCGAGTTCTATGCCGAGCTTCCAGACGGCGGTTTCAGTCGCATACCGGCTCGTCATGAAAGAAGATCGCGAAGGTGAGCAGAGAGGCTGATTCGACATGCACTGCTTGAAGTTCACGCCGCGCTCTGCCAGCGCATCGATATGCGGCGTCTTAACGGACGGGTTCTCATGATTTGCACCCACGAAGTCCGCGCGAAATTGATCAGCGCAGATCATCAGAACATTTGGTTGCTGAGATGAAGCAGCAGCAGCGACATCCGCTGCATTGGCGGCGGCCGCTGTGCTCGCCGTCGCTACAGCCCCTGATGCCAGAGCGGCGCTGCGGAGAAAATCACGGCGTGTTGAAAAGGAATTAGGTATCGGTGGTTGACTCATTCTCACTTCCCTTGATTTCATTGGACTATCTTGTTTGATAGAGATAACTCTATACGTGCCTTCCAGGTTTCCAACTGTTCCCCACTAAAAAACATATTTAGCAGAGAGTTGAATGAAGCGCGCATCAGGAGTGAAGCTCTGGAACGACCTCGGTCCTGTAATTTGACCTCCAGTCGTCGCGTCGCTGGTCGTGCTGGGGTTTCCGTATGCTGGAGTATTCAATACGTTGAAAATATCTGCGCGAAGCTCAAGGTATTGTTCACGGAAGGTCTGCACGCGTTTGAACAGGGAGGTATTTACGCGCTCATAGCCGGGCCCGTAGATTGTATTGAAGCGTCCTCCAAGATACGGTGATGCGGCAAGCCCGATGATTCGCGTTGTGCTGACGGGGCTGCCTGCCACCGCTGCATTGGGAAAGGCCCGCGCGGGATTGGCAAATGCGCACGGGTTATACCAATGAGCTTTGTTTCGTGTGGTTGCCGCGCAGGTAATAGAAGGATTGCTGGCATCGGGCGTGCCTCCCGGAGCGAACGGATTGCGGACAAGGATAGCGTTGGCACTCCCTCCATTTGGTCCAGCATTGCCGAGGTTTGTGCCGACGCTGAAAGGGAATCCCGTTTGTGCCGTAAATTGAACGTCCGCCGCCCAGTCTCCGGCGAGGGCATTCAAGATGCCTCCGCGCGACGACAAGAACTTCTTTCCTCTTCCAAACGGCAATTGATAATACCCATTGAATGTCAACCGATGCCTCACATCAGCCTGCGAGTTGGTGTAATCGCCTCTGATCCCAATCAGATTGATTCCCCTATACCCTATTCCTCCCAGCGGCTGGCTTGCGTCATCTAATGAATGCGCCCAGGTATAGGTCGTCAGGAAGCTAAGGCCATTCGCGTACCGTTTCTCCATCTTTGCCTGTAAAGAGTTATAGCTGGAGATGCCTGCATATTCATTTGTCGCAACGCTGCCGAAAGCAGGAAACGGTTGAACCGTCTGGGTATTCAACCTCGGATCGATGAGCGCCTCCGCGGCATTCGTGTTCACATTGACGACCAGATGCCGGCTGACATCTCCGACATACGCCAGGGTAGCCACCAGATCGTTCGAGATCGCTCTCTGAACCGAGAGATTGTATGACTGGGTATAGGGGTTCTTGATATTTGGCTGCGAGCCTGCGAACGAGGGCGTTGCGATCAAATTAATGAGTCCGCCGGAAAGATAGGATGAGAACCCAGTCTCAAGCCGTATGCCGTTAGTGGCACAGTTTCCCGGCGTGCAGGTAGTGGCGCGAGGAAAGTTTGATGTGAACTGGAATGGGTAGTTTTGCAGGGTCTCCGGGCCGCCCGTGTTTTCTATCCCTCCGAAAAAGATGCCGTAGCCGCCATGAATTACTGTCTTGTCATCCACGCTGTAAGCGAAGCCAAACCGAGGCGAGAAGTTCAAGTTCTGCCCATTGACCAGCGTGCTATTTCCCGTGTACTGCACCGCCACATGATTCGCGGCAAGCAGGTTCAGGAACACGGGCGATAGAGTCGTATTTTGCTGCGCCTTGGTGTAGGTCAGAGTTGCCTGTCCGCTTGCCGGCCCGAGGGCCTGCATGTAAAAGTTTGCGAACTGTCCGGCCACTTCCTTCAGAGGCTGGTAGTAGTCATATCGAAGACCCAGATTCAGGGTGAGTTTACTGGTCACTCGCCAATCGTCCTGGATATAAGCCCCACGGGTCCAATGAGAAAAATCGAGATGCTGGTAGGCAGGTACAGATGCTGAGGCCATCTCGTTCTGCAGAAAATCCGCGACTCCATAACCGGTATTGGCCTTTCCGGGGCTGGAGGTGAAGAACCCGCCAAAGCTGTAGGTCCCGCGCGCATTGGGCGGAGAAAAGAACGGAAAGCGGACGCTCTGCAGAAGTATGCCGGCCTTCAACGAATGATTTCCGAGGATCTTCGTCACGTTATCCAGGATTTCGTATACGTCTTCACTCTTGTGGTTGGGATAGAAGCCGGGCTGGCCAAAGCCCGTTATTCCAGAGAGCGACACCAGTGGCAGGCCGCCGCCCAACTGCCCTCCGCTGGGGATGCCGCCCAACCCTAGAGAAGCAGCGAGATCGGGCGTATTGAAGGTAGCTTGCTGAAAACCAAAGTTGCCGTAGTTATAGCCAAAGCGAACTTCGTTAATTAGCGTCGGTGAAAATAGGTGAGTCTCACTGAAGGCTAGATTGTCAGCCTGATTGATCACCTTTCCATCTGTGCCGTAGGAGCCTCCATCAAGGATGGGACCAAGCGGCGCTGGGTAGTTGCTAGGGGAATTCACATAGCTGAATCGGACGAATGTCTGATCTTTCGGGCTTATGTTCCAGTCGAACCGCGTTCCCCACTGCCAGGTGTTCGCGATGGCGTTTGTATTCACCACATAGTTGTTGTAGAGGTTTGCGCCATTCGTATTGGGCTGCGGATATAGCTTCAGAAGATTAAGCGCAACTTGATTGATGTTGCCAGGGCAGATCACGTTCTGCTGGCCATTGCACGCAAGCAGTTGGGTTCCGGCGCTACCCGGTTGATACAGCGTGACGGCAGCTCCCTGCGAAGTCAGAGAAGGATTCAGCAGCTCCGAGAAATTTCCTGTCCGCATGAGCGCAGAAGGAACGGACTGCGTGGAGGTTTGTCCAAAGACGATTCGGTTGGCCTCGGCATAGCCGAAGAAGAACAATTTATTTCTAAGGATTGGCGCACCCAGCGTAGCTCCGAATTGGTTCTCGTGATAAGTAGGGATGGTCGGAGCGTTGAAATCCTTCGCGTCGAGTGCTGTGTTGCGGATGTACTCCCACAAGCTTCCATGGATTTGATTTGTTCCAGACTTCACGCTTGTGTTCATCACCGCGCCCGCCGAGTGGCCCAACTCGGCGCTGTAACTATTGGTCTGGATATTGAATTCAGCGAGAGCATCGGGCGGAGGGTTCACAACGAAGCTTGACCCATTCAAGAAGTCGGGGACCGCGGTGTTATTGTCGATGCCATCCAGGATAAAGTTGTTCTGCGTGGGCCTCTGCCCGTTGGCGGAGAAGTCTCCGGTGCCTACGCCTCTTCCGCCCACACCTTGCACTACACCGGCCGCTAATTGCGCTACATAAACCGCGTTCCTCCCATTAAGTGGGATGTTGTTGATAACTTCGGTGCTCATGACTTGTCCGACCGAGCCCGATTGCGTCTGCAAGAGTGGCGGGGCGGTACTCACGGTCACCGTGTCTGACACCGCGCCCGGTTTCAAAGTAAGAACAATATTCAATCGGGCCTGCAAATCGAGGTGTATGTGTTCTTGTGTCGTGACCGCAAAACCCGGCGAGTTCGCGCTTATAGAGTAATTTCCAATTTTGATGGGTGAGAAGGTGTAGACACCATTGGCGTCTGTCGTTGTCTTCAACACAAGTCCGCTGTCAATGCTGGTGAGCGTGACATTGGATTGGGAGATGACCGCACCGGAGGCATCCTGCACGACACCGGTGATGGCTCCCTGGTCCATCTGGCCGAAGATTGGCGTCGGCGCCAACAACTCGATCCCACAGAGAATCGCAAACAGCGACATAACGTAGATGATTGTGTTTGACGCAGTCCTTCTCGGTACTCCCATGGTGCCTCCTGAAGATCGATACTTGATGTCGTGTCCGTGCGAGCTTCGTCGAATAATTCGTTATTTGCTTTATGAAAACGGATACATTTAAGCGCGTCGAATTCTAAGGTGGAACGGTATCGCATTAGGATACTCAGTGTCAATCTTTTTTCTTTTCTTTTATTTCTTTTGGCTACTTTTTGGAGCAGAGGGTCAGAGCTGGCTGTTCAGAAGTGCTGTACCTCGTCGACCAGCCAGGTGTTGGTTGAGATTGGCGGAGCACCCAAAAACTGACGGATCGTGCTTAAGCCAGCGCACCTTTGATTGATAGCTGAGTGGCGGTCGGAGGATGCATAGCTTAGAGTCATCATCGAAGATATAACCAATTGGAAAGGGAGAGTTGTATGAAGAAAATGATTTTGAATCTCTTGATCGTCTGCACCGTGTTGGCAGCGGCGCCAGCCTTTGCTCAGGTAAAAATGACGAAGGACCAAATGATGTTCTATACGTCGGAGTGGAAGGGTGACCGCTTTCCCGATGGGCGTCCGAAACTGCCAGATGATCTGATCAAGCGTGCCTTGGATGTGTCGATCGAAGATGTGTGGGACTTCTTAGGCGGTCACGGTTACAGAAACCAGTTCGAAGGCGGCTGGCAGGCTCTTCATATCGAAAAGCCCTTTGCCGGCCGCGCGCTTACGGCGCAATATATGCCTTCGCGCCCCGACATGGCGGAGGCCATTTCTGCCGAAGGTAAGCTGGAAGGGCGAATCAGCGACAACAATAGCTGGCCCATCAATGAGTTGCAGCTTGGGGATGTTTATGTCGCCGACGGATTTGGAAAGATCATCGAAGGCACTTTGATTGGTTCCAACCTTGGAAATGGTATTGCCGCACACACCCACACGGGTTTTGTCTTCGACGGTGGCATAAGAGATCAGGAGGAAAATCGTGAAATCTCCAATTTCAATGGATTTTATCGAGGTTACGACCCTTCGGCATGGGCCAATATGCAACTGACGGCGATTAACTCGCCAGTGCGCATTGGACGGGCCATTGTGCTTCCAGGCGACTTAGTCCTGGCCAAGACCGATGGAGTGATTTTTATTCCCGCGATACTAGCCGAAGCGGCAATTAGTTCAGCCGAATTCACCAACCTGGAAGATGCTTACAATTTTGAATTGAATCGCGAAGGCAAGAACGGCGCTGAATTCGAGGGTGGCTGGACGCCACAAAAATATGCCGGTCTCGCGAAGTGGATTGATGCTCATCCGGACAAGTTGAAAATGCCGCGCTCTGAATTTGATGCAATCCTGGATCAGCGGAGCAGGCCACGTCCGCGACGTCATGCTGTCACACCTGAACCTCAATAAAAAGGTTCAGGGACATCTCAACTGGTAGCGAGTTGACAAAAAATTGTCCCCGTCGAGGCGATGAAGGTTAATGAAGATTCTGGTGAAGGAGTAAGGTTATAACCGCAGGACGTTCCAAAACCTGCCATCGGAACTACCGACGTTCTCATCCAGGTGCGCTACATCGGCGTCTGTGGAAACGGCGTCCATATCTATAACTGGGACGAATACGCCAGTCTGGCAGTTCCGGCCGGAACCTTGAAGAGTGCAACTTTTGGCCAGGTGCTTTCTACTGCAAGTACGCAGCCTGAATTGCAGTTTGCCTTGAAGATATATTTCTGAGTTTCTGCTTCAAAGAAGCTATCAGAATTGAGCCAAATCGACTGGAGATAGACCCATGGATCGTCGCAAGTTTATTGGATTGGTGTCCTCCGGAATTGCTGCTGTCAATGCGCCTTCAGTATTTGCCCTGGATTCCGTAGCATCTCCTCCCACCAATACTCAACGTCCTAATTTCCTATTTATCATTGCGGATGATTTAATGTATCGCACCATACACGGATTGAATAATCCTGAAGTTCACACACCAAATCTCGATCGGCTGGCTGCTTCCGGTTGTGCTTTCACACATTGCTTCCATCAGGGCTCATGGTCGGGTGCGGTATGTGTGCCAAGCCGCACAATGCTCAATAGCGGATTGACCGCATTCCACGCACAGGAGGGACTGGACAACGTCCATACGTGGGGTCAAACTTTGGGCGCTGCTGGATATGACACGTACATCTCGGGAAAATGGCACTTGGACACTACCGTGTTGGCGCGCAGCTTCAAAGAGATGGGGCCTGTCGCCCCTGGCTTCCTGGAATCGATGCCAGAGGGAGGGGCCGCATACAGCCGTCCGCGCCCCGGCGATGATTGGCAGCCAGATGATGAATCTCTCAAAGGACATTGGCTGCATACAAATCTTTGGGCCAACGAAACGCCGGATACGATTGAGCACTCAAGTGTCGTATACACAAATGGCGTCATCGATCATTTGACAAATAAAGCGGCTAAGCGCGACACGCCATTTTTCATCTATCTCGGTTTCAACGCACCGCATGATCCTCGCCAATCGCCAAAAGAATATCTTGACCTCTACCCAGAAGACAAAATCGAGATCCCGCCTAACTTTCTTCCTGAGCATCCCTTCGACCAGGGAGATTTCAAAGTCCGGGATGAGATGCTAGCGCCATTTCCTCATACCAGAGAGGCAGTCCAACTCCACCGGCGTGAGTATTATTCGATCATCTCCCACACTGCGAGGATAACGACATAGCCTTTTTGGCGGGCAACCTCCTGAACTGCCTGGACGGCAGTAGCCGTGAATGGGTCAGCCAGATTCGGCAATATCATTGCGATCGCGCCTGATCGCTTCGCTTTTATTCCGCGGGCCATTTCTTGAGAGAAGAAAGCGTCATGGTGCCGGATGTAGGCCGCGAGCCATCAAGCAATTTCGCTGCTTCACGGGTGCGGCGATAGAGAGCAGGGTCATTGCGAGATTCATTGATCCGAACACCCCAGATAATGATCGAGGGACGATTACGGTCACGACGCACCATGTCCTTAACGTTGCCCAAGGCCAGATCCTGCCAACTTTCATCGCCGATGTACTGCCATCCCGGAGTCTCTTCCCACACTATCAACCCCAATTCGTCGCATGTATCTAAAAATGCTTCGGATTCGGATAGTGGGAACAGCGGACGATATTGCAATTAAATTTATGCCGCAGGATTTCGGCATCATGTCTCAGCACTCGGCGAGGCATAGCGTAGCCCACATAGGGATATAGTTCGTGTCGATTTAGTCCGAAGAGCTGCAGTCGTTTGTCGTTCAGGAAAAACCCGTCCAGGTCAAACCGTGCTCGCGAAATCCGACTCGCGTTTGATAGTCATGCAATGGCTTGTTGTTGTGGAAAAGCGTAATCACCAGATCGTAGAGATGAGGTGCTGACACATCCCAGAGCATAATGTCTCGCAGATCGGTTAAATTCAAGGCTGTTTCGCTCTCTCCGATCTTTTCGATAACTGCACTCTTCGACGTTCTGGCGATTATTCCGGAGCCTGACCGTAAACTCGCGCTCAGGTGAAATTGACCCGGCAAAAGTGCACCTGCGTCGATAGTGCTTGTGACCTCCAGATGCCGTTTGGAATCAAGCACATTCATCGGTTTGGCAAATACATCACTGATGAAAACCTGGGGAACAAGGCGAAGATTTACCGATCCGGTGATATCCCCAGGTAGCAAGTAATCAACTGTTCTCGCACCTTTGGGGGACCCGACGGGCGGGACGCTCATCCAACGGGAATCAACTTCGACCGAAAGCACATTGTTATTTTGCAGCAAGCCCATTACTTCTCTTTGGAATGGTAAATACCCTCCAAGATATTTCTCCAGGCTGTGGTCATTCAACACCGGGGTAGCGGTAGCCATAACCCGATCAAAATGCAGAAAGGCGCGGTTTCCGCCGAGTTCGGCTGGCTTCGTAAAATGACAGCGGTAAATCCAAAGGTTCTCCCAGGCGGCTGGATCCCACTTTTGCCAGGAGAGCGGCGTCACGCAATGCGGCAGCGTAATGTGGGAGAATGCGGCATCACTGAAGCTGGACTCCAAAGTCCCAGTGTCCGGTTTTCCTCCGAATAACCAATCCAAATCTAACGAAAGTACGTGTTGGGCAGGACCGCGTTTTCCGGTCAGGAGATGTCCTTTCGAGCTCCAGCTTGCCAATATAGGAGTAGAGACTAGTTTGTGTCATGCAACTCGCTATATGGCTGAGCTTTTGCCTTATTTAGCTTCTGGGGATGGGGATCAGGGGTTGCGGGTTGCGG
>NFUO01000080.1 GCA_002197545.1 Acidobacteria subdivision 2 bacterium RH1 MAG20 | reverse complement strand
TGTCTCCGCCAGCCGCTGGGGATACCGGAGCGACGGCCGTTTCGACAGCGTGGGCTTCCGCGTTGCGCGAACGCTCGGACCTTGAATTGTGGCTTTCGGTGCTGCCCCAGCAATAGATTGATTCGGCAACATGCAGAAGCTGACGCTGATGATCGCACTGCGTTTCAAGGATTCGCAGAAGGCGCTGCGTACCAAGTTGGCTTCGCCCGCGATCAACTTGAAGGAATTCCAGCGCGAACTGAAGCGCTGTTCGCCGTCAACGTGTTTAGGCTGGTGCTGTTATGATGGCGCTTTAGGTGACGAAGAACGGGAATGTAGGTTCAAAAGCCTGACCCACATAGTCCCAGCGATGGACTTCATGGCCGTCCACATCACTGGGGTGCGTGACGTGGTCGCCACCGTCAAACAAGATAAAGCTTATGCGACTTGTCCGAATCGTAGGCGGGTAGGACAGAGCCGAACATGCTCAAGAATGGCTCCGGCTTTCCCGGCCTGGAAGCTTCTTTATCCACGAAAGGCTAGGCGAGCGCAATCTACCATTCGCGGCGATCGACCGAATGGGCGTTCATCGGGTATGGAAAGCATCGTGCCGTCGACAATCGCAACGCTCGCCTCCGCCAATTTGAAAGGCTGCTGCTGCGAGAGCCGACGGTCGCGGTAGCCACGCTTGGGCAAGTAGCCTGCGCGGGATCAGTTTCTTCCCGATCGCGGCATCGAAGTATAACTTGGCTGTTCAGACCACAGGCCGGCCGCTGCTTGATGGAAAAACCTTTGAGAAGGTGGCTATTTCATGACCGCTCAGCATCGATTTCCAGCCTTTGGCATATTCATCGCCGTAGTGCTCCGGGCGTTTCCTGCTACAGCGCAGGGCAATACTATACTGCTCGACGGCAAGAGTTTGACCGTTTCGCAGGTCATCCAGGTAGCGGTCCACAACGCTCCAGTGGCGATCGCGCCTTCTGCGATGGAGCAAATGCGGCAGTCATTTGATGTGCTGATCGCGGCCGCGATAAAAGGTCTCCCGATCTACGGCGTGAATTACGGGGTCGGACAAAATAAGGACCAGCCGATCTTCAGCGGACCGCTGACCAGCAAGGATTGCGAACCTTCTCGCCAATTCAACATCAGAAACCTGTTGGCGACGAGCGCGGGCGCGGGCCCAGAGGCGCCCGAGACCGTAGTGCGGGCAGCGATGCTGATACGCCTGAATACGATGCTGGTCGGGCGAACGGGCGCTCAGCCCCGGGTTGCCGAGCTTTACCGCGACTTCCTGAACAAGGGAATCCATCCTGTGCTTCCGACCCACGGCTCGGTGGGCGAAGCCGACATCACAATCCTCGCTCATATCGGCCTCGCGATGATGGGAGAAGGCGAGGTCAACTATAACGGACACAGGATGCCCGCGGCGCAGGCTCTTGCCGATGCAAAGATCGAAAAGTTGGAACCATTCGGCAAGGATTCGCTAGCGATCATGAGTTCAAATGCCTACGCTGCAGCCGTTGCCGTGCTGGCACAGGATGACGTACAGCGGGTGCTATCGCTAGAGACCCAGGTATTGGCGATCAGCCTGGAAGCGCTGAACGGAAATGTCTCGCCGTTTCTCCCGGCCGTTCATTCGGCTCATCGAACTCAAGAGCTCATCGCAGCCAACGTGCTACACCTCCTCAGAGGCAGCTATCTCTGGTCGCGTGACGAAAACCGCGCTCTGCAGGA
>NFUO01000008.1 GCA_002197545.1 Acidobacteria subdivision 2 bacterium RH1 MAG20 | reverse complement strand
TTGCCGCATCCACAATTTCTTTCGCGGACTTCCCGGCCTCTGGGTGTGCATGGATGCCGCGTGCAGCGGACTGGCGGAAGACGAGCGCAGCGGAATCTGCGGCAAGATGTACAGCCAGCCCCGCGAACGATGCGAATGCGACGCGCGCGTGCATGAACTCTATACGTGCCGATTCTGCGGAACGGCCTATGCACGTGCGTATACAGACGACGTGGACAGCCCTTCTGCCCTCTGGTCCGAGCCGGGCCAGCGTCTGCGCATGGACGGCGGCGAGACCAGCCCGCTTCTTCCTCTCGACATGCTGCTGGAGCAACCCAATCCGAGCCATGCCAGCGAGCCGGCGGACTACGATCTTGAAACCGGGCGTGTGAATCCCAACGTGCACGGGCCGCGGATGCGCACCGTTTATCTCCGCCATGATCGAACCACACCGCCTGTCGATGAGGACGGCGAGGTGGACCAAAGCCTGGAGGCGCGCGGCCAGTTCATTCCCTGCGGATGCTGCGGGGAGGTCGCCCGTTTCGGCCGCACGACCGTTCAGGATCATCAGACTAAGGGCGATCAGCCATTCCAGGCACTTGTTGCAAAGCAGATCCAAGTTCAACCCCCGAATGCGATGAAACCGAGCCGCTTCGCACCTCTTCGTGGACGCAAAGTACTTGTGTTCTCGGACTCTCGGCAGGTTGCCGCACGCTTGGCACCGAATCTGCAAATGTATTCGACGAGAGACTCGCTGCGCTCTCTCATCGCATGGGGCTACAGAAGACTTCAATCTGTCGCGCACCTCAATCCCTTGCTGAGCCTGGACGACCTTTACCTCGCGATCATGCTGGCGTCAGAGAAACTCCGCGTCCGTCTCCGACCGGAACTCAAAGCGGCCGAGACGTTCACTGCCGAGGACACCGTCGAACTCGCCGTGCAGGAAGGCAGCGCAGACCGCGACAACGGACTGCTGTTTCTTCTCACGAAAATTCGCTCTGACACGCCTCCTCAGGCATTGCTGGAACTCATCATCACCACTGTGCAGGACCGGTTTCTCGGCTTCGAAGCTCTTGCCCTGGCTTCGGTGTGCGAACGCAGTGAACTGACCGCAAGGCTTGAGAAGCTTCCCGCCATTGCCGGACTGGCCGAAACGCCCGAGAGAAAGGTCGCGCTCGCGCGCGCCTGGCTGCGGTGCTGGCGGAATTACGGATTTTGGCTTAGCCGCATGCCTA
>NFUO01000079.1 GCA_002197545.1 Acidobacteria subdivision 2 bacterium RH1 MAG20 | reverse complement strand
GAGGCAAATGCGCCGGCGGCAGCCAGCGCCTCCAGATCGCCGCGATCCAGTGCTGCGCGAGCTGCCAGGTCCTGTACGCTTGCGAACTGTTGCTGCAGACGCGCCTCGACTAGCCGGTCCGCTCCAGTACGCGACAGCGACTTGACCAGGCGTAATCCCAGCCGCAGAGCAGGCTGACCATCTTCCCGCCGCTCCAAAGCGCAGTCCCAGACACTCACACAAACGTCGACGGGCCGCGCCTCCACTCCATGAGCCCGCGCGTCCCGGACCAGTTGCGCCGACGCGTAGAAGCCCATGGGCTGGCTGTTGAGGAGTGCCGCAGTGAAAGCGGCCGGCTCGTGACACTTGAGCCATGCGGAGTCATACGCCAGCAGCGCGAAACTTGCCGAATGTGAATTATGGACGACAAGATTGTTCGCTAAAAAATTGCGATCTCCCTCGATCTGCAGGTCATAAGTCTCTCTTCTTCCAACCGACTCAATTTCCACGATCCGATCCCAGTAGACATCGGAGTTCGCGAGACGCGAAAGCTCGCGTGAGCCGAGATACTTGCCTAGACGTCCGATAACGGAGCGGCGAAATCCTATCTTGGCGCCACCTCGCGTCTGAATCTCACGTATGCAAAGACCAGTTGAATGCCCGATCGTTACCCAACTTATCCCCGCCTTGTCACGCTCACGTCGGATAATCGTTCGAACTTCGACCGGGATGATGTCCCGCGACATGCGACCATTCCTTCGCTTGGCCAGAGCTTTTGAGCGCCTGCGTTTCTCGGAATCGAGAAATCGCCTACCGATATGGCGCCAGAAGCGCTGCAGCGGCTCCTCGCCCGTGATGGTCACTACATTATGCTTTAACGTCCGGCCTTTGTAGGTTCGCTCACAACGATAGAGACGCGAGACGATCCCCAGCCGCAGAAGCAAATGCTGCACTTCCATGGCGAGTCTCGGAGAGGCAGTGTCATAGCCGGCATGTCCAGTCATCGAAAATCCCCCGTCCCCTTCCCAAAGACGGGCGAGCAGTAGTGCGATATTCGCATCACATAGCTCGAAAACTTCCGATGGAAAGCGCTTCTCGCGTGCGCCGTGGCCCCACATACCCAGCTTCCTTATCCACTCCACCGCCCCGATTGGGCGACTGCGATCCATCCGTCTGACACGCACGCATAGACAGTCCCTGTGGTAATTGACCACTGCGCGTGTATTCGGAAATTTCTCGACAGCCTTGACGAACTCTTGCCAATGCCAGCACTCGATCGTATAGAAGTAGAAAGTGGAGGGATGGCAAAGATTACCCTCGGCGATCAGATCGGCAAGAACGAGGATCTTGTATCGTGGCCATCGGCGGCGTAGTGCCAGCGGCAGAGTGCGCGCCACGGCCACGTGATCATTCACTCGCAACTTGCCGAGTTGAGTCCAACCTTCCATAGTCTTAAAGGGGTGTTCGGCGGTTGCCGTAATGCAGTGGCCCAGCGCAGTCTTCAGACGCAATACCGGTTTTTCACCGCTTGCTTTTACTGCCATGACCCGACGCTTTCGCAAACGCAACTCTTCATCGCATGCCAGGGTTGTACTGATTCGCGCCTGCCCGGAAACAATGTCGTCGATAGTCAGCCATCTTCCCGTATCCGCGTCCAAAACACGGGTCTCGCCCGCGACACATTCCGGGAAGCCGTACTCACCAAATCCCAACATCTGTTGATACAGCCGCTGCGCGAACTCCTCCTCGTAGCCGCGGGCTCTCATCCCGCCGATCAGCTTCTCCCGGAAGTGCTCGATTCCGCCGGTTCGCTTCCACGCGCCCATGGCGCGGCGCAGCGCATCCGCCTCTCCGGGCGTGAAGCCTGCCGCCGCGATCGCGAGCTGCATCACCTGCTCCTGGAAGATCGGCACGCCGAGGGTGCGCTGCAACACTCCCGCGACCTCGCGACTGGGATAGCTCACCGGCTCGCCGGACTTCCGGCGCTTCAGATAAGGGTGCACCATGTCGCCCTGGATGGGACCGGGGCGGACGATGGCGATCTCGATGACGAGGTCGTAGTAGCAGCGCGGCTGCAGGCGCGGCAGCATCGCCATCTGCGCGCGCGACTCGATCTGGAAGACGCCGATGGT
>NFUO01000078.1 GCA_002197545.1 Acidobacteria subdivision 2 bacterium RH1 MAG20 | reverse complement strand
TGAACGAATTCGGCTACGGCCGGAAGGTCCGGCAAATTGTGGGGATCGTAAACCAGTTGGACAAGCGTGATCAGCGTATGAGTCTTGCCGCCGCCGTAGGTGAGTTCGAGCTGCCGCACAGCTTTGTCGTTTTTGTTCGCCAGCCGGAGCGCAACGTCGCGCACCAAGTTGCGCAAGTTGTGAGTAGGGAACGTCAAGCTGAAAAAGCTCGTCGGGTCTTCATAGACGGGCTGCTTGCCGCGGCGCATGAGCACCTCGTAGAGGTCCGCCGCGAACATTTGCAACGATAGGTCGCCCGTCTTGAGGTCGTCGCGCAGGGCCACCACCTCGTGCCACGGTTTCCAGGGAAGCTTTGCCATCGTTTGGGTCTCCAGTGTTATTCGTTATCGTCGTAGGCGAGGGCGCGCTGGGGGTCTTTCTTCTTCGCGCCCTTGGCCCCGATGTGATTGCTCAGGCTTTCCAGCAGCGACCGCTCCTCGCTGCCTTGTTTCGACAATTCGATCAGCGACTGAAGCACGCGGCGAAACAACTCGTGCCGCCGCAGCGCGTGCTCGTCAAGGTATTCGTCAACCTTGTGGACGTCGCCCCCTTTCCATAAGTGCATCAATCGATGAATGCGGTCGATCAACGGCACGGGTCGACCGCCAGGAGCCTCGATTCCCATCGACCGCCCGCGACGATGGTTCCACGGTTTGAGTTTGACCTTGCTGCCGGAGCCGGTTTCCTCACCGGGATCTTCATCTATCTCCGAATCATCACCCTCACCCTCGTCGTCAGACGATTCATCGCCTCCCGTCTTTGTCAACAAATCCCAATCGCGAGTAAGTTCGTTATCTGAGAGTCCGCAGGCTGTCGCGTAAAGGATGCATGCCCCGACTGGCGCGTCATCCAAACCAAAGTCGTTCCGATGCAAAAGGTAATAGGCGGTAAGTTCATCGAGGCGGTCAATCGCGGCTTCTCCTACCGCCTCGTCAGCTCCACCGAGTACTCGCCCAACAACGAAATCGACCACCATTCGTCTCGCATGATTCAGAAACTCGGTAACCGTAAGCGTTTTGCCGGGATCATCTGCCATTTTCACCACAGGATGCACACTGT
>NFUO01000077.1 GCA_002197545.1 Acidobacteria subdivision 2 bacterium RH1 MAG20 | reverse complement strand
GCCATCCCCATCGCACCCGGCCAGTTCGATTACTACCTGCTCACCCTCTCCTGGGCGCCCGAGTTTTGCCACGGCCACGCCAGCAGCCCGGAGTGCAACGGCAGCCATCCCGGCTTCGTCGTTCACGGCCTCTGGCCGCAATATAACAACGGCACCTGGCCTTCCGATTGTTCCAGCGCTCCCGGCCTCGCCGATCCTTCCACCATGCTCGACATCATGCCCGACCCGCGCCTCATCGCGCATGAATGGACCAAGCACGGCACCTGCACCGGCCTCACCGCCAACCAGTATTTCGGCGTCATCCGCAAAGCCTACGACAGCATTCACATTCCCTCTTCCCTCACAAATCCAGCGCGCACCACGCAGCACAGCGCCACGCAAATCAAACAGATCTTCAGCGACGCCAACCCCAACATCTCCGCTGGCAGCATGGCCATCAGCTGCCATAATCGTTATCTCGCAGGCGTCGAATTCTGCCTCAACAAATCGCTCCAACCCATCGCCTGCCAGGCCGTGCGCGATTGCACCGCCAACTCCATCCGCATTCCGGCAGCGCAATAATTCACCACACAACCCGCGCTCCCCCGCATACCAACTTCCATCGCAATTTCTGCATCCCAAATAATTTACTGAACTCTTTCTTTCCCACCAACAATTCAGGAGCTAGGCAATGTCCGTAATGATGCAGGCGTTTTACTGGGACTGCCCCGACAAGGAAAAACAGGATCATAACTGGTGGAACTTCGTCGCCGAGCGCGTCCCCGACCTCGCCAAATCCGGCTTCGATGCACTCTGGCTGCCGCCCATCTCCAAAGCTGCCAGCAATCGCTCCATGGGCTATGACCCATACGACTATTTCGACCTCGGCGATTTCGATCAGAAGGGCGGCACCAAAACCTGGTACGGCAATCGCGCCGAACTGGAAGCGCTCATCAAGAAAGCGCATGACAACCACATCGGCTGCTATGCCGATATGGTCATCAATCACAACTCCGGCGCAGACGAGGAAGAAACCAATCCGCTGGACGGCCAGAAGCGCTGGACTAAATTCAACCCGAAAAGCGGCCACTTTCCGCGCGACTGGAACTGCTTCCATCCCAGCCGTTATGAGGTTGCGTTAGAGGGCGAGCTCTTCGCCGGCTTCCCGCATCTCTGCCATCGCAATCCGCTCGTCTACACCTCCGTCATGGAATACGCGCAGATGATTATCGAAGAACTCGGCTTCGATGGCTTCCGCTTTGATTTCGTCAAAGGCTACGGCGCGTGGATGGTCGGCACCATCGCCAAATATCGCTATGTTCGCGATGGCAAGGAGTTCAGCCCTTTTGTCGTCGGCGAATATTGGGAGGACGGCGAAAGCATCGAGCAGTGGCTCACCAAGGTCAACGGATTCTCCGACAATCAAGTCGCCGCCTTCGACTTCCCTCTGCGCTACAAACTGAAGGACGTCTGCGATACGCTTCATTACGATCTGCGCAAGCTCACCGAAGATGGAGCCATCGTCACCAACCGCCCCAGGCACGCCGTCACCTTTGTCGACAATCACGACATGGGCGGCAACACCATCGTCAATGACAAGATGCTGGCCTACTCCTACATTCTGGTCCACGAGGGCTACCCCAGCATCTTCTGGTACGACTACTACAACAACGGCCTCGCCCGCACCGGCACACCCAACGGCATTGACGCTCTCATCTCCGCCCATCACCGCCATGCCGGTGGCGATTCGCAAATCCTTCATGCCGATCCCGATC
>NFUO01000760.1 GCA_002197545.1 Acidobacteria subdivision 2 bacterium RH1 MAG20 | reverse complement strand
GGCCTCGCTTGTCTAAGTGTGCGGTGTAAACAAAACACCCGAAGGCAAGGAGGCCGAAATGTTGGATACCGCGTTCCGTCATGCCGTAGCGCAAGCTCGCCGGCATGGTGACCTGTACTTCGCCAGTTTGCTCCCTGAAGATCGTATCCTGGAAGCCATCGGCGAGGCAAGGTGGCTTTGGCAAGGATGGATCTACACGCCCGCCGTCACCGTGTGGGTGTTTCTGTCGCAATGCTTCAGCCGAGTGGCGCTGGCTGGGACATCGCGTGCTGTGCGCGGACGGCTCGACCTTGACCATGCCCGACACGCCGGAGAACCAAGCGGAATATCCGCAACAGTCGAGCCAAAACCGCGGCGTGGGCCTTCCCATCGCGAGGATGCTGGTGGTGTTCTCGCTTGCCGTGGGAACGGTGTTGGACGCGGCCATGAGCAAGTATCAGGGGAAGCAGACGGGCGAGAACAGCTTGTTCCGCCAGCTTCACGGCATGCTTCAGGAAGACGACGTCGTGTTGGCCGACCGGTATTTCAGCGGTTGGTTCGATATTGCGCTGGTGCGGCAACGCGAGGCGCACATCGTCGTCCGCAAGCATCAACTTCGCTCCACCGACTTTCGTCGGGGCCGATGGCTGGGGCGCGACGACCACCTGGTGCAATGGAACAAACCGCAGCGTCCCGTGTGGATGAGCAAGGAACAATACGCCGCTCTGCCAGATTCCTTGACCGTGCGAGAAGTGCGCGTGCGTGTGGAGCAGAAAGGATTTCGCACTCAGGAGCTGATTGTCGTCACGACGTTGCTCGACGCAGACAAGTATCCGGCCGCGGAGATCGCCAGGCTTTACCGGCGACGCTGGCAAGCGGAGCTCAATCTAAGAAGTTTGAAGACGGTGATGCAAATGGATCACTTGCGATGCAAGACACCGCACCGTGTTCGGAACGAGTTTTACATGCATCTCGTGGCGTACAATCTGATTCGGACGGCGATGGCCGCGGCGGCGGCTCAAGCGGGCGTGGAACCGTGGACCGTGAGCTTCAAAGGGACGCTACAAACTCTCAACAATCTGTTGCCGATATTGAGCTCACGAATGTCGACGGACGATTGGTGCGACGCTGTATTAGAAGCGATCGCCGCGCACGTCGTAGGAAATCGGCCCGATCGCTGTGAGCCGCGCGTGAAGAAGCGGCGTCCGAAGCCATACAAGCTGATGACGCAACCGCGCGACAGTTACCAACGTGGTGCCGCACAATGACTTACAAAAGTTCAAGTGCCATTCGTTCCTGACACCTTTGCATCTCCGAACCGTCTTTCGTCCTCCGTTAGTGGCCGAGAGAGACTGACTTCATGCAGACGCACGAGCTCCTCTGAAAGGTAGGATAAGACCGCCATTGCCATGCAGCATCTAACACCGACAGGCATGTGGTCTGCCTCGTCAACTAGCGCACGCAT
>NFUO01000076.1 GCA_002197545.1 Acidobacteria subdivision 2 bacterium RH1 MAG20 | reverse complement strand
GGCAGTTCATGCGCGGCGAGTTCGAAATCACTTCGCCCGCGCCGTGATGCGGAGAGGAGCTTTCAGCTTTCAGCGTTCAGCTTTCAGCTTTCAGCCTGCTGACGGCTGACGGGCTGACGGCTGACCGCTGACCGCTGACGGCTGATCGCTCCGCAGGCTTTGCTAATCTGGAACCGATGCCAACCAATTTCCGCCGTTTTCAAGCCGGCCCCGATCCTTTCGGCCGCACCTGGGAAGCGGAGTTCCGATGGCTGCAGACAGCCATCTCGATCCGCCACGCCGATACTGTGGACGTGAAATTCATCGTGTGGACGGAGGGTGAGCCCAAGCAGGAGAAAGTGCTGGCGCTGCCGCACGCCGACCTGCTCGCGCTCAGCCGCCGCGCCGGCCACCCGCTATCCGACGCATGGTGTTTGAAGCTGGCCGCGATCCATCTCAAACATATGATCGAATCGGGCGAGGACTTGGAAAAGACCCTGGTGACGCTCCCAGCGGCGGATCTGGAACGCGCCCTCGAGAGGTCCTCGGCGGGTGTAACTTTCGTTCCTTCAGCATCGTGATAGATATTATTGGAGGGGGGAGGAAATCGTGATCAACTGTCCCAAATGTGACGCTGTCCTCGACGTCGATGAAGAGGATTTGGACGAAGGCGATGCGCTCATCTGCGAGGAGTGTGGGGCGAACCTCAACGTGAGCGGCGTCTCCCCGCTGGAGCTCGCGCCGGACACCGGCGACGAGGAGGACGAAGAGGACCTCGAAGACGACGAGGACCTGGAGGAACAAGAGGACGAGGAGCTCGAGGAAGAAGACGAAAAGGAAGATGAGTGGAAGTAGGCCGATTGTCCTGGTTGCTCTGTTGAGCGCGTGCGCATTGCTTGCGGCCGCAGGTGGCAAGAAGAAGGAGGCTGAGCCTTACGCCATCGTGGCCGGGACCGTCTTCCGCGATCCGGGGTATGCGCTGCCGGACGCCACCGTCACCCTCACTTTGCGCGACGATCCCAAGGCGAAGAAACTGCAACAGGCCGTCACTTCCCCGCGCGGCGAATTCTCTTTTCACGTTCCTCTCACACCTGCCACTTACGTCGTGAAGGCAATGCTCAAGGGCTACCGGCCCGAACAGAAAGAAGCCTCCATAAACGGGCCGGAGGAAGTTGACGTAACCCTAACACTGG
>NFUO01000759.1 GCA_002197545.1 Acidobacteria subdivision 2 bacterium RH1 MAG20 | reverse complement strand
CCGCGCATCTTCCACGTCAACTGGTTCCGCAAGGACGCAGACGGCAACTTCCTCTGGCCCGGCTTCAGCGAAAACATGCGCGTCCTCAAATGGATCGTCGACCGCGTCCACGGCCGCGCCCTGGGCAAAGAGACCCCCATCGGCTGGACCCCGCACTACGACGACATCCACTGGAAGGGCCTCGGCTTCCCCCGCGAAGCCTTCGACGAACTTCAAAAAGTCGACCGCGTCCAGTGGAAGCACGAGGTCATGGGACACGAAGAACTCTTCCTCCTCCTCCACGACCACCTCCCCCCGGAGATGATCTACGAACGTGAACTCCTCATCTGCAGACTCTGAAAAAAGTATCCTCATTGCGGGATTTGCCAACTCAACCTCGTCTGGGTATTTACCTCGTGCCTCGTGAAACATTTTTCATTAGAGATTCATGGCTGCTTCATTCGGGGAGCAATTAATGGATTCGGCACTATCCTGCACTGATAATCGGCCTGATCGGAGACAAGGTTGCTTCGTCTGTTCGGCGGTACTGTCATTGCAGATTCCAAGTCCCGGCAATCCCAACCATACCCAATTTGAAGATCGAATCTCGAAGTAAAAATGAGGAAATCGAACATGAAGAAGCTGAATGTCCTGGTAGCTTTATCTGCGGCCGCAACCCTGAGCGTCGCCCTGAGCACCTCCACGGCACAAGCCCAGGAGTCCCGCACAGAGGCCGCCGCGCATCTGCGTACGCCCGAACCGAAGGAGATGGACCCGCATTTCCATAAGGCGGCTCCCTTCGCGCAGAAGCTCGTCGATGAAGCTCTTGCAAAACACCCCGAGGTGCTTCTCCTCGCTATCCACGCCGGCGCTCCAAGGTACGACATCATCGCTTCGAACTTCGGACGCATTGGGAAGCTGGGTGACGAAGATGATCTGCGATGCATACGAACTGGCAAAGATAATCTCGAGGTCAACAAGGAAGGCATCCACTTCGAAGACCAGACCCCACTCCGTGACAAGTCAGGCAAGATCATAGGAGCCATTGGCATCGTCTTCCGCTATAAGCAAGGCGATGATAAAGCCGCTCTGGAGAAGATTGCGCAGGAGATTCGCAGGGAGATGCAAGCCCAGCTTCCCAATGCGCAACGTCTTTTCGGTCCTGCTTAATGCAACCGCGACCCATGGTGTCATGACCCGAGGAAGCGCAGACCATGACGCCGTCATCATTGTGGTTGAGCGAAACGATTGGACCCCATTATCGTGACCAAATTTCAAGGAACTCTCGAATGGATACATCTATACACGGGGCTGGCTGCGGCTCCGTTGCTGCTGCTGCTCGGCCTGACGGGCAGCATCCTGTCGTTTGAGTACCCATTCGATCGTCTGCTGAATCACAAGCTGAACTACGTGCAGCCACAGGCTGCGCGAGTTCCGCTCGATGAGCTTGTGCGGGTTGCGGAGGCACCGTATCATGGGGCACGCGTGACCAGGCTGACGCTGTCTCCGTATTCTGCTGCGCCAGATCTGGCGTATACGGCGCTGGTGGCTGCCGCAAAGAAGTCCGGCACTACCGTCTATCTGGATCAGTACAGGGGCAGGATTCTGGGGGAGCATACCGGGCTGACATTTACCGCGGCGGTCCACAATCTGCATACCAACCTGATGACGGGGGAGGACAGGTGGGGGAGCACGGTGCTGGGGGTCACGGCTGCGCTGCTGATTCTGCTCAGTCTGACGGGCGTGATTCTGTGGTGGCCGCGAAAAATCCTTGCGGTGAACTGGCAAGCGTCTTCGCGCCGGATTACCTTCGACCTGCACAACGCACTGGGGTTTTATTCTTTTCTTTTCCTGCTGCTGTTCGGAGTGACCGGGGTGGTGATCCGATGGGAGCCGACACTGCTTCCTGCGGCGAACCAAGCCCTGCACATCAGCGACACCGAACCTGAGTTTCATAGCAGCCCAGCGGACACAGGTATGGCGAGGCGCTCGGTGGAAGATAGTTTCCCAAAGGGCATGGGATGTATCGCATCTGGATGAAGTATCCGGAGGACCATACGCCGCTCGGCCGCACGAACCTTCTTATCGATCCGTACAGTGGAGCGGTGCTGTGGAAGCAGACCTCCCGCAGCGCGACGACGACGACGAGGTTCTTTCGCCAGTGGAACCATGAGCTACATACCGGCGACTTTTTCGGTTTGACCGGGAGGATTCTGCTTTGCGTAATGAGCCTGGTTCTGCCGGTGCTCGCCGTGACGGGCCCACTCTTCTGGTTTCGCAAGCGACGCCGTCCGCGCAAAGCCAGCCAGCCGCTTCAGGCAAAGTCGGATAGCGTGGTTGTATGAAAGGCATTTCATTCCATCTTCAGACGGGAATCATCTGGGTTCCTCAGACTTCTCTGTGCCTCTGGTTTTGATTTCGATGCGGAGATACAGGAGAACACTGCCGTGCGGAAACAACTGGTCTATCTACTTCTCGCGCTGATTCCAGCGTTCGCAGTCACGGTGAGGGCGCAGGAGCGGAATGGCCTGGACGTCCAGAAGGCCCGGAGCGCTCATGTGCTGGGTCGCGCGAAGAAGGTCTACTATACGCACCCATGGGACCTCTCGGACCTGCCGGTGTACAAGCCTGAGGGGCAGGTCTCCGGAACGATCCGTGAATGGGGTTCGAACTACTTCGCGGACAGCAATTTGAACGACTACTGGGAGGCTGCTTTTCACAAGTACCAGCCCAATATAAGGTTTGATTACAACATGCGGTCTGCGCTTGAAGCCGCACCGGCGCTGGCGACGGGCGTCGCGGATCTTGCGGCTTGCCGGCTCTTCTCCTTCTCTGACGAAGAACTGTACGAACGGGCCTTCAATCATGAGCCGCTTCGGATTTTGATCGCTACAGGTTCCTATAATGTGCCGGGGTGGAGCCCGGCGCTGGCAGTTGTGGTGAACAAGGATAATCCTCTGTCCAGGCTGACAGTTCAACAGCTCGACGGTATCTTTGGGGCCGCTCGTACAGGCGGGTACCAAGGGACGACATGGCATCCGGAGGCTGGTCGCCCCGCCTCCGCCAACATTCGCACATGGGGCCAGCTTGGGCTTACCGGCAAATGGAAGAATGCGCCGATCCATGTGTATGGCCTGAACCTTGAATATGGGATGGCGCGAGATTTTCAGCAGATCGTGTTCCATGGCGGCGATAAGTGGAACGAGGCACTCCAGGAGTACGCGAACTTTGCGGGTCCCGATGGCGCCCTCAAGATCGCTGCAGAGCAGTTGATGCTCGATCTTGCGAAAGACCCATACGGCATTGGATATAGCGGGGTGATGTTCCTGAACCCACAGACGAAGACTCTCGCGCTGGCCGATAAGCCCGACGATCCGTATGTCGATCTCAGTATCGAAAACATCCAGAACCGCACGTATCCACTGCTGCTCGAGGTGTACTACTACCTGGATCGCGAGCCCGGCAAGCCTGTCGACCCCAAGCTGCGGGAGTTCCTGCGTTTCGTTCTCAGCCGGGAGGGACAGGAGGCGATTGCAAAGGATGGGAAGTACCTTCCGCTGACGAAAGCAGCCGTTGAAGAGCAACTGAAGAAGCTTGAATAGGCGAGCCGCCGCTGCTGCGAGTCGCAAGATGAAGAAATCTTTATATCGTCTTCAGTCGATGTTCATTCTCGGTCAGCATTCTTTTTGTGCGGCCTAAATGCAGTTTCGCCGCCGCTCTAAAGCAATACAGGTTGAGAGGAACCATGAATCGAAGCATTCTAAGGACAACCCAGGCAGTTGCAGCCGTTTTCGTTACACTCTTCGGGCTTGGAACTCCTCTCAAGGCTCAGATATTCGACCCATCGCAGCTAAGACCGTACAAGCCAGACGTCAAGGTCCAGGGGGCTATCCGTGTCCTTGGCGGTGCGCTTAAGGGACAGGTCGAGGTGTGGGAGAAGGGTTTCACGCGCTTCCATCCGGATGTGACCTTTGCCAATAACTTCACCATGTCCAGCGAGGGCGCGATCGCGGGACTCTACCTTCTTGGAGTGGATGTCGCTCCGGCTGGCGATGACGCTAAGGTCAGTGATCTGCTTCCCTTTTACGAGGTGAAGCACTACATGCCGGCCGAGATTACGGTCGCCACCGGAGGTTATGAAGTGCGCGGATCGCTTTGGGCGATCCAGATCGTCGTCAATAAAGATAACCCCTTGACGAAGCTGACCATGAAGCAGCTCGATCAGGTCTTCGGAGCGGAGCGCACGGGGGGCTGGGACGGGATCTTCTATACGAGCAAGTACGCTCGGCCGGCATCTGAGAATATCCGCACATGGGGTCAGCTCGGCCTGACCGGGGAGTGGGCCAACAAGTCTATTCAGACCTATGGATACGTTGCTCCGGGGTTCGAGATCGCCTTCGAGCGCAAAGTGTTCCACTGGTCGGACAAGTGGAATGAAAACTACAAAGAATATGTCGAGGCCAAGGAGATCGTTCCCGGTGCCGCTGGAGAGAAGGTCGCGAGTGAGCGCATGTACGAAGCGCTCTCCGGGGACAAGTTCGGCATCGCCTGGGGTCCGATTCTTCATTCCAAGAACTACCCGGACGTAAAGCAGATCGATCTCTCCGAGAACGGGGGGCCATATGTTCCCCTTACCGAGGCCAACGTTCAGAACCGTACCTACCCTTTCAAACGAGATGCGTACATTTACATCGATCGAGAGCCGGGCAAGCCGATGGACTTTCGTGCGAGAGAGTTCATGCGATACATCTTGAGCCGCGAAGGCCAGGAAGACGTGAAGAATTTTGGAATGTACTATCCGCTTCCGCAGAGCGTGATCGACGAACAACTCAAGAAGATTGAGTAGGTAAGGCGCTGCCTGGAGAGAAGTGCCCTTGCTGCCTGTGTTTGTGTAGGTAGTGCTGAAGCTGAACGAACTGTCAAATCGGTCTACCGGAACCGTTCCACGGATTGCCCATGTTCTCATTTCGCTGTATCCCCCGAGCCGCAGCCCTCGACAGAACGAAGGGACTATATTCTGCTCGCAAGCGCTTCCGCGAGGTTTTCACGCTGGCTCTCGTCGTTTCTGCGACGATTTTCTGTCATGCCCAAAGCAGCATGAATGCACCGGGTAGGCAAGCCGCAGGGACTATCCGGGTTTGGGGTCACGGCCATCGTGGGCAGGACTATATTCAGACGCTTCTGACTGCCTGGCAGAACGGGTTCCGGAAGTCTCATCCGAACGCCCGCTTCGAGGACACCCTTTATGGAGATGCCAGCGGGCTGGGCGGCATCTACACCGGGGTCGCGGATTTGGCTATTCTCGATCGTCCAGCCAGCTTCATCGAGGTCGACGCGTTCCAGCAGGGGACGGGCTACGATCCATTCGCCATTCCGGTGGCCCAGGGCTCGGTCTCAACCCCGCATCACGTCCCGGCCCTCGTGGTTTACGTCAACCGGGCGAATCCGCTGACCCATCTCACGCTGCAGGAGTTGGATGGCATCTTCGACGCCGACCACCGGCTTGGGAATCGGAGTTACAAGACGTGGGGCGATCTCGGGCTGACCGGCGAGTGGTCAGCGCAGCCTATTCGGCTGTACAGCTTTGCTATTCAGACCGCAGAGATTCAATTCTTCGAGCGCGCTGCGCTGAGAGGCTCGCAAAAGTTCTCCTGCAATCTGCATCTGTTTCATAATCAGCCTAGGCTGAGCGCCGAACAGCAGATCGCGGCCGCCGTTGTAAAAGACAGGTATGGACTCGGTCTCTCGCTGCTGCCAGCGGTCGGTCTCAAGGCAATTCCGCTCTCTGGCGCGGATTCCGCGGCGGCGGTGCTGCCAACACCCGAGACCATCACGGCCGGCACCTACCCG
Source organism: Acidobacteria subdivision 2 bacterium RH1 MAG20 (assembly GCA_002197545.1). Next base: position 17,747 of record NFUO01000759.1, on the reverse strand, counting down.
CTCAGTCGCACCGTGTATGTTTATGCCAATCGAAAGCCTAAGTCTGCGGTGCCCGCCAAGGTCGCCGCGTTTCTGAATTACATCGTCAGCCCCGAGGGCCAGGCGATTGTCGCGCGAACTGGAGGCTATCTGCCCCTCTCCTCCGATCTCGCTGCCAAGGCAAAGGAGTCCCTACAGTGAACCTTAAACCCCTCCTTTCCGGCTTCGCCATCGCCGCCATCGCGTGCTCCACTGCTTCAGCGCAACTGCCGCAGCATCATGATGTGTCGAGCCTTCAGATGTATAAACCACAACAGCGCGTCTCAGGCGTGATTCGCGTCTACGGCAACAACTACATCCCGGCGTTGATGAAGCAGTGGCAGGAGGGATTTCAGAAGTTCCAGCCGGACGTCACCTTCACGACGAATCTTCCCGGGACCGAAGCCGCGATGGCGGGCATCACCACAGGAATTGCCGATATCTCTTTTATCGGGCGAGAAGGCTATCGCTCGGAGATTCGCGGCTTCAAGGGCCGCTTTGGCTACGAACCGCTTGGCATCGAGATCAGCTCCGGTTCTTTCGGCACGCCGCACAAGACCTTCTCTCTTGAGGTCTTCACCGATATCTCGAATCCGCTTAAAGGATTGACCATGGCGCAGGCCCAGGCGATCTTCGGTTGCGCAGGCCCAGGCGGCAAAGCCATCCGTACCTGGGGCGACCTCGGATTGACCGGGCCTATTGCGAGCCATCCGATTCACGTCTATGGATATCAATTCGATACGGGGATGGCCGGTTATTTCGGTCGCGTGGTACTACATGACTCCGGCACATGGAACGCAGATCTCAAGGACTTCGACAACGGCCACGACGCCAAGGGTGAGGTGATCAACGCCGGAGTTTACATCCTGAAGGCGCTCGCCAAGGACCCCGACGGGATCGCCTTCGCAAATCTCCTCTACACCAATCCTGAGGTTAAGCAGGTCGGCCTTGCCGAACACGCTGGCGACCCCTTCGTCCTCGCCACCCCGGAGACGATCTGGGACCACAGCTATCCGCTCCACCGCTTTTCCACTCTCTATATCAATCGCAAACCCGGCACTCCGGTGGATCCGAAGGTGAAGGAGTTTGTCCGTTACATCCTGAGTCGGGAAGGTATGCGGGCCGTAGTCGATGACGGAGCCTACACCCCGATCAACGAACAGGTCGCGGAGGCGCAGCGCAACAAGCTGAACTGAACTTTTTCTTGTTGTCAGCACGTTCTACTGCGCCGATTTGCGAGAAACCACCATGACTTTTAACATACGTGCGAACGATGAATGTCGAGCTGGTGGAGATCGAATACTGCCCCGATCCAATGATGTACCGGGCCGGTCACGAGCTTCGGCATTCTGTCGCACCTGACCTGTATGCACCGCCGGAACAACGAATGGAGATGTCTTGATCGATCAGGAAGTTGCGGCCGCACACTCCACACCTGCAGAGAAGCAGCCTTTCTACAAGACGCTGTACGCGCGTGTGCTGCTGGGCATTGTCGCGGGTGTGCTGGTGGGATATTTCTTTCCCACGTTTGGACAATCGATGCAGCCGTTTGGCGATGGCTTTATCAAGCTGATCCGCATGATGATCACACCAATCATTTTTCTCAGCGTGGTGGTCGGGATTGCGAGTATAGGGGATGCACGCAAGCTGGGACGTGTGGGACTGAAGGCGCTGCTTTACTTCGAGGTAGTGACCACGGCGGCGCTGGGGATAGGACTGGTAGTCGCAACCGTGTTCCAACCCGGGCGGGGCATGAACGTGGATGCGCGCGCGATGGACGCCAGAGCTATCAGCCAGTATGCCGGCGCCGGCAAGGAGCTTGGCGGAACTGCCTTCCTGATGAATATCATCCCAGACAACTTCATGAGTGCTTTTACGAAGGGCGAGATTCTGCAGGTGCTGCTGCTTGCGATTCTAACCGGGCTTGCGCTGGTCAGTCTCGACAAGGATAGACACCTTATCCGGTTGGCCGATTCAGCGTCTCATGTGGCGTTTAAGATCATTGCCTTCATCATGGAGCTCGCGCCGCTTGGCGCTTTTGGAGCGATGGCTTTTACGATTGGGCGCTATGGCCTGAGCACGCTGCTGTCGCTGGGCAAGCTGATGTTGTGCGTATACGCGACCAGTATTCTGTTTGTGTTTGTGGTGCTGGGGCTGATTGCGTTCTGCCATGGCTTCAGCATTTTTAAATTTCTGCGCTACATCCGCGAAGAGTTGCTGATTGTGCTCGGAACGTCATCCTCGGAGTCGGTGCTGCCGCGCATGATCGTCAAGATGGAGCGACTGGGCTGCTCGAAATCCGTTACCGGGCTGGTGATTCCTTCAGGCTATTCGTTCAATCTGGATGGCACTTCAATTTACCTGACGATTGCGGCACTGTTCATCGCGCAGGCTACGAACACTCACCTGACGTTTCGCGAGGAGGCCTTCATTCTCGTGATGCTGATGCTGAACTCCAAGGGCGCGGCAGCGGTGACGGGTGGAGGCTTCATTACGCTTGCGGCCACGCTGTCGGCGCTGGGCACAATCCCGGTGGCGGGAATCACGTTGCTGCTGGGAGTGGATCGCTTCATGTCCGAGATGCGTTCGCTGACCAACCTTGTGGGAAATGGCGTTGCGACGATCGTGGTGGCGAAATGGGAAGGCGAGTTCGATGCTGCCCAGGCTCGCAGAATGCTGGATGGCGAGGTGTGGCTCGACAACGAGTCGGATGCTGTTGTAAATGCATGACAGGCGGGAGTTCCCATAAAGAAGAAGGCGAGCGTCAAGTTTCTGACGCTCGCTTTCGACTCTGAGCATTTCGGCTGCTGGTTCAGCTATTCGATCTTCTTCAACTCTTCTTCTGCTTCGCCGGGTTGAAGAGGACGAAATCCAGCCTTCCTCATCTCGGGCGTTGCGAGGATGTCCTGCGTATCTTTCGACAACAGAAACTCGCAATACGCTTTGAGCCACGGATCGAGCGGCTTTCCGGGCACTTTATTGATATTGATTCCGATTGCGGAGGCCATAGGATGCAGCGGGCCATTCATCGTTCCGTTGGACAAGGCGCCTTTGTCATCGATGACCATCGGCACGAACTTGATCCTTGGACCGAAGTCGGCGAGGTGCTTCCAGGTGGTGACCCCCTTCATTACGGCGACATTATTCCAGTAGTCCATCAGCACCATGCCATAAGCATCCTGTGCAACCGCGTTGATGGCGCTTTCTTCCGTTGGCATCCACTCGGTTTTCGGAGTGAACGGCCTTCCGCCGAATTTGTCCCTCATCTCGTCGATCATGGCGAGGATTGCCGAGGTATCGCGGGTGACGTAGGGATGAATCGGCATGGCCGCCCAGTCGCCATCTACACCAAGTTGCGACCAGTGGGTGATGTCGCCTGTTCCGCCGCCCGTCGTAAAGATTGCCGCGGCCTGCGCCAGCGTGATCTGCTTGATGGGATTGCTGGCGTTCACCCAGATCCCGGTCGAGAGCTTATTGTTCGGGTTGCTGTCGTATCCAATCTTCAGGTATGTCGGTGGATAGCCGAAGCGCTGCACGAACTGATCGACCTCGGGACGGCGGTTCCCGCGGCCAATGGGTCCAAACGCTGACTTCTCGGAGACCAGACCCTCCACGGATAAGGTGGAGCCCATCATGATCTTCTTGAATTTGACGTTGGGTTCCAACTGCTCCCATCGCGCATCGAGCTTGTTGAACAGAGGTATCAAGACATCGTTGCCGGCCACAAATACTGTATTAGGCGCCACGACATAGGGGCGAGCGGGCACAGTTACATGCTGCGGAACGTAAGGCCGCTGGCTGATGTCATCCTGTGCATGAACTCCGGGGATAATGGCCGTAGCCGCTAGAATACCGGCACAGGCAAGAAAAGAGGGTGCCCAGTTCTGCAAGGCACGACGAACGAGCGTGGAGGATATAACCGGATAGAATCGCATGTTTACTTACCTTCGGGCTGCGGAGAGGGGAATGGAAAATTGAGCATGGGGCCCTGCTTCGCGCGCGGTGCCCACGTCTTCGCTTTGTCTAATTTCTCTAGCTCTACCTTCACGTCCTGCACATTGAGCGGAAGGTATCCTTTGGGGTCCTGAGCTACCGCATCCTGGCCTTGTTTGGAAAGGACCAGTCGCATGTACTCCTTCACCAGCGGATCGAAGGGCGTGCCCGGCTCGCGGCGAATGTAGATGTAGAGATCCCTGCCATAGGGATACCGATTCGCGATCAGATCCGCCACGCTGCCTGTCGAGAGGGTATGTCCATCGCTTTCGACCAGCGGCACAACGCGAACGCTCGCGTTCACTTTGTTCAAGGCGACGATGCCGATCGCAAGCGGATCTGACGCTACCTTTTTGACGACGTCGCTGTAGTGGAGGTACTGCTCATAATTCGGCGAGAAGACGTATCCGGGGAAAGCTCCCATCTTGCGGTACATCATGTACTCGCCCATGTTCGGATCTTCGGGACGTTGATAGGCGTCCCAATACAAACCTGTAGGATGGATGGGCTTGTCCGTCAAAGCACCGGTCATGCCGATCTGGCTCCAGTTGGTGACGTCTCCCGTGCCGCTGCCTGTCGAAAAGATCGACGCAACCTGACCTTCTGCCAGCGACTTGATAGGGTTGCTCTTATTGACGATGATGCCCAACGGACTCAGCTTGGCTACAGGATTGAGAGAGCCATGCGCGACACGAATAACCAGCGCGGCGACCGGGTCCTTCTTCGACCCGTAGATCTTTTCGTAGGGGAGCAACTCAAGAAGCGTCGCCCCGCCGCCCTCAGGAGCGAATGCGGTCATGTCATAGGTGATAGCGGCAATCGCAGTCCCGTTCCCTTTCAGGATGGGCGTGAATTTAATCCCAGGATGGGTTCGCGTAAACTCCCGATCCCACTTTGCGACCATCCCCGCCATATCGTCAAAGCCCACGATTCGCACCGCCCCGTCAGGCATCACATAGCCGTGACCCTGCGGCTTTGGCACAGGCTCGGGATGATAGGTGGGGAGGTTTGGATCGACAAGACCTATGCGGCTGTTCGGCGCTTTTTGAGCGGAGAGCGCCCCGGTCACCAACATCCAGGCGCAGAAAAGAGCGACGTGAGCGACTCTGATCCTTCTACCAGCTATGACCTGATATGAATTTGATTGCGATTTCATAGAAATATTTCACGGCTCCGAGGCTAAAGTTGCATGACGCAGGTAACGGCTGTCCACTCAATTCCCTGGAAGATATATATGACGGATGAGGAACGGCTGAAAGGCGGATGAAAGAACGTTCATTCGATCTGCCAGGCATCACTCCAGCTTCTGAAGCTCCTTGGCGGCGAGCGCCGGTGTCAACGGAATGTATCCACCAGCTTTTGCCGCGATGTCATGGCCCTGGCGGCTCAAGATGTAGCGTAAAAACTCCGCCAGCTTCGGATCGACCGGTTGACCCGGAGTGCGGTCGATAAAACAAGTGATCTTCGAGAAGAGTGGGTAGCTGTGGTCCTCGACCGAGGTCCAGGATGCCGATACGAAGGGTCCACCGCGTGGGCCGAGAGGGATAGGCTTTACTCCTGGATTTTTGTAGAGCAAGCTGGAGTAGCCTACGGCGTAGGGGTCGTTCGCAATCGCGTCCACAATCCTCTGTCCGGCGTCCAGCAGCTTTCCGTCAGGCTTCTTTACATCGCCAAGTTCGGTCATCTCCGGGTTCCAGAACGGGCTGCCGTGAAAGATCTTCTGCTGCATATAGTAACTGAAGCCACGATGAATCTCGAAGCCGTATACATGGATGGGCTTATCCGCCCAGTCGCCCGTCAGGCCAAGGTCTCCCCATGTATGGGCCGTGTTCACACCGCCAAAGATTCTTGCAAGCTGTGGCAGCGATAGATGCTGAATAGGATTCGCCTTGTTGGTAAAAGCTGCGAGGGCAAACTCCTTGTTGCGCACGTCGAGGCTGCCGGTCAGAATGTCGATTCCAAGCGGCGGATGGTGAAAGATCTCCTCAAAACCTTCTACCTCCATGGGCCAGATCTCTCTGCCCATCACCGCGATATCGCCCGTGCGGGTGTAGAGCGCGCCGATGGCAGATGCTGTGCCGTGCAGTTTGTTATCGAAGGTTACGCCGGGCTGTACTTTGCTGAAGCCTGCCTCCCACGCGGACACGAGCGAATCAATATAATCGTGGCCCAGCGCGCCATGCCCCCAGATACGTATGACTCCATGTACCTGCTGCCTCGCCTTGTAGGAAGGAGGTTCGGAAGTGCTTTGCGCGCTCGCCGACAGCGCAAAGGTTAGAGCAAGCGCGCCTGCCACGGTGGCCCTCAAGGGGCCTCGTCGATCTTTCCGGTGCGCTCTGCTAATTTGTGTCATTGGAACTCTCATTCTTCCGGGGAGCGGCTTCCTGCCGATCGAGGCGCTGCGATTGTGCTTCTGCGATCTTTGGAAGCAAGGGCGTGAAGTGCCCGTCGGCTGCCACCATCTGCTGACCTTCGGGACCCAGAATGTATCGGAGAAACATGAGGATATCTTTGTCAACCGGTTTGCCGGGGACTCGATTGATATAGAAAGATAAAGATCGCGTCAGCGGATAGGTACGGTTCAGAACGGTTTCGGCGGTGGGAGGAATCGTGGGTTTATCTACGGCAACGGCGACCGGCAGCACCTTGATGCTTCGTGCCTGCGGCTCGGCGCGGGCATAGCCTATGGCGAGTGGGTCCGCCTGGACTGCGGCCAGGATACGCGCCGCCGCATTGCCGCCCTTGTCGCGGTCCGAGAGCAGATGCCCCATGACGTTGGGCTTGTAATCTCCCTGGAGCACCCGCTTACGGAAATAGACTCCGATCGCATCATCCACGCCATAGCCATAGACATGGATCGGACGATTCGCCCATGCTCCTGTAAGGCCAAGATCCCCCCACACACGCAGGTTCTTCCCACCGCGGCGGTGTTCGCTTCCATAGATACCATCCAGTTGCGCCAGTGTAATCGATGAAAGCGGGTTCCGCGCATTCACCATCACAACTGGAGAGTAACTCTGCCCTGGACTGGTGAGGCTACTGGTGACGACCTCTACACCGAATGGCTTGTATTGGAAGACCCATTGAAACGCCATCGTCTCGTTCGGCCACAGCTCACGCCCCATCACAGCGATGTCCGCCACTCCGTTGTACAAGCCGGCCATGGCTGCTGCAGCGCCCGGCAGCGTAGTTTCGAACCGAACTTCCGGATGGGATCGGTGAAAGCCATTCTCCCATTTCTTTAGAAGAGGACCCATACCGTCATAACCCCAAAGCCGCAGAGTATCTGAATGCTCTGCCGGAGCATTGGAAGGACCAACTGCGGCATTGGTCTGGCCTATGGCCGCACCTGCCTGAACAGCAAGCGTAACGACAGTCAGAAGAAGAACGAGCCTGATATTCGTGTGGAGCAGGACTTTCACCTCATCTCGATAACAAAAGGGTGGGCATCCAGTTAGTTGCTATTGCGCTGAATACCCTTGGACGAAGACTACTGAAGCTTCTTGAGCTCCTTCTGCACGGCGGCGGCATCGAGCGGAAGATATTTACCATCGCGCTCCAATAACTCCTGCCCCTGACGGCTGAGCACGAACCGGATGAACTCGCGTATCTTCGAATCCATCTTCTCCCCGGGCTTCTTATCCACCCAGAATGACTGGCCCGTCCACAACGGGTAGCTGTGGTTCTGAAGGGTGTCGATGGAATAGGTTATGAATGGTCCTGCGTCAGTGACTCCGAGGGGCAGTATCTTCACATCGGTGGGGAAGTTGGGGTGATAGCGAACATAGCCGATGCCGTTCGGATCGTCGCGAACATGATCTACGATCTGGTCCGCTTCGAGATAGGTCTTGCCATCCGGCTTGTTGTAGTTTCCAAACGCCAGAAGATTTTCATTCCATTTATCGCTCGAGTGAAGCACCAGATCCGAGAACTCCAGCGCGGTGGCATAGCGCAGGCTATAGCCATAGGTGTCGATAGGCTTTCTCGCCCATTCGCCGCTCAGGCCGAGCTGACCCCAGTGGCGCAGGTTCTTTTCGGGCCCGCGAGCGAACTCAGGATGCCAGGTGGTCCGAACCCAGCCGCCTGCACGCTGCGAACCGAAGATGCCATCGAGCTGCGTCATGCTGATCCGGGCAAGCGGGTTCGCTTTGTTGACTACGATCACCATGTTGTTCTGCCAACCAACTACATCATAAGAGCCGGTAAGGACCGTGATTCCAGTCGGTGGATGGCCTTTGAGCCTCAGATAGGAAAGATAGTCATAGAAACTCGGCTCGTGTGTAATGCTGATGTCGGCGAGACTCAGGGTGAGACAAGGAATCGCGATTGCCGCCGTCGGCAGGTTGTATTCGATTTTAATGCCGGGCTGATACTTCTCGAAGGCTGTCTTCCACCAACCACCGAGGGGCGAATCGCCGATGTAATTATTGCCGCAGACACGCAAGGTGCCAGTTGGCTTGCTCTCCGGAACATAATCGGGAAGGCCGCTCAGGTCGAACTTCTTCGTGTAAGCAGGATTTGCCGCAATCGCCGCCATACGCACGCGCCGCTCAATCGCCGAACCCTCGGGATATTTTTTCGATGCTGCATTCGGCTGATACTTGTCCGACATCTGCGCGAGACTGGTCCCGACACCGAGCAGAATGAGCGCCAAAGCGCCGGTGTTAAAGAATTTGCGATAGTGATCCATGGTCGATCTCTCCTGATTACTTTTCTAAGTCGGATACATTCATAAGTCTTCAGATTAAAGTTTTACGTGGTTGTCATTAAAGAGCGTTCATTCGAGCTTATCCCGTTGTTCCAAGGCCGTGGCTGCGTTCAGCGGAAGGTAGTCCCCCTGGCTTCGCACGATATCCTGACCCTCCTTGCTCAAAACGAAGTGCAGAAACTCCTCCACTCTGGCATTCACCGGCTTGGAGGATTGCCTATTAACATAGATGTAGACACTGCGGGCGAGCGGGTAGGTTCCTTGAAGCAGACTCTCACGGTCAGGCAGAACCGCGGTCGCGACATTGGACAAGGCGAGCGCTTTCACGCCAGGCTCCGCATGACCGAGGGTAGATACTGCGATTCCGTTCGGATCCTTGCGCAGCGCATCGATCGTCTGCTGCCCCGCCGAATAGATCGTTCCATCCTTGCGTACCGTGTCCCTGAACTCGGTTACCGCGCTCCAGTTCCAACGGTCGCCCGCACCCAGGACAGCCCGTTGCAGAAACGCTCCCGTGCCGGTCTCGCTGTCATAGATGTAGGCATGGATGCTCCTGTCACGCCACGCGCCATCTGCATTAGCCAGTGCCCAGGTTGAACCGTGCAGTTTTTCTGCTTCGCCTTGACATGCCAGAATCGCGGCTAGTTGGGCTATGCTTATCTGGGTTATCGGGTTGCTCTTGTTCACAAAGATCGCAAGGGCCGGGGTCTTCTCTTCTTCTTTGAGGCCTCCGGTCATCACCTTTACCCCAAGCGGCTTGTAGCGAAACACCCACTCGAAGCCCATAACCTCGTTAGCTGTCGCCGCCCTTCCCATCAACGATAAGTCTGAAACGCCAGTAATGATGCCGGCCATGCCAGTACCGCTGCCATACAGCGTGTTCTGAAAGGTAATATTCGGGTGATACCTGCGAAATTCCTTCTGCCATGCTGCCATTACGCCGCCCATTGCATCATCGCCCCAACTACGGATGACGCCGCCCTCAACTGTGCGCGGCACGAAGCTTTGTCCGCTCTGACCCCAGGACACACTGCTGCAGGTTGTCGCAGCCAAGATCAGGACGCAAAGCCGCTTCGCTAGTTCCCTTGGCTGTCTCAATTGAGCTTCTCCAACTGCTTCTTCACCGCCTCGGCATTCATCGGCAGATATTTCCCATTGCGCACAATGTCCTCCTGCCCTTCGCGGCTGAGGATGTAGCGGAGAAATTCCTTCACCGCTGGATCCACTGGCTGTCCTGGCTGGCGATCAATCTCTGCCGGAATGATGCGCCCCAGCGGATACTCGCGGTCGATCAGGGTCGCTTTGGTCGGCTGATAATACGGGCCTGCCGCACTACGCCCTATGGCCAACGACTTCACTCCACTCTTTATATAGCGAACATTGGACAATGCCATCCCATAAGGGTCGTTCGCGAGAGCATCCAGGATTTGCTGGCCGCTATCGTAGATCGTTCCATCCGCATTGTGGATGTGAACGTATTCCTTCATGCCGCACCTCCACTTGTGACTGCCATGGAGCGCCGCATTTTGTACGAAGGTAGAGAAGACATCGGCCGATGTCCATCCATATAGATGGATCGGCTTATCTGCCCATTCTCCTGTTAGCCCCAGTTGCCCCCACGTCTCGATGTTGGGTTCGCCGCCGCGCTCCTGGTACGCAAAGATTTCGTTGATCTGGTCGAGCGTCAGCTTTGAGAGCGGATTATCTTTGTTGACAAACACTCCAATGGCGAAATCGAAGTTCCGTACATCCACACTTCCGGTCGCGATCTCGATCTCCGTCGGAGCATAGCGTTTGACGCGCCTAAAGGCGGTTAACTCAAAAGGATAGATCTCCTGCCCAAGAATGGCGATGTCGCCGGCGCCCGTATAAAGCGCACCCATAGCCGAGGCTGTGCCGTACATATCGTATTCGAAGCGAACCCCCGGCTGATATCTGACAAAGCCCTCTTCCCAGGCCTTCACCAGCATCCCCATAAAATCGAGAATGGGTGCTCCGTGGCCCCATAGCCGGATCGTGCCCGAGACCGACTGTTGCGGCATGTAGTGGGGTAACGCAGCAAGCGCACGCTGTTCCGCGTCGAGCCCTTCCTTTCCCCCGGTGGAGTGAGCCGCGGTAATGGACTGATCCACCTGCCCGGATGCCACATCCGTACCCAACACACCGAAGCAGCACAACAGGAGTACGCTGGCTCCAAGTCTCGGGTTGTATCGATGTCTTCCGGGCTTCACGTTCATCAGAGTTTCCAAAAATCAGAGCTTAACAATGCCATCCGTGAGTAAGAAGGAACAGTTCTGCACCTACAAAGAATAACTAAGAGGAAAGCCGCCAGTCCTGTTGATGGGATGAGCGGCTTCGTGGTTGATCGATCAGAAGATCAGCTTAAGACCGAATTGTATTTGGCGTTCCGGGGCAGCGACGGCGGTAAGTACCGCGGGCGTTAGCGCAGCGCCTTTGGCATTGAAGACCGTCGAGTTGGAGCGCCCAGGGACGGCGAAGCTGGGGTGATTGAGGATATTGAAGAACTCGGCACGGAACTCGGCATGGAACGCTTCGGAGATGCGCGGAACCGCGGTGTTCTTCACCAGTGAGAAGTCCACGTTGTTGAGCTTGGGACCGTTGATGGAGTTGCGTTGAAGGTTGCCGAAGGTGCGTGCCGTGGCCGGGAAGGCGAAGCACTGACGCTTCAGGTAATTCTTCTTGTCGGCGATATTGACAGGATTGCCAGAGCAGCCGTAGCCCTCTATACGATCGGGAAAGGAGAAGGGATTGGCGTTGCCCAGGCCGAGTGGATCGCCAGTGATGGTAGGGGTGAAGGGCTGACCGCTGGAGGAGCGGAAGATGCCGCTGACCTGGTATCCGCCGCCAATGGTCTTGAAAAAACCTGGGTTCTTCGGGCCCTCGATATTGTAGAGGCCGCTGAGGACGAGGTTGTGCGTAATATCGAAGTCCGAGCGCCCGCGGAATCTGCCAATTTCATTGATGAAAGGCGCCTGAATCCCGGTGGAATAGTCCGTACCGGATATAGAGGAGGAGCTTTCGTCGATTGACTTGCCAAACGTGTAAGACACACCGAGACGGACGTTCTTTGAACTGTGCCGAAGGGCCGCGATCATAGAGTTGTAATTGGTCGATTCGATCCACGCCAGAGCATCGATTACTCCGGCAGAAGGGTTGATCTTGACACCGCCTGTGGTGGGCCATATGAGGTGGTACGGATCCATGGATGGGATGGGCTGCACAATGTTGATGTCGTTGCTGCGTAGAGGCTGGTGTACGCCATGTGCTCCCGTGTAGCCGATCTCAAGGGAAGTCTGGGGAGCAAGTTGCTGCTCGACGTTGAGCTGGTACTGCTCGACATAGGAGCGGCCTGGGTTCTGCTGAATATAACCGTACCGCGAGGCGTTGACGTCGAGAGCTTTAGAGTAGGCGTTCTTTGGAAAGTCGCCAGCCGCAAGCGTTGGCGCGCCTACTTGCAGATTGAGCGCATAGGGAGCGACGTTCAGCGAGACGAGCTGGAACATATAGGTCAGAGGTAGCGTGTCATAGACACCAAAACCCGCGCGTATAGACGTCTTGCCGGCATTGAATGGATCCAAGATAACTCCAACCCGTGGCGAAATATTCCGCTGTGTTGGGTTTTGATAATAGGGCGGCCCCAACTTAGGTGTGGGCGAAGTTTCGGTTAGAAGGGTTGCTGTATGGCCATACTTTTCGTGAACAAGAGAAGTGGGTTCATACCGCACTCCAAGGCTGAAGGTCAGGTTCTGCCGAACGCGCCAGGAATCCTGCAGATACCCGCCGTAGATCTGCTGCCGCAAGTAAATCGGATTACTGTTGCCGGGCACACGCGACGTGAAGCTTGCAGGGCTAGCTGTGAGGAAATCGGCGAGGGAGTTGAAGACAAATCGCCCCGCGGTGGTGACACCCGCATTGTTGGCTTGAATGTACTCAATAGAAGCTCCGGCCTGGATTGAGTGCTTGCCACGCGTCCAGTAAAGATCGTCGGAGGCCTGATAGCTATTGTAGTGATACGTATAGGTGCCCTCGGCGTTGACTCCGCCAAGGAACGCACTCAGGCCTGGGACGTCGATTTCGCCCACCGTTGCGTCGGGAGTAAAGCCGAGCGAGGTATCGTTAGCCAGCGGGTTGATGGCGCTCGAACTGCTGGGAGCAATGACGACGGTGCGTGAATATCCGACGCGAGCGAAGTTCAAGAGGCTTGGCGTGAAGCTATGACGCTCCTCGATCGCGAAAAGCTTGCGATGAACAAGGAGTCCGAGGTTGATGAAGTCATAAGCATCGGGCTGAGTGTTTTCAGAGTTGTCGCTTTGTGCCGTGCCATGCAAGGCATCGTTCTCCGATAGGTTGTGATCGAGGCGTCCGGTAAAGAAGTTTTCTCCTACCTTGGAACTGGAGGTGAAGGTATAACTGCCTGTGTCGCCGGTGCTGCCATCGTTCGGCAGAGGGTAGATGGCGAAGTAGGGCATGACGCCGGGATTGACCGTGACCGGGCATGGCTTGGTAACTCCTTTGACCGTGCAGTGGAGATTGCCCGTTCGGGCTGAAGCGGTTGGTGTAGTCACCGAGCTGCCGATGCTGCGGGTCTGACGTATGCCTTCATAGTCGAAGAAGAAGAAGGTGCGATTATGCAAGATTGGTCCACCAATGGTGCCGCCGAACTGATTACGCTTGAAAGGAGCGGTCCCGGTGGCGAAGTAGGGGGTCGCATCAAGAGCACTGTTGCGGATGAACTCATAGGCCGAGCCGTGGAACTGGTTCCCGCCGGCTCGCGTGACGGCTGAAATAACACCGCCAGACACGCGACCATATTCCGCCGTGGCATTGGAAGTGACAACCGAAAATTCCTGGATGGCATCGACACCGAGGGTGAGGCCGAGCGCGCCGCCGGGACCTCCTCCGGAGTAGTCGTTAACCGTGATGCCGTCGAGCTTGTAACTGTTCTGCTGGGGACGGTTGCCGCCAATGGTAAAAGAACTTCCGACACCGCGATTGGCGCGGGCGTTGTTTCCGGCCGAAAGTGCGACCTGGTTGTCGACGGGATGAACTCCGGGCTCGAGTGCGCTGAGTGACGTCCAGTCGCGTCCATTGAGCGGCAGCTCGCGGACCGTCTTGCCGTCAACGTCCTGGGTGAGTGCTGAGCTGCCCAGATCGACCACTGGGCTTGCCGATGTCACTTCAACCGTTGTGGCGTTGGCGGCGCCAACCTCCAATTGCAGGTTCAGAACATCGTTTCGCCCCACAGCCACGATGGCGGTGGCATGTTCCTCGCGGAAGCCAGGCTCCTTGACTAGAAGGTCGTAGTTGCCAGGTGGAAGATTTGGATCGTTGAAAACGCCGCTGCTGGTCGACGTCACCATCTGGGAGATGCTGGTCGCATGGTTGGTGATCTTGACGTGGGCACCGGAGATAACCGCCCCTGTTGAATCAGTCAAGGTTCCTGTAATGCTTCCGCCGGAGACCTGCGCCGCCGCGGAGACGCAGAGAAGCGTGCCACAGGACAAGAGAAGCGCCGCGTAGCGAGTGGAATGAGAGATGTCGGCGGCTATCCTCCGCTGAGCGGATTTAGTGAACAACTGAATCGTTTTGTTGGGCTGCATGCGTTTGTCTCCAGTAATAAGTGTTCACAGTAAGTTGGTGTCCAGCTTGACTGGTTGGTTGAGTCGAACTTGATTTGTCCTCAGTCAGTGACTTCCAAACAAAAGCGAATTCCTGACTTCATCCATCACGCAGCAGCAGCTAAGCCTGGCGATCCCGGCGAAGGAAACGCTTTACTGTTGCGGCGGCTTGAAGTCTCATTTGGACGCCTCATTGAGTTTGGCAAGCTGCGCACGTGCTACTTCTGCGGTGAGCGGCAGATATTTTCCATCTTGCTCCATCAACTCCTGGCCTTGCCGACTTACGACGAAGCGCAGAAATTCCGCCACCTTCGGGTCCAGTCCCTTTTCTGGATCGTCATTCGCGTAGGCGTAGATTCTATCGAACATTGGATAGGTGCGATTTTGAAGATTGTCCATCGTGTACGGCACGAAAGGGCCGGCGTTGGTCCAGCCCAGGGCCAGGATCTTCGCCTCTGGCTGCTTACCTCCACCAAGAGCCTTGGTTGGCGCGGCCACTATGCCAATGCCATATTTGTCCGCGGCAATATCTGCATTCATATTGCGAGACAGTGTGCCGTTAGGGCTCACGTAGTTCGCATAGGTCCGCAAGTTCTCATTCCACTTGTCGCTCGATTGAAGAATCCAGTCCGAGATCTCGGTGGCCTGGTGATAGCGGAGATTCAGTCCATAGACATCGATTGGCTTGTCCGCCCATTCGCCAGTAAGGCCAAGCTGCCCCCACGTGCGGATATTTTTCTCCGGACCCCGCGCCCACTCGGCATGCCAGCTTGTACCCTCCCAGCCGCCGTCGCGCTCGGCTCCAAAGATACCGTCGAGCTGTTCCATCGAGATGTGATCGATCGGATTATCTTTACTAACAATCACACCAAAACCTGGTTGCCAGCCGGGCACGTCATAAGATCCTGTGGCAATGTCTATCTCCAACGGGTCATGATTGGTGTACCGCTCATACATCTGGAGCTCGCTGAAGGTGACCTTGCGGCCCATGCCGATGTCGCTGACGCCGAACACCAACGAGGGCACGGCAGCGGAGGTTGTCTTCATGTGCCATTCGAACTTCACATTCGGGTGATACTTTCGTAAGGCATCTTCCCAGAGCTTTCCAGTCCTGCCGTCGGTGATGTAGTTGCTACCCCATAGCCGGATAGTGCCTGAAACCTTTTGTCGTGGCTTGTAATCAGGTAGACCCGAAAGATCGAACTTCTTGGTGTACATCACTTGCTTTCCGCGCTCGGTCATCATTTTGTCACGGGCTTCCTGCATCTTCATCCCGTTGGCTCTTCCCTTCGGAGTCGTATTTGCTCCCCGCTGTGCGATTGCTGCGATGGTCATCGCAGCAGAAAGCACCGCAAGAGCCGCAAGCCTATGTTTGGTCATCGGTCTTCCCCTTTAGAGCCTTACACCCATGTGTCTACTATGGTTTACGGCAGCGCGATACCGGCATGAAAAATCCGCCGATGTAACAGACTGAGTGTGAATGGTACGTTTTGGTTGACATAATTCTCTTTTGTCGATGCATGTTCTGGATTACGACGCAGTAAGAAATTCAGGTACCCGGAAATTGTGAATATTTAGACTGGGGCAGTCTCTGGCGCTGGAATGAAGTTCGTATTGAGCGAACATGAAATTGCATTAATGCTGCAATAGCCTTCCTGGCCCAATGCGCAGATGTGACGGAGTGCCGATCCCAGCCAGCGGATCTTCTCCGGGACGACAAGAAAAATTGGCAGGCGCGCGGCTCACCATCCTGTAGTGCTGGGCTTGTACGACTTATTTGTCGATGGGAGTGTGGGCTACCCGTCGACTCCTGCAATACTTTGCTGCGAAACGCGCAAGCATGGGATCTATGAAGGCCTGCATGAATGGGATTTCATTTAGGTTTCAGCGCGAACTCATGCAGAGACGGGATGCTTACATGAGAAGTCCACTGCGATGGAGTGGACCAATCCAATCGGCCATAAGGCATAGATCTACATGAGGAGAGATATCGGATGAGAATTCGGAAAACATTGGTGGGGCTGCTCGTCTTGAGTTCGTCCGCGGCTATTTGTGCGATGGCACAGGCGCAGGCGGCGGCACCTTTGAATCTGACAGGAACTGTGACGCTCCCGGGCTACACCGGTGATTTCGATCACTTTGCCGTGGATCACCAACGCGGGCGGCTGCTCCTGGCGGCAGAGGACCATGCAACGCTGGAGGTCTTCGACCTGAAGACAGGCAAACATTTGAAAACAGTGCCGGGCTTCGGCGCTCCGCACAGCATTCTGGTACGCCCAGGGGCTTCGACGATCATCGTGACGGACAGCGGGAAGACGATGACAAAGATTCTGGATGCGAATACATATGCACTCAAAGGCTCAGTCAAGCTGACGGAGGGCGCGGATTCGGCTGCGTACGATGCGAAGGCGAATGTGTACTACATCGTGACCGGCGGCAAGGATGTCGATATGAAGACGGCCAATATCGAAGCAATCAATCCGGATACCGGACAACGGCTAGGCGGCGTTACGTTCAACGACAACCATGTCGAGGCAATCGCGCTCGAGCAGAATGGGAACCGCATCTTCGTGAACCTGACGGAGCACGGCAAGATGGCCGTGGTGGACAGGAAGACCATGAAGAAAATTGCCGAGTGGCCCGTTCCTCCAGCGGAGCAGAATGCAATGGTGGCTTTGGACGAAGGGCAACACCGGCTGTACGTGGTGTGCCGGGCGGACATGAGCGGAAAGCCGGCGGGCAAGGTAGTGGTGATGAACTCGGACAACGGGAAGGTTATCGGCACGCAGGACGCGCCGATGCGCTCCGACCAGGTGATGTATGACGCCGGTGCTCATCGCTTGTATGTTCCGGGTGGGCAGGGCTATACAGAGATCTACGACACTAGCAACCCGAACAGCTTGAAGGTAGTGGCTAAGGTGACGACGGCTCCGGGAGCCAAGACGGGGATACTGCTTCCGGAGATGAAGAAGATCGTGCTGGCTGCTTCGCCGGGCGATACCAAGGCTATGGCGAAGGTGCTGACCTACACGATGCAGTAGGTTCGGCATGCATCCAAAGCCCGCTGTTCCGCCCTGTGGTTTGGGGAGGGAATGGCGGGCTTTCTTGTTGTGCGATGGCTTGTGGGGGAAATGGGGAGGGACAGGCAACAGCATACTGGTTGGAGGAACTGTGTTCTCATTCATACGATGAAGTTGCATGGATTGAGCATCCGTAGATTAGGGTTGGATTCGGGAGAACAGACAAGGCTGAATCCTTGTGGCGTTGTATTACGGGGTGGGAATCAGAAAGAGCAGAGCGAAGCCGAAGACTACTGCGGAGACGGCGAAGGTGACGACCATGAACCCCATCATGCGGCGCATCTTGATGCCGGCGATGGCGAGGATTGG
>NFUO01000758.1 GCA_002197545.1 Acidobacteria subdivision 2 bacterium RH1 MAG20 | reverse complement strand
GTTTATGGCGCTTGCTGGCGAGCTCGGCAATGTGTTCGAGCAGCGGCTGGCGGCGACGCTCCAGCAATGCGGGAATGCGTTCCCGATCCAGTTGCGCGAAGAGTGCTGCATCTCCCACCAGAAAGCGGCGGTCGAGCAGCGAGAGAGTAAATTCCGGATTCTCCGCACTCAGGCGTTCACACTCTTCCAGCGTGCGCGTAGTGGCGCTGACGCGCAGGCCAATGTCCCACAGTTCCTGACAAAAGCGCCGGATGACGACATTGTGGCTGCCTTCCAGAGATTCATCCACGCAGAGGAAGAGCAGGTCGATGTCGGAATAGGGGAAAAGCTGGCGGCGACCGTAACCGCCGATGGCGGCCAGAGCAACACCTTTGGGTCCGGCTGCATCGGCAGAGAGAATCTGCAGCCAGAGCCGGTGCATCAGGCCATCGACCGTATCTGAGCGATGCTCGACGACTGCATGCCCATCCTGCGTGCGGATGAACTGTTCGCGGAGCACTTCTACAGACTGTTGATACTCGTCTCGCAGACTACTGCTGGAGGACTTGAGGGGCATATCTCTCAAACTTCCTTCCCTGGCTCAGTTGATGGTTCCAGTCTACGATGGGCCAGCAGCACAGACCGGCTAGAGCGCGGTATCTCCCCGCTCATCATTGCGAATACGGATGGCGTCGTCGATGCGTGAAAGAAAGATCTTGCCATCACCGATCTTTCCCGTTCGTGCAGCAGTGCTGATGGCATGCACGGCGCGTTCCATCAACGCGTCGGGAACCACCAGTTCCAGCTTGATCTTTGGCAATACATCAATCGAATATTCCCGGCCACGGTAAAACTCGGTATGGCCCTTCTGGCGGCCGTGACCGCGGGCTTCAATGATGGTCATGCCTTCGACGCCGATCTCAGTCAACGCCTCCTTGACCGCTTCCAGCTTCGATGGCTGCAATATGGCTTCAATCTTGTACATAAATTTCCGTTTCCTGCTCCGATGCGGTTGTGCTGCATTCCTGTGTTTCCGGAGAATCCCAAGTCTCAGAATTGAGACCTGGGCACCAGCGTCCTGCTTTAGGATGCAGCAATCTCCCAATCGTAACCTTCTTCGCCGTGCTGGGAAATATCCAATCCCTCTCTTTCATGCTCGGGGGTCACACGCAGGCCAATAACAAGATCGACCAGCTTGAGAAGAACGAGCGTTCCGATAATGGAAACGGTCCAGGCAATAGCGACGCCGACACATTGATTGAGCAACTGGTGCGGATTGCCTTCGAGCAGCCCGGAGGGCAGTGTTTTGCCCTGCGCATTTTTGAAGATCGGGTTGATGGCGCTGGAGGCGAAGACGCCCGTCAGCAGCGCGCCCAGAGTTCCACCGGCGCCGTGAACGCCGAAGGCATCCAGCGAATCGTCATAACCAAACCACGTTTTGACCTTGACGACCATGAAGAAGCAGAACAATCCGGCTATGAAGCCAATGGCCAACGCCGACATGGGACTGACGAATCCCGCAGCGGGAGTGATGGCGACCAGACCGGCCACAGCGCCAGAGATGGCTCCCAGCGCGCTGGGTTTTCCGTTGCGCAGCCATTCGGCGACGCTCCAGCCACAGGCTGCGGCTGCTGCGCCAAAGTGCGTGGCGACAAAGGCGCTGGTGGCCAGGGTTCCCGCAGCCAGCGCACTGCCTGCATTGAAGCCGAACCAGCCCACCCAGAGCATGCAGGCCCCGATAAAGCTGAGGACCACGCTATGCGGTGGCATCGGCTCCTTGGGATAACCGACGCGCTTGCCCAGGTAGAGGGCGCAGACCAGCGCGGATACACCCGAGGTAACGTGGACGACGGTGCCACCGGCGAAATCGAGCGTGGGGAAACGTCCGCCGAGCGAAGCATTCAGCAGGCCGCCCT
>NFUO01000757.1 GCA_002197545.1 Acidobacteria subdivision 2 bacterium RH1 MAG20 | reverse complement strand
TGGCGAGCGGGATGCTGGTGGTCTGGCGATGGTGGCGAAATAAGGAACGCAACCCCGCTGGGGTCATGCGCGCTCCGCGCGCGTGTCCTTTGAGTGAAACGAACAGTGCGGCGGAGCAGGGATTGGGTCGTTCCAGTTGCAGATAGTGATTGAGTAGCTGGATCGTTTCTGGCGCCAGTGGGAGGAGGCGAAACTTGTTGCCTTTACCGCGAACGCGAAGCTGAGCTTCGGAGAGCAACACGTCGTCCCGATTCAAAGCCAGTACTTCAGCGGACCTCAACCCATGCAGGAGCATCAGGCCCACGATGGCCAAGTCACGCGCGGTGCGGAAACTGGACCAGAAGCGCGCCACTTCATTCACAGAGAGCGGCACAATGCTGCGTTTGGGAACCTTCACTCGCAACCGGCTCAAGGCCACCCGCGGTCGCCCCAGGCCCATGGGCCTTCGCTGCAAGAACGCTTGATGAAAGCCACGGGCGATCTGGCAGGGAGCCTCGGGGAATTCGTCGCGGATGGCGCGATCGGCGATGGCGACGCGGTCGTTGATGGTGGAAGAGGAAGGCCGCGGCTGTTGGCCGGACTGGAAGCGCACATAGTCCAGTAGCGTGGATTCCGTAAGGTCGCCTTCTCGAATGTTGCCGGTGTGATGAACACTCTCCCACCAGCGAACAAAGTGCAGCAGATTGTGAGCATAGGTACGCAGGGTGGTGTTCGCCAAGCGGCGAACATATTCGCGATCCAAGTAACGATTGATCCAGTCAACCTCGCGGCCGGTGGTCTGCTCGACGACACGAACCGGGCTTTGTGCGTAGTGGGAGGTCGGCTGATGGATCAGGCGGAATTTCATGGCTGAGCTGCCTCCAGGAGAGATTGGAACTGCTCTGCATCACCGCCCTGGACGAAGAAGGAGTTGGGATCATGACCATGGGGCAGGAGGACGCGGTGAGTGCTGATGCCTTGAGCTCGGAGACGCTGTGCGAGTTGTTGCGAGGCTTGCTGGCCGCTGCCGTTAGCATCGACATCGAAGGTGAGATAAATGGTACGCGGACGGTCGCACAGCTGTTGAAAGTGGTCAGCGTTGAGATGGGTGCCCAACGAGCAGGTGGCGTGGCGAAAACCCGCCTGCCACAACACTGCGAGATCGAACAGACCCTCGACCAAAATCACCGTGGGAAACTGGCGAACCGAATCCCAGGCGAACAAGCCACCCTTGGAGCCGGCAAGAAAACGATGGGGGAAGGCGGCAGCGATACTGCGGCCGTAGAGATTGATGGCGCGCCCTTCTTGGCAGCAGGGGAAGACGACGCGCCGGTAGAAGGCATCGTGGCCCTGCGCATTGAGTAGGCCGAGAAGCTGCAAGAAATCGAAAGAATACCCTTGCGCGGTGAGATGCCGGCGCAAGCTCCCACCAGGGGCATAACCGATGCGCAGTTCTTTGATCAGGGCGAGATTGTGCAGTCCGCGTTGTTTCAGATAGTGCAGCGCCTCTGGGTAGCCATCGAGTTGCTGTTGATAGAAGGTGGCGGCTTGCTCGAGCACATCAGCAGGGTCAGTGAGAGGAACGCTTTGCTGCT
>NFUO01000756.1 GCA_002197545.1 Acidobacteria subdivision 2 bacterium RH1 MAG20 | reverse complement strand
ACTTCGACATGATGTGGGACAGAAAGGTGAAGTGGGAGCCGCCGACAAAAGATGACGGCCCACGGCTTTCTTCCTGATGTTCATTTTACGAGGCTACAAGTCCAGCCCCTCGTCGAGCGACGATTGCGCACTTCAAGACCAGGGAGCAGGCGTGAGGAGCCGCCAGATGGCTGTCATCGACAAGCGCCCTCCGTGGTTCACTCGGTTCGTCCGGCTCATCGAAAAGTGCTGGGCGCATCACGGCCCATGCGTCAATCTGCACGTTGCAAGCACCTTCGACACCGACCAGAGGGAGTGGCTGATCGTCGTCGCCCCGGTGTTCCAGGAAGTGCTGGGCGGCGAGGACGACGGTAAGACGGTGTGGACCGGATTCGTGTTCCACGCCGGGAGGCTGTTGCGGGCAATGACCGAGGTTCGCCTCTGCGCCGCAAGCTACTGCAACCAGTGCAACCCGGTGCCCACGGTTACGTTCCAGGGCAGGTATCGGGGCCAACGGGTCAGTGTGAAGATACTGCTGGAGCCGAACCCCGGCTCGGCAACCGTGGAAATCATCGACACGATCAGGTGCGAGATCAGAGCGAAGTGACCAACATGGAACTCGACAATCACGACCTGGCGGCGCTGGTCTACGACGAACTGCACGAGGCATTCAAAAAGGAGACGAAACTCGTGATGGAGTGGCGCTGGGTTTCTTGCTCCGACGAGATGCAGCGGGCGTGGGAGGAAGCCGTCAGGCGGGCGTTGGTTCGTGCTGCAAGCCTTGAAGGCGACGCCGGGCAAGAGGGGCATGGAGCCGCATCGCTGCTGTTGCAAAAGGCTATCGACAACCGGACACAGGCAAACCGACGTTCATACGCTGGCGGCGATGGTCTTTGAGGCACTGGCAAGAAGGCACGAGAACGGTCGTGCCCCTCTCGGCCTGGACCGGCCCTGGGAATCCCGCTCGCACAGGACGCATGAAGTTTGGGGTGTTTCAATCAAGAAGGCGCTCTCACGCACGGGCCTCAGCGACGAGAACCCTGGGGCTGATGGATATTGCCTGTATCTTCCCCGAAAAAGCGGGGTATCACCCTTGCTGATGTACCAGGTGATGGCGCTGAAGCGGGCAGCGGATCGAAAGGCCGCAGCGGCTACGAGCAGCCCCACACCATCCTTGTCCGAAGCGCAGCAGCATGTTCCGCCGCCGCCGCAACAGCAACAACCGAGGCGTCCGTGGTGGAAGTTTTGGAGATGATGAATCTTGCAGTCCCGTGCTGGAGTTGAGGCCGTCGAGGTCAGTGCCATGCAAAAAGGTAAGGTGCCGGAATTTTTCCCACCGCCGCCATATTTTTTCCCGCCGCCGCCAGATTTTTTGAAGCGTTCAAACAAGAAAGGAAGCCGTCAAGGGGCGTACACCCCCGGTCTGATGGAACCAAAATCAGAGGGGATCGCATAAAGGTTTCCGAGATAGTATCTTTGGGAAAAGTTCTTCTGAAATCCCGATCCCCTGTGAAGAAACGCCCGTCAACCGTCGTCGTCAACTTCGTCCCACTCCTGAGCGATTTTTACCCCACCTGCCTCATCTCGGCTGTAAATCATCGTTATGCCTGCAAAGGATGCCGCAGCCTGAATCCCGAACTCGGCGGCGTGGTGAAGCAGCAGCGAGAAGTTTTTTAGGTCACGAGTTCGGACAGTTCCCGTCCACATCCAGTAAGGGAGTCCGAACCCAACGGCCTGGCCGTCGATCTGAACCTCGCAGGAGTAGAAGGCCAGCCCCGCCTCCAGGGGATCGCTGTCGGGCAGCCTGGCGACGAAGTAGCACACCGCCGTGGGGATCGCAGGAACGATCTCCGGGTCTGCGTAAAGAAACCGCTCGCCGTACTCGTGCGAAATGATCTCGTCATCTCCTTGGAGGAAGACGAGATCGCCCACCTGTAGGAAGCCAAGGTCGATGGCTCTCTTGCGCAGCCTTTCAATTAGCGGTCTAATCGTGCCTGGGTCGGCTGGTGGATGATACAAGGTGTAGGCGACGGCGAAGCGGTGGTCGGTGGTCATTTTGCACTCGGTCTGCTTGCAGAAGCCATCGTCGGTTCAGGATGCGGCGGTGTTGAACTCAACCTGATAGACCGTCATCTTGCCGTT
>NFUO01000755.1 GCA_002197545.1 Acidobacteria subdivision 2 bacterium RH1 MAG20 | reverse complement strand
GCTCAATTGCGAAAGCTCGCTGTCGGGCTTATAGTCGCTGAGAATGCGGTCCAGCTCGGCGATGCGTGCGTAGGCGGCTTCGGCGGCCTGGTTTGCGGAGGGCGCTTCCGGGGCGTACAATATCATCTTTACCGGCGCGCCCATCAGCGTCCGCTCGAAGTCGAATCGGCGAAGCTCGGCCGACTGCGCCGCCTGGGCCAGCCCGATGGCGAAGATGGCCGCAGGTGCAAAAGCTGAGTTTGACATTCGAGACATGATGTTCTGTGACGTCGATTCACGGCCATGAGATTGCCACATGATTAGAGTACGCACTAGGACGCCCGCTTCGCAATCAGCGCAGTGCGTGGGGGGTCGGGAGTTAGGCGTTGTTTGTGCCGTGGCCATGCTGGTTGGTAGCGCTTCGGTTGTGGCCGCCGTTGAAAAGTCGGAAGCACCGGTGCTCAAGGTGGCCAACGCCGAGGCCCAGACCGCGGCCGAAATGAAGCCCTACACCGATCGCATCAGCGACTCTGAGGCGGCGTTCGAAATGCTGCCGATTCCGGGCGGCACGTTTCGCATGGGAAGCCCCGACGAAGAGGCCGGGCGGCAGGAAGACGAAAGCCCCGTTCACGAAGTCAAGATCGCCCCGTTTTGGATGGGCAAACATGAAGTCACCTGGGATGAATATGAGGTCTTTATGTTCAGCCTCGATGTCGCTCGTCGAAGAACTTTGGGAAAGCAGCCGAGCACGCTCGACAAGTTCTCCGACGCCGTTACGCGGCCCACCAAGCCCTATACCGATATGAGCTTCGGCATGGGCAAGGGCGGTTTTCCGGCCATCTGCATGACGCAGCTCGCCGCCAAAAAGTATTGCCAATGGCTCAGCGCGAAAACAGGCCGCTACTATCGTCTGCCCACCGAAGCCGAGTGGGAATATGCCTGTCGAGCAGGCATGCAGACGGCCTATTCGTTCAGCGACGATCCGGCGAAGCTGGGCGACTACGCCTGGTTCTACGAGAACAGCCACGACTCTTACCACAAGGTCGGCCAAAAGAAGCCAAACCCGTGGGGCTTGTTCGATATGCACGGCAATGTGGCCGAGTGGTGTACCGACCAGTACCTGCCCGACTTCTACCAGAAGTTCGCCGGCAAAGTCGCCGACAATCCGCTGG
>NFUO01000754.1 GCA_002197545.1 Acidobacteria subdivision 2 bacterium RH1 MAG20 | reverse complement strand
AGAAGACACCCATACATCAGGGGCAGCCGGACATCGGACTTAACTAGCCAGTAATAGTGAATCACGCCCGCGAGCGCGCTGAAATAAATCAACCGGTGCAGCCGCTTCCATCGACGGTAGCCCAGGCGGCGAACCCAACCCGCGGTCGAAGTCGCCGCCAGCGGCGCCATCATCAGGAAACCCGCCATGCCCGCGGTGATGAAGCGCCGCTTCACCGCATCGGCCCGCATATCCCCCAGTACGAAACCCTTGTCTAGCCACATCCAGGTCGTCAGGTGGAGACAACCATAGAAAAACGCGGACAGCCCGAGCATTCGCCGGAAGCGAACCAGGCGCGGCTGATTCAGCAGTCCCCGGAGCGGAGTGACGGCGAGAGTGATCAGCAGGAACCGGATCGTCCAATCCCCCGTAAAGTGGGTGATGTACTCGATCGGGTTGGCGGTCAACTCCCGCCGATAGACGCGCGATGCCAGATACAGCAGCGGGGTCAGGCACAACACGAAGAGCAGGATCTTCGCCCCTCTGCTCAGCAGGATTTTCTTCATTCCTCAGTAGTTTTTGCGCAGATCCATGCCGGTGTAGAGACTGGCGACCTGATCTCCATAGCCGTTAAACTTCAAAGTTTTGATGCGTGTGGCGGACAGTCCCAAAAGCGAGGACTCGCCCAGCCTCTTTTCCGTCGCCTGGCTCCAGCGCGGATGGTCCACTTCCGGGTTAACGTTGGAATAAAACCCGTACTCATGGGCGTTCGCAATATTCCACGTGGTGGGCGGCTGCTTCTCTACGAAGCGGATCTTGACGATGGATTTGATGCCCTTAAATCCATACTTCCAAGGTACAATCAACCGGATCGGAGCGCCGTTCTGTGGCGGCAGCGTTTCACCGTATAAGCCCACGGTGAGGATGGTCAACGGGTGCATCGCCTCGTCCATGCGCAGTCCCTCGACATAGGGGAGCGCGATGCCCGCTTCGCGGGGAGACAGCATCTGCTTGGAGTCGTACAGGCTCTGGAACGCGACGTACTTTGCCTTGGAGGTCGGCTCGGCCTGCTTGATGAGCGCATTTAGAGGGAACCCGATCCAGGGAACCACGATAGACCAAGCTTCTACACACCGCATACGATAGATGCGCTCCTCAAGCGGCGCAATCTTCATCACAGCATCCAGGTCGAGTGTCTTCGGTTTGGCAACTTCACCCTCAATCGCGATGGTCCACGGCGAGGTGCGGAAATTCTTAGCGAGCTCGGCCGGCTGCTCTTTTTCCGTGCCGAATTCGTAATAGTTGTTGTAGTGCGTGATGGCCTCCAAAGGCGTCTCCTTCTCGTCCGTGCTGAAGGGACCCTTCCTGACGCCGT
>NFUO01000753.1 GCA_002197545.1 Acidobacteria subdivision 2 bacterium RH1 MAG20 | reverse complement strand
GTGGCTCCAGCGGTGCCGATGCGGCCGATGATGTTGAGGACGATGTCTTTGGCAGTAACACCGGTGGGGAGATCGCCTTCTACATTAATGCGGAAAGTTTTGGGCTTATCCTGCGGCAAGGTCTGCGTGGCCATGACGTGCTCGACTTCGCTGGTGCCTATCCCAAATGCGAGAGCGCCGAAGGCTCCGTGGGTGCTGGTGTGCGAGTCGCCGCAGACGATGGTCATGCCGGGCTTGGTAAGGCCGAGTTCGGGTCCGATGATGTGGACGATGCCCTGATTGGGAGACTGGACGTCGAAGAGCTCGACGCCGAAGTCGGCGCAGTTTTTGCGCAGGGCCTCGATTTGTTTGGAGGCGATCTGATCGACGATGTGGAGACGGTCCGCGATGCTGCTGGTGGGGACGTTGTGGTCCACCGTTGCCACGGTACGATCGGGGCGTCGCAGCTTGCGACCGGCCATGCGAAGGCCGTCGAAGGCCTGCGGCGAGGTGACCTCGTGGACAAGGTGGAGATCGATATAGAGGATGGAAGGCTCGCCCTCGGGTTCTACGACGAGGTGCTGCTGCCAGACTTTTTCAAATAATGTTTTGGGTGTCGTTATTTTTGGTGTTGTAGTCATGATTTGGCCTTTGATTCGGGTTGTTGCTCGGTGATGGTGTTGGCTCCGATGGCTGTGGGTTTGATCTGATGTGGCTTGCCGTCGGGATCTACGAGAATTGCTGTGGTGATGGTCTGGAGGACGGTGCTGCCGAGGGTTGGCTCGGCAGTCCAGCGAGCTATGCTGTGGGTCAATGCGGCTGGGATGTGGTCAGGGTCGATTGCGCTGTTGCTGAAGATCCAGAGGGTGTACTCGGCGCCGGGCTGGTCTGGAGTTTTGTTCTGCTGTATCCAGTTGATGGCGGCGAAGACGACGAGCGGATGAGGGAGACCGAGGTCTACCCAGAGCAAGCCACGGTCGGCGCAGAAGCGAAAGACGCAGCCGGTGATGGAGAGGTAGCGGTTCTGATCGGCGAGGACTTTGCCGGGGACAGAGAGGAAGTCGAGGGCGGTTTCGGCGAGCGACTTTGGCTTAGGTCCGGTTTGGCTCCAGAAGGTTTGGGGCGCAGTGAGATATTGGGCCAGGAAGGGTTGGAAATGAGGATCGAGCACAAGGGCGTTTTCGCGGCCTTCGGCAGGCGGCGGACTGTACTGCCAGAGCCACTCGACGTTTTCCTTTGGCTTCTTTTCTTTGTGCTTGAAGATTTGCGCGTTCGTGGCCGCCGCTCCTGTGATGAGGAGGAGAGTGGTGGCGAGTTGGAAGCGGCGACGCATTTTTATCTGTGTAATGGCAAAAGCAACCACAGGTCCTTCGACTTGGCTTTGCCTTCGCTCAGGATGACAAATTTTGCTGCTGCTGAGCGAAGGACGCGCGGTGGTTAGACGGCGTGCATGGACTGGCGGCGGTCGATGGATTCGGCCAGCGCCTGATGGACTCGTTTGCCCATCTCCTGTGTGCTGACGGTTTGCTGGCCGGACTGCTGGCCACGAGCTATGTCGGCGGTGCGGTAGCCAGCGTCGAGAACTTTGTGTACGGCTTGCTCTACAGCGCGGGCGTCCTGCTCGAGATTGGCGGAGTGGCGGAGGATCATCGCAGCGGTCAGGATGGCTCCGAGCGGATTTGCCTTGCCGGTTCCGGCGATGTCAGGGGCCGAACCGTGAACGGGCTCATATAGATTGACCGCGCCGCCGATGGTCGCCGAAGGCAACATGCCCAGAGAACCGGTGATGACTCCGGCTTCGTCGGAGAGGATGTCGCCGAAGAGGTTCTCGGTGAGGACGACATCGAAGTTTCGCGGGATGTTCATGATGTGCATCGCCATGGAGTCAACGAGCTGGTGCTCGAGGGTGACGCTGGGGTAGTCCTCCGCGACTTCGGTGACGGTGGCGCGCCAGAGCTGGGAGACTTCGAGGACGTTGGCTTTGTCGACGGAGGTGACCTTGTGGCGGCGCTTGCCGGCGAGCTCGAAGGCGACGCGGGCTACACGGGCGACCTCGTCGCGGGTGTAACGCATAGTGTTGATGGCTTCGTTGGTCTCTTTATTCCAGGAGCGAGGAGCGCCGAAGTAGAGACCGCCGAGCAGTTCGCGGACGAAGAGGATGTCTACGTTCTCTGTGATTTCAGGACGCAGAGGTGAGCTGGCGCTGAGGGCCTTGTAGGCGATGGATGGGCGCAGGTTGGCGAAGCCACCGAGGGCTTGGCGGATTTGCAGCAGGCCGGCTTCGGGGCGCTTGTCGGGAGTCAAGGAGTTGAATTTGTTGTCGCCTACGGCACCGAGCAGGACGGCGTCGGCGTCGAGCGCGGCGTCGAGAGTTGCCATGGGAAGCGGGGAGCCGGTCTGCGTGATGGCGGTTCCACCAATGAGGCCTTCGACGAAGATGAAGTCGTGGCCGCCGAGTTCGGCTACCGCGCGGAGGATGTTCATGGCTTCGCGGGTGACTTCGGGGCCGATGCCGTCGCCGGCTAGAACTGCAATTTTGAGACGCATACTTTGTACCTCAGGGGTTAAAGCCCCACGTTATCCGAAATTCTTTGGCACGGCTTCAGCCGTGCCCTTAACACAACTCAGTGCGCTGCGACCGCGGATTTGTCTGGTTGCAGGAGGCCGAGGAGATCCTGATCGTAAATATTTTTTTTGCGATCGGCGAGTTCGGTGAAGCGGTGGTAGACGTCGTCGAGTTGCTGATGATTGAGAGGATGGCCCAGCTTTTCGAGGCGGTCTGCGAGGGCGCGGCGGCCGCTGTGTTTGCCGAGAACGAGATTGGTATTGGCGACTCCGACCGAGGCGGGCGTCATAATCTCGTAGGTCAGAGGGTTGGCCAACATGCCGTGCTGGTGAATGCCGGATTCGTGCGCGAAGGCGTTGGCGCCTACGATGGCCTTGTTGGGGGCAGCCCCGAAGCTGATGCACTCGGAGAGCATCTGGCTGGTGGGATAGAGCAAGTCCATCTTGATGTTGTTGGCGTAGGGATACTGGTCATGGCGCACCATGAGGGCTGCGGCGATCTCTTCGAGAGCGGCGTTGCCGGCGCGCTCGCCGATGCCGTTGATGGCGCATTCGACCTGGCGGGCCCCGCTCTGGATACCGGCGAGCGAGTTTGCGACTGCCATCCCGAGGTCGTCGTGACAATGGGTGGAGAGGACGACGTTTTCAATGCCGGGGACGCGTGCCTTGACCATGCGGAAGATGTTGGCGTACTCATCCGGCGTGGTGTAGCCGACAGTGTCGGGGATGTTGATGGTGGTAGCTCCGGCCTGGACGGCGACGGTAATCATTTTCAGCAGAAATTCGGGGTCGGTGCGGGTGCCGTCTTCGGTGGAGAACTCGACGTCGTCGGTGAAGGTGAGGGCGAGGCGCACGGCTTCGGCGGCTTGCTCAAGGGCCTGCTCGCGGGTGATGCGGAGCTTGTATTCGAGATGGAGATCGGATGAGGCGAGGAAGAGGTGGATACGATTGCTGGGCGCAGGTGCGAGGGCGCGGCCTGCTGCTTCGATGTCCTCGCGCTTGCAGCGGGCGAGGGAGGCGATGCGCGTGCCTTTCGCCTCGCGGGCGATGGCCTGAACGGCGTTGAAGTCGCCGTCGGAGGCGATGGCAAAGCCGGCTTCGAGAATGTCCACGCCGAGGGCCACGAGTTGATGCGCCATGCGGAGCTTTTCTTCGTGGTGCATGGTGCAGCCGGGGGATTGTTCGCCATCGCGGAGGGTGGTGTCGAAGAAGACGATTTTGTTTGGGTCAACCATAGAAAGTTGGCACTCCCGATCTAGACGCTATCATAATGCAGGCTTATGATGACTTCCACATGTATCAGTAATTCTAATCGAAGTATTCAAATTGAGTAATTCTTTTTATAGCGGGGTGAGGCATGGATCTAGTGCAAATGGAGACATTTCTGGCGGTAGCGGAGGAGCGGAGCTTTTCGCGGGCCGCGGCACGGCTTCATCGTACGCAACCTGCAGTGAGTCAGGCAATCGCAAAACTGGAAGGGGAGCTGGGGGAAGTGTTGTTTGAGCGCTCATCGCGGGACGGAACGCTGACTGACGCGGGTGAGGTTCTGCGGGAGTATGCGGCGAAGCTGCTGAACCTGCGGAACGAGGCGGGGGTAGCTTTGACGGAGCTGCGGTCGCTGCATCGGGGCAAGTTGACTCTGGCGGCAAATGAGTACACGTGTCTTTACCTGCTGCCGCTGCTGGATGAGTTTCGGCGACAGAATCCGCGGATCAAGTTGGCAGTGCAACGGGCGCTGGCTAGTCGGATTTCGGATGAAGTATTGATGCATTCGGTGGAGATTGGGGTGCTTTCGTTCCGGCCGGACGATGCGCAGGTGAAGTCGATGGTGGTTTATCGGGATGAGCTTGTATTTGTGGTGAACCCGCGGCATCCGCTGGCGAAGGCGGGAACGGTTTCGATCCGTCAGCTAGGGGCACAGAATTTTATTGCGCATAATATTTCGTCGCCACAGCGGCAAAAGGTGATTCAGGCGTTCAAGCGGCATAAGACGGTGCTGCATATGGGGGTGGAACTGCCCTCGCTGGAGGCAATTAAGAGGTTTGTGGAGATGGGCAATGGGGTGGCGTTGGTGCCTGGTTTGACGGTGCGGACGGAGTTGCAGGGCGGCTCCCTGGTGAGGGTGCAGATTCCGGAGCTGCAGATTGAGCGCAAGTTGCGGCTGGTTTATAGAAAACAGGCCAGCTTGTCGCATGTGGCGCTTGCTTTTTTGAAGGTGGTGGAGGCGTATGCGGCGGCGCATGGCGATCCCTATTGTTTTCTGCCGGAACGGGGGATATAGATTCGGCGTGAAATTTCAGGAATGGGGAAACCTTTATCCGGGAAGCGCGTCTGTATCGGGTAGACTTACGCGCCGGAGACGACCTCTCCGGTGGATGCACACGAGAGAGGTATCCGATGAAAAGGACATTGTTTCATAAACCGATGATGCGGGCGGCTGTGCTGGCGCTCTGTACGGCTACGCTGAGTGCTGCGCCGATGGTGATGGCGCAGGACAATACTGCGCCACCTCCACCACAACAGCAGGGCAACATGGGCGGTCGTGCGGGCAGAGGAGGGGGACAAGTTGAGAGGCTGACGAAGCAGTTGAGCCTGACTCCCGATCAGGTAACACAGGTAAAGGCCATCGATGCCGACACGATGAGCCAGATGAAGGCCGCGCGGCAAGACACTACTACGGCACAGGCGGACAAGCGGAGCAAGATGATGGATATTCGCCAGGCTTCGCAGGACAAGATACGCAACGTGTTGACCGACGAGCAGAAGACGAAGTATGACGCAATGTTGGCGAAGATGAAGGAACGCCAGCAAAATCGTCAGGGCGGGGAAGGGGCTGCGCCACCTCCACCACCTCCGCAATAATAAGGCAATTGAGAAGGAAATGGCCGGAGGATGTATCGTCCTCCGGCCTTCTTGCGTCCAAGACCGTTCTGCGGGCCTGTGTGCGGTTACAATGAAGGACATGACTACGGCGCTTCGTGACTGTTTGAAACGCGTTGCCTGTGGGACAGCGTAGAAAGTCACGGACGAATTCGAAGGGATCTAGCTAAGAATGAAGAAGACGATATTGTTGCTGGGCGCACTGATGCTGACAGCAGTTGCCGGTTACGCGCAGGAGAGCCGGCAGGACGTAAGCGTTAGCGCCACAGGAGCATTTGCCCCCCAGGTAAATGGAAATGCTATACAGAAAAACACCACTACTACTCTGGGACTTCTGGCCAGCTACCGCTACATGCTGACGCCACGCAGTGCACTTGAAGCGAACTATGGGTACGCACAGAACACGCAGAAATATATGGTTTCCGGCAAAGCGCAGGGAGGCATCCATACGCTTCAGTCGGAGTACAGCGTCGCGTATGTCTACAGCCTGAACTTCGGGAACTTCAATCCGTTCGCTGAAATAGGCGTGGGCGCGATGGTTTTTCATCCTCTCCTAGACAACGGGACTTACCAGATCGACGCGAAATCGAATACCGAGATTGGCGGTCTTTTTGGAGTGGGTCTTGCCTATGAGATCAGTCCGAGCTTCGATGTCCGTGCTGAATATCGTGGCTTCGTCGCCAAGACACCGGACTTTGGACTTCCGGGAGATATCTTCAAGACCAATCGCTATCAGCTTGTTTCGTCACCGTCGATCGGTATTGCGTACCACTTCTAGGGAGCACCTGTTTTTTGGTTATCTCCGGGCATTTTTCTTCAAGTGGTGGTGTTGCCAGGTATCGAAGCCGTTCTTGCTGATATTGATGTGAAATTTTGTTTCTAACAGATAGAGATAGATCCAGCACAATGCTGGATCTATCTCGTTTCAAATAGAAAGCCCCCTTGATTAGCAGGGGGTTTTTGTGTTGCGACGGCATATGCGCTGGGCGGTAATCAAAAGTGATAAGCAGCGCCAAAGGTAAGGAGCGATGGAGTAAGGCCGCTTTGGGGGAACCCAAACCATCGCTGGTATTCGTATTCGACGCGTGCATTGAGGTGGGGCAGGACTCTGTAGTCCAAGCCGCCTCCGACGGCGAAAAGATTGTAGGCCAGATTGGCATGGGGGTAGCCAGGATAGGCAGGGAAATTAAAGACGCCACGACCGTACATGAGTTTGGCGTAAGGCATAAACCTCCCATAAGTCCGGTGGTAGCGGCCGCCAATCTCGTAGGTCTTTTCATAAATATCAGTCCCTTTTCCATCCTTGACGAAATGAAATACACCTTCGACGCCGAGGTGATGGGTGAAGTCGAGATCGAAATAAGCCGCGCCACCGTTGATACGGTTAGGAAGGTAATCGGAGTGAGCGGTTGTGAAGCCACCTCCGATCTGGAGGTCGGCAGTGCGTGATGCAGTTGGCCTGGCCTGGGCGGACAACATGGATGCTGCGCCTCCGGTCAGGCAGATGAAGACGATAATCTTAGTGAGCAAATACATCCCCCTGGAGCGGTGTGCCCGTTGTCATAACTAAATCGTAGCCCATACGAGAAAGGCCAAGCCGAGATGGTGTTCGGCAATTTCTTTGGAGCAGCATAAAAGGACTTCTGCTTAGAGCGAGACAAAGGCAAAGAGGATAGAAACGTCAGCCGAATCAAGAGAGCACACCTCAACGACTAAAGCCGTCGAGCAATGAGCAACTAAAAACACGGTTGAAGCCATGTCTTTAATAAACAGGAACTAGAGGCTTTTTCGGCAGTTTTTAGAAACAACTTGAATTTATTGATTTTACTAAGGGTTAATTACTTCCCTTCGATGCAACTCTATTTCCATTCGGCGGCGGCCCAAAGTTCCGCCGCCGATAGATTTCCACTCAAAGCATTACAGGATCGATCTAAAAGGCATAAGCTGCGCCAAATGTCATGACAATCGGTGTAAGGCCATTCTGCGGGAAGCTGGGCCATTTTTGAAATTCGATATCGAAGGGGCGAATGTTGAGGTGCCTGGTGGCATGGTAATCCACTCCACCGCCGAAAGCATACACGCCGTAGGTATAAGTGGAAGCATGTCCCCACGCGCTGGGGTACTGGTATCCAAAGCGCCCAACTCCGAAGAGTGCTTTGGCATAGGGTGTGATGCGGCCATAGTGAAGCCGAAAACGTGGCCCGATGAGATAAGAATTTTCCGAGATATCTGCCGGAGTGAACACGTTTACGAAGTGAAGATCACCTTCCACGCCGAGATGCCGGGTAAAATCAAAATCTCCGTAGCCGCTAAAGCCTTTGATTGGATAGCTATAGTCAGGACGGGCATACGTGAAACCGCCGCCGAGTTGTATATGTGAAGCGCGTGTCGCAGTGGGAACAGCTTGTGCATGCGACCATGTGGTGAGGCCAAGCACGCAGGCGAAACAGCCGATAAGGGTATGCAGTTTCAAGTGGGTCGCCTCCTGGACGAAATGTGTGTTTGGTTAGAAAAGAACCGAAATTCAAGTTGACTTTCTACTTTATTTAGAAGGCATGGAGTCGGCTAAATAAAGCCTGTACGACCCCATGCCCCCCTCACAAATTACTGTTGTGGCGGCGTTGTGGTCTGGGGCGTCGGCGTTGCAGTAGGTGCACCCGTGTTATTGCCTGCAGGCGGTGCAGGCTGCGCGGCGTTCGGAGCAACTGCACCAGCTTCTGCCTGGTAGTAGCTCAGCTTGAGGTAAACCGGTTCGACTTCAAATGGCATCTTGTCAGCCGGGCTCAGGAGAGGTTCGTAGGCAGTGTGCATGACAGTGACCTGATCGGTCCAAGGATTGAAGCGGAGGAAGGCAGAAAGCGGCATGGCAGCTTGCTGTTTGAGATCCTGTATGTTGAGTTTAGGACTCTTGCTTTCCAAAGCCTGCATCCAGAAGGTAGAGTCCTTATCGCTCTTGACAAGGCCATCCCCAATGAGGGGTTCATTGAGTTCACGGATCGATTGAATTCGCTGCTGGAGCTGCTGAAGATAGAGGCCAAAATACTGCTGGCCACCGACAAGCTCCTTGGCGTTCAACAACTCGATGGCTTTTTTAGCAGCGGCTTCGTTGTCTGCATCCGTGTGGTGCATAGGGATGCGTTTGAAGATCGAGGTTGAGGGGAAGAGCAACTGATCATTGAAGGCGTATTTGGTATCGAGGTGGTGCCCAAGGATGATGTGGGCAAGTTGGAAGGCCAGGATGGCGTTGAGATTTCCTGTCTGCTGCGCGCCGTCCTGGGTGACAACACCGGTAGTATCAAGCAGGCCCTTGGAGATGATGATGGTGTTGCCAATGGCAAGGGACTCGAGCGGCTGCGTGAGCATCGTACGGACACGCACGGGCTTGGACAACGTGATGTTGTTGTAGGCGAGGATATTGTTAGCGAGGTCAGCGAGGGTCTTATCGAAGTCACTGGGGGCATCGAGCAGACCGGCCTGGTAGAGGCGTTCGACGACATTGTCCTCAGCCTGCTGGACCCAGGCACGCTGGGCGCCAAGAGGGCTTACATCCTGGGCATCGTTGCTGACATCGGTGGCGCCGACAACTTCGAGGGAGGTGTTCTCGGATTCATTGGTCGGAACCTTTAAAGAATAGCCCCAGACATGGTTGATCGCTTTAAATTTCAGAGTGTGGGAGATGCTGTTTGAATCGCTCTCTTCGATATAGACCGAGGTCGGAAGCCAGAGGTCAGGCTGAACATTGGTGCGCCAGCTATCGAAATGGTAGAACTCGCGGTAGCCCTTCTCGCTACCGGCGAAGTCGCCGTTAAATCGTACGACATTCCCAGCACCAGTCTCTATCCATATACGGCCAAAAAAGCGGCCAGTCGAATTCTTTCCGGAGATAGGGGTTACGTCAAAGACAGCTGCGGGCGTGTTCCCAAGGAACTCTTTCCGTACAAAACTGAAGTCGTAATGCTGCCGGTCAAAGTCGTTTGAATCGATAAGAAGCATCTGGACGAAGCCGGTCTGACTGAAATTAAGGTGCAAACTGCCGCCCAGGCCAGTGACATAGGAGGCGGAGTGTTTGAAAAAACCAAGTGGACCGCTGGATGCGGATTTGTTGGCGTAAGCATCGTTGCCAATGACATTGGCGAACTGGACGCGTCCGAGGAAGTGTTGGTCGGATTCAGGCATCTGATTGACGACAGTATCCGGCCGCATGTTCTGGATGTAGGTTTCGACGAGTGGGGCCCGATTTTTAAGAGTGGCAATCACCACCTTTTCCCGTGCGATAGCCTTGTCGATCAACGCAGTTTGATCTGCGGTAAGTTTGCGTGAGGGCAGGACGTTTTGGTCCTGCTTTTTCTTTCCAAAGTGCGGGAATCCTACTGCTGCACCGGCAGGGAGGGTGGTTGCGATAAAGAGCGCCAGCAGCACACCGGCGGTAGATTGTTTCCCGAAGTTCATCGTTTGCGGCTCCTGCGGCGACCTTACGGTCAGCCTTCGTAAAAGATCTTTATGGTTCAAACAGCAACCAGGACAAATAGGTTTACCCGGCAAGCTGGAAGGCAACGTTGACGACGCCCTCCCAATCAATTGGTCGGCCGGATGCATCAGTGGCTGGAGAAAAACGAGTGCCTTCTACGGCGCGGATCGCGGATTCGCCGAGCCCGTGACCGAGATCACGGGTGACGCCCAGGACCTGAACAGCGCCGGAAGAAGAGACGCGAAGACGAACAGAAACAGTGCCTTCAATGTGTAGCTTGATTGCCTCGTCTGTGTATTGCGGGCGAGGCTTATATAGAACCTTCGGGGCCGCTCCTGAACGCGCATAAGAGGGGCCTCCGGACTCTCGAGCAGGAGGTGGGGCGGCCTGACCAAGGTTGACCGGGCCGGCGGCAGCGACATGGCTGCGAGAGTTCATGGGGCCTGTGCTGTTGGCTACGCCAAGATGGACGCCGCGAACAGCGTGAGCAGCATTGTCCCTGCCGTTCATATCCTGACTGCCTGCTGAACCTGATCCGAGAGTGACGGCCTTTGCTGCGGGGCCCATTCCGGAATTAGAGGCGGGCATACCGGCCAGTCCCCGCTGCCCAAGATTGATGGGGCTGACGGCAGGCCTGTTGGAAGGCGCGATAGGATTGTCGGGGCGGCCAAGCGACACGGGTGACGGATGGGGAGAGTTATTGACGACGGCTGCGGGGCGCGCCTGCGCGAGATTGACGACGCGCGGCGCAGGGGGCGGCTGAATCCGTTTTGGCGGCGCAGGCACCACGACCGGTACTGGATGCGTCATTCTGACCGTCGGAATCTTCGGCTCGGGCACCTTGGTCTCAGGGATTTTTATTTTTGGAGGCTCCGCCTTAAGCACGGGTGGCTTGGGGAGTGGCTTTGGAATGACCTTTGGAACAGGGGGTGGCTTTTTGAGCGGGATAGGCTCGACAAGGGTCAATACTTTCTCGGGCGGGGTTACAGTCTTTCTGACCACAGCACCGATGATAATGATAACGATCGCGATAACAACGTTAATGGCGATGGAACTGTAGAGCGATCCTTTGCTCTGGCTACCGTCGTTAAGCACGCCGAAATGAGTAAATTGCATATTCGGCGGCACTAGGTTGTCACTGCGAAGCGGTTTTGCCATAAAAATGAAATCCTTCGAAAAACCTCCGAGGAGGTGGGGAGGATGAATCCGATTCCGGCGACAGTACCAGAACTGGTGCAACGGAAAAATAAACTCCGCGCATGCTGCGGGAGGGCTGTCGAGTGATCGAACTGCGCCGATCTACTCGAGGAACTTATTGGACAATGGAAACGGAGGTGCTGCTACCGCTGCGCCGCGCTGATTCCATATAAGACAGACGAGAAAAGAGAAGAAAAAGGTTGTAGCAGGCCCTGTGCTTTGGGGAGTGACTTCTTGTTGTTCACGTGCCGGAGCTCTGCAAAACTACATACTGCAAGTATAGTGCCGGAACGCTATGTGATTGACACTGGTACTTTTGTGGTATCCAAGAAGAGGAAAAAAAGGAGCAATGCCATGAAAATTTTGGTGACAGGTGGGGCAGGATATATCGGCGGTACGATGGCCAGGTTGTTGCTGGCTAAGGGACATTCCGTGACGGTGTTCGATAACCTCTGTCACAGCAAGCGAGCCGCGGTGGCCGACGGGGCGGAATTTGTGTTGGGCGATCTCGCGGACCGGGTGCTGGTGGAAAAGACGCTGAAAGCGGGACGTTTTGATGGGGTGATGCATTTCGCAGCCTTGATCGAGGCGGGGGAGAGTATGACGAAGCCGGAGATTTATTTTCGGAATAATACGGCTTCGACCCTGACTCTGCTGGAGGCCATGCTGGCGACCGGGCATGATCGACTGGTCTTCAGTTCGACTGCTGCCTGCTACGGAGAGCCGGAGACGACGCCGATTCTCGAAGATGCTAAGTTACAGCCTACCAACGCTTATGGGGAGAGCAAGCTACAGGTGGAACACATGCTTCGCTGGATGAACCTTATTCATGGCTTCAGGTACGCGAGTCTGCGCTACTTCAATGTCGCCGGGGCGATTGAGGGCTACGGAGAGGCCCATGAGCCGGAATCGCACCTGATTCCGCTGATTCTGGATGTGGCACTGGGGCGGCGGGAGAGCATCAAGATCTTTGGGCGGGACTATCCGACGAAGGATGGAACGTGTATTCGGGACTATATTTATGTGCGCGACTTGGCTGAAGCGCATCTACTTGCGTTGGAAGCACTTAAGGATAAGACCCGGTTGATTTACAACATTGGAAATGGGCAGGGGTTTACCGTGCTGGAGGTGATTGAATCGGTGCGGCGGGGGACGGGAAAGCCCATTCCTGTTGAGGAATGTGAGCGACGGGTGGGGGATCCGGTGGTGCTGGTGGCGAGTTCCGAGAAGATCAAAGCAGAACTGGGCTGGAAGCCTCAATTCGCTGAATTGGACAAGATTATTGCCAGCGCCTGGGAGTGGCATCAGCGGCGCTATTCCTAAAAACAGGGGTGCACGACGTGACTCTTGTATGGCAAGTGCAGTTTTGACGTAGTAAATCGATGTCTTAGTTAGTTAGAAGGAGCGCACCTTGATTGAGAGCATGTTTCATCTCCACTTGCCGATTTTGGAGAAGCTGCTGCGACCCATGATCGTCTATTTGTTCCTGATCGGGTTTTTGCGGCTGTTTGGGAAGCGCGAACTGGCGCAGTTGAACCCGTTTGACCTCGTGGTTCTGCTGAGCCTGTCGAACACAGTGCAGAATGCGATGATCGGGGACGACAATTCGGTGACTGGCGGCATTATCGGTGCGTTTGCGCTGCTGGCGATCAACTGGCTGTTGACATTGGTGCTGTACCGTCTGCCCCAGGTGAATAAAGCGGTTGAGGGTACAGAGACGGTTTTAATACGGCACGGCGTGGTGGATGAAGCAGCGATGAAGAAAGAGGCGTTGACAGATCTGGAACTGAAGTCCGTCATCCATAAGCAGGGACTCGATGACTACTCCGAGGTGGAGAAGTGTGTGCTTGAGCCGAATGGCACGTTCTATGTCGAAGGGATGAAGCCGAGTTCCGATGATGCCCAGCGGGGGGAGATTCTGGAGCTGGTACGGTCGCTGTCGATCGAGGTGAGGGAGCTGAAGGCGCTGTTGGCGACCAGAGGATAGAGCGGCTGTAATTTACGGTTTTTGCTGTCGCTGCAAACAGAAAGAAAAGTTTACTGGTTTACCAGGCGATAATGGATCAAGCCTGAATCCAGCGCCTTTAGTATGTGATCTTGAATCAAGGTTGACAACGAGTGGTTGGAAGCAGCATAACGGAGGGGTCAAATTCTCCCGTATGAAGGTTAACTATGTCCGGTTCCGAGACTAACGATTTATTGACGAGAAGGCGGTTCCTCCAGCAAACTCCAACAGTCATGGCAGCGCTCGGTGCGCTTCCCATGCTGGGTGGGACGGCTGAGGCCTTTGGCGAGACGGCCACCAAGGCCAACAGCTCCCATGAGGATTACTACACCAAGTTGAAGGTCAGGAAGATCATCAATGCGAAGGGGACCTTCACCTATCTGACGGCTGCCGTGATGCCGCTCCAGGTGCAGCGCGCCGTTGCGGAGGCGGCACTGCATCCCGTACACCTGATGGAATTGCAGACGAATGCAGGAGAGTACATTGCCAAAAAGCTTCGCTGCGAGGGGGCGCTGGTAAGCTGTGGTGCTTCGTCGGCACTGACGCTTGCGACCGCTGCCTGTGTGCAGGATGCCAATCACTGTACGCCGCTGGATATCCCGGAGAAGATCGGCAGCAGTGAATTTCCTAAAAATGAAGTCATCGTTCAGAAGGCCCATCGCTATGAATATGACCATGCGATGTATCTCTGCGGCATAAAGATTATCGAAGTTGTGACGCTGGACGACTACAAGCGTGCCTTTACCCCGAATACGGTAATGACGAACTTCTTCAACGCCGCTACCGGGGGAGAGATTGGGCGAGAGGACTGGCTGGAGGTTGCGCATCAGCACAATGTCCCGTGTCATATCGATGCGGCGGCCGATATGCCTCCCGTCGAAAATCTGTGGAAGTACACTGGCATGGGTTTTGACCTGGTCTGCTTTAGTGGCGGCAAAGGGATTCGCGGACCGCAGAATGCCGGACTCCTGCTCGGCAAGAAGAAGTTGATTGATCTTGCGGCTGTCAATAATAACCCTAATCAGTGCGTTGGACGTGGGATGAAGGTGGCTAAAGAACAGATCATCGGTATGGTTGCGGCCGTCGATTGGGTACTTGAACAGACCGATGAAGGGATGGAGCAGGAGTTTATGCAGCGCGAGGATGTTGTGCTGCATATGGTCAAAGATATTCCCACGTTGAAATCAACGAGGGTGACAGAGCCGATAGCGAACCACGTCCCGATATTGATGTTGACCTACGATCCGACAGTAGTCGGCATTACGCCCAAAGAGGTTGCGGCGAAGCTGGAGGCAATGAATCCATCGATCGTCCTTGCAAGTGCCGATGAGAACACGATCGGTGTCAGCACATGGATGATGCTGCCAGGCGAAGATGCCATTGTGGGCCGCGAGCTACGCCAGGTGTTGAAATCCGCAAAAGCGTAAATAACTTGAAGTGCGTTACATCTGTCCGATGGCGTCGATTTCTTTCTGCAGAGAGAGCGTGCCCAACGTGTGGGACGGGAGAGATAAAAACAGGCTGATTCTTCGATCGAGCGCCGCGAACGCCTGGCTGTATGCTCGGGCAATTTCTTCAGGCGAACCTTCGACGGCGGCAGGGTCGGGTATTCCCCAATGCGCCGTCATCGGTTGGCCCGGCCACAGCGGACATACTTCGTTTGCAGCGTTGTCGCAGACGGTGAAGACAAAGTTTAAGCGAGGCGCGTCAGGGGTAGAAAATTCGTCCCACGATTTGCTGCGAAGCCCTTCTGTGCTCAGACCGGCAGATTGAAGTTGCCTGATTGCCTCGAGCCGAACGATTCCTGCTGGATGACTTCCCGCACTGTATGCGGTGAAGGTGGGCGATCCCTTACGGTTCATGATCGCCTCTGCCATGATCGAGCGGGCAGAGTTTCCGGTGCAAAGAAACATCACGTTATAATGCGCTGTCATTTCGACATATCCTTTCAGGTATCGGACATGAGTTATGAACGCGGCTTGATTGCGTAGACTTTTACGCTGGCCGCTGCCGCGTTTACGTCGTACTGAGCGAGCAGGGAAGTAAGTTCTTCGTGGAGGCTTGCTGCGGGGGCCGGAGTGCAACAGGCATCCG
Source organism: Acidobacteria subdivision 2 bacterium RH1 MAG20 (assembly GCA_002197545.1). The sequence goes on along the minus strand of NFUO01000753.1, from coordinate 20,860 downwards.
ACAGTACGGTTAGGCCGTTATCTGCCGCCATTGCGGGGGAGCAGCAACCAGACTGGTTTTCCACCTTGGCGTAGGCGTTCAGATCGGCTCCGCTGTCCACAATTTCAACGTGCTCGAAGCCCGCAGCGAGGAGACCTTCGCTATAGTCTTCGATAGAAATGGCTCCGGCGATACAGCCGACATAGGCGGCGAGACTTTGAGCAAGTTCCTGCGGTAGTTCGGCCTTCAATGCGATATCGCTCACCGCCAGTCGTCCGCCGGGCTTGAGAACGCGCGCAATCTCACGAAAGACGGCGGGCTTATCGGGAGCAAGGTTCAGGACGCAGTTGCTGATGACGCAATCGACCGAGGCGTCCGCGAGAGGGAGCAAGTCGATGGTCGCAAGATGAAACTCGACATTCTCATAGCCTCCGGCCTTTGCATTCGATTGTGCCCGCTCGATCATGGCCGGGGTCATATCGATTCCGATTGCCCGTCCCGTCGGCCCTACCTTCTTCGACGCGAGGAAGACATCGAGGCCTCCACCAGAGCCTAGGTCGACTACGACTTCTCCGGGCTTCAGGAATGCAGTAGCGGTTGGGTTTCCGCAGGAGAGACCCATGTTTGCCTCCGATGGAATGGAGGTCAACTCTTCGGCGCTGTACCCAAAGGCCTCCGCGACGGCCTTTACGCCCGCATGTTCGGTGGACAGGCTGCTCTCTGCAACCGCTGCATACTTCGCCCGCACTGAATCCAATACTTGTTCTGACATAATCGCCTCCCAAAATATATTCGCTAAGACGATTATATCTCCAAGGCATACATTCGTCAATGCATATATAATTTTATTATGGCGGCAAAACAAGCAATCTTCAATATCGAACTCTTCTTTCAGGCGCTGGGCGACAATACCCGGCTTCGTCTGCTGAACCTGATGGGCAATCAGGAGATCTGTGTTTGCTATCTGGTCGAAGTTCTTGGGCATCCCCAGCCAAAGATCTCCCGGCATCTGGCTTACCTGCGTCGCGCCGGAATCGTTGCCGCCCGGCGTGAAGGCAAATGGATGCATTACAGGATTGTCATGCCGCCTCATATCGGCGCTGCGCAGGTGCTTCAGCAGACGCTTGGCTGGCTGAAAGAAGAGCGGGCCATGCAATTAGATCGAGCGCGGCTTGCAAAGGCGTGCTGCAGCCCGGCGAAGTTCGTTGCACTTCAGGGTGCACCGCTACCTGTCTCCATCGCGCCAGTTGCCCCACACGATATTTGATACTGCCATTGCAAATCATCCCTTGTGCCATGCTCATATTGTTTGTTCATTGAAAAACAAGCAGCCACCAGGAGGGGGTGTCCCCTACAATCGAAGAGTGAGGAAATGACCGGCAATGAATACAATTCGTCCGCGCAAGACCGCGTCGCTAAGGATGGCTATTCTGACCGCTAGTGCCATTGCATGGAGTTCCGGTGTTGCGCCTGCGCTGGCTGCCGAGGCGCCCTTTGGGCCATCCAATCCGTTTTATGCGGCCAGCACATTGCCGTTTCAGGCTCCGCCGTTCGACAAGATCAAAGACAGCGATTATCAGCCTGCGATTGAGGTCGGCATGGTCCAGCAGCTTGAGGAGATGAAGAAGATTGCGGACAATTCCGTTGCGCCTACATTTGAGAACACCCTGGTTGCGATGGAGAAGACAGGTCAGTTGTTCGATCGCGTGATGATGGTGTTCAACGGAATTACAGGCGCGAACATCGGTCCAACACTGCAGAAGGTGCAGGAGATTGAAGCTCCCAGGCTGGCAGCACATGACGATGCCATCTATCTGGATTCGAAGCTGTTCAAGCGTGTCGAGACAATTTACAAAGAGCGTGCCTCGCTCAAACTCGATCCTGAGTCGCTGCGGCTGGTGGATTTCTACTACAAGAAATTTGTGCATGCCGGTGCAAATCTTTCAGATTCGGACAAGACAAAGCTGAAGAAGCTGAATGAAGAGGAGTCGACACTTTCCAATGACTTCATCACAAAACTGCTTGCTGCAACCAAGGATGCTGCTTATGTCACAACGGACAAGGCCGCGCTGGCGGGGTTTAGTGACGCGCAGATTGCTGGGGCAGCGGAGGCGGCGAAGGAGCGCAAGAAAGACGGCTGGGTGATTCCTCTGCAGAACACGACGCAACAGCCGGACCTTGCTTCGCTGAGCAATCGCGATACGCGTCAGGCGCTGTTCGAGGACTCGTGGAATCGGGCGGAACGCGGCGGCGCGGACGATACGCGCGCGACCATCTCGCGGCTGGCACAGGTTCGCGCCGAGAAGGCGAAGCTGCTTGGCTATCCGAATTACGCGGCGTGGGAGCTGGTTGACCAGATGGCCAAGACACCCGAGGCCGCATTGAAATTTATGAATGCACTGGTGCCTGCGACTACGGCGAAAGCTGCCAGTGAAGCGAAGGACATTCAGGCTGTGATCGATGTACAGAAGGACGGCTTTGCGTTGCAGCCGTGGGACTGGGACTTCTATGCCGAGCAGGTACGCAAGGCGCGGTATGACTTGGATGAAGCGCAGGTCAAGCCATATTTCGAGTTGAACAATGTGCTGCAAAATGGCGTGTTCTACGCTGCGAACCAGCTTTATGGGTTGACATTCAAGGAGCGCAAGGACATTCCCGTATACAACCCGGATGTGCGCGTATTCGAAGTGTTCGACGCTAACGGCAAGCCGCTGGCGCTATTTTATTGCGACTACTTCAAGCGTGACAACAAGAACGGTGGCGCGTGGATGGATGTCTTCATGGGGCAGTCGAAGCTGCTGGGCACGCTACCTGTGGTCTACAACGTCGCCAACTTTACCAAGCCTGCGGCGGGCGAACCGGCGCTGATCAGCTTTACCGACGTGACGACGATGTTCCATGAGTTTGGACATGCGTTGCACGGCATGTTTGCCGATACGGAATATCCGAGCCTCTCCGGTACTTCGGTGCCGCGTGATTTTGTGGAGTTTCCCTCACAGTTCAATGAGCACTGGGCCAGCTATCCGGCGGTGTTCAATCACTTTGCGAAGCATTACAAGACAGGCGCGCCGATGCCGCCGGAACTGGCCGCGAAGGTCAAGAAGGCGGAAAAATTCAATCAAGGCTATATCTTTACCGAACTGCTGGCTGCGGCGCAGCTTGACATGCAGTGGCATACGTTGCCTGCCGATGCGCCATTGCAGAACCCCGATGTCTTTGAAAAAGAGGCGCTGGAGAGGACGCATCTCTTGATCAGCTATGTTCCGGCGCGCTACCGTTCCAGCTATTTTATGCACATCTGGGGCAATGGCTATGCGGCGGGATACTACGCTTATCTGTGGAGTGAAATGCTGGACGATGATGCGTACCAGTGGTTCGAGGACAACGGCGGTTTGACCCGGGCTAACGGCGACCGCTTTCGCCAGATGGTGCTTTCGCGGGGCAATACTGAGGACCTTGCAAGGATGTATGCGGCGTGGCTGGGCAAAGAGCCTAACGTTGAACCGATGCTGAAAGAGCGTGGTCTGGAGCCTTCCGGCAGCTCTAAATAATTGTTTTTGACGGAGGCGGTGGAACTATCGCAGATGTGCGACGTTCCATCGCTTCAGTTTTCTGGGTTGTGAGGTAAGAGCTTTTCGAGAGCTTTACGGTAACGATCTGGTGGAGTGGCCAGCTGAGAATCCCGGATGGCGGCCCGGTAGCCGCCCATGTAGATGGAGTACATGACTGCCAGGGCGCAGCCTACTCCAAAGGCAAAACCGAGAAAAAAGCCGATGGAGGCTGTCCAGTAAAAGGGCATGATGATGGAGTTTATAGTAGACCGTGCATGTTCTGTTAAAGAGTGGAGAGTGCTATGAGCTGGAAGCAAGGAACGGTAGTGGCGGAAGCGACAGAGGTGAAGCAAGAGGTTTCGGCGCTGGTGGAGCAGGAGATGCCTGAGTTGTTGGTGACCTACAAGGGGCTTCATGCCGCACCGGAGTTATCGCACTATGAGGCAAAGACTTCGGCGCTGCTGGCGGGTGAACTGCGAAAGGCCGGATACACGGTGACGGAGAGGGTGGGCAGGTATTCCGACGGATCGCAGGCTTATGGGGTGGTGGGGATTCTGAAAAACGGGGATGGGACGGTCCTGCTGATCAGGACGGACATGGATGCATTGCCGGTGGAGGAAAAAACGGGATTGCCGTATGCGAGTTCGGTGCGGTCAAAGGACTCTACGGGCCAGGATGTTGGTGTGATGCATGCCTGCGGGCATGACGTTCATATGACGACGCTAATTGGAGTGGCACGCACGATGATGGCGTTGAAGAGCCAGTGGCATGGGACGTTGATGTTGATCGGGCAGCCGAGCGAAGAGACGCTTGACGGAGCGAGGGCGATGCTTCGGGACGGGCTATATGAGCGATTTGGCCGACCGGATGTGGCGCTTGCATTGCACGACTCGAACTTTGCGGCGGGAGAGGTTTCGGTTGTGCCTGGGCCTGCACTGGCGAGTTCGACTGCGATTGATGTGACCATGCGTGGGGTGGGGACGCACGGCGCGGCGCCCGAAGCGGGGAAGGACCCGATTGTGATGGCGAGTGAATTTGTTGTGGCACTGCAGACGGTGGTGAGCCGGTCCGTTCCTCCGCGACAGCCTGCGGTAGTGACAGTGGGAAATATCTATGGAGGGACGAAGCGGAACATCATTCCAGATGAGGTGAAGCTGGAACTGACGGCGCGATGCTACAGCGAAGACGTGCGGCAGACGATCATCCAGGGAGTGGAACGAACGGCGCGGGGTATTGCAATTGCGGCGGGCGTGCCGGAAGACAGAATGCCGGTGGTGACAGTAGTCGAGGACGAATCGACGCCGCCGACAGTCAATGATCTGGCGTTGTCGGCGAGGTTGGAGAAAATTTTTGCGGCGACGCTGGGCGCGGCGAAGGTGATTGAGCAGAATCCGATCATGGGAAGCGAGGATTTTGGCGTCTACAGTCTGGGTGGGGAGATTTCTTCGGTGATTTTCTGGCTGGGTGCGTATGACCCGGCCAAGGTGGCTGAGAGCAGAAAGACGGGGATTGGCTTGCCCTATCTGCATTCGCCACTTTTTGCTCCGCTGCCGGAGCCGACGTTACGGACGGGCATTACGGTAATGACGAACGCTGCGCTACGGCTGTTGAACTGAGGCTGGAAGCGCGCAACAGGCAACGATCAGGATAGCCGATGGCACGAGTTGGCGGCTATGGCACGATTGTGCATAGAATGGTCAGGTCAAGAAAAGGCTGAAAATCGCAGTCGACGCTCCTCGGACGGCAGGCAGGTGTGACGCGGGCGGCACATTCTTTTTGACTATATGAAATTTGGAGGTTTTTGCGTGGCATCGTCTGTTGAACATACGAATCTGGATTCGAGCTTGAGAGAAAATCGGGTGTTTGCGCCGCCGGCGGAGTTTGCGGCCAAGGCTCATGTAAAAAGTCTGGAGCAGTATGAGGCGATGTATCGGCGGAGCGTCGAGCAGCCGGAGGAGTTCTGGGCGGAGGCTGCGGCGGAGTTGGAGTGGTTTACTCCGTGGACCAAAGTGCTCGAAGGCGAAGGGAAGGACGCGAAGTGGTTTGTTGGGGGCAAGCTGAATCTCTCGCATAACTGCGTTGACCGCCATGCGCTGGGAGCGCGCAAGGACCAGGTTGCGTTGCTGTGGGAGAGTGAGCCGGGCGAGGTGCGGCGGTTGACCTACGGCGATCTGCATGTTCAGGTGCAGCGGTTTGCGAATGTGCTGAAGGGATTGGGGGTCAAACGAGGCGACCGCGTTGCAATTTATATGGGCATGTGTCCCGAACTGGCGATTGCGCTGCTGGCCTGTGCGCGGATCGGGGCGATCCATTCGGTGATCTTTGGCGGCTTTGCAGCCCACGCGATTGTTGATCGCGTCAATGATTCGCAGTGCGTGGCTGTGCTGACTCAGGATACGAGCTATCGGCGTGGCGGCGAGGTCAAGCTAAAGGCAATTGTGGATGAGGCACTGGAGAAGTGCCCTTCGGTGAAGAACGTCGTTGTGTATCGGCGTTCGGGTTCTGAGGTCAAGATGAAGGCGGGACGCGATATCTGGTGGGACGAAGCGATGCTTCAGGCCGAAGCAGAATGCGCGTCTGAGTGGATGGACGCGGAAGATCCGCTTTATCTGCTGTATACCTCGGGAACGACGGGCAAGCCCAAGGGACTGGTGCATACGACGGGCGGGTATGCCGTGCAGACTTACCTGACTACGAAGTATGTCTTCGACCTGCGCGCGGAGGATGTTTATTGGTGCACGGCGGACATTGGCTGGGTAACGGGGCACAGCTATGTCGTGTACGGCCCGTTGCAATGCGGAGCCACAGTCATGATGTATGAGGGCGCGCCGAACTGGCCGGAGAATGACCGATTCTGGAAGATCATCGACGACCATAAGGTGACGGTTTTCTATACGGCTCCGACAGCGATCCGTGCATTTACGAAGTGGGGAAATGAGTGGGTGGAGAAGCATTCGCTGGCCTCGCTCCGGCTGCTGGGAACAGTGGGAGAGCCGATCAATCCTGAGTCTTGGATGTGGTATCACCGCGAAATTGGCAAGGAACGTTGCCCGATTGTGGATACGTGGTGGCAGACGGAGACGGGCGCGATCATGATTTCACCTATTCCCGGCGCGGTGCCTGCTAAGCCAGGTTCGGCCACGCGGCCATTTTTTGGAATTGTGCCTGAAGTGGTTACAAGATCGGGTGAGCCGGTTCCCGACGGACAGGGTGGTCTCCTGGTGATCCGCAAACCGTGGCCTTCGATGGCGCGGACCATCTATAGCGATCCGAAGCGGTATGAAGAGGCTTACTGGAGTGAAATTCCAGGGAGCTACTTCACTGGCGACGGCGCGAGGCGCGATGCTGATGGCTACTTCTGGCTGATGGGGCGTGTAGATGACGTTATCAACGTGAGTGGACACAGGTTGGGGACGATGGAGATCGAGTCGGCCCTGGTAGCGCACGTCAAGGTGGCTGAGGCGGCTTGCGTCGGGCGTCCGGATGATATGAAGGGACAGGCTATTGCAGCGTTCGTCACGCTTGAATCCGGGTATGAAGCCAGTGAAGAACTGCGCCAGGAATTGCGCCAGTGGGTCGCGAAAGAGATTGGCGCGCTGGCGCGACCGGACGATTTGAGGTTTACGGATGCTCTGCCAAAGACTCGGAGCGGCAAGATCATGCGACGGTTGCTGCGCGAACTGGCAGCTACCGGCGAAGTCAAAGGAGATACGACTACGCTTGAGGACTTTGCGGTGATTACGAAGTTGCGGGAGGGTGAAGAGTGAGCGACCAAGAACTTCCCCGTAGCCAAGGGAATTATCTCTGCGGGAACAAAAGCATTGATTGAAAGGGTAACCAATAGGCGCGCCCGTTTCGTTTTAGACTCCATAGCCAAAAATGGAATGGTATCCACCGAGGAGATAAGTAAAGCTGGCTATGACCATCCTCCTCGTGCCGCGCAGGATGTCAGAGATTTGGGATTTCCTCTCAAGACTGTGAAAACCAAGCATAGCAATGGGCGAAGTATTGCATCTTATACGCTCGATTTAGAAAAGCTGCAAAATCTGGGTATGTGGGGAAGGCGACCTCTCTCCAAAAAAGAACGTGAAAAAGTGATCGACGATGTGGGCAGAACATGCCAGATTTGTTCCTCCACTCTGAATCTTCAGGTCGACCATCGCATCCCCTATCAAATTGGAGGTGAATCGAGCAGCGGCGCAGATACTCAGTTCCAGGTTTTGTGTGGTTCTTGTAATCGTAAAAAATCATGGGCCTGTGAGCATTGTCCTAACTTCTTAGCAGCAAAACAGGCCGCAATCTGTCGATTGTGTTACTGGTCTGGCTCAGATTCGTATACCCATGTTGCAACGACGGAAGAGCGAAGGGCTGATCTGATCTGGGTAGGAAAATCTGAGACGGATGTGGCGGACAAATTAGATCAAGATGCAAAGAACCTCGGAAAGACACTTCCTGAACATATAAAGGAAATCCTTAGGCATTAAGCAAACAGCCCCACTTGCGGACTGAAATGAGCCAATGTAATGGGCGTGACCCCACAGGCGGTTCGCAAATTGTTTGACAGGTAAAGGGACTCAATCGTGACATGATCTCTTCCGTTGAGAGTAGCTTGACTGGAGCGTCCGACATCGAGGAGAACACGCTGGACGAGGTCTTCGGGTAACGGTTCGCCATATTCGATGCCACCACACGAACCGTCATAGCTGAGCACGAATGGGATATCTTTGTCATTGAGAAGGGCTAACCCTCGCATCATACGTTCGCGGGATACACTCGCAAAGTATCGCTGATCTCTTCCTTCGCTGGTGCCTTGGTATGGAGGGTCAAGATAGAAAAAATCACCATGACGAGCGTTTTCAAACAGAGTCATAAAGTCAGTCGTAACGGCCTGACATTTCCCATCGAGCAGAAGATGCGCAGAATACAACTCAGAGCGCATGGTTTCCGGACGAGTTCCCTTACGCCGCTTATCTGGAGACTGATTGAAAAGACCAGACGGATTAAACCGAACGGCATTTTTAACACATCTTGCAAGAAGGTAAAGCAACTTCGCAGGATTTTTGTCGCTGTTAAATTCTGTCCGAATCTGGTAATACTCTTCAATCGGGTTCTGTCGTTCTCTATGCCACAGAATCTCATAGCAATCAGCGATCTCTACTGGAGATTCGATGACCTGCTGCCACAAGGCCATGAGAGGTTGGAGGGTATCTCCAAGAACAAAAGACTGAAAATTGTTCTTGGACGCTGCAGCCAGAGTTATCGCCGCAGATCCCGCAAATGGTTCGACGAGCCGTGTGTATTGACCAAAGGGGATGTGGCTGAGCACGGCGTTTGCTAAACGACGTTTGCTGCCTTGGTATGGAATTGGATGGGGTACCGAATACCTCACGTATTTTCCCCCTTGTGATCCAGTTTACAGAGTTGATGCACCTTGCTTCGAGGAAAAAGTGGCTAATTAAAGTTTTCGTTCCCAATTAGGATCATGGGATGGCTGAAAACATGAGGTAGCGAAAGGCTGAGAAAGCGTGGATGCCTAGCGGAGATTGCCGGCAGGTTTAGTGGGTAGCGTGAAGTGGAAGGTGGCGCCTTTGCCGGGGTTGCTGGTGGCCCAGATACGGCCTCCATGCTGGGTGACGATGCTGCGGCAGATAGCCAGGCCAAGGCCAGTGCCGCCAAGGGCTCTGGAATCTGAGGCGTCTACCTGGTGGAAGCGGTCGAAGATTTTTTCCAGGTTGTCGGCGGGGATGCCGCGGCCCTGGTCGCTGACTTCGATGATGGCCTCGTTTTCACCAAGATTGCGGGCTGTGAGATGGATCTCACCGCCGGGGTAAGAGAATTTGATTGCGTTCGAGATGAGATTGTTGAGCGTCTGAAGGATGCGATCGGAATCGGCCCAGACATTGATGCCGCGGGCGTCAAAGGAGATGCGGACATCCGGCTTCGGAAAGATGGTTTGCTGAAGGCTGGCGGAGCGATGAAGCAGGTCTTCGATGTCGAATAATGTGGAGTGTAATTCGGCTTTGCCGCTGTTGATGCGCTCAATGTCGAGAATGTCATTGACGAGCCGGACGAGACGGTCGGAGTTGCTGATAGCGATATCGAGCATCTGCTGAGTTTTCTCGGGACGGCTGGCCAACGCCCCGCCGCTGAGTAGCCCGAGCGCTCCGCGGACTGAGGTTAGGGGCGTGCGCAGTTCGTGAGAGACGGTGGAGATGAATTCATCTTTCAAGCGGTCGAGGGCGTGGCGCTCGGTGGTATCTGTGAAGGCGACAACGACGCCGACGGCCTTGATACCTCCGCTATCGAGTGTGTGGGAGTCGATCTGAGGACGGGCAACATACTCGACAGGGAAGCTGGTGCCGCCTTTGCGCCAGAAAACCTCATCGGAGACACGAACTGTGTCGAAGTGGATGAGGCTTTTGCGGATAGGAGAGTCTTCGCTGGGGTAGGGAGTGCCGTCGGCCCGGGTGTGGTGAATAAGCTCGTGCATCTTGCGACCCAGCATCTCGCTCTGCCTGTAGCCGAGCATCTGGGCGGCGGCGGAGTTGACGATGGTGACTTTGCCTTCGAGGTCGATACCGAAGATCCCGTCCCCGACCGATTCAAGGATGGAGTCGGACTGGCTTGTGAGAGTGCGGACGCGGCCTTCGGCGCGGACCTGCTCACTGACGTCTACGCCGAAGCCGAGGACGTAGGGAGTGCGGCCTGGAGCGAGGATGAGCTTGTTGCGATAGGCAACGACGCGAATCTCTCCATCCGCATGTGAGAGGTGCAAAAATCCTTGCGCCTCGCCGGTATTGGCAATCTGCTCCAGATAGGTTTTGAGAAGGTGCTTGCGCTCGGGAACAATAAATTCTTCGAGGGAGTGGCCGATCATGTCGCTCACGGTGCGTCCGAGGGTCTCTGCGCCGTGGGTGTTCACGGAGAGGAGAACGCCGCGGAGGTCGTGAGTACAGACCATGCCGAGTGAGCCTTCGATGAACAGGCGATAGCGGGCTTCGCTCTCGCGAAGCGTAGCCTCGGCAGCGCGTTGCGTGGTGACGTCGATGCCAGTGGCGATAAGGAAGGTAATTTGATCCTGGGAATCGCGTAGCGCAGTGGCCGTCCACGCAATACGGCGGAGGCTTCCGTCGCGGTGTAGCCATTGGTTCTCAAAGGTTGCAGGGAAGTCGCCGGAGCGGAGGCGCTCGAAGGTTTCGATAGCGTCGGGAATCTCGTGGCGGGGGATGAGCTTATCCCAGGGGTAGCGGCCGACGAGCGTGGCGAAGTCATAGCCGGAGGCTGTTTCGCAGGCACGGTTAAAACGGACAATGCGGCCGGCCGGGTCAAAGACTGCGACCAATGCGCCCACCGTATCGAGTACCGCCGAGACAAAATTACGCTCGACAGTGAGGGCGGATTCGACACGCTGGCGGTAACGTGCGGCACGGCCTATCTGTTGGATTCTACCGTTGAGTTCGAGGCGAGTGATGACCTGGCGACTGAGAATGCCAAGCGCCAATGATTGATCTCGAGTGAGCGCACGGACGGGTAGGTCGAGGACGAAGAGTGCACCGATGTTGACGCCACCGAGTGTCGTGATGGGAGCGCCAGCATAGAAGTGGTAGTGGCGACCTTCGAGGAAGATTCCGTCGGGGGCGTAGTTGGGGTCGAGACGGGCATCCTGAAGCTGGTAGATGGTGTCGCCGAGGATGGTCGTCTCACAGGGGAGGCTGCCGAGGGCGAGATCGTTTGAGTCGATGCCGAAGCGGGACTTCAGCCAGATGCGATCGGCTCCGATGAGAGAGATGGCTGCGATGGGGACATTGCAGATCTGGGCAGCGAGTTTGGTGATGTCATCGAGGATGGGGTCCGGCGGTGAATCGAGGACCTCGTATTGATTGAGGGCTTCGATTCGCAGGACTTCGTCTTTGACCTGGAGAGCATTCATTTAGCCTCTCGATGGTAGGGGAAGGCGTAAGTGCTGGCACTCCTACTTTTGGGGTAGCGTGGCGGACTAAGGTTTGGGTAAAGTGCAGCATTCATTGGCGGCTGGAGGTTCATTGGCGCTGGCGTCGAGGGCAACTTTCCAGTTTCCGTCAGCGACCTTTTTCCAGACCGTGAAATAGCGTCCGGAGATGACTACGGGCTGACCATTTTTGTCTTTGGAATGACCTTCGTAGTGGCCCCAGGTGAAGCCCATGTCATTGGAAGGACCCATCTGGGCTCCTTGTGGGGTCCAGGTGAGTTGGTAGGTTTTGGGGTCCCATTGCGCCTGGGCTGCAATGGCGGCTCTTCCGAGAACGGCGGGTCGACCGTTGTTGAGGGTGACGGCGTCATCGGCGAACCAACTGGCGAAGGCCTTGCCACCTCCTGCGGCGACCGATTTCGAGAAGCGTCCCTCAAGCTCGAGAAGGAGCAGGACTCCCGGGGTGAGCGTAGGTTCGGCGAGTGGGCTGGTCGCCGACGGCCTGGCCAGGGCGTCGAAGCCGGGAGCGGCGGCTGGACTGGGATTGAGACTGGGACTGGTTTGGGCTGCGAGCGGAAGCGCCATGACGGCGCAGAAAACGAGGCAGAGACTCGATAGGCGGTGCATATTGGATATGCTACCAGTCTCGGATAGTCCCGGAATCGCCAAAGAGCTTATAGCTTTTTGAGCGCGGCACAGGCACGGTCGAGCGCTTCGGGCTTTTTGCCGAAGCAGAAGCGGAGAATATTTTCGCCTCGGCCCTCAGCGAAGAATGCCGATCCTGCAACCGCAGCTACGCCGGTGGCCGCGAGCAAATTGCGGGCTTTCCTGGTTGCGGTTTCGCCTGGGATGCGGGTGGTATCGGCGAGGACGTAGTAGGCCCCTGCGGGGATGGAGGGTGGAAGACCGGCTTCGGTCAGGGCCTCGCAAAGCTGGTCTCGCTTTTGTTGATACTCGGCGGAGAGGTTTTCGTAGAAGGACTCGGGGAGAGAGAGCAGACCGGCGGTGGCTCCATGCTGGAAGGGCGTGGGGCTGCAGACGTAGGTGAGGTCGTGGAAGTATCCGATGGAAGGTATCCATTGGGAGCTGGCTGCGAGATAGCCGACGCGCCAGCCGGTAATGCTGAAGGTCTTGGAGAGGCCGGAGATGGTGATGGTGCGGTCGGCCATTCCGGGAAGAGTCGCTATGCTGAGGTGGCGGGCGCCATCGAAGAGGAAATACTCGTAGATCTCGTCGGAGAGGACGAAGAGATCGTGCTCGATGGCGAGGTCGGCGATGGATTGCAGCTCTGCCGCGCTGAAGACTGTTCCGGACGGATTGGAGGGCGTGTTGAGAACGATTGCGCGAGTGCGGGGCGTGATGGCCTGGCGTAACGCGTCCGTGTCGAGTTGACCGTTGGGCGCTGCCAGAGGCACGATGACGGGTCCAACACGCATCGAAAGCAGGGTGTTGACGTGATAGCCGTAGAAGGGCTCGAAGAGGATGACTTCGTCGCCGGGATTGAGGAGTGCAAGACAGGAGGCGTATAAGGCCCCGGTTGCGCCGGAGGTGACTAGGACCTCCGAGTCAGGATCGGCCGAGATGTGGTTATGGCGTTGGAGCTTCGCTGCGATTGCCTGGCGCAGCGGCGCGATGCCGTCCAGACGGGTATAGATGTTGTGCCCGTTGCGGATGGCTTCGATTGCCTGGTCGGCAACAGGTTGAGGCAGCTCGGTGTCGCAGATGCCCTGGGCGAGGTTGATGCCGCCCACTTTGTCGCACTCGACCGACATGGAGCGAATCTCAGACTGGATGATGAGTGGGGAGATGTTGCTGAGCCGGAGCTGATGGGTGGACGATGGCATGGGACGTCTGCAGGATACTGCAAAAGGACGTTCAGCATTGTGGTCCTCGTTGCCGGAGGACCAGTGTTCTGTGGTTCGGGATGTGGTGAACATTAGAATCCTCCTTCTCAGGGGGTACCCCCCGGTATACTTTAGTGCTAAAGTCTTCATTCCAGAGACTTTAAGTATCAAAGTCTTCTTTCTAAAGGAGTTAGGCCCAGCATTATCGCTGGGCCTTTGGTTTATTTCTCCACTAACTCTAGTGTAGCGGATGGAGCAGAGCTAATCGGCAATCTCTATCTGGTTTGTTTTGTTATGGTTATATGGCATTTGGGCTTGACAAGTGATTTTGCTGGTGTTTTTGAGGTTTGGGAAAGAACAAACAACAGCAATGAAATCGTTTATCCCTTCGAACTTCAGAGGCTGCTGAAAAAGTCGGTGGCTGAAAGAAAAGCGTACCTAGGCGGCTAAAACCGCATTGCAAACAGGACACTTATGGCACGGCTGAAGCCATGCCCTTAAGCAAGAGAGAGTTTTTCCGCAGTCTGTTTTAGCCGCTGTAGCGATGCCCTTAACGAGACAGATTTTTCAGCACCCTCTTCTCAGTCGATAGAGGCATGATCAACAAAATGATGAGAGCAACGATGTCCAGCCATGCGAACCAATCGCCAAAGCGCGAATAAATGGTGGCGTCGTGGCGGACAGGAATTGTCGCGATCACTGTGGCAAAGGGGACAGTGAGAGTATTGCGCTCAGCCAAGATGCGGCCGCGGTCATCGGTTGCGGTAAGGATGCCCAGTTTGGCGGAACGCGCAATGCTGAACCCGCCTTCGACGCCGCGGAGGACCGCCATCCGGCCATGCAGCCAGCCGTCCAGAACAAAATCCCACGCGGGCACAATCAGCAGCCCGACTCCAGCCTGCGAATACTGGCGGCTCAGGCGCGGGAAGTCCAGGTCCTTGCATATTTCCATGCCCCATTTGCCGGAAGGCTCGGTCATGACTGTGCGCGTTGTGCCAGGAGTTTCATCCTCCCAGTGCGGCAGAAGGTGATGCTTGTTGTAGGAGGCGAGGAACGAGCCGTCGGATGAGTAGAGCCGCTCCTGATTCCAGGTGGCGGCGGGAGTGCTTCGGTCGATGCCAACAGCAACGTCGGCGCCGGTCTGCTTTGCCAGTTGCCCCAAAAGGGCGTCGAAATTTGGCTGAGATGCGTTCGTTACGGGTCCACTGTGCTCGGGAAGAACAACGAGTTGAACTCCTTGCGAGGCCAGAGGCTTCATCTGCTCTGCATAACGCTGAAAGATGACCTGTGCCTGCGCGGGGGTATCGGCGTGCAGGTTTGCGGCTTCGTCCGAAGCTATGAGAGCGACCTTCAGTGCGGGTGAATCTTTTGGCGTTGCGGCAAGACGCCACGCTCCAAAGCCGAAGATACAGGCAAGGACGACAAAGACAGTGATAACCAGCGGGGCCTTTGCCGGGGCAGCACCTGAACTGAGGAGTGCTGCAACGGTAGCTGCGAAGAGAAAGATACAGAAGCTGATACCCCAGATGCCTGTGACGGAGGCGATCTGCACGATAGGCAGAAAATTCATCTGAGAGTAAGCGATGTCGCCGAAGGTGCCGTGAACGGAGATGATGGCGATGATGTATTCCACGGCAACCCAGAACAGGGGAACGATCAGAGCCGCCTGCCAGAGTTTTCCACGCAGGATGCGGCTGCGGAAGAGCAACACCGACAGTCCAACGACGCAGGCCATACCGAGCAGGATCGAAACGACAAGCCACGTGGGTAGTATTGTCCGCGAGTAACTCCACTCGTTCAATCCGCCCAGCGCATAGGCGGCGACTGCAACAAAGAAAGCTTCTCCGCCCGATACGCGTGCCGCAATCCACAACACAGGAACAGGCGCCAGCCAGGTGAAGAGCCAGAGTGGCGAAAGCCCTGTGCCGAGAAAAAAAAGCACAGCGGAAAGAGTAAGGCACAGCACGATCAGAAAATTGTTACTAGGCCTTGAGACCATGGATTATTCTCCTGATGGAACGACGGATGAGCTCGCGAAATTCGGTTTCCGACAGGTGGAAGCGTCCGGCGCGGTAGAGTGTGACGTATCCGTGAGCGTGCGCCCAGAGTTGCAACGCAATTTCCCATACGTCGTGACGTTTCAGAAATCCGGCATCCATGGCCTGAGCTACGAGATTGGCTATCGAGTTCAGCGTTGGCGAACGCTGTGCGCGAAAGTCATCCGGATAGCGGCGAGCATTGGGCCGGGGCTGCGAAAAAACATAGTCGAAGATACGGGGGCGGTCGAAGGCATAGTCGATGTAAGCGTCCATGCAGCAGGTCAGGCGAAGCTCCATGGAGCCGCGCGTGGGGCGTGCCTCGATGTACGCGAGGAATTTGGCGAACTCCCGGTCAACTACGAAATTGAGCAGGGCTTCGCGGTTTGGAAAGTGGTGATAGATGGCCATTGGAGTAATCCCGACCGCCTGGGCTACGCGACGCATACTGACAGCGTTCTCGCCTTCCTTTTCGAGAACCTTCAGTGCTTCTTCGGCGATGCGCTCCGCTGTGGCTGCTTCTTTCATTGCTATACAGCGTATACCAAATAACTGTACGCTGTATAGCTAAATTTTATGCAATGAAAATGAATAGGCGTTCATTGGGGTTTTCTGCTCCTCTGTTGGGTTTCAGGTCTGCGATCCTGCTCTAAGAGTCTGTCCAGAAACTCCTATAGGCCGGGCCTTCAGCCCTCGGTACCGAGGGCATCACAACCCCAGGGCTGATATAGGACGCGCCGTTGGCGCTTCAAGACAAGTCGTCCGCCCGGATACAAGGTCCAGCTTTGGCTTCTGGACAGGTTCTTAGTGACGGGAATTTCGAGGAATAAGGCCGCTGAGCCTGTGATTGTGAATGCGGAGCCGCTAGAATTGTGGACAACAGGTCGGCTCAAAAGAAATCTTGAATCGTAGTTTGGGCCGGGGGAGATGAATGACTCACGCGAGCTTTGATGGATTGCGGGTTTTGTCGCTTGAATCGCGACGCGCCAATGAGGTGGCGAAGCTGATTCGCACCTATGGCGGAGAACCCTTTGTTGTGCCTGCGATGCGTGAAGCTCCGCTGGAATCGAACAAGCAGGCGCTGGAGTTTGCGGAGGGGCTGCTGCACGGCAACTTCGATCTGGTGATTTTTTTGACGGGCGTTGGCGTTCGCGCCCTGCTGGACATCGTGCAGACAAAATATAATCGCGAGGATTTTATCGGAGCGCTTCGCAAGGTGAAGGTCGGGGCGCGGGGGCCGAAGCCGGTTGCAGCTTTGCGGGAGCTACAAGTTCCGATTGCGGCGATTGCTCCTGAGCCGAATACCTGGCGCGAGATGATGGAGGCAATGGAGGCGGAGTTTGGCGACCGGTTGAGCGGGATGCGGGTGGCGGTGCAGGAGTATGGCGCGTCCAACCCTGAATTTCTCTCGGAGTTGACGGTGAAGTGCGCTGAGGTGACGAAGGTCCCGGTTTACCAGTGGACGCTGCCGGAAGACCTGGGGCCGCTGCGGGAGTGCATTCTGGGGATTACGAACGGCAGCGTGGATGTAGTGCTGTTTATGACGGCGGTGCAGGTGATCCATCTGTTCCAAATTGCGGAAGAGATGGGTTTGCGTGAAGAGTTGGGCGCGGGGCTTCGGTCGATGGTGGTAATTTCGATTGGACCGACGACATCGGAAGAGTTGGCGCACTATGGGATTACTCCGGATTTTGAGCCGTCACATCCGAAGATGGGCTTTCTGGTGAATGAGGCGGCGCAATACTCCGGCAAGATTCTGGCACAGAAGAGGGCTGCGAAGCAGGTTACGGGTGCAGACAAGGTGGCGGAGAGACCGCGATCCGCGGTACGCCGCGTTGCGCCTTCTACTCCGACGATGGCTGGCTTTCGAGACGGGCTTGCGTCAATCGACTTTCTGCATGAGATCAGCAGCAGGCTTGCAGCGGCAGACTCGTTCCATGTGGTGTTGGGGAGCATTGTCGATTTTGTGACGACGGTGATTCCGTGCGACTCGTGTTTTATTTATGTTCTGGAGCAGGAGAAGCTGGTGCTGCGCGCCTCGAAGAATCCGCACGCCGATCTGGTGGACCACCTGGGGATGCAGCTAGGGCAGGGAATTACAGGGTGGGTGGCGGAACACCGCGAGCCGGTGGCGATTGCTTCGGGCGCGTCGAATGACCCGCGGTTTGTCATGTTTCGCAATCTGCCGGAAGACCACTTTGAAGCGATCCTGTGTACGCCGATTCTTTGCGCGAGCAAGGTGGTTGGCGTTATCAATTTGCAACACCAGATGAGCTATCAACATACGGCGAACCAGATCAGGTTGCTCTCGATGCTTGGCTTTCTGGTGGGCGCTGAGATTGAGCGCACACGGCTGGAGACGGAGAATGCGCAACTGGCTGACCGTCTGGAGACGCGCAAGGCGGTTGACCGCGCAAAGGGAATTCTGCAGCGCGACCTGGCAATCAGCGAAGATGAGGCCTATCGCACGATGCAGCGAGAGAGCCGGCAGCGGCGGAAGTCTATGCGCGAGATTGCAGACGCCATTGTGCTGGGGGATGACTTGAAGAAGACGCAGGGGGTTAAGGAGCAGCGTTAGATTGTCTTTTCTGGTTGGCAAAGAATAGGCACGCACCTGAAGTTTTGTGGAAACCCATGTCCCAAAATCGGGACATGGGGTACCCGCTTTTTGCGGCTACGTTAGACGGTGAGCACGTGGATGTGCTGGCGGCGGAAGAGTTCGGCTAGTTCGGGGTCGAGGCTGTCGTCGGTGATGATGGTGTGGATCTGGGAAGGCTCGCAGACCTTGTTGGTGCTGATCATGCCGAGCTTGCTGGCGTCGGCGACGGCGATGACCTGACGGGTGTGCCGGGCCATCTCTCCGAGGATGAGGGCCTCGTCTGACTCGATGACGGTGAGGCCGTATTCGGGATGGATGCCGGTGGCTCCCATGAAGACTTTATCGAAGTAGAGCTTCTGGATGGAGTGGAAGGCGGTGGCTCCGACCATGGAGAAGGAGCCGGGCCAGCGGATGGTGCCGCCGGTGAGAGTGACTCTGGCGTTGGGCTGGCTGGAGAGCTCCATGCCGATGTTGACGGCGCTGGTGACGAGGTGGATGCCTTCGCGGTGGCGGAGGCTGCGCGCGACCTGGGTGGTGGTGGTTCCGGGAGAGAGGGCGATGGTGTCGCCTTCAGCGACCATCTCGGCGGCGGCGATGGCGATGCGGCGTTTCTCGTCGGCAAAGCGCTCTTCGCGGAGAGGGAAGGCGGCGTCGAAGCGGAAGGGCTCGTAGGTCAATTTGCCGGCGAGTTCGACGCCGCCGTGGGTGCGGTGGACGAGGCCACGCTGCTCGAGCTTGATGAGGTCGCGCCGGACGCTGGCCGAGGAGGTGTCAACGGCAGCGGCGAGGTCTTCGACGCTGCTGGTGCCCTTCTGAAGGAGGAGGTGAAGGATCTGGTTTGCACGATCGTGTGTCTTTGCAGCCACTTGGAGGAGTCCTTTCTAGGTGCAGCTAACAATACCGAGGGTACTCGAAGGTGGTCAACCGTAGGTGATTAAACAGTAAAGTGAGCATATGAGTGAAATTATTTCAAAATAATGAATAAATTTATTGACAATTACTACTGGATCTTTCTATGCTCAGCGTCACAGTGATATTGCCGCCGGGTTTCAAGAAGAGTGTGCAGGTGATCTGAAGTCGGTGTAACAGCCTTTATTTTCTTTCTTTTTCTGTATGAAGCAGCTATTTAGCCAGTACTACGGAGTGATCTTATGAGAACGAAGCTCTTTCAATATTTTGCTGGATGCGCAGTGACTGTCCTGTTGTGCCTCTCGCCCGCGCTTGCGCAGACTGTGACCGGCTCGATTACCGGAGCGGTGACGGATTCGAGTGGCGCCGTTATTCCCAATGCGCATGTGACTGCCACGAACACAGGGACGGGCGTGAAGACCGAAGCTCAGACGAATGGTTCGGGTGCGTACACCATTCGGTTCCTGCCGATCGGCCCCTATACGGTGAGTGTAACGGCTCCGGGGTTTTCGACACAGACTGTTCCGCAGTTCAACCTTGAGATCAATCAGACAGCGAAGTTCAACTTGCAATTGAATGCCGGCAGCGTAACGGCGAACGTGCAGGTATCGGCGGAAGCAGCGCCCATCCTCAACACGAACGACGACACGCTGAGCAGCACGTTCACCGCCAATACGATCAAGAACTTCCCCCTGAACGGCCTCGACTTTTCTGCTATTACACTCTACGTTCCCGGCTCTGTGAGCACGGCCGGCACAAGCGGAACGACCAGCATCGAGCGCAGCACCTACTTCACGGACACGATCAACCTCAACGGAAATCGCGCCCAGGCGAACAATTACACACTGGACGGCATCGACATGAACGAGACGTTTAACAACCTGATCTCCTATAGCCCCGCTCCGGAAGCGCTCCAGGAGATGCAGGTGATTACCGCGAACTCGTCGACGGACTACGGCAATGTCAATGGCGCGGGAGTCGTGAGCGTTCTCAAGAGCGGCACCAACAGCTTCCATGGCTCTCTTTACGGCTACGTCCAGGACTACCGGATGAATGCCAATTCGTGGCAAAACAATAACCAGGACATTGCGATCAATCCGTACTCCCAGGACCAGTTCGGCGGAAGCCTCGGCGGCCCAATCATGCGCGATAAGTTGTTCTTCTTCGTCGATTATCTGGGATCTCGGAATCACAGAGGAGGCATCAGCTCGACAAGCGTATTTACGCAGGCAATGCGCAACGGCGACTTTTCCGTACTGTTGAATCAAGACTCTCCGAAGCAGTTGTATGACCCACTCAATAATTTTGCTCCCTACGCAGGCGACAAGGGAATACCGATCACCAACCCTGTTGCCAAGTTTCTGTTTTCAAATCCCAAGTTGTACCCGCTGCCAAACGCAACACCGACCGATGGAATCGCAAACGGCAACTACCAGGCGCCATCCCGCACCTTTACGGCCAACAACCAGGGCGATATCAAGATCGAGTTCGATCCTCGGACTAGCGATAAGTTCACCGGCTTCTATTCCATGTCCACTGCCTACAATGGCTCGACCCCTGTGCTGGCTATCAGCTTTAACGGGGTAAATCTGTATCCGACCAAGCTCTTCGGCGTCAACTGGGTGCACACGTTCTCGCCTGCGCTGGTCAACTCTGCCCGTATCGGGTTCACGCGCACGGTCTGGGCCCAGAATTTTCCTATCGATACGACTGGCCAATTCGGAAACTCGGGCAATGCCAAGGTGGGGATCACCTTTCCAAATCAGGCGTACGCCGGCTACTCCGGCCAGAGTGTCAACGGGGGCATCTTCGCAGGCGGCAACCCGGTGTATGGCGGCGGCCTGATTGACAACACCTACAGCTACATGGACAACCTGACATGGCAGCACGGCCGTCACCTGTTGAGCATCGGCGCCCAGGCCCTGCGTTACCAGAACAACTATCCAACCGCCAACAATAATGGCTACCTGGGTTCGCTCAACTACAGCGGCAAT
>NFUO01000752.1 GCA_002197545.1 Acidobacteria subdivision 2 bacterium RH1 MAG20 | reverse complement strand
GTTATGCACGCGCGTCCCCTACATTTTCCGGCCGTTTTGCGCTTCCCGTCATGGCCCAGCGTGCCCGATCCTCGCTGTTGACGCGCTCGCCGGCCATGGTAGTTTCCGGCCGCCTCTGCGCAACCTTCGGGCGCGGGCACAGGCCGGGGTAAATTCGCCGATCATCCTGTGTGACCGCATTTTGCCCTTGGTGGCCTTCTCCCCCGCACGCCTAGGCCAAGCGTGCAACGGGAGAGGTATGCCATGGGCACCCTTGAACCGATTGCACTTTCGCCGCACGACGCCGCCGCATTCCTCGGAATCAGCAAGCGCACAATGTCGCGCCTCATTAGCTCGCGCAAGATCACTGCACGAAAGGCTGGCTTGCGAACGCTAGTCGATGTGGCGAGCTTGAAAGCCTATTACGAATCGTTGCCACTGAAATCCGATCACGCTCCGCTTTTGTTCGTCCATCCGATCACGGGCAGGCGTCACCGGCCGCGTAAAGAGTGCCACTTACAGCAAAAAGAAGCCCGGCACGGCGCTGCATAAAGCGCAAGCGTCATCATAACGGTTCTGACGGGACAGGACGCCAATCTACTCTCGGTCGGCGCCGTCGGCGATCAGGCAGTTCGATGAATAGCAGCTCGGCATTCGCCTCCGGGGTCTGCGTGTTCGCCGTCGAGTCTTGGAATTGCTCGGTACCGATCCGACACTCGATTGATTTGGTTACCGAGTCGCCGAGCTAAGGCGGATCGTGATCGTGAGCGGCTTCTTGACGCTCTTGGCGGCGGCCTCGAACAGCCGGAACGAACTACCGGCAGCCGTCATCGCCATTCATCAGTTCTGACTTACGCGACACGATCGGTCGAGAGGCACACCCATACGCCTGCCCGCCCTATGCTCGCTTCATTACTAACGCACCGGCCTATGAAGGGCGGAACACCAGTACGATAGGAGCATGGAAATGGCCGATTAACCATGGCAAGCGAGAGGATTTGCCTCTCAGAAACCGCGCCCTACATTAGTTTCAGCGTACAGAGGCGGGCTTCGACGGATTGGCCCGCGCCAACCTGCGCTTCTCCGAGCAAGGTGGTCCGTAAACGCGGCCGGTGCC
>NFUO01000751.1 GCA_002197545.1 Acidobacteria subdivision 2 bacterium RH1 MAG20 | reverse complement strand
GCATTACACGCGCCCGGCGGAGTTTCGCGGGGAGACGGTGCCTGCGGTGTTGAGTTCGGGGAACCATGAGCAGATTCGGCGCTGGCGGAGGCGAAAATCTCTGGAAAAAACGCTGCGGAACCGGCCCGATCTGCTGAAGATTTCAGAGCTTAGCAAGGAGGACCGGGCGATTTTGCGTGAGATGGAGAAGACGCAGAGGCCCGATCCGGTGTAAACTGAATTTTTGACCAAAGCAGAAGGAACGAACAATGTCTATTCATCCGATTATGCAGCGTCTGGCGGCCAAACTGGAGCGCACCGACCTGCCGAAATTTGCCTCTGGCGACACCGTCCGGGTGCAGGTAAAGATTAAAGAAGGCGAAAAAGAACGCCTGCAGGCCTTTGAAGGCATTGTGATTGCTTACAAGCGCGGAGCGCAGGGCAGCTTTACCGTCCGCAAGATGAGCTTCGGCCAGGGCGTCGAGCGCATCTTCCCCTTCAACAGCAAGGTAGTGGAGAAGGTGGAGAAGCTGCGCTCGGCACGCGTGCGCCGCTCGAAGCTGTTCTACCTGCGCGAGCTGCGCGGCAAGGCTGCGCGTCTGCGCGAAGTGGACTAACGCGGTCTCAGGAACTTTCAGGCTGAGTTCTGCTGTCAAGATTTGCCGTCGTCAATCTCATTCAAAGGGCCGCACCCATTTACATTCTGGATGCGGCCCTGTTGTGTTGATTGTGAGAGCGCGGAACAGAGATAAGCCTTCTTTCGTACTTCAATTGCGCATGACAAATGAAAACCTCCGGAGGGCCAGTGAGCCGATTGATGAAGTGGATCGTGGGTTGCGCAATTATATTGTCGAGTGTTCTTCCGTCGCCGGCACAGACGAAGAAATCATTTGCTGTTGGTTTCGAGACTCGTTCGTTTGTGGATGAGGGCCGCCGCAACTACTCCAATACAGGGCCACGGCCTCTTGAGACGGTGATCTGGTTTCCAGCGGACGCCGGAGCCGTAGCAGCAGTCCCGCAGGAAACGGACAGCCCCATCAAGGGCATGTTTGTGCTCCAGCCCGTAGCCCAGAATGCTTCGCTGGCGACGGGACAGAAGTATCCGCTGATTGTGTTGTCGCACGGTTCTATGAGTCTTGCGTATTCGATGTCGTGGCTGGGATGGTTCCTGGCGTCCCATGGCTACATCGTTGCGGGTGTCAATCATCATGGCAACACCGGTGCAGAGCCGCATATGGTTGCGCAGGGGTTCGTGCTGGAATGGGACCGCCCGAAGGACCTCTCCGTTCTGATCGACAAGATGATGGCCGATCCGAAGTTTGGCCCACATGTCGACGCTACGCGTATCGGAGCGGCAGGACACTCCGCGGGTGGAGCGACGGTGATGGAAGTGGCAGGTGGTGTGTTCGATCGGGACAGCCTGAGCGCATTCTGCAATGCGCATGCGAAGGACGCCGGTTGCGATCTGCCGCCTAACTTCAAGCGATGGATTGCAGACTTCAAGAAAATTCAAGATACAGACCCGGTGATTCAGGAGGAATTGCGACATCAGCAGGATTCATACCGGGATGCCCGCGTGAAGGCAGTCTTTTCCATGGCACCGGCGGTTGGCCATGCCTTTCCTGCGGAGACGCTGCATGCCATTCATATTCCTGTCTACATCGTGGCAGGAGCGGAGGACGACGTTGTCTCTGTTGCAAACAATGCGGAGTGGTACGCACAGAACATTCCGGATGCACAGCTGAAGATCTTTCCAGGCAACGTCGGGCACTTTACCTTTGGCTCGGACTGTACTCCGGCTGGGCAGAAGGCCATATTTGTGTGCCGCGATGGGGAGGGCGTGAATAGAGCGCAGATCCACGAGGAGACGGACCAGATTGCGTTGAAGTTCTTCAACAAGAACCTTCGATCAAAGTAAGTTTGCTGGCGATGCGGAGCGGGATTGCATAGGTGGGATTTCCGAAATGCACTGACGGGTGCAGTTGTTCTTTCCGTTGCACTGCACAGCTGCATGCGTTGTACACTCAGGGACAGTTGAGATGGCGACTGCTCCTGTACCTTCAAAACAAACGGACAAGATGCGACGGCTGCGGGCGCTGGTCTGCGGCGACCGGCATGAGCGCGCGGCGCGGAAGCTGGGTGCGTCGGCCATTGCGGGTGTGGACGAGGTGGGGCGCGGCTGCCTGTTTGGCCCAGTAGTCGCGGCGGCGGTGATTCTGCCCGCGAAGGTGCGGTT
>NFUO01000750.1 GCA_002197545.1 Acidobacteria subdivision 2 bacterium RH1 MAG20 | reverse complement strand
GTCCGGCGCCCATTGGTGGAAAGGAATCGCCGCAATCTTGAACAGCAGGCCCGTGATCGTCGTCAGCAGCGCGATGACCGCAACCGGCTTGTACGGGCTATTCAGTACGTGCCGCGTCAGGTCCTGATTGATGACTCCTAGGTTGGTGCTGCCGGTCAGGCCGTACAGCAAGGACAATCCGTAAGCGAAGATGCCCGAAGAGAACGCCCCCAGCAGCAGATACTTTAAGGCCGCTTCATTTGAGCGACGGTCGCGGCGCAAAAATCCGACCAGCACATAGGTCGAGATGGCCATCAACTCCAAGCCAATGAAAATGAGTACGATGTCGAAACCGGCGGCCATGCACATCATCCCGGCCACCGAGAGCAGCATGAGCGCGTAATATTCGCCGTGATTTTCGTGCTCGGTTTCCAGGTAGCGCACCGACATGAGAATCGCAATGGCCGTGCCCGCCAGGAACAAATACCAGAAATAAATGGCAAAGTGGTCCACAAGCATCGTGCGCATCATGCCGAACGAACCGGGCGACGGCCCCATCCACAGCTGAATCTTGTAAACGCCCGCGGCGGAGAACAGAACGCCAATCATGGCGGTGACGGCATTGGCCCACTTCATCTCGCGCGGCAGCATCAGGTCGATCAGCAATATGCCGAGCGCGAACAGCGCCAGCAGCGTGATCGGCAGCGCCAGAAGATAGTCAGTCCAGACCACTATTTCTTCCCCTTCGCTTTTGTGGGCACAGATGGCGTAGCCGGACTTGCGTTATACGTCATGTTACTGGGAGGCGTAATCGCCGTCGCCGGCGCGGCCGCATTCACCGCGGGCTGCGGATAATCAGGCCGCACGATGGCGATCGTGTGATTCACGGGCTGCTCGAGAATCTGGAAAAACGGCTTAGGATAAAGACCGATCCAGAACGCCATAATCAGCAGCGGCACAAAAGTCGCAACATAGCGGGGCGTCAAATCGTACAGCTTTACGTTCTTAGGATTGGTGACTGTCCCGAAGAATAACCGCTGGTAGAGCCACAGCAG
>NFUO01000075.1 GCA_002197545.1 Acidobacteria subdivision 2 bacterium RH1 MAG20 | reverse complement strand
CTTTTGTTGCGCCGCGCGATACGCCAAGGGCTCCTCGTCCCCCACCGCTGCGAGCTCATCGTGAATCAGCTCGGAGTCGAGACCTTTCTGCCGCAGCTCTGCACGCAGCGCCATGGTTCCCTTCGGGCGAGAGCTCACTCGATTGCGGATCCAAAACTTGGCGAACTCGCGATCGTCCAGCATCCCCATGCGCTCCAACCGTTCCAGCACCGCGGCCAGAACATCGGGGTCCGTTCCCTTCCGTCCAAAATGCACTTCCATCTCACGCCGACTTCGCTGCCGGTAGGAGAGGAAGTTTAGAGCGGCGGCAAACACACGCTCCACATCGTCGTCACGGATAAGCTTCTCGACCTCTTCGGGGCTGAGCTGCTTTCCCGGTGAGAGGTTGCGGGCAGCGGCCAGCATCCGAGAAGCGCCAAAGGCAAACGCGCCGTCAAGAAAGACGGAGATGCGCTCAGGATCCTTCGTTTGTACTTCGATCGCTGTTATTTCTGGCACTGATCGAGAGCCGATCTCCTCGGTTTCATTGTGACGCCTCACGGGCCGTTGCTACACTTCCGGTAGCGGCGGTCCCGGCATTTATCGCCCGCTCCCGTGGAGTAGCGGTGCACGGCCTCATTCATCAGATCCTGGATGCGTTCGCGCGGTTCACGCTGTCGAGCGCGCTCGATATCATCATCGTCAGTTTGCTGTTCTATGGCGTATTGATGGTGGTGCGCGGCACGCGCGCAGATCAAGTGCTGCGTGGCGTGATCGTCCTGTTCATCTTCTTCACCATCATGGCGGCGACCTTCCATCTCACCATGGTGGATTGGCTTGTGCGGAACTCGCCGGTCGTCCTGCTGGTGGCGATTCCGATCATCTTCCAGCCCGAGCTACGGCGTGCGCTCGAGCAAGTTGGCCGGAGCAGTGCCATCATCAATCACCCGCTCGCCACCCTGTCTACACCGCTGCAGCCCTCCACCAGCGACGAAATCGTCGACGCCGTTTCTCGCTTGTCTCAGAGGCATTACGGCGCCCTCATCGTTCTCGAGGGCACG
>NFUO01000749.1 GCA_002197545.1 Acidobacteria subdivision 2 bacterium RH1 MAG20 | reverse complement strand
GAGGTGCGATCTACACGATGGCAGAGAATGGGATGATTGTCGGCGATGTTGGCGCCGATCAAAAGGATGACATCGGCGGATTCCATGTCGGCGTAGGAGCCGGGTGGACCATCAGAACCGAAGGAAAGTTTATAGCCGGAGACTGCCGAGGCCATGCAGAGAGTAGTGTTGCCATCGTGGTTGCGTGTTCGGAGGCCGAGCTGCACAAGCTTGCCAAGGGTATAAAACTCTTCGGTCAGTAGCTGGCCCGTGCCAACGACTCCGAGCGATTCATTGCCGTGGCGTTGCTGGATATCACGGAAGCGATCAACTATGGTATCGAGAGCTTCATCCCAGGAGACGGGCGTGAGTACGCCATTCTTGCGGAGAAGTGGCTGGCGCGCACGGCCGGGCGCAGAAAGAACGTGATGTTCGGAGAGCCCTTTCGGGCAGAGTTTGCCACGATTGACTGGATGGTCAGGATTGCCGCGTGCGGCAACAGCCTTGTTGTCGCGGACGCCGAGGAGCATGCCGCAGCCAACGGAGCAATAACCGCAGGTAGTTTTGACCCATCTTTCGGCTACGCGCGATTCGGATATGTGGCCGAAGACTGGATCTGCGGCATAGGCATACTTCTCCTTGCGGATGTCGACGCCGACGAACCGCTTGAACTGAGTCAACAGTGTGCTCATGCGTGCACCGACCGGACGAATGTGAGTGCCATGTTGAGCGGTACAACGGAAACAAAGAAGAGATAGCGAGCGGAGAGGATTCCTGCGAGTGCTGCGGGCAGAGCAAACGTTGGAAACCCAACGAGCGAGAGCAGGACAGCCAAGCCGATGAAGGCGAAGGCAACGAGGAACGTTCCACGCAGGCTATCGGTATTGAGCAGGGAAGCAGAGGCACGCCGCTCGTAGACTTCGGAGTATTGCAAGCGAATAGCACGTGTGATGTGGTTGAGTATCCAGAGGACAGAGAATAAAACCAATGGCCATACTGGCATGGTTGGTGTGAAGTTTGGCATCGGCAGACTCTGCAGTTGAGGGAGTATTCGGAGTGAGTCAGTAATGCGAATAAGTAGCGGCACCGCTGCCGAGCCGAGCACCGCAGAACTCAGAAGGAAGTCCGTTGGGGTGTGTGGTGTATTCCACGCAGGGCGTGCTGGAACGAGATAGATATAGGCACTTGCGAGGATGCCCGCGACGCCAAATGCTGGAGCGAGGATGCAGAGCATAAGCATCGTTGGCGTATTGATTGGAACAATATGTAAGGTATGCACCCATGCGGCGATAGTAAGTACGGTGAGCGAGCCGAAGAAAAGTCCGAAGAGAAGCACCTCGCGGGAGAGCCAGGAACGACGCCACATCTTGATTGCACGCCATGCGTAGGCTGGTCGGCCAAGATGAAGCACAGAGATAGCGAGAGTGAAGGCTGTAAGTGCGAGGATAAGTGTGAGTGCGATGGGTCCCGCATGATGCGAGAGTAGCGCGGTGACGAGAGTGCCGGCAGAGAGTTGGATCAGTGAAGTCATCCAGACGAGTGACCAGTGAGAGTGTTCGAGACGCAGCGTCTCGATATCGACGCGCTCGAGTGCGGCTCCTCCATTTTTAGGAAGCGTGATGCGTGTGGTTGAGATGGTTTGTCCAGCAGGAGGCATGCCTGGCGCGTTGGCTGCCGCATAGTCGCTACGCCATTCGAGGTTGTTGACGATCTCTATTTCGATTGCGTTCTCGGGACAGGAGTTGACGCATGCGGGTTCAAGGCCATTGGTGAGGCGGCCATGACACATGTCGCATTTGCCGACGACGCCACGTTCAGGGTTGAACTGGGGTACAGAGTAGGGGCAATTCCAGACGCAATACTGGCAGCCGATGCAGGCGTCCGCAGAGTGAAGCACGATGCCGGTGATGGGGTCTTTTTGATAGGCGTCGACGGGACAACCTTTGATGCAGTCGGCGCTGAGGCAGTGATTGCAGCCCATGGAAAGGTAATGGCGGGCAGTGTTGGGGTAGGTGCCGCCTTCGATTTCTCCGATTCGCCGCCAGCGAAGGTCGGCGGGATTGCCGTTCTGCTCATTGCAGGCGACCTCGCAGGAGCGGCAGCCTATGCACTTCGTCATGTCGAAGTGGAATCGATACTGTTCACCTGGTGCGAGGGGGCGATCGGGGATCAGCGAAGTAATGACTTCGACACGAACGGGTGTCGCGTCGAAGTTATCGAAATCATTCTCCGTCAGGCGCACGATTGAGTTTGACGGATCGGAGTGCGCGAGCTCGTGAAGCGGAAGCAGCATGGTTTTATTTCCTGTCTACTTGAGTGCTCGGGTGTTGCGTGGAGTTAGTAGACGTCACGGTGATAGCGGTGTTGATCCTTGAGGGCCTGGACGTAATCGATTGTGGCTTCTGGGGCGAGAGAACCTTGTTTTGCGACGATGGTATGAAGGGCAGCATCGACGTCCCTGGCCATGCGGGCAGCGTCGCCGCAGACGTAGACGCTGGCACCGTCCTGAAGCCAGGACCAGAACAGAGGTGCCTGTTCGAGCATCTTGTCCTGAACATAAACCTTGTGGCTCTGATCGCGGGAGAAGGCGAGGTCCAGACGGCTGAGATGCCCATCGGCGAGCATAGGTTCGAGCTCATCGCGGTAGAGAAAATCGGAAGTGACGCTGCGCTCGCCGAAGAAAAGCCAGTTCTTGCCCGTGGCTGCGGTGACGCGGCGTTCATGCAGGAAGGCCCGGAACGGCGCGATGCCAGTGCCGGGACCAATCATGATGATAGGTTTGTCGGATTGTTGGGGCAGGCGGAATTTCTTGTTGGGCTGGATGTAGATGGGGCGGCGAGCGCCGGCCGGAGTGCGGTCGGCGAGCAGAGTAGAGCAGACGCCACCGCGCTCGCGATTATGAGAGTGATAGCGAACGACAGCGATGGTGGTGTGAATCTGACCTGCGTGGGCGAGTGGACTGGAGGAGATTGAATAGAGGCGTGGAGCAAGGCGCGGGAGCATGGCAACGAGATCGGCGGGATCGTGAAGAACGCCTGGGTAATCATGGAGGAGATCGACGAGGCCGCGGTCGTAAATGTACTTGTCGAGGTGAGATTGTTGCTCTGGGGTGAGCAGGGCGAAGAGGGGTCGACACCGGCCAATCGTGGCGTATGCTTCGATAGTTTTGCGAGTAAGACGCGTGATCTGAAGGTGATCGGTGAGCGCGCCGACGAGGGGTGTAGATCCTGATTTGGGGAGTTGCACAGGGACGTCGGGACTGAACTTGAGAGTGTCAATGATCTCGTCAACCAGTCGATGATCGTTTTGCGGGAGAACACCACATGCATCACCGGCTTCGTATTGGAGGTCGGAGTCTGTGATCGAGAAGGCGAGATGCACAGTGAGTTTGCTGGAGAGGTCGCGGGTGAGAGGACGGCTATCAATGAGCGGCGCGTGAAAGGGATTGTCGCGTGTGTAGGAATTGGTGGACACCGCCTTTGGAGTAGGGCTGAGTGTGGCGATGGAAGAATGCGGTGCGGTTCGAGCAGGACGCGTCGCTATGATCGCGCCGAGCTGGTCAAAGAGATTAGCCTTCCATTGCGCGAAGGAGGCATCGAGATCTACGTCACAGTCAACGCGATCGCAGATGCGCGTGGCGCCAAGAGCAGCAAGCTTGTTATCCAGGTCGATACCGAATTTGCAGAAATGCTCGTAATTAGAGTCGCCGAGGGCAAGGACTGCGTAAGAGAGATCCTGATAGCGAGGAAAGTGTTCGAGGCAGAGTTGTTGGAAGAAGGGCTGGACAGCATCGGGCGCATCACCCTCTCCGTAGGTACTGGCGATGAGAATTGCGTAGCGCTCTTCGGCGAGAGCGGCTGTGGCGTAGCCTTCAAGCGAAATGAGAGAGGCTACGTGACCTTTGGCTTTGAGTTCTTTTGTAAGTTTGCGGGCAAGACCTTCGGCGGTACCGGATTGGCTGGCGTAGAGGACGGCAATCTTGAGCGACCGTCGCGGTTCGCTGGCGCTGGTGACAGCGGGAGCAGTAGAGAAGAGACCGGAGAGAAAGCCATTCAGCCACGCACGCTGCTCTTCGGAGAAAGGGGCGTTATCGGGGACGTAGGGGACGATTGTTGTGGACATGACTACGCGACCTCCTTGATGGTGCAGAAGGATTTCAATTGAGTGATGTCGTGACGGCGAGTGAAGTCGAGAAAGGATTCGTTCGGTTGGCGATGCTTTGTGAAGGCGTGGAAGAGTTGCTCCATGGCCGGTGGAAGATCGGTGAAACGAATCGCAGGAATGAGTTCACGAGCGAGGCCCTGGTCATGGTCGGCGCCCCCGCCGAGGAATACCTGGTAGCCCTCTTCACCCTCGACCTTGATGCCCATGAGGCCGATGTCGCCGATGTAGTGTTGCGCACAGGAGTGGTGGCAACCAGTAACGTGGAGATTGATTGGCTGGCGGATGCCGTTGGGATTTTCGCTTGCAAATCGTGAATCCAGCAAATTGGCAAGGGTGATGGCATGGGTCTTGGTATCGGAGGCCGAGAAGCGGCAGCCCTGGTTGCCGGTGCAGGCGACAGTGCCGCTGAGCACGGTGCCTGCATTGAATTCGAGACCAGCCGTTGTGAGCGCCTGTTTTACAGCTTCCAAACTCTCGGTGGGAATATTTGGGACGATGAGGTTCTGCCAGACGGTAAGGCGGAGTTCTCCATTGCCGAATTGATCGGCAATGTTGGCGACCGCGCGCATCTGAGTGGCTGGGAGACGTCCGACGGGGACGGAGACTCCGATGTAGTGAAGGCCAGGTTGCGATTGTGCGTGAATGCCAAGATGTCCAGAACGGTCGACAGGACGACGAGGCTGGCACTCGCTGGCAGGAACATGGATGAGTGGAAAGGAGAGAAGCTTTTTAGTTTCTGCGACAAATTTATCGACACCCCACCGATCGATGAGGTACTTGAGCCGAGCCTTCTTGCGATCGGTGCGATCGCCATTTTGCGTGAAGACGCGGATCATGGCGACAGCGACAGCAACTGCCTGGTCGGGGCGAAGTAGGATGCCACAGTCCGTGGCGAACTGACGGTGGCCAGTGATTCCGCATAGCAGCACGCGGAAGTAGACGCCAGCGGGGATGCTGCGGCCCTCTTTTACTTCGACTGCAATGAAGCCGATGTCGTTGGTGTCCGCCAACACGGATATGGCGCCGCCGTTGTCGAACGCGATGTTGAACTTGCGAGGAAGCTCATAGAGGTCGCGTGAGTTGGAAATATAGAGATCCAAGGCTGCGGCAAACGGAGTGACATCGAGCAGTTCCTGAGAATCGAGTCTGGTGATAGGGGAGGCTGTGATGTTGCGGATGTTGTCTGCGCCAGAACCGCGCGATGTGAGGCCGAGAGACTGGATGTGCGAGAGGATGTGGATGATGTCCTTAGGCTGTAACTCGCGAATCTGTATGTTGTTGCGGGTGGTGAGATCGGCACGGCCAGAACCCCATTGCTCGGCTATTTTGGCGAGACCTCGCATCTGGTATGCGGAGAGGATGCCGCCGGGTATGCGGAGCCGCAGCATGAATGAGTCTTGCGTGGGAGCTACGTGGAAGAGGCCGAAGTACTTCGCGCGAAAGCGGTCGTCGTCCGAAGGAGCCTGGTTATGATCGGCGTACTGCAGAAGCTTTTCCCATATCTCGAAGGGGTTTTGTTCGCGCTTCCAGCGTTCTTCTTTGCAGAGGTCGGAGACCGGCGTTCCGAACCACATCTCTTCCGTTTCTTCGACTTCGTCGGCTTCGGCTGCGGCACGATCGTTGGTGATAAGGCCGGCGCGAGTGTGGCCAACGAAGGGAAGAAGGCCGCGCTGGTTGACGCCCGCGAAGAAGCCCTGCAGGTACTGCTTCTGTTCGCCTGTGAACTCCGTTTGAGTCGTGAGATTGGTGCTCATGCCGTAGCTCCTCTGTGGACAGTTCCGTTGACATATGCCGACGGAGTTCTGCGAGCGATGCTGTTCTGCCGATAAGGACAGACGAGCATTCGCCAGCCATAACGCATCGCAGCGCAGGGCGCTGCAAAGTACGATCAGGGCTCTTCGCGGAGCTTGGGATTAACTTGGAGTTTTGTTGCCTGGGCACGTCTGGGTGCCAAGTAGCTACTAAAACGTCGTCGAGGACGACTTCTGATGAAAGAGTAGCGTCAAACGACCCGATTCGCAAGGGGGATTTGTCGTTGTGAGATAGAGCGCTAGCGCAATATGGCTTAACTGCTTGCTTTTATGGCTTTATCTCATTTAGAAACGGCTCAGATTTCTAAGATTTTATGGTGGAGGCGGCTGGAAACAAGTAGCCTTACACTCATGCGGTGGAGGTCGTAGGTTCGCATCCGTGTTCTTTCTGTCAGGCAGACACGGCGTGAGATCATGAATCGCATCTTTTTGCAGTCAAAAAATGAATTGAAACGTCGCCCGTCGATCAAAAGATCGTTCAGAAAATAAGCTATGTGTTGCCTGTTTGCGCTTGAATCCAGTCAGGGGCGTAAGCTAACAGTCGCTGTCGCATGGCAATCGGCGTTAGTTAGTATGTTGCGCGTCCGCCGCTGACGTCGTAGCACTGACCGGTAACGAAGGAGCACTCGGAGTTTGCCAGAAAGTGAACGACTGCAGCGACCTCTTCGGGTTCCCAACTCTTGGTCTTCAGGCTCCGCCGGATGTAGGTCGCATCTACGGTCCCTTACGCCCACATGGGGCAGGTGCAGCGCTTCCAGTAGCGGTCGGCTTGCTTCGGGCAGGTGGGATTGTGCCGTCGATAGAGTTCGAGCATGCCTAAACTATCGTACAGTTTGCAAGTTAAATTTATCAAGTAGTTCATAATAAACAACTTAGAGTTGGTGGAGGTGGCGGGAGTCGAACCCGATTTGTTGACGATTTTTCAGTAACTTACAGATTCTAAAGGCGACTGAAATCGCTCAAACGGCTAGAAAGGCGCATCCGCAGTACAAATTTGCCACAGGGTCCTTTCAATCTGCACATCGTCTTCCCCAACCTCTCTGCGCCCTTGCTGAGCGTGGCGGATGCGCCGCAGCCTCCATCATCATGGGCCATCAAAGAACAATGGGCAGGGGAGGGCGCGATTGACATGTGCAGCAGATTAGTATCACAATGTAGTTGTTATTATGCTTGGTGAATTTGAATACGTCATACTTACGGTTGCGGCCACGCTGGATGAAAATGCGTACGGTGCGGCCATTCGTGCTGAAATAGAGCAAAAGACCGGCCGCCAATGCTCTATCGGCGCGCTTTACACCACGATCGAGCGATTGGAAGCCAAAGGCCTGCTGAAGAGCTGGATGGGCGAAGCCACACCGCAACGCGGTGGCCGCGCAAAACGCATGGTGCGGGTTACGCCCAAAGGCATTCAAGCCGCGAAGCAGTTCTACGAAGCCATCACCAGGATCAGCAACAGTGCCGCATGGGCCACACACCGCATCGGAGCGAAAGTGTGAACCGCATCCTCAACTTCGCCGCGCTTCTGCTCTCGCCTTCCGATCGCGATCCCGTTCTCGGCGACCTCGCAGAATCCGGCGCGCCGTTCGCAGCAACGCTCTTCGCAATTCTCGGCCTTGCCCTGCGCCAGCAATTCAAGCTCTTCCTCGGCTGGAGACCATGGCTCGCCGGCTTTGGCTTCTTCCTCACCGCAGGAATTTTTCTCATGGGGCAATCCGTCGCTTTCTGCCAGGCATGCGTATGGTTGTTCGCGAAGACTTCACCCACCCAATCATTCCTTGCCAACCTGCCACAGCTCGCCTTGCCGCTTTTCTCTCTCATCGCAGAGTCATGGGCCATCGGGTTTGCCGCCGCTACAATCTCCCGACGTACTCTCTGGGCCAGCATCTTGATGGTGCTTCCAATCTACATACGCTGCTACGCCATGTTCCATATGCCCGGCCTGTCTCCGCTCTGCCTGCTTGTCTTCGTCCCGCCCACACTCTTCGGTTTGCGCTCCGCACTGCGCGGCACGCGGCCTTCCCTTTGGTTCGCACTTTTACTGGCTGTCCCAAGCACTTATGTAGGCATCGATGCCTTACGCACCATCACCGCGAGCCCGTTTTTCTGGCTACCAGGTACTGCTCTCCTCTGGCCATGCTGGTACATCGTATGGCTCACACTTCACTCCACCCGCCGCGCCAAGGAGACTATCTCTCTATGATTCGTCGCTTTCTAGTCTTCGCATTCCTCTTCGCCATCGCCGCTTCATCTTTCGCCGCAGACTCCGGTACTCTCGTCGATCGTGAAATTACCTCACAAAATCTCACCCACAATCTCATCGGCGTCAATCCAACCCGCAAGCTCACCATCTATCTGCCGCCCGGCTACAACAATTCGACGCAGCGCTATCCCGTCCTCTATTTCCTACCCAATGCGCTAGGGGCGCACGATGTCATCTTCACGCAGTACCACGCCGCGCAGCTTTTCGACCGTGCTATCGCAGAACACCGCATTGGCAAATTCATCCTCGTCAGCGTCGACATGCGCACGCCCTTGGGCAGCACCTGGTACATCAACTCGCCCATCACCGGCAACTGGCAGGACTTTTACATCCACGACCTCATCCCCTACATCGACGCCAACTTCCGCACCCTCGCCACGCGCAACTCACGCGGCCTCTTCGGCCACTTCATGGGCGCCTACGGTGCACTTCGCATGGGCATGACGTATCCCGCCGTCTTTGGCTCGGTCTACGCCATGCATCCTGTCGGCACCGGCTTCGGCGTGCAGATGTTCGTCTCGCGCGCAAACTGGTCCATCATCGCCGGCGCAAAATCGCTCGACGACTTAGAGAAAGACAGCTTCACCGCCCTCTTCGCCGGCATTTTTCAGGCGTACCTGCCCGACGCCAACAACGCCCCGCTCTATTTTGACGCGCCCGCGCATCTTGTCAACGGCAGCGTCGTCATCGACTCCGCACAAATGGCGCGCCTCCGCGAAAACTGGTTCATCGAAGCTCTCATCCCGAAATACGCAGACAATCTCAAATCTCTCCGCGGCCTCAAAATCGACTGGCCTCGCAGTGACGGAATCTGGGACCACGTCTTCGCCGCCCAAGCGCTCACCCACAAGCTGAATGATTTTGGCATCGTGCATGAAGCCGAAGAATTCAACGGCGCATGGGGTGACCCATACTGGGGCGGAGGCGCTGGCGGTGACACCGGCCGGGTCTACAACGAAGTCCTTCCCTTCTTTCAGTCTCATCTCGACTTCTAAAACTTCAGCGCAAAGAAATCCCTATACGCCCCCCCTGTTGATTCCGGGTCGCATGGGGATTAGATGAACAAGGCGTCTAGCCAGCAGCCATTTCACGGTACAAAACTGCCACAGGAAAGCTTGCTCAAGGCCAGATGCATCGTCACGCCGATTGTTGGAGGAGGCGGCGAACCCGCCCGCGTCCGAAAATCTAGTTGATGCAAATAAGCAGGTTGCAAGAATAGAGTTGCTAGTACCGGGCATCCTGTGCCAAAATTGACGCCTCATTTTCGGTGCTTTGTTGTCTGTAAATTATTGATTTTGCATTAGTTAGGCTGGTGGAGGCGGCGGGAGTCGAACCCGCGTCCGAAAAAACTTCCAACAGAGAGCTTTCATGCTTTTTCCGGTTCATCTTTGTCTCGTCATCGGCGCTTAGAACGGACGAAGATGCGACGACGACCAGCCTGATTGATCTCGTCCGACCCGCTCAGGCGGAGCAGGGAAGACCAGCCTACTGTGCGACGATCGGTACAGGCCCGTAGGCGAAGCTTGAGCGATCGGCTGCCTAATTAATTAAGCAGCAAGCGCGAATTGAGGTTCGGCACTTATAGTTTTGTGAGCGATTACGGGTGTCCACACCCCGGCATGCCTCTCTGCCACAAGCAATCCCGTCGAAGCCGTGACGCCCCCATCTGGAGCTGGCACCAACATTGCGTTGGGCGCTACAAAGAACTGACTCTAGTATACCGCTCGCCATCAGTCTTTTCATGCTACTCGAAATAGCAATTGAAAGAGGCTGGTTAAAGAGAGGCCTTCAGAAGGTCAATCGTTTGATATTCGCCGCGCTCGATGCCTGCGCGAATCTGGGCCGGTGACTGGCCCTTCTTCGTCTGCTGGTAGGCATAGACGGCTTCCTGCATACAGGTGGTACAGGCCGCTCCATGCGTACCTTCAAAGCAGCTATGCAGGCTGTTGTGTCCCAGCACCCTGTCGCAATGGCAGTAGCAGGGCTGCTGATGGAGCACACCGGGAATCTTTGCCGCCATCTTATATACGGTTACCTGGTAGGGATGTGAAAAGTATTCCCCGGTTAGCTGATTGCCGTGGAGGATGGGCGGAAGAGCTTTTCTCGGGGCGGTTGCGTTGTAGGCTGGAACATCATCTGAAGGGTTGGTCCACTGCGCGGACGCCACTATGGTTACCAGTCCCAGAACGACACATCCAAGTATTCGCTTCATGTGGCACATCATAAATCCCGCTGGGATGGAATACCAAATTTAGGGCCTCAAAGATACTGGCCATACATACTTGTAGATTGGGGTTGGGCAAAAGGCAAAAAAAAGCGGCATGAACGGTACTTTGTCCATGCCGGGAGGCCAGTGACGCAACTTATGTCAGCCGATGGTTGAGGTGCTGGCTGAGAAACTGTAGGGGCGGGAACTCACGCTTGCCGTTGAAATGAATATACCACAATGCGTATCCGAAAAAGTAAAAAATATGTTCAATCATAGGAATTTCATGGCTATGAGAGCAGGAAAATGAGTGGGCGACATGTCTTTTTTAGGAATAAGTATATTTATTTCAATAAGATAGATAAATCACCCCGGATTGAATATTTCGTTACATTTTTTTGATATCACTGGAAATCAGTTCTCCATCAGGGCCAATTCCATGAAAAGTTTGTCAGGTTTGAGCTGTGGCTGAGTTGGAAGGGCTTGCGAGTTCTGCGCTGATCCGGGCTGCCATCACTGCGTCGCGTTCCGTGATGCCGCCGGCATCATGCGAGACTAGCGAGAGCAGCACGTGGTTGTACCGGATATCGATATCGGGATGATGGCCAGCATCCTCTGCGATAGTGGCGATTCGGTTTACAAAGGCCATTGCTTCGACGAAGTTCGTGAATATCCATTCACGCTCGAGCTTTCCATCTTTCAACCTCCATTCAGGATGCGCGCGTAGTACATCTTCGATCTCAGTTGCCGTCAATGCTTTTTTCATGGCAATTTACCTCGCGTCTGCGATCCTAGGCGTCTCGTCTGCCGGGCGCAACCGCCGGTCGGCACAGGGTCGATGAGAAGGCTGCAGTCGGCAGCCTGCCAATCTCGGCCCGCAGTTCGGTCCATGACTCAAGCGGCATGGAGAGGAAGACGTCGACGATCTGCGGGTCGAACTGCTTTCCGGCACATTGGGCGATCTCTGCGCAGGCGGTTTCAAAAGAGGTTCCCTTACGATAGGGGCGGTCGGAGGTCATGGCATCGAGGGCGTCGGCGACGGCGAAGATGCGCGCGCCGAGAGGGATTTGGTCGCCGTGCAGCCCGCGAGGATATCCGTTGCCGTCGAAGCGCTCCTGGTGGGTATAGACGATCTCGGCAGCCTCGCGCAGGAAGGGAATTTTGCGCACGATCTCGTATCCACGTTCGCAATGCTCCCGCATAGTGGTCATCTCTTCGCTGTTGAGCTTGCCGGGTTTGAGCAGGATGCAGTCGGGAGTGGCGATTTTGCCAATGTCGTGCAGGAAGGCTCCGCGGGCAATGGTGCGCAACTCGTCGGTCTCGATGCCCATGGCGCGGGCGAGCGCGATGGTGTAGGCGGTGACTCGCCGGGAGTGGCCTTCGGTCTCTTCGTCGCGCAGATCGAGCGCGTCGCCCATGGCTTCGAGCGTGATGTCGTAGCTGCGTTCGAGGTCCTGCATGGTGGAGCGGAGACGGCAGGTCCGTGTGGAGACGATAGCTTCGAGGTTGTGGCGGTAGATGGCGTTTTGTTTGCGGAGACGTCCATGCTCGATGGCACGCATGACGACGCTCTCCAGTTCGGTGCGTTCGAATGGTTTAAGGAGATAGTCGATTGCGCCTCGGCGAAAGGCGCTGGTAGCTACCTGGGTGTCATTGATTGCTGTGACGAGCACAACGGGGATGGCGGGATAGTCCGCCGAGATCTGGTCGAGCAGGCTCAGGCCGTCGGTTCCGGCCATGATGATGTCGGTGAGGACGAGGTCGTAATCGGGGTCCTGCTGCAGACGAGCCAGGGCTTCGTCTGCACTCTCAGCCGCTGTGGTTGCGTAGCCGCTGTGCTCGAGCAATGTGGCGATAAGGCTGCGTACTGCGGGTTCATCGTCGACGATCAGGATTCGTTTTTGCGACATGAGCAGGCACTTTCGCGCAGTAGAGCTGCCGTCGGATGGCGATACGAGCGGCTACCTGTTTCTATCGGCAGGCGAGCCTGTTTCATTACCAATATGTTTGGTGTGCGTTGGTGTCAGGAGGGCTTTTTTATCGCCGCGCGTTTCGCTGCTGCCCAGCCAGGCTTAGTCGTCTGGCGGCTTCGGCCCAGCGCCAGCGCATCTTCGGGAACATCTTCGGTAATGCAGCTTCCGGCGGCAACGTAGGAACGGTCTCCGAGGGTTACGGGAGCGACGAGTGTGGAGTCGGAACCGACAAATACTCCATCGCCGATAGTTGTCTGGTGCTTGTGGACGCCATCGTAGTTGCAGGTGATCACACCGGCACCGACGTTGACACCTGCGCCGATGACGGCGTCGCCCAGGTAGTTAAGATGGTTTGCTTTGGAGCCCTTGCCAAGTGTTACTTTTTTGGTCTCTACAAAGTTTCCGACGTGCGCGCCTTCGCCGATGCGGCTCTCGGGTCGAAGATGGGCGTAAGGGCCGAGGATTGCTGCATCGCTTACCTCGGCGCCGTCGAGGATGCAGCCGTTTTTTACCGTGACTCCGTTGCCGAGGGTTGATTGCTGGATCACGGAGTAGGAGCGCACCCTGCACTCTGTGCCGATTTTGGTTGCTCCCAATAGCTGGACGTAGGGTTCGATGATGGTGTCCGCGCCTACGGTGACGGCAGCGTCGATGACACAGGTCTCCGGACGGAAGATGGTGACGCCCTGTGCCATGAGGCGCCTGGCTGTCTCCATGCGCATGGCTGCGTCGAGGTGCATCATCTCGGCGATGGTGTTGGCGCCGAGGACCTCATTGACGTTATCGGCTTTGACTGCGATGACTCGTTCGCCGTCGGCTACCAGCATGGCGGCTACATCGGTGAGGTAAAACTCGCCGTGGGCGTTGTTGGTGGAGAGGGAATCGAGTTTGCTAAAGAGCGCCTTTGTCTCGAAGCAGTAGATTCCGGAGTTGATCTCGGGGGTTGCGAGTTGATCGGGGCGGAGTGCCTTCTGCTCCACGATGGCGGTGACTTCCGGTCGACCGGGGGCTACGCGCATGATGCGACCGTATCCGGTTGGGTCTTCGGGGGCTGCGGTCAGGATGGTCATTGTGGCGTGTTCGTAGAGATGGGCTTTGCAGATGGAGGCAATCGTCTCTGGCCTGATCAAAGGCGCATCGCCGGAGAGGACGAGCAGATGCTTTGGGATTGCAGTGCCAGTCTCAATGAAATATGCCTTCAACTGCTGAATCGCGTGACCGGTTCCGCGCTGTTCGGCCTGCAAGATAAATTGCACTCCGGTAGAGGCGACTGCTGTGCGCACGCGGTCGGCTTCGTGCCCAATGATGCAGTAAATTCGCTCGGCGGGGACGAGCGTTTTGGCCGCGTCGATGACGTGCAGCAGCAGGGCCCGGCCGCCGATCTCGTGCAATACCTTGGGTCGCGTACTTTTCAGCCGCGTTCCCTTGCCCGCGGCCATGATGGCGATGGCAAATCCAGTAGCATCCATAGATAGATATGGTCTCACGGTGAAGTTACTTCGCGGGTTTTCGTGGGGGTGGCGGAATCGCGATATCCAGATTCGTCACTTTGCCCAGGGTATCGAGCTTTGGTGTGATCTCGGCCTGGTTGCCTACGACGACGATGGCGAGTTTCGAGGCGTCTACATATTTATTCGCTACTCGTGCCACGTCGGCGGAGGTGACCTTCTCGATGCCGCTCTTGTACTTGTCGAGGAAGTCGGGCGGGTAGCCGTAGAAGGCCAGGATTACCTGCTCGCGCAGGGTCTTCTCCGGCGAGTCATAGTGAAAGATG
Organism: Acidobacteria subdivision 2 bacterium RH1 MAG20; assembly: GCA_002197545.1. The sequence continues at coordinate 73,270 of NFUO01000749.1, read as the reverse complement.
AATGAGTTCAGTACCTGGTCTTTCGCTTTGCTGAGTTCGCTCGGAGTAGGTGGTTCGGTCTTTAGCTTTCCTATCTCGGCCAGCAATGCCTGGGTCGCGGCTACGGTGCTTTCGCTCTTTGTTCCTGCGATGACGTAGAAGATTCCTGGGTGGTCGTAGGATGCGCCGAAGCTGCCGCCTACGTCGTATGCCAGGCCGAGTTTTGTTCGGACATCCTGTACGACGCGCGATCCGAAGCCGCCGGAGAAAATCTCATTCATCACGCTCAGGGCGTAGTAGTCGGGATTACTGCGCTCGGTACCGAGACCTACGATTACGACATTCGACTGGTCCACATCGCTTTTTTCAGCGAAATAAACGTCGCGCTCCGGAGCGGTGAAGTGAATTGGCGGTGTGCTGATGAGGGTGCTACGAGGAAGCGATCCGAAAGCCGCGCGGAGTTTGGCTTCCATCGCCGTGCTGTCGAAGTCTCCCGAGACTGCGACGATCATGCCGTTTGGCACCACCGTCTTGTCATGCCATGCGCGCAGGTCTGCCAGAGTGACTGCATCGACCGTGGCGTACTCTTCCTGACGCGCGTAGGGATTAGTGGCGCCATAGACCAGCTTTATCGCTTCTCGATTGGCAATGCTGCTGGCGTCGTCGTTACGCCGCGAGATGCCGGTCTCCATCTGGCGCTTGGCCAGAAGAAGCTTGTCGGCCTTGAAGTTGGGGTCTAGCAGCAGGTCCATCGTCGAGGCAAAGACTGTGTCGAAGTCGCCCTTCAGGCTCGACCAACTGATCGTTGTTGTCGCAATGCTGCCGTCTGTCTCCAGGCTGGCAGCTTTGTTCTCTAACTCGTCATCGAGCTTGTCACCGTCCACTGTAGTTGTGCCGCTTGTTCGCCAGGTCTGACCATAAAGCGAGACGAGGCCAATTTTGTTTGCCGGCTCGTCGCGGCTTCCGCCTCGAATCAGAATGGTTCCATTGATGAAGGGAAGTTCGTGGTCTTCCTGCAGAAAGATCACGAGACCGTTAGCCAGCTCGATTCGCTTCGGTTGCTCTGGTTTGAAGGCGTGGAGCGGTGGAATTGGAATATTCTTCCATGGCTGTGCTGTTGTTTTTGTGTTGCCCGCTGGTTTGGCGGTGGCTGTCTGTGCTGCACCGCTCATGGTTGTCAGCAAAACCGTCAGTATCACGCCTGCAAAACGCATCGTCGAGTGTCCCTTCATTTTGCACCCCCGGTTCGCGCTGGGGCAGGTGTTCGAGAAGTTGGCAATTTGGAAGGCGGGGGAGCTTGTTGCGGAGGCACGAAGTCAATCTGCGCGCTGGTGCGGTTGCTTGCAATGAAGATCTTGTTCGCCACGCGGCGCACATCCGCTTTGCTGACAGCGTCTATCTTGTCCAACTGGCGAAATAGTTCGCGCCAGTCTCCGTAGCGTGTCTGATACTCGGCTAATTGGTGGGCAAGACCTTCGTTGTCTGCCAGTCCACGCAGCAGATCGGCCCGCGCGCGCGTCTTGAAGCGCGCCAGTTCAGCATCGGTGACGTCGGTGTCTTTCAGGCGAGTGAGTTCTTTGTGGATCGCCGTTCGCATCTCCTCATGCGTATGGCCAGGCAGCGGAACGGCATAGACGGCAAAGAGGCCCGGATACTTGTCTCCGGGAAAGCCGCTGAATCCTTCGGCTTCGGCCGCAATCCGCTGATCGCGCACCAGGCTGCGGTAGAGCCGTGCCGTGCGACCGTTCGAGAAGATGTCCGTAATCGCGTCGTAGACGGCGTCATCGGGGTCACGATAGTCGGGGCGGTGATAGGCCTCTATATAGAAGGGCTGCGTTGCTTCTTTAATGACGACAGATTTCTCCGCGAACTGCGGCGGCTCTATGGTCGTCATCGCCTCAGGCTTCGGTGCGGTAGGTATCGGGGCGAAGTAATGCTCAAGAACAGGCATCGCCGTCGATGCCTTTAAGTCGCCGACGACTGCGATCACAATATTGGAGGGTACGTAATATTTCTTGTGAAACGCTTCGGCCTCGATCGCGGTCACCTGACTGATCTCGCTCTCCCAGCCGACCCCGCTGCGCCCATAGGGATGGGCCACATATGCCGTCGCCAGAAGTTGCTCGACCATGCGGCCGATGGGGGAGGAGTCGATGCGCATCCGGCGCTCCTCCTGCACGACATCGCGCTCCTTGTAGAACTCGCGCTCGACGGGATGGCCGATGCGCTGGCTCTCAAGATAGGCCCATAGCTGCAACCGGTTCGACGGCATGCTCCAGAAATACTGCGTGGAGTCCTCGCTGGTGGAGGCGTTGATCCCGACTGCGCCGTTCTGCTCTGCGATTTCAGAGAACTGATTGGGAATAACGTATTTTTCGGCTGCAGCCTGGGCGTCCTGAAATACTTTCTTGAGTTGTGCCAGCTTAGCCGGGTCTTGGCCCACTCGCTTACGGAACTCTGCGTCGTAGGCCGCATAGGCTACCTCGACTTTTGCCAGAGCGACTTTTTCCGCCGGGTAGTTCGTCGTGCCAATTTCGGTAGAACCCTTGAAGGCCATGTGCTCGAACATGTGAGCCAGCCCGCTGTCGCCCTGTGGATCGTCCGCCGACCCCGCGTCAACCAATGTATAGAAGCTGAAGACTGGGGCTTCGGGCCGCTCGCACACAATCAAGGTGAGGCCGTTTGGAAGTACCTTTACGGTCGTCCGCTTTTCAAAGCTGGCGAGGTCCTGCGCCTTCGCCGCACTGCACAGAGCCATCCCAAGCAGCATCGTCGCCGCAACCACACCCCGAACTCGCACAGAACTACCTCCATCCAAAGGATTACTGCCAGAAGTCTAACTATACCGAAACAGAGACATGGACTTCTCTTTTGAGGGAGAGTCGCCAGGTGATAGATGGCGTTAAATAAAAAATTCCCGGAGCACCTTGTTCTTCAAGGTGCTCCGGGAGGATGGGGTTAGCTAGAAGAGGATACGACCGCCAACCTGGATGATACGGTTGCTGCCTCCACTGCCGGTGACTTCGCCAAAGTTCGCGCTGTTCATTGCGGCTGTCGGTGCGCCAAGGTTGGTCAGGTTGAAGACATTGGTGACTTCGCCACGGAGCTGGAATCTCAGCGATTCGAAGATGGCGAAGGTACGGAAGAGTGAGGCATCGACGTCCCGATAGCCAGGGTCGTCGAGTTGCGCAGGGCGCGTGTTTCCGAGAAGATTCAGCGGACCCACGCCGGGGCAACCGGCTGTGCCAGGTACGCAGTAGACCGAGGTATCGAACCACTGGTTCTCCGCCGCAACACGCGAGCGTTTGCCGCCGAGAATCCGTGGGGTGGCGCCGGGTAAAAGGCTCGGACGATCATTGGTTTGCCCATCGCCGTTGACATCGGTTCCCGTGGTCACAGTAAACGGCTGACCGCTATTCGCCGTGATGATGCCGGTCACTGTCCAACCATTCAATGCAGTCCGAACGAGCCTGTTGTAAGCGGTGAAGTAGTCGGGAGTCCACACGAAGGAGGCTGTCACCATGTTGCGCCTGTCCTCGGCGGAACGCTGATGCGCCTCAAGCTGCGGATAGTTCGGATCGATGAAGTTGCTGGCGAGGTTGCTTCCGTCGAGACTGTTGCTGGCGAGGGTCTTGCTCCAGACATAGTTGCCACGTGCGCTGAAGTTGTGGGAGATACGCTTTTCAATAACCACCTGCAGGGCGTTGTAGTTGGAGTTCTGGCTCGATTGGAGGTTATAGATGTTCGAATAGGTGGGAGTCGCGGCCGAAAGCCCAAACTCCGAGTTCAGCGGGCGGCGGTTGTTCACTGTGCTGGGGGTGTTTGCATAGGCACAAGCTTTCGTTTTGTCTGTGCAGCTTGGTCCGCTGCTGCCGTCAGCAGCAATGTTGAACTGCGGAGGATTAAAGTCGTGGTAAATCGGCTGTTTACGGTTGAGGGAACCGACATAGTTCACAGTTAATGCGAGACCGTCGCCTAATTCCTGTTGAAAGCCGACGTTGATCTGATACGTATATGGCCATTTGAAGTTTGGATCGAAAGAGGACACCTGGTTGAGAGCAAGGAAGCTGGCGGTCGAGGTGTGGGGTGTGAACGTCAGTTGCGGAAACGGGTTGACTCCGCCTGGGAACTCCGTCGGATCATTTTGGTAGGGGTGCGCCATGGAGACGACCTTGCTGAATGTGGGACGGACGGCGTAAGGAGCGAAGTTCGAGGGCAACTGCCACAAGTTGCCGGAGATCCCTCCAAAGAAGAGACCGCCCGCAGCATGGAAGACCGTCTTGCCATTGCCGTAGGGATCATACGAGAGACCAATACGGGGAGAGATATGGTTATTGGGAGTAAATGCTCCGCTCGCGGGCACTCCGGGGTCGCCCGGAAAGAGCATACCGATGGGGGCCAACTGGTTGCCGGTTTTGCCGGAGATATTTACGGTTTTGAACGCATGAGACTGAACTCCCGGTATAAAGTTGGTCTGCCGGGCCTGCGGATCGGTGGGAGCTTGCTGCCAGTCGTAACGCAGACCAAGATTGACAGTCAGATTGGGAAGAATACGCCAGTCATCTTGCGCGAAGACAGCATAATTCCAGTAATTGGCCTCGGCGTACTCGCCGGTGTCCTGCTCGTATTTGTTAGGCAATCCGAGCAGGTAGTCCGACAAGGCGTTGGTGGTACGGGTGCTTTTGGTCGTGGCATAGGAAAAGACGCCGTAGTTATCGAGCGACGTTTCCAGAAAGTCCTTCTCCAGGCCGCCTTCGACGCCCAGCGAGAGTGTATGCTTGCCGCGCGACGTGCTGAGCAAATCGCGGAGACCGTAGACGTTGGAACCAGCCTTGGGGCCAGTGATGGACTGGCCCAGCGTGAACCAGTTGGGAATGCTAACCTGCCCGCGCGAAGGCGTTCCGGAGATCCCGAAGTCAGATCCAAAGCTGGCGAACGTGCTGTCGTTCGGGACCGGGACGCGGCCACCGGCCTGCCGCGTGTAGCTCAACCAGAGCTGGTTGACGGAACGCGGACTGACCGTCCACACGTCGCTGATGTTCGCGTTGTGCTGCTTGGTCGCATAGTTCGAGTAGGACCACTTCTGAGTGAGGGTGGTAGGAACCTGGCGGTTGACATAGTCGTACAAAAAGTAGCTCAAGGTGAGCCGGTGAGCCGCTGTCAACTGATGGTCCGTCTTGATTAGGTACTCATTGTACGTTTCCGGAGTTGGAGCGTACTCCCTATGGGTATATTGGGTGTCGCCGAACGCGGTTGGGTTTGGCGTGAAGTTGAGATACTTCACAATGTTGACCGCCGTTGGATCGAGCGGATCGGTGATGATGTTGCCCGGATACGGCTTATTTGTCTTAGGATTGCAGACGAGGAAATGGAAGGCTTTGTTGGCAGCGCTAGTGGGGCTTGTCGAGCAGTTCGGCTGTTCCGCTGCCGTTGGCAGGTTCTCGCTGAAGTTGCCGACAACCTGAGCGGCGCTGGGAACGTTGCCGGTGTATGCCGGCGATGTAGTGGCGCGCAGGCCCCCAAAGCTGGCGAAGAAGAAGTCCTTGTCCTTGCGGATGGGACCACCCACGGTGGCGCCGAACTCATTGCGAGCATAGGGTGCCTTGGTTTGCTGGTTGTGCGTGACCGCATTGAAGTTCCTGGTTCGATAGAACTCAAAGGCCGAACCATGGAACTTGTTGGTTCCCGACTTCGTCACAACGCTGACGACAGCGGCGGCATAACGTCCGACCGTCGCATTATAGTTGTTTGTCTGCACGCGGAACTGGCTGATCGCATCTGGGTTGGGAAGTACATTACCACTGTTGCGAAGGCCGGTCATATTGAGGCCGCCGTCGAGATAATACGAAACCTGACCCGTGAAGTCGTCGGTTGAACCGTTGATGTAAACGTGCTGCTCCTGAAAACCCAGGCTGTTTACCGTGGAGTTGTGCTGGACACCGGGGGTCAGACTGAGCAATTGATAGGCGTTGCGGCCAACCAGGGGAAGATTTTCGATCTCCACATTGGACACTGTGCGGCCAAGGGTAGCATCGCTCAGGTTGATGAGGGGTGCGTCACTCGTGACCTCGATGGTTTCGGTCGTCGCGCCGTTCTGCAGCACAAGAGTGAGATTGGCTTCCTGCATGACCGCGAGCACGACGCCGGTGCGCTGCAGGGTCTTGAATCCGGGCGCCGAAACGGAAATCTTGTACGGGCCGACCGGAAGAAACTCGTCACGAAAGGAACCATCGTCTTTCGTTGTCACGGTGCGGGTGAAATTCGTGTCGGTTTGAGTCAGCGTGACCGTCGCATGGGGAATGACGGCGCCGGTGGCATCGGTGACGGTGCCAACCATGGTGGCTGTCGTCAATTGAGCTATTCCATTACTGCTGAAGGCCGCGGATACCAGCAGCACCATCAGAAGGTTCCAGCTATAGGAACGTAATTTTGTGATCATTGGTAACCTGCCTCTCAGTTAAATGCGTGTTTCCATCTGTGGCGTCGATTAGCTCGAACTGCAGCTTGCGCTGCAGGTTGTGTCACGGTTCGAACGCCCTGTTTTGAATCCACTGAACGATAATTCGCACAACAAACAAATGTCAAGGGATAAGAATAACGTTTGTCTTTATTATTTTTTCTGGAAATGTTTCATAACGGGAAAGATTAGCATTAGCTAATCGAGCAAAAGGCAGCCTTTAATCCAGGGGTGCTGACTCCCACGACTGACTCTCCGCTATTCCTTGTTAGGGATATCTCAACCCGCCCGTTGTAGAGCTGGACTACACGTGAGCCGCGAGACGTGCCGCGATTATCGATCAGCGTACCGGTGCCCGCAATGGTGAAACGCACCGGATTTCGCGCATCCAGGCAGAGTATACCTTTTGCGTCGTAAAGTCGTGCCTCCACCGTGACGGTCTCCTTGCCGTCCACGGTAACTCGAGATGTCTCAGATAACTTGAATTCTGCCGGAGCTCCCCACTTCTCTGTCTGGTACAGAAACTCAATTTCGTCCTGTACCTTGGTCCCGCCTTTTGTAGCGACAACGCGCAGATTGTTCTTACCTTGCACAAATGGGATCATCCAGCGCAATCCGGCGGCAGGGAAGTCCTGGCTGTTGCGATGCTTCACCCCGGCGGACTTGCCATTCACGAACAGCTCAGCCATCTCGCAGTTGGAGTAGATCTTCACCATCTTCGATTCGCCCTCGTCACCCCAGCGTATCGGCCAGCTATGCCCGTATAGATGAACCATCGGGGTATCGCTCCAATACGATTGGAAGACGAAGTAGCCTTCTTTCTTCGTCATGTCGCGTTCGATGACGCCTTTTTGATTGATGCGAGGGACGGGATTTTCCACTCGCAGCGGTGTAGTGAAGTCCTTGAAGATCCATTGCGCCGAACCGGTTAGCCAGGGAAGCGTCTCCTGCGTCTTCAGGTACCAGTCGAATAGGTTACAGGCGTAGGTCTCTGACCAGTCGCCGTCTTTTGAGACGCGGTTCTGGCCTCCCGTCAGCAGGTAGTCCAGACCCCGTTCATCGGTCCCTTTTCCTGTGACGATCTTCGCCAGAACCTTATCGGGGTTCTCCGAGTGGCGTCGGGCGTGGCTGTCCGCGCCCCATTCGGCATGGAAGAGACGCTTCACGCGCTCGCGTTCGGTCTCCAATGTTTTCTGGTACTCGGTATATTCGCCGCGATACCAGCCAGCCCAGATCGAGGGCGAATAGACGTCAGTAATGTCACGGGCAAAGTCGCAGCGTCGTATCGTCGTGGAGCGCGATGGGTCTAGCTCGTGCGACAGGGCGTTCAGCTCCTGGAAGAGCGCGCGGATCGCCTGCTGGTTTACCTCGGGATACTCGGTCGGCCAGTCATCCTCATTTCCCAGCCCCCATAGAAGAATGCTTGGATGGTTATAGTGCTGCGCGATCATGGCACGCAGCTTGTCCCGCGTCATATCTTTGAAGAAATAGTTACCAACGCCGCCGCGACACCATGGAATCTCTTCCCAGACCAGAATCCCTAAACGGTCGCAGTTCGCGAGCACGCGCCGCGACTGTTGATAGTGCGCCAGCCGGATGAAGTTCACCCCCATCTCCTTCATCAACTGCATCTCCTGATCGATCAGCTCATCAGGCATTGCTGCAGCGTATCCGGCGTGGTCCTCATGGCGATGAGTTCCCCGAAGCAACAGGCGCTCGCCATTCAACTTGAAGGGGCCGTGCTCCACAAATTCAGCGTGGCGGATTCCGAAGGTCTCACGCGCCACATACTCACTACCTTGTCCGCTCACAGTGATGTTGCACTGATAGAGATGCGGAGATAACGTGCTCCACAGCTCAGGAGTGTCTACGGTAAAGCTGACAAGCTCCTTCGCATCTTTCCATGGGGCCAGCGTGTGCCTGGAATGATGGACGGCGGAACCTTTCGCGTCCAGCACATCAATGACGAGGTCAAGAGGTTCGTTCAGGTTCGTTGGATTGTAAAGTGAGCCAAGGACTGAGACCTTTGCCGGAGCATTGGGCGAAGCAAGCTCGGTCCGTATGTGTACCGTCTCCAACGAAACCGCTGGAACGTAAACCAGATTCACATGACGATACATTCCGCCGTAAAGGCTAAAGTCGCTGAGGTCTGAGGGGATTCGGTTGAGGTCGCGCGAGTTGTCGCAGAGCACTGCGATAGGAATGCCGTCCACCGGCTTTGTCTTGCTCTTTGCATCGAGGACTTCATTGGCCGAGGCCGCCGCCAGCTCCGTAATATCGACGACAAATTCGTCGTAGCCACCCTTGTGTTTTCCGGCAAGCTTCTCTCCGACGTACACCGCTGCAGTCTGTCCAGCGCCTTCGAAGTGCAGCAAGGTCCGTCCCGACTTGTATGGGTTGGCGACAGCTACATGCGTCCGATACCAGCCATTGCCTTTGTAGTAGGGCATGTCTGGATCGCATCCATCGTAGGCGTTGAAGCAGTGCGGCATGGCCACGGACTGCCACACGGCGGTCTCCTTGCTGTTCCACACCTCCCACGGGCCGCCCATCGACTCCTGCAGATATTCCCACCCAGTCGAAAGCCTGCGGGCCTGAGCGCCGTCGACCGAATCGGTTGTGCTACCGGCTAACGTGGCAATGGAAGCATGGAGCGGAGAGTGGGGAAGCAACGAAACTGCGGCGGCTGTGGCGCCTGTCTTCAAAAACTGCCGGCGGGAATACATAAGTCGTCATTGCTCCTATCCTGTCCATTGCGGAGCAGGGAATCTGGCGGTCCTCGATGCTGTGTTGCAAAACAATAATTCAAAGCATCTACAAAATACCCGGACTCAAGTGATATAAAGACTCGTTCCCACGGATGTCAAGCAGATGAAATCCAAAATCGAATATCGCACTACATGCAGTTTTTAATTTTTTTGAAACACGACGCTTTATTTGGAAAGTCAGAATGCCGATTTCGTCATCATCGCAGTTCACATTTACCGGAAAGCAGAGTGCGTCCAACAAGACGCCGCGCCAGATAAACCGCAATTTGGTCTTCAATCTCATCCGCACCCGCCAGCCGCTCTCTCGCGCAGATCTGGCGCGGGTCTCGGGCTTGCAGCGCAGTACGGTCTCTCTCATCGTCGAAGACCTCATTCGTGAAAGATGGATACTCGAAGGATCGACGGGCCGCCTCCCAAGGGGACGCAGGCCAACCTTTCTTGAACTCAACCACCAGCGTGCGGTGATCGCACTCGATATTCATCCTTCTCAAACTACGGTTGCTGTCACCGATCTTGGCGGCAGGATCGTCGCTCAGAATGTCGTGGAGCTGCCAGCCGACCCAAATAAGGCCATTCAGCCTATTGTGGCGGCCATTCGCAACCTCATCGCCGCCCATGGCGACAGGTCCTTCGATGGCATCGGCATCAGCCTTCCCGGCCGCGCCGATCCGACGCTCCAGAAACTTATCTTTGCGCCAAACCTCAGCGGACCCATTCACAGCATCAAGTCACGCATCCAGCGCGCGACAGGTCTTCGCGTCGAGATGGACAACGTGGCTAATGCCTGCGCTCTCTCCGAGGTCTGGTTCGGCGACAGCGACGGCACCCGCGATCTTGTTGTCGTGAATGTTTCGGAAGGCATCGGCACTGGAATCTTCGCCAATGGCAGGCTTCTCCGCGGTACCAACGGCATGGCGGGCGAGTTCGGCCACGTCCAGATGGATATTCATGGCCCACTATGCGGCTGCGGAAGCCGCGGTTGCTGGGAGACCGTCGCCTCGAATCGCGCGGGCCTCCGTTATTACCATGAGATCAATGGAAACGCAGGCAAACAGACCCCTCAGAACTTTGCCGCACTGGTAAAGATGGCTCAGGATGAGGACGCGCATGCCATCAAGGCGCTTGAAAAGATGTCTTCGTTTCTCGGCAGGGGGCTGCGCATGATTGCCTCCGCGCTTGCTCCCAACGAGATCATCGTCGTTGGCGACATTACGACTGCCTGGTACCTGTTCGGACCTATCGTCGAGGCCGAACTCAAGAACAACTCCCTCTCGAAGGTGCCGAAACTCCGGCCATCCTTCGAAGGCAATACCGCACGTTTGCGCAGCGCTGTTGCGCTCGTTATGAATGAAGGTCTGGTCTAATGGAGCCCATTATGTTTTCTCTCAAGAAGTCGATATTTCAGTTCACACGTAGAAACTGCGAAGCACGTCTCACGGGGGCGCTCTTTCTGAGTGCGTTTCTCGCTGCCCCTTGCCTTCCCCTGATAGCGCAAGCGCCTGCCCCTGTCCCCGCCAAATCAGGCGTAGTGCCCGTCGACCGCAACGCCGCGGGCGACGCTCCGGACAATCCTGGCCCGCTTGCCACGGATCTTTCCTCTGCCATTAAGCCCAAAGCAATCTCCGCCGCCATGAAAAAGGTTGCCGACTGGCAATTAGCCGCCGCGGAGCCGAGGTTCAACCAGCAATGGACCTACGCAGCCCTCTACGATGGCTTTCTTGCGGCCTCAGCCACAACGGGCGATGCGAAGTATCGCGACGCCATGGTCCGCATGTCGCAGCACTTTGACTGGCAACTTCTCGACAAGCGTTTCCCTCATGCGGACGATCAGGCGCTTGGCCAGACCTACCTTGATCTCTATCGCGCGGACCGGCAACCCATACGCCTTGCTAATACCAAAGCCATCATGGATCGCCTCGTGGTTCGCCCGGATGATCCTAACAAGCTTCTGTGGTGGTGGTGCGATGCGCTGTTTATGTCGCCTCCCGTTCTCCTCCGCACCTATGCGATCACTCACGACCACAAATATCTCGACTATATGGACCACGAGTGGTGGCTTACCTCTGCCAGCCTCTACGATCCCCAGGAACATCTCTACTTCCGCGACGCCCGCTACCTGACCCAGAAACAGGCCAATGGAAAAAAACTCTTCTGGTCGCGCGGCAATGGCTGGGTGATGGCCGCTCTCGCCAACGTGCTGGAGTTCATGCCTGCCGACTATCCCAGCCGTCCGAAGTACGTCGAGCAGTTCCGTCAGATGGCAGAAAAGCTCGCTGAGATACAGAGCCCCGATGGCCTGTGGCGCTCGGGCCTGCTCGACCCCGATGCGTATGCGCTTCCTGAGGTCTCGGGCTCGGCCTTCGTCACATACGGCATTGCCTACGGAATCAATCACCACATTCTCGACCGCGCCAAGTATCAGCCCGTGGTCGAGAAGTCCTGGAAAGGGATGCTCACCCACGTCTATGCGGACGGCAGGCTCGGCTCCATCCAGCCCGTTGACGCCCAGCCTGGCATGTTCAAGCCTTCCGCCAGCTACGTCTATGGTGTCGGTGGCTTCCTCCTGGCAGGTTCGGAGATGCATCGCCTTGCGGAATCGAAGCACTAGATGTCGCAGGCTGCAATAGCTATGGATTCAGATAAGAAGAGGTAATGGCGATCGCTGCGATGGCAGCGGTCTCCGCGCGGAGGATGCGCGGCCCGAGGGTGACTGGTTGCCAGTGATGGTCGGCGAAGAGAGTCATCTCTTCTGGTGTCCAGCCGCCCTCGGGACCTATTGCTAGAGCGGTCTCGGACGAAGGCGCGGAAGCGAGGGCTGCTGACAGCGTTACGGCCTGCTCGGTTTCGGAGAGAAGGATTTGAGTGGGACTCTTCTCTTGATCGAGGGCTGCTTTCAGCGTGGCAGGGTCGGCTATTTCGGGGATGTTGGTACGGCGGGATTGCTTGGAGGCTTCGAGCGCGATGCGGCGCCAGCGATCAGCCCGCTTGGTCGCTGCCTGGGACAGATGCTTTTCGGTTCGACGGGCAAGGATAGGCGTTATGCGGGATACGCCCAACTCGGTTGCCTTTTCGATGGCCCACTCCATGTGATCGAACTTGAAGACGGCTAGCAGTAGGTGAAGCGGGAGTGCTGCGTCTGACTCCAGTTCTTCGTGGAGAGTGAAGAGAATGTTGTCCTCAGAGACGCTGGTGATTTCAGCGCGATGGAGGAAGCCTCCGGTGACGACATCGAAGATCTGGCCTGGTTCAGCACGGAGGACACGGGCGAGGTGAACGGCCTGATCTCCGGTAAGGGTGGCGGTAGTTGTGGTCCAGGTATCGGCGATGAAGCGGCGGCGGGTCATTACTGGTCGAAATTGGTAGAGATTGTTTTGGTATTGAGAGGGATCGTGATCGGAAACGCTCCCCCATGATAGAGGTCCACGTTGAGGATAGCGGATTTGCGATGGTTCCACACATCCAGGGTGACAGGGAAGTGAAGAAGAACCATGCCTTCGACCGAGCTGCTGGGGGCGATGATGGTTTCGCGGCGGAGGGGCGGAGAGGCAAGCGGTTTGAGCGCGGGGAAGGAGGTGTAGATGTTGGGGAGGTCTTTCTCTTCGGCGGCGCTGGTGGTGATCTGCTGATCGTCGGCGGTGGTCAGGGTGGCGGTGAAATCTTTGAGGAAGAGAGGAAGATGCAGGGGATCGTCGACGCGCAGAGTGGCGAGAACGTAGAGGTCGTCCTCGGCTTTGTCGCTGCCTACGACGAGGGAATCGGACTTGAAGACGGTATGAGCGGGATAGATGGCCGTATGCGTGATGGTGAGGTCGATGGTCTGCTTTGGCGTATGACGGATGACGAGGGCGATAACGACGCCCAGTAGCAAAAATGCGATGAGAACAGGCGCGAGGAGATTGCGGTTTGTGGATTGGGAAAATTTTAAGTCGGTCACTGGAACGAGAATAGCAAGGCTTAATTGCGTATAGGCAAGTTTTTTGATGCCAACACTACACCAAAGTATGCATACCTCCGAACGTTGCTCATCATCTCTACTTCTGGACGGCGTACTCTTCGAGGAGGACAGTCACGAGAGCAGCGGTGGGGACAGCGACAAGGGCCCCCACGACGCCGGCCAGTGCTGTTCCGCAGAGCAGTGCGATCAGGACGGTAAGGCCCATGAGGTTGACGCTCGAACGCATAATGCGCGGGGTGAGGTATGCGTTCTCTATATTGATGTAGATGCCGTAGAAGATGAGGACGCCAGTCATCTTTGCCCAGGAATCGAGAGCGGCCACGCCTGCGGCGACGACGATGGTGATGACGCCTCCCGCGATGGGAATGATGTTGAACAGGCCCATCAAAACGCCGAGGAGGAGAAAGTAGCGGACGTGAAGGATGCCGAAGACAATGGTGCTGGAGACGCCAAGGATGAGCATCAGCAGACCCTGGCCGAAGAGCCATTTGCTGATCTTGAGGTCCGCTCTCTGCAGGGCATTGTCCAAACGGGTGCGCTGCTGGTATGGAAACAGGGAGAGGAAGAAGCGGTAGGCATATTCGCCTTCGAGCATGAAATAGACGCAGAGGAAGGCGGTGGTAAGAATGTCGAAGAGGTGCGAGAGCCAGGTCGGCAGAGAGGTAAAGAGATAGGTGGCAGTCGAGGTGAGCGTACCTTCGGCGCGCTGGATCATGGAATCGACATTGAATTTGGTGGCGAAGGGGAGCTTGTTGATGCGGGCGACGGTTGCAGGAATGCGCTCGGGTAGATCGGTCGAGAACTGCCGGAGATCTCGCAATACAGGCGGAAGACCGAAGGTGAAGAAGATGGTCAGCGCGAGAAGGACGGCCGCGATGAGGATGACGATGGCGACGGCGCGTGAAGGTCGATGGCCGCGCAGTTCGAATTTGGTGATGCGGGCAACAATAGGCGTCAAAACGACCGCAAAGAGTGCGCTGACGTAGATGATCTCCAGCTCTTTAAGCAGGTGCCAGGCGATGTAGAGCGCGAAGAGGACGCTAATACAAAAGAGAATGTGGCCGCGCACTGACTTGCGGGATTCTTTTTCGCCGGGAGTGAGGTCAGGAGTCGAGGTGGCCAGCGTATTTCTCCTGTAGGTGGCTGACGGGTTAGATGCAGATAGTGTGCGCCTGACAGCTCAAGAACGGGAGTGCGGAGTTTGATTCAGGGCGGCGAGCAGGGCGGCGGCGGTCTCTTCCGGGGTGAGGGCGGCGGTGTCGATGGTGAGGCCGGCGAGACGGAGATAGAGAGGATGACGCATGTTGAAACGGAGTTGCGCCGCCTCGGGATCGCTCAGGACAGGGCGGGCGATGTCCTGCATCACGCAGCGATCGAAGAGGGTCGGGAAGGGAGCATCCAGAAAGATGGTGAAGGTTGCGGGGGTCTGCTCCAGCAGCAGACGGTTGGTGAGGCCTTCGGGGGTTCCGCCGCCGAGAGCGAGAACGGTATTGGAGTGGCTGAGAGCGGAGGCGAGCGCAATAGATTCAAGACGGCGGAAGCGGGCTTCGCCGTGGCGCTCGAAGAGCTGGGGGATGGTGGCCCCGGTGCGCTGCTCCAGATGGGCATCGAGATCGAGGAAGGTCCAGCCGAGACGGGAGGCCAGGATGCGCCCGATGGTCGACTTGCCCGCGCCCATGAATCCGGTGAGGACGAGACGCCGAAGATGCGGCGGGATGGTGGTTGCGTCGGCTGCTTTGGATTCCGGCTCGGTCAGCGCGTCTGGTTGGTTGGTTGTCATGGCCTCTCCTTAGTTTAATGCGAAAGTTTAGTGCGGACTTGGTTTTGCCGATTGATTTTTGGTAGCGAACATGCAAAAGCCGCAACCTTTAGGAGTTGCGGCTCGGGAAGCTCGAGGACTCTGAAGATTGACGATAGTTCAGAGAGTCATGCGAGTGCTCCGCCGGGCCGTAGGAAAGGGCCAGTAGCGGAAGCTAAAGAAAACGGTCTGAAGACGGCTCAGCATGTTGAATTTACGATACACGGGGCTGACAGCGGTTGCAAGATTAAATCATTTAAGAGGAGGATGGTGCGCGGCATCCTGTGCGCGCTCCGAATCCAGGCCTTCCTGAATCCTCTTCCAGACATTGTCGCTGGGTTCGAGCGTGGGTTGGAGCAGGAGACTGGCCTGGTCTGCGATGTACTGGAGGTCTCGGACGAGGGCCGAACAGTTGTCGCAGGTCTTCAGATGTTCGACCAGGCTGAGATCTTCAGGGAGACCGTTGGCTCCAGAGGCGAAGAGGTCGGGAAGTTGCTCTTGGAACTCAGCGCAGGACAGGGTGGCAGGAGATTTTGAATTGGATTTCTGCGAAGTCATTGAGCGGCCTCCTTGAGGCCCGCTGGCTGGATAGACTGTTCGGGTTGACGAAGCAGTTCGCGTAGCTTGAGTCGTGCCTTGTGTAGCTGGGATTTGCTGTTTCCGGTGGAGCATTCGAGCATGGTGGCAATTTCATTATGCTCGAAGCCTTCGACGTCGTGGAGAATGAATACCATGCGGTAGCCGGGCGGTAACGAGGCCACGGCGCGTTCCAGAGCGACCCGGTCGACAGAACCGGCGAGTTGCGGATCGCGGCTGCCGAAGTCGCGTTTTGGAGCATCCTCTTCCGAAGGGTTAATTGTCTCTTCGAGCGAAACAAGGTTCAAGCCCTTTTTGCGCAGATGCATGAGCACGAGATTGACCGTCAGGCGATGCAGCCAGGTAGAGAAGGCCGATTCCCCGCGAAAGCTGCCGATTTTGCGGAAGAGATGGAGAAAGGCCTCCTGGGTCATGTCTTCGGCCTCAGAGACGTTGCCCAGCATACGGAGACAGAGGGTATAGACGCGGCGTTTGTGGAGCGCGTAGAGCTTGGAGAAGGCCTCGGCGTCTCCGGCTTTCGCGCTCTCGATCGCTTCGGCTTCCCCGGCGATAGGTGGATTTCGTTTGAACAGGCTGGGACCTGGTTTGGGTTCAGTCATTCGTAGGCCTTGTTGCTCCATGAGGCTAAACTCCATGTTCGTGCATCGCTTCGTTGTCGCCTGCCTGAAGCTTATCGCAAACGGAGGATTGATATGGTTCCTAGGTTTGAGAGGAAATGCGGACTAAAGGTTGTGTGTGCCTCTCGATAAGACACATTTCAAAGGAGTTTGGTGAGCTTCAGGATCCGATGAAGCGAGCGTAAAGGGACCGCGCGAGAGTCGCATCCGTGGTGCCCTGAATGATGGCGCGGCCATCGGCAAAGAGGGTGAGCGTGTGCGGGGGACGCTCGAAGCGAAGAAGAAGATTGTTGAAGCGGACTTGTCCGTGGGGCGCGAGCCGGTCGCGCATCGCGGCAAAGTCAACCGGCCGATGATGCTCATGAATCTGGACGGAGTTGCGTCCGCAGAGCGTGATGTGAGGCCGTCCCTCTCCGGCGAGATGGGTGAATAGGCGCTGGCCGCAGACGGTACAGCCCGGGCGAGGTTGGCTGGTTGAGATTTCGGACTTTTCACTTGTCCATAGATCGAAGGAGAGTAAAGACCGGCGCATAAGGCTGGGCTGGCCAGTGAGGAACTTGAGCGCTTCGGTGACCTGGATGGAGGCGGCGAAGTTGACTGCGGTAGCCAGGATGCCGGAGGTGTCGCAGGTCTCGACGGGTCCGCTGGGGGGCTTCGGAAAGATGCAGGCGAGGCAGGCAGTAGGGTTTGGCGACGCGGTACCGGGGACGATGTTCATGGTGGCGGCGTAAGCGCCGATGGCGGCGGCGTAGATCCAGGGTTTCGATTGTTGCACAGCATAATCGTTGAGAAGGTAGCGGGTCTCGAAGTTGTCCGTGGCGTCGAGGATGAGGTCGGCAGGGCCAAGCAGTTCAGCGATGTTGGCAGGAATGAGGTCGGCGATATGGGCGTGGACAGCGACGCCGGAGTTGAAGAGAGCGATCTTACGGCGCGCGGCTTCGGCCTTGGGCAGCGATTCGAGCGCGTCGGCCTCGTCGAAGAGGACCTGGCGCTGAAGGTTGGAGGTCTCCACGAAATCGCGGTCGATGAGAGTGAGGATACCAACGCCGGCGCGGGCAAGAAGCGACGCTGACGCTGCCCCAGTAGCTCCTATGCCGATGACCGCGACGTGCGCGGAGGCAAGCCTCCGCTGGCCCGACACTCCGATGCCCGGAAAGAGTATCTGGCGTGAGTAGCGGTCTTCATCGGCGATGGTGGCGGCAGACGCGATGGCAGTTTCGGGAGTGGGTGAATTCTGAGGCATGGTGAAGGCCGAGGGCGCCCTAAAAGACGCCGTCTTTCGTAGTATAGGGAATGCGTTGATGGACGATGGGCGTTGGCCGGCATAGTAGGGGCTTTTGGCATCCAATCCCGTTCAGGGGCAAGTCTTTACGATGCTCAGGTTGCATGTTCGGTATTGTTCTGATTGAAAGGAAACAGGAAACGGCGGGGTGTGCTTGTCCGGCTGGGCTAAGAGAGGATATACGGCATTGTTCCAAGGGAGAGGAGGTGCAGGTTGCGCCGCTGCGGCTCGATGGGCCGGAGCGTTCGTGTTGCTCAGTGGCTTCGCGGCCGCACAGACAGTTCCCGCGCCGGTGCCGGTGGCCCCAGCTGGAGTGGCGCAGCTTCCGCAGACTTCGAGGACGGAGACGCCGGAGCAAGCGCAGGAGCGCATCGATTCATCGATTGCCGACATCGGGCCCGGCCTGTCCACGACGGTATGGCAATGGAAGGGGCTGCGGGTTAACAAGATTGAATTTGAAGGCGTGACCTTCGATGCCACGGACAAACTGCCGGGCCAGCTTGCGCAGAAGGTAGGAGAGCCGTTCGATCCGCAGAAAGCCCGTCAGAGTACGCGTCGGCTGTTTGACAGTGGTCGATACCGCGATATCGAGTTGCGCGGCGTTCGGCAGGGCGATGGAGTGACGCTGATCTTCGCGGGCTCGCCGCGGTTTTACATCGGCAGAGTAACGATTGCGGGCGTCAAGAGCGAGCGGCTTGCCTCGCTGCTGGAGTATGCAACCAAACTCAGTCCTGGGACCGCGCTAACCAGGTCGGCGGTGTCCACGGGAACGGAGGGGATTACCCAGACTTTGGAGCAGCAGGGTTACTACCAGCCGAAGGTCTCTGCCAGGACAGAGACCGATACTGCCGGAGATCAGATCAATGTGATCTATACGGTGGACATTGGCCCACAAGCGCGTATTGGACAGGTGCAGTTGGAAGGAACAGATCCCGGCTTCACCCTTCGGGAGTTCAAGAAAAAGGGGAAGTTGAAGACCGGGAAAAAAGTAAGCAGAGACACAACCGGCAATGCGCTAACCAGGTTGCGGGCCCAGTACCAGAAAAAAGACCGGCTTGAGGCTGTCGTGTCACTGCAAAAGCAAACCTATGTTGTGCCGCGGAAGCAACTTGATTATCAATTTCACGCGAACCAGGGACCCCTGGTTAAAGTGCTGATTGAGGGTGCGAAGGTCTCGAATAAGCGTCTTCATCTGCTGGTGCCGATCTATGAAGAGGGAACCATCGACAACGATCTGCTGAACGAGGGCGCATATAACATTCGCGACTACCTGCAGCAGCAAGGCTACTTCGACACGACTGTAAACGTGAAGGTGATCGGTGAAGACACGCCTTCGGAGAGGGTGGTGTTCACGGTCGATCGTGGAGTGAAACACAAGGTCTTGGCTGTAAATATCAAGGGCAATAAGTATTTCTCGGACGATCTGCTGCGGGAGAGAATGCGAGTGCAGAAGGCCGACGCCTATATGCGTAGTGGCCGGTATAGTCCGTCGTTGGTGGCTGGAGATGTTAACTCGATTGAGGCGCTGTATAGGGCAAACGGATTCGATCAGGCGAAGGTGACGACTGATGTGCAGGACGTTGACGATGCGCCGAATGGCAAGCCGCTGAAGTTCGCGCAGATTCGTGTGACCTATACGGTAGTCGAAGGGCTGCAGCAGAAGTTTGGGTCCATCGATCTGGCGGGCGTCGATCCGAGCCGGATAAAAGAAGTCAAGGCACTGATGAACTCGCAACAGGGACAACCCTTTTCGCTGGTCACGCTTTCGGGCGACCGGGATTCAGTGCTGAGCTACTACCTGAGCCGCGGTTTTGACCAGGTGAAAGTTGAGGTCAAGCAGGACAATGACAAGGCGGATGCTACCAGGGTTAATGTTGCGTTGAATGTGACGGAGGGGCCACAAGTTTTTATCAACCATGTGCTGGTCTCAGGCATCGACCATACGAAGCCGAAGGTAGTGGAGAAGAATATTATGGTGCACGCTGACGATCCGCTCGACCAGAGCGCATTGCTGCAGACGCAGCGAAATCTGTACAATATGGCGCTCTTCAATGAAGTGGTCACGGCGGTGCAGAACCCCACCGGCGATGCGCCGACAAAGAATGTGCTGGTGCAGATGACGGAGGCGAAACGCTGGAACGTGACCTATGGATTCGGTCTGGAGGCCCAGACGGGAACGCCGAGCCGGGGAACGATCTCGGAGGCTTCCTGCATACTGCTGGGAATTCCTGACTGCAACAAAAATTTGTCTCAGAACGGCAAGACGGGAGTGAGCCCTCGCGTCTCGATCGATGTGTCGAGAATCAACCTGCGCGGTACGGAAGACTCGTTGACGCTGCATGGGTCGTACGGCCTGCTTGAAGAGGTTGCTACGTTGACTTTCCAGAACCCGCATCTGTTTGGAACGAAGAGTTTCTCGACAAGCGTCTCCGGCGGCTATTCGAATGTGCAGGACATCACGACGTTCGCTTCATCGACATTGCAGGGCGACTATCGAGTGACGGAAAAGGTGAAGCGCGCGGACACGTTTATCTATGACTTTCAGTACCGCAGGGTGGAGGTCGATGCGGCTAGTCTGCAAGTCTCGGCGGCCTTGATCCCATTGCTTTCGCAGCCGGTCCGTGTGGGCGGTCCGGGGCTTACGTGGTTTCACGATACGCGGTCGCCTAACCCGCTGGATGCGGCGAAGGGATCATATACGACCATTCAGGCGTTTCTTGCTTCCTCGAAGTTCGGCTCCCAGACCGACTTCTACAAACTCGATGGAACGAACTCGACATATTACCAGTTTGGCAAGCAGAAGTATGTGCTGGCGCGGAGCACTCGCATCGGATATGAGCGCGCGTCCGGAGCGAACCCGAACGCGGGAAGTCCTGTGTGCCAGGGAGTATTGCTGACGACAAATCCCAGTTGCGACGCGGTTCCGCTGCCAGAGCGGTTATATGCCGGAGGAGCATCCTCCCATCGCGGTTTTGGAATCAATCTAGCTGGGCCGAGAGACCTGCAAACCGGATTTCCGGTAGGCGGAAAAGCTGTGTTCGTGAACTCGCTTGAGTTGCGTTTACCCCCGCCCACGCTCCCTTATGTCGGCAATAGCGTCAGTTTCGTCTTGTTTCACGACATGGGGAATGTCTTTCAGAATGCCGGCGATATGTTTCCCAGCTTTCTGCATTTTCACCAGCCGAATAACCGGACTTGCTCGGATGTGTCGCAGAAGGTCGGGACGTGCAGCTTCAACTACTTTTCACATGCAGTGGGAATAGGCGCGCGCTATAAGACGCCAGTCGGACCGATCCGCGTGGACTTCAGCTATAACCTGGATCCTCCCGTGTATCCGGTGATCGCCGACTT
Source organism: Acidobacteria subdivision 2 bacterium RH1 MAG20 (assembly GCA_002197545.1). Next base: position 52,466 of record NFUO01000749.1, on the reverse strand, counting down.
CAACAACAATCCTCCGCACGTCGGTCATGCGGGTCACTTCAACTTCTTCTTCAGCATTGGGCAGAGCTTCTAAATGCGCTTGACAAGACACAATGCGAGGCTGTGGCGGTTGCAGTGCGGCGGAGCGCTCGTTATGGCAATCGCGCTGCTGCATGGGCCACGGCTCTGGGCCCAGAAAGCCACGGTGCCGATTGGGCCTCCCTCGACCTTGCCCGGTGCTGGGCAAGGAACAGTGCTGGATCGTGTGGTTGCGGTGGTGAATGGCGATTTAATTTTGGAGAGCGATCTCGATGAGGAGACGCGGTTCGAATCAATCCAGCCATACCGCACAACAGAGGCGAACGTTTCGCGTGAGTCCACGCTACGGCGGCTTATCGATAGAACTCTGATTCTGCAGCAGGCCGAGATGGAGCCGGACGAGACGGCGGTCTCCGGCAAAGAGCTCGACGCTCAGTTAACGACGCTGCGCAAAGACATTCCGGCTTGCAGGCAATATCACTGCGAGACCGATGCAGGCTGGCAGAAATATGTGGAAGAGCATGGCTTCACCACGGAGGAGTTTCGGCAGCGATGGCGGGAGCGGATGGAGTTGCTGAAATTTATCGAAGTGCGGTTCCGCAACGGCATCCAGATTTCAGACGATGAGATCAAGGAATATTACGAAAAGACAATGCTGCCGGAGTATGAGAAGCAGCATGTCACTCCACCGAAACTGGAGACGATCTCCCCGCGAATCGAAGAAGTGCTGTTGCAACAGCGAGTCGGGAACCTGCTGCGCGACTGGTTGAAATCGCTGCGGGCGCAGGGCCGCGTGCGGATTATGAGGCCCGGTGAGGTGGCGCCGTGAGCGATGCCGAGAAGAGGTCCGTGCCCGATAAGTTGGAAGCCAGGCTGGAAGAGAAGCTGGCCAGGGTGAAGCGTTCCCTCGGAGGAAAGGTCGCGCATGTCATCGCGTGGATCTTCGCTGGATTTAGTGTTCTTCTGCTTGTTGCAGTTGCAGCGTTCTCCTGGTACTCCACAACGAATGACTTCAATCACCGTGTGGGCAATGCGGTCGTGAGTGTCTTGGAGAACGCCACCGGCGGCCGCGTCGAACTGAAGAAGATCAGCTTCAGGATGTGGCATCTGGCGATTGAGGCCGATGGCCTGGTGATTCATGGACTCGAAGGCCCCGGCGAAGCGCCTTATCTTTCGGCGGACAAAATCCAGGTCAGGGTCAAAATATTCAGCTTCTTTTCTCATGTAGCTGGAACAGGTTTTGCATCGCATATCAGTCTGAATTATCTGCGCGTCGATCATCCGCAGTTTCATTTGATCGTCGATAAGAACGGCAAGACAAACCAGCCAGTGCCAAAACATCCGAGCACAAGCAATAAGCCGCTGATGGACACGCTGCTGGATCTGAAGGCCTCACAGGTTGAACTGGCGAATGGCGTCTTTCTGTTGAATGACCGCGCAATTCCATTCGACGTCGCGGCGCGTGACCTCGATGCCGAGGTCCGCTACATCGCATCCAGCGATCACTATGGCGCAACCATCGATCTGAAAGATCTGCGGACGAAGCTGGGCAAGGAGCCCGAGGCGGATTCCACGCTGCATGTCGAAGCCGAAGTAGGCAGAGACATGGCCGAGTTGAAAAAGCTTACGCTGCACACAGGAAAAGCCTCAGACCTGCAGGCAAGCGCAAGCCTCAACAACTTTGCGCATCCCGACTGGAAGGCGAGCGTAAGCGGCTCATTGGAGCTGAATCAGATCGCGGTGCTAAGTGGAGTAGACGGATTGAAGGGCGGTTCGGTTGATCTGTACCTGAAAGGCCACAGTTGCAATACAACTCCGGCGGTCGCGCAGAAACATCCCAGGTTCTGGCAGCGGCTTCATCCGAAGTCAGGCGCGAGGCCGAGTACGAAGGTGCTGCCCTCCGATCCTGACTGCGTTGCGGGGTACCTGCTCGTTGGTTCCGCGAAGATTCATCAAGCAGCCTATCGCGACGAGTATGTCCGGTTGCATGACGTGGATGGCGGCGCGCAGTTGCACATCACCCCGACGGAGTTATTGCTGACCGCGCTTACGGGCTATCTGCCGGGGGGCGGAAGCGCGGCAGGCGAGCTGCGCATCTCAAACTGGCTGGGCGAGGTTCCCACGAATGCTCCCGCGACCTCCCCGACGACGAAGGCCGCGGTAATCACTGCGAACACAACCGCGAAGACGATTGGTGCAAGGCCCCCGATCAAGGGCAAGGCCGTGTTGCCGCCGGTGCAGCGTGCGCATGCATACCTTGTAGCGACGATTGATAGAATCCCCTTGCGAACAATCATGGATATCGCTGCTCCTGAGAACTATGGTGACCTCGGCTTCGATACGGCTGTGAGCGGGCCGGTGAAGATGGAGTGGGGAGGACCGGCGAAGGACATCGCCGATACGGTCGTAGCCGATGGCACGCTCAAATTTACGCCAACAGGCGTCCGGCGCAAAGGCGCCTTGTCCGACATCCCTGTGACTGGACAGGCACAGGCGCATTATTCAGGAACCAATGAGACCGTTCAGATTCAACACATCACATTGCAGACTCCACAATCGGACATCGATGCGAGTGGTGTGTTGGGTGTGAACACCGGCGATCCGTTGACGAACTTGCGCGTCGATATGACCGTGCGTGACCTCGGCGAATACAACCAACTGCTGCTCACGCTGGGGCTGGAGGGCAACGGAAAGAAGGGAGCTGCAGCAATTCCGGTCGTTTTACACGGAGCAATGCAGTTCAATGGAACAGCGCGCGGCGCAATTCGCGACCTCGATGTGAAGGGCCACCTGGAAGCTGCAAACGTGGAGGCGAAGCTGGGAACGACGGATGCGCTGATCGACTCCCTTGTCACCGATGCCGAGTATTCGCCCGACTTTGGTCTGTTGGTGGCGAGCTCGACGATCAAACGCGGGACGGCGGTGCTGAATATGGTTGGCGATCTGAAGCCGAGGAAAGTAGTCTCACACCGCGGCGTTGCGACATACGAGTGGAATGAAGATATGGCCATCGACGCGAAGGCGCAACTAGCCGATGCGCAGATGGCAGACTTGCTTGAGATCACTGGACAACAACAGAAGATTCCAGTGACAGGAACAGTAGCGGCGAATGCTCATGTATCGGGAACATTGAAAGATATGAACGGCAGTGGCCGCATCTCGTTGCTGAAGGGCGTCGTCTACGGAGAGCCATATGATTCCGCCGTCGCAGATATGACAGTGCAGGGACAGGACATCGAGGCGAATCACATCCTGCTGAAGCTGCATGGAATTGAAGTAGCAGGCAATGGCGGCTATGACATAGGCACCGAGCATCTGCATGGTCATGTCGAGGGACAAAACCTTGTGCTGTCAAAGTTTGAGACCGTACAGAACGCAAACCCTGGTGTAGATGGTGTGCTCAGCGTGGTAGCCGATGCCAATGGAACCATGAAAGAGCCTGGGCTGAAAGCGAACCTGAAGCTTGCGAATGTCACCATTAACGGCCAGCCTATGGGCGAGGCGATTGCTGAAGCGCATACCCAGGGCAACGCGATGTACTTCACTGCCAGCTCAACGCTGGTAGGCGCGAAGCTGGACGCGACGGGCCAGGTCCAGTTGACGGACAACTACGAAACGCAGGCGAAGCTGTCGATGGCCGGCTTCGACATCGGCAAGCCGCTGGCGATGTTTGGCGCGGGAACGCTCAAGGCGCAGTCGGCCATCAGTGGCGTCGTCACCGTGAGCGGGCCGCTCAAGACGCCGAAGGCGCTGAGCGGAACCGCTGAGTTCAATCCCGTCGATGTGAAATTGCAGGGCATTGATCTGAAGGCAGCCGGGCCATTGAAAGCTAGCTTGCATAGCGGCACAGCGACGCTGGAGGAAGTGCACATCACCGGCCAGGACACCGATCTCAAAATGAGCGGGACAGCCCAGTTGTTCGGCTCGACCGACCCCAAGGGCGGCAAGCTGAACATGAAAGGGAACGGCAGCGTAAGCATGGCGCTGCTGCATAACTTTCATCCCGACCTCATCACGAGCGGCAAGATGGAGTTCACCGTGGCCGCGGGCGGACAAGTGAAGAGTCCTACCCTTACGGGCAAGGTGCAGTTCGACAAAGTCAACATAGCGATGGACGGCATTCCAAATGGCCTGAACAACATGAACGGCACACTCGTCTTCAACGAAGACCGCCTGCAGGTGCAGAGCCTGACAGCAACGACAGGCGGAGGCCAGTTGCAGATTGGCGGCTATCTCCGCTACCGCAATGGCCTCTATGCCGATCTCACGGCAACCGGAGATGTCGTCCGCGTGCGGCTCTACGGGTTAAGCGCAACGGCGACCACAAAATTAAGGTTGCAGGGGTCGTCCAACAGCGCGCAGTTGAGCGGAACAGTGTTGCTGACCCGGTTTGGCATTGGGCCGGATGTAGATCTAGCCGCGTTCGCCTCGACGGGTGGAGTCAGTGCACCGCCGGACCCGAATGCTCTCTCCAACAAAATTCGGTTGGACGTACACGTGACGAGCTCCCCCCAATTAGATTTTCAGAACTCCTATGCAAAGCTGGCCGGCACGGTAGACCTGACGATTCGCGGCACGGTGGCCACGCCATCGATCCTGGGCCGAATTCAGATCACTGATGGCAATGCGACATTTGCGGGCACAAAATATCAGTTGCAGCGTGGCGACATCTACTTTACGAACCCCGTGCGAATCGACCCGATCATCGATCTCGACGCGACCGCGCAGGTGGAGAACTACGATGTCACCATTGGCCTGCATGGAACGATGACCAACCTCAAGCCGACGTACCGGTCGGAGCCTCCGCTCAGTGAGGCCGACGTATTCGCTCTGCTGGCGTTGGGGCGCACCCAGGAAGAGGCGCAGCTCTATCAGGAGCAGCAGGTGCAGGCGGGCGTCGATCCGACGACGAGCGCGCTGCTCGGCGGAGCGCTGAATGCGACCGTAAGCAACCGCGTGGAAAAGCTCTTTGGCGTCGGAAGCGTGAAGATCGATCCCGCCTTCGTGGGAACGCTGGGAAGCTCGGCGGCGAGAATTACCGTTCAACAGCAGCTATCGAAACAGGTCACGGCGACATTCGCTACCAATGTGAACAGTTCGGCGCAGCAACTGATTCAAATCCAATATGACCTGAACCACAATATGTCCATCGTGGTGACGCGCGATGAATCGAACGTCTTCAGTGTTGTGTATAAGCTGCGGCAAAGGTATCGTTAGATGCCGGTGGAAACTCAATTCCGCATCTCATCTGTGTGATCACCGCGAGCTGGCCCGGACAAGTTGAGGTTGGTTCGCCGGAAGGAAAGATCGATGCCAGTGATGAAGAACATAAAAATGATGGGACTGCTCGGGTTGTCTTGTGTGCTGATGTCCATCCCCGTCTCAAGGAGTGTTGCGCAGGCTCCTGCGGCAATCGCCGGAAATAGCGCGAGCGATGCGCAGATCCAGGCCGATGTAACCAAGGCCCTGAACAACAAGAGATTTAAAGGTGTCACCGCCTCCGTGCGAGACGGCATCGTGACGCTGCACGGTACGGTGGATGTATACAGCGACAAGGAAGACGCAGACAAGCGGGCTCACCGCCGAAAAAATGTGAAGGTTGTTCAAAACCTGATTGAAGTCGGCGGTCCAACTGTTGAGGACGCAACCCTAAGAAACAAGCTCGCAGGAAAACTGGCCTATGACCGCGTAGGCTATGGCACGACGGCCTTCAATGCCTTGACCATCGGGGTAAAAAACGGCGTGGTCACTCTGGGCGGCACGGCATACGGGCCGGTCGATCGGGATTCGGCAGTCAGCCTCGTGTCCAACTATCCGGGCGTCAAGGACATGGTGGACAACATCAACGTAGCGCCAGTGTCGCCGATGGACGACCGCATTCGCCTGGCCGAGGCGCGGGTCATCTATGGCGCGCCGCAGTTGAACAAATATGCGATGGACCCGGCAAAGCCAATCCGTATCACGGTCGTCAACGGGAATGTCACTCTGTCCGGCGTCGTGGACACCCAGTCGGACAAAGATATAGCCAACATGCGGGCGAACGGTGTTCCCGGCGTCTTTAAGGTTACGAATAACCTGCAGGTGGCGGGCAGCGGGTCAGAACAATAAGCGTTCTTTAAATAAGTATGGGGCCACGCTGGCAACGGCGTGGCCCCAACTCTTTTACGATGGTGTTATGACCTCATTGTGGAAGAGCACAGTTGCAACGCTTGAGATGATCAAGTGGGAGCACTCGATCTTTGCCCTGCCGTTTGCGCTTACCGGAGCGGTGCTTGCCGCCGACGGCTGGCCGCCCCTGCGAGTGCTGGGCTGGATCGTGGTTTGCATGGTTGCGGCCCGCTCGGCGGCGATGGCGTTCAACCGCCTGGTCGATGCGCGCCTCGATGCTGCGAACCCGCGAACGGCGATGCGGGCCATTCCGGCTGGAACGCTGAGCGGCAAATTTGTCGGCGGCTTTGTGGTGGTCTCGGTGCTTGTCTTCGCGCTCGGCGCGGCAATGTTGAACAAACTTACCCTCGAGCTTGCTCCTGTGGCGCTGGCGGTGGCGCTGGCATACAGCTACATGAAGCGCCTCACGCGGTGGTCGCATGTGGTCCTGGGGCTGGCGCTGGGAATCGCTCCGGCCGCAGCTTGGATCGCGGTGCGCGGCTCGCTGGATGTGCGGATCGTGGTACTGACCTTGGCTGTCCTGTTGTGGGTGGGCGGCTTCGATGTTCTCTATGCCTGCCAGGACTTCGAGCATGACCGCAAAGTTGGGCTCAACAGCGTGCCCCAGGCCTTTGGCGTCGGCCCTGCGTTCTGGATCGCTCGCGCCATGCACATTGGGATGCTGCTGATGCTCTGCTGGTTGATTGTGCTGTTTGGACTCGGGAAAATAGCAGCATTCGGCGTGGTATTGGTGGCGCTTCTTTTGCTCTACGAACATTTGATCATCTCGCCCCGAGATATGCGGCGAATGAATGCGGCCTTCTTCACCTTGAACGGCGTGATCTCGGTAGTCTTCTTCGGCTTTGTAGCGGCGGATGTGCTGTTACGGCGATAGAAAAGGCCCGCCGATGAAGGTGGGCCTTTTCTGATGTGTTCTGCGGTTTAGTGGACTTGCCGGACGTCGTCGTGATGCAGATCGTGCTTGATGTGGTCCATCTTGGCGTTGATATTGTCCTTGACGTTCTGCGCGGTAGATGTAATCTTCTCGCGAATGTCATGGGCCTTCTCTTCCGTGCGCTGTTTCAGATCCGCGCCTTCTACGCGGCTCTGAGCGCGGGCCTTATCGCCCGCGGCGGATGCCGTATCCTTGACATTGCCCCAGGTTTCCTTCGCTGCGCCTTTTACCTGCTGGGCCGCGCCTGAATTAGCCAGTTTCTGATCTCCAACTGCTTCGCCAACCTTCTCCTTGACTTTGCCGGCGACCTGGTCGAATTTACCCGCTGCTTTTTCCTTGTTCATGATGGAACTCCAATTTCGATGCTTTTGGTTGAGGGCCGGATCCCGTTCATCGGCCGGGCTAAAGAGCTCGTCTACCGGACATGAGGTTGAAGATAAGAACGATGATGGCAAGGACCAGGAGGATATGAATCCAGCCGCCGAGCGTATAGCTGCTGACCAGTCCTACGATCCAGAGAATGAAGAGGATAATCGTGATAGTCCAAAGCATTTGTCGTTCTCCTGAGTGCTGTCCGGCGTTTGTTTCTGCCGTTCGCAAGAAATCACTGCTTAGGGCGCATGGCCTTCCTGTTGTAAGTTGCCGGGCAGAAGGGCGAGGTTGCCAGTGAGCATAAAATATGAGCTTTTGAGGGGTCTGATTTGAAGATAGCGATTCAGGGAGAGATGGGTTCGAACAGTCACATGGCGACCCTCGATATGTTGGGCAACGCGGAGATCGTCGCGTGCAGCGTATCCGCCGAAGTGTTGGCAAAGGTTGTCTCAGGCGAGGTCGACGGCGCAGTGCTGCCCATCGAAAACAGCCTCCACGGTTCGGTCGCCGAGCACTATGATCTGCTGCTTGAGCTGCCCGTGCGAATCGAGCGCGAGAGCCAGATGCACATTCGTCACAACCTGATTGTCATGCCTGGGGTAAAGCTCGCAGAGGTGCGCCGCGTAATGTCGCATCCGGTAGCGTTATCGCAGTGCCGCCACTTTCTTGCCGGCCATCCTGAGTTTGAAGTAGTGCCGTTCTACGACACGGCAGGCAGTGTGAAGCATCTGATGGAAGCTGGCCTGCGAGACACCGCAGGAATGGCCCCCGAGCTTGCGGCCACCGAGTACGGCGCCGAGGTCCTGATGGCCGGGGTCGAAGACCACGCCGCGAACTACACTCGCTTCCACCTGATCCGCAGGGAGGATGCCGCTGCCGACGACAACGAAGCAGAAAAAGCAGACAAGATGAGCCTGGCCTTTGCCATCGAGCACAGGCCTGGAACCCTGGTCGCCGCTTTGAAGCTGCTGGCTGAGGCGGGCGTGGATTTGACCAAAATTGAGTCGCGTCCGGTCCCCGGCAGCCCCTGGGAGTATGTTTTTTACGTCGATGTCCGGTTCGAAAACGTGGCAAAAGCCGACGCTGCGGTAGCCGCATTGCACAAACATTGCCGCATGGTCAAAGTTCTGGGGCGCTACCATGCCGCCTAGGCAGTATCGACATATAGACCAGGCGTAAATGATTGATTGATATAAAAATTGTCATCCTGAGCGGAGCATCTCGCAGTCTCATCGCGAGATGCGGAGTCGAAGGACCTGCGGTCGGCTCGTGATGCCGGGTTTTCTCGTTCTCTTTCACCACATGTTCTTCAGTCCAACTCACCTTATGTCGATACTGCCAAGGCGAGAAATCGGCCCGCTGATGAAAAGGTTGGCTTCGCCGATGACGGAGGGAGGGCAGACGGCGTCTTAGACGATAGGGGCTCGGGTTGCGACCAGATTAAGACTTGCTGCATCCAATAGCTGGTAATCTGATAGAGGGACACTCAATGCCAAACGATTTCGTAAGCGTCATTCAACCAAAGGCATCAAAAAACGGAGAAACGCCCGGGGAACAGGAAGTTACAAAAAGTCCGATTCCGGTGCTGCCTGTACGCGATACCGTGCTCTTCCCTCATGCCGTGCTGCCTCTGACCGTCGGTCGCGAGAGTTCTATCCAGCTCATTCAATCCCTCGGCGAAGAAAAGACCATCCTTGTGGTGGCCCAGAGAGATGCGCGCCAGGACACGCCGCAGGGAGCGGATTTATACGCCATAGGGACACGCGCGACCGTTCATAAAGTCGTCAAAATGCCCAACCAGAGCCTCTTTGTGTTCACCGAGGGCAATGAGCGTGTCCACGTGGGCGAGTTCGCGCAGTTGACGCCGTTTATGACCGCGGAATGCGAGATCATCGAAGAGATTGAGCCGACTGCCTCTCCCGAGGCCGAGGCGTTGCAGCGCAACGTCGTCAGCCAGTTTCAGCAGATTGTGACCTCGTCTCCGACTCTGTCGGACGATCTGCAGACGATTGCGATCAACATCGAAGAGCCCGGACGGCTCGCCGACTTTATCGCCTCGTCGTTGCCGTTCCTCACTACCACCGATAAGCAGGAGCTTCTCGAAACCCCGGATATCTCTGCCCGTCTGGAGCGCATCAACAAGCATCTCGCCAAAGAGCTTGAAGTTCAGCAGCTTCGCAACAAGATCCAAAGCGAAGTTCAGGACTCCGTGCAGCAGTCGCAGCGCGACTACTACCTCCGTGAGCAGATGAAGGCCATCCAGAAAGAACTGGGCGACCTCGACGACTCCCAGAAGGACATCGCCGAGCTGAAAGAGAAGATCGAAAACGCCGGAATGCCGGAAGAGGTCAAGAAGGATGCCCTGAAGGAACTAGGCCGCCTGAGCCGGATGAACGCCATGGCCGCCGACTACAGCCTGACGCGCAACTACGTCGAGTGGCTCGCCGTGCTGCCGTGGTCAAAGAGCTCCGCCAGCGAGATCGACATCGTCAAAGCCAAGGAGATCCTCGACACCGACCACTACGGCCTGCAGAAGGTCAAGGACCGCATCCTCGACTACCTCTCCGTCCGCCGTCTCAAGCCGGACATGAAGGGGCCAATCCTCTGCTTCGTCGGACCTCCGGGCGTCGGCAAGACCTCGCTGGGACGCAGCATCGCGCGTGCCCTGGGACGCAAGTTCTCCCGCATCTCGCTCGGCGGAATGCACGACGAGGCGGAGATTCGTGGCCATCGCCGCACCTACATCGGTGCGCTCCCCGGCCAGATCATCCAGAACCTGAAGCGCGTCGAGACCAACGACCCTGTCTTCATGCTCGACGAGATCGACAAGCTGGGCCGCGACTTCCGTGGCGACCCCGCCAGCGCGCTGCTCGAAACGCTGGACCCGGAACAGAACAACACGTTCCGCGACAACTATCTCGACCAGCCGTTCGACCTCTCGAAGGTGCTCTTCATCTGCACGGCGAACCAGCTCGACACGGTTCCCGCGCCGCTGCTCGACCGCATGGAGATCATCGAACTCACGGGCTACACCGAGGAGGAGAAGGTCAACATTGCAGAGCGTTACCTTATTCCGCGCCAGATCAAGGAGAACGGCATCAATCCTGAGATGGTCGAGTTCCCAACCGCCAGCGTCCATCTGATCTCGCGCCACTACACCCGCGAGGCCGGCGTCCGCAAGCTCGAACAGCTCATCGGGACCGTCTGCCGCAAGGTAGCGCGCCGCGTAGCCGAGGGCAAGACGGAAAAAGTCGTCATCACCCCGGAGATCGTCCACGAGTTCCTCGGCGGCATCAAGGTACGCGTCGACACCGAGATCGCTGAGCGCACGAAGCGCGCAGGCGTCGCGGTAGGCCTCGCCTGGACACCGGCTGGCGGCGACGTCCTCTTCATCGAAGCCAACCGCATGAAGGGCAAGGGCGGCTTCACCATCACCGGCCAGATCGGCGATGTGATGAAAGAGAGCATGCAGGCCGCGCTCACCTGGGTCCGCTCGAACGCCGTGTCCCTCGGCCTCGACGAGGACTTCACCAAGGACTCCGACCTGCACATCCACGTGCCTGCCGGAGCGATCCCGAAGGATGGCCCCTCGGCTGGCGTGACCATGGCCACCGCGCTGGTGAGCCTGCTGACGGATACCCCCGTGCATCCGCTGACCGCGATGACCGGCGAGATCACCCTCAGCGGCAATGTGCTGCCGGTCGGCGGGATCAAGGAGAAGTTCCTCGCCGCCAAGCGTGCCGGAGTCCGCGACGTCATCATGCCGACCGAGTGCAGGCAGCAGGTCGACGAGGACCTAACCCCCGACCAGACCGAGGGCGTCACCATCCACTATGCCTCTCGCATCGAAGAAGTGCTCGCCGTAGCGTTGCCTCACACCAAGCGCGAAGCAGCCCAGGACGAGCAGGTCCGCGAAGAAGTATTGCAAGCGACCGTGTAAGCAGGCTCGCAACTCAATCCAGAGCGGCTCCCATCGTGGGGCCGCTCTTTTCTTTAGGACATTTGTAATGTTTCTGTGAGGACAAAAGAGTACGTCATCTCGACCGGAGCAGCGCACAGTTTCATCGTGCGCTACGCAGTGGAGAGACCCCTGTATTTGCCTTTCGTTTGACCAGGAAGACTTTGTGCCATCTGGGAAACCGCTTTAAACTCATCGGCGCGGTATGCTACCGGTATGCGCGTCAACGTGCTTTATTTCGGAACATTAAAAGATTTATTCGCGCGCCGGCAGCAGCCGCTGGACGTGCCCGATGACGCAACCGTCGAAGTTCTACTCAGCCTTTTGCGCGCTCAAACGTCTAAGCAGAGCGACGTCTGGAGGACGCTGGCGGTGGCGGTCAATCGAGATTATGCCGGCCTATCCACGGTGCTGCACGAAGGCGATGAGGTCGCTCTATTGCCTCCCGTAAGCGGAGGCACGCAAAGCAGGTGCGCGGCATGAGAGTAGAGCTTGGCACAACAGTCATTGCATCCGCGCATGTTCTCGACGAGATGAAGGCCGCCACCGATGGCGCGGTCTGCGTCTTCGACGGCATCGTGCGCGACAACACCCGCGGCCGCCAGACACTTTTTCTCGACTACGAGGCCTACGAAGAGATGGCGCTCAGCCAGATGCGCGGCCTCGCAACCGAAGCCCTCACCAAATTCCCCATCCGCGACGTGGCCCTGCTCCATCGCCTCGGACGCCTCGAAGTCGGCGAGACCAGCGTCCTGATCGTAGTCGCGTCCGCTCATCGCGGAGCGGCCTTCGACGCCTGCCGCTGGCTCATCGACACGCTCAAGAAGACTGTGCCCATCTGGAAGAAAGAGCACTTCGTCGACGGCGCAGTCTGGGCTGCGGGCGAGCCATTCCCCGATGATTTCATCGCCTCTAAGGAGACGCCGGGATGAAGCTGGCCGCCATCATCCTCGGCGCGGCCCTGCTGCCCCAGGCCCCCATCGAACGCCGTCCGCCGCCGCCGCAGGTGCCGACCATCAAGGTCGAAACCCGGCTCGTCAACGTAGCTGTCAACGTGGTGGACGAGCACGGCGCTCCCGTCTCCGGTCTCACCCAGAACGACTTTCAGATCAGTGAAGACAAGCGTCCCCAGAAGATTGCCTTCTTCGAAAAGGAGTCTTCCACGCCCCTCTCCATCGTGCTCGCCATCGACGCCAGTGGAAGCGTACTCGCTGATGAACGGCTGGAGAAAGAGGCTGCCAAGCACTTCGTCAATGCCCTCCTCCGCGATCAGGACGAGCTCGACCTGATGGATTTTTCCGACTCCGTCCGCGAGATCGTGCCGTTCACCAATCAAAAAAAGCAGATTGAGCGAGGGCTGAACAACCTGCAGTCTGGCGACGAAACCGTCTTGTATGACGCTATCTATCTAGGCGCGCAGCGTCTCGCCGCGACCCGCCAGGACGCCGGACGGCGGCGCGTTCTGGTACTGATTACCGACGGTGTCGACACCAAGGGGACGCGCTACGAGCAGGCTTTGGAAGAGGCGCAGCGTGCCGGAGCCATGATGTACTCGCTCATCATCGTGCCCGTCGAGGCCGACGCCGGGCGCAACACCGGCGGCGAGCATGCCCTCATCCAGATGGCGCGCGACACCGGAGGCAAATACTACTACGTCGAAGACCCCAAAGCCCTCGAACCTGCCTTCGCCCGCGTATCGGACGATCTGCGGACCCAGTACGTGCTCGGGTACTATGCTCCGCAAGGTGTGCGGCACGACCAATCGTTTCGCGCCATCAACGTGCAGATGAAAGACCCGGCCCTGCGCGACAAATATTCCTTGCGATACCGCACCGGATACTATTCGGATGCGCGTTAGTCTTACAGTGAGAAGACTGAGAGGTTCTTGTGAATAAATTTGAGTTTGCCCACATAGCAGACGGAATCGCGCGACAGGCTGGCGCCTTGCTTCGGAAATTCTATGGAAAAGGTGTCTCTACCGAGTACAAGGGCGACGTTGACATCGTCACCGAGGCCGACCGCGCCAGCGAACAGCTCATCCGCGAAAAGCTGAAGGCTGCCTTTCCCGCCCACGGCGTCTATGGCGAAGAGGGAACCCGCGACCAGATGGAGAGCGAGTATCGCTGGTACGTCGATCCGCTCGACGGCACCACCAACTTCGCCCACGGCTTTCCCGCTTTTTGCGTCGTGCTGGGCCTGGAGCATCGTCCCGCCGGATTGGCGGCTGATGCGGACGGAGAGATCGTTGCCGGAGTCATCTACGATCCCCTGCGCAACGAGATGTTTACCGCGGAACGCGGGAAGGGCGCCTTTCTCAACGGCCGCGCCATCCATGTATCAAGGACCAAGACGCTGCAGGAATCTCTGACCGCGACCGGCTTCCCCAGCCAGAAGCGGCACGCCAGCCCCAATGTGCACTTCTACCAGCAGATCACGCTGCGTTCCCACGGCGTCCGCCGCGCAGGTTCGGCGGCGCTCGATCTGGCCTATGTCGCCTGCGGACGGCTCGACGGCTTCTGGGAGTTCAACCTGAATCCCTGGGACACCTCCGCCGGCGTGCTTCTGGTGACAGAGGCAGGCGGAACCGTAACCCACTTTGACGGCGGCAAGTTCACGCTCGACAGCCGCGAGGTATTGGCGACGAACAAGTTAATCCTGCCAGAGATAACCCACGTCTTCACCGAGATGTTTGCAGGCCGCGATCTGGGACCGATACCCACGCCGGCAGAGTTCGCCGCCAGACGAGCGCAACAAGCGAATTGATCCCATTGTGCCGTTGCCTGTTCTCCTCGGACAGCAACAAAGGAGCGGGTGCCCCATCCATCGCAGTTTCATCGCGATGGGTGGGAATGTAAACCTCGCCCAGTCACTTGTTGCTTGTTCTTCTAACATGCTCTCCTGCATTGTCATAATCCCCCAAACCATTTCGAAGACGCACGCTGACCGTCTCAACTCGAAATAGGTCCAGAAAAGTCGTATTCTGTAGAAAAGTTCATTTGCAGAGTGACCAAGAAGTGCTGCTAAAATCGAGACACACAAGCTCAGACACAGGCAGTGATTTTCAAGTTGTAAAAAGGGAGATTTAACAAGATGGCTTACGTGATTGCGGAACCGTGCATCGGGACTAAAGATTCGGCTTGCGTGGATGCTTGCCCGGTGGACTGCATCCACCCGAAGAAGGATGAGGACGGCCACGCTGACGCCGAACAACTGTTTATCGATCCGGTCGAGTGCATCGATTGCGGCGCATGTGTGCCCGTCTGCCCCGTATCGGCGATCTACGCCGGAGACGACCTGCCCGAAAAGTGGGCTGAATACCAGACGAAGAATGCGACCCACTTCGGTCGGTAGTTTCGTCGAAGCATAAATCTACAGAAACGCGCAGCCAAGGGGCTGCGCGTTTTGTTTTTGCTGTCGCTGTGTTTCTCACCCTTCGCCGCAGAGAGCGAACCACCAAAACGTCCACTTGCTTTACCCTGAACCCAGGACGCGAATGATACAGCGGCAAAGCGAAGCAATCGTATTACGCGCATGGCCCTTCCAGGAGGCAGACCTGCTGGTCAGCCTCTTCACGCGCGAACACGGCCGCATCAAGGGAGTCGCCCGCCACGCCATGCGCTCTCGCCGCCGATTCGGCGGAGCACTGGAGCCGATGACCCACGTCCGCGCCACCTACGCCGAGAGGCCAAAGCAGGAGCTCGTCCGCCTCGATGCCTTTGAAATCCTCTCCTCGCCCCTCAGCCGTCCTATCGACTACGCCCGAACCGCAGCCCTCCAACTGGTAGCCGAAGTCCTCGAAGAAGCCCTGCCGGAGCAGGCTCCCGAAGACGCAGTCTTCCGGCTGGCACTCGCCGTGCTGCAGGAGATTCAGGTAGGCCGCGTCTCTGTGCCGGTCATCTACTTCGCCCTCTGGATGAACCGTCTGATGGGCTGGATGCCGGAGCTTGGCCATTGCGTCGTCTGCGGCCTCGACCTGCGTGGCGGCACAATCTGGTACTCGGCCACCAGCGACGGAGTCACCTGCTCGGATGATCGGCGCAACAGCAGCATCGCCCTCTCCGCTGAGTCCACGGCTATCGCCGCCCGCATCTTCCGTGGAACCGTGCACGAACTCTCAGAAGAGCAATGGCCGATGGAGCAACCGACAAACCTTCAGCGGTTCGCCGTAGACACACTGGAACGCCACCTCGAACGAAAGCTGGTAAGCGCCCGAGCGCTATCTCGAATTGGGAAAAATTCAGTTTGAAATGTTGGTAAGAGCCAGATGACCATAGTCGCGTGACTATGCTCCTCAGCCAAATCAGTCAAAATTTACCTGCAAAAAAACACCATTTAGAATCAGATGACTACACCAATAGAAAAGAGACCCATGCAGGCGACAGGTAAGAAGAAGACGGCGCTTACATCTCCCGCGCTTACATTTCAGGAGCTTTTGTTTACCTTGCAGCGGTTCTGGGCCGACCAGGGCTGCGTGCTGCAACAGCCCTACGATGTTGAAGTTGGCGCAGGCACCATGTCGCCCGACACCTTTCTCCGCGTCCTCGGCCCCAGGCCCGTGCGCATCGCCTACGCCCAACCCTCACGCCGTCCGGCAGATGGCCGCTACGGCGAAAACCCCAATCGCCTCTTCCGCCACACCCAATTACAGGTGGTCCTAAAGCCGCCACCGGTACGCATCCAGGAGTTGTATTTAGAGTCGCTTACGGCCATCGGAATCGATCTGCGCCAGCACGATATCAAGTTCGAAGAAGACAACTGGGAGTGGCCAGTAGGCGGTGCCTGGGGAGTAGGCTGGCAAGTCATGCTGGACGGCTTGGAGATCACGCAATTCACTTATTTTCAACAATGTGGAGGCATGGACCTCGATCCGATCTGTGGCGAAATCACCTATGGTTTAGAGCGGATCGCAGGGTTTTTACAGGACGTAGATTCTATCTACGACATCGTCTGGGCAGTCGAGCCGGACACGGGCCGCAAGGTGACGTATGGTGAGATGCGGCTCGCGGAAGAGGAACAGTTTTCCGCGTATAGCTTTGATTATGCAGATGTTACCAAGCTATGGGAGCACCTGAATCTTTATGAGGCTGAGTGTCTGAACCTGCTGGATCAAGCCAAAAATTTTGAAAAGATGGACTCCCTCGAACTGAAGCGCTTCCCCGTGCTAGGGGCTTACGAGCTGGCTCTTAAGTGCTCCCATGTCTTCAACTTACTGGACGCTCGCGGAGCAATTTCCGTGACGGAACGAGTCGGTGTCATGGCGCGGATTCGAACGCTGGTTGTAGGCGTAGCCAGGATTTACGCCGCCCAGGGGAATCTCCTTGGATTGGAAAAGATCAAAGAGTAAATAGTTGAACGATTCAACTATTTAGCGAGTCACTAAAAGTAAGGACGGTTATGGCAGAGTTTCTGTTTGAGATTGGTCTGGAGGAGATTCCGGCGCGGATGATCGCCGGAGCGCAGGCGGAGTTGCAACGCCGCGTGGTGGCAATGTTGGAGAGGGAAAGGCTTGCATCAGCTGGGGTTGTGAGCAAGAGCTTCGCCACGCCTCGGCGGTTGGCGGTTGTTATTAGTGATGTGGAGGAAAACCAGAATCCACTTATGGTAGAAACGCTGGGTCCTTCGACTAAAGTTGCTTACCGTGATGGGTTGCCGACTCCTGCAGCAATCTCATTTGCGAAGAAAGTTGGTGTTGAGGTCGAATCGCTTCGAAAAGTTCAGACTCCGAAGGGTGAATATATCCAAGCGATTTCTTTCACTGAGTCGCGCGAAGCGAGTGAGGTGATTGCGGCGGAGCTGCCGAAGGAATTGGCGGGAATCTACTGGGCGAAGAACATGTACTGGCGCGCTGGTCGTCCCGAGCGGTTTGTGCGGCCTGTGCGCTGGATGGTGGCGCTGCTTGGTGCGAAGACCGTGCCGGTGAGCTTTGGCGGGTATGAGGCCGGTGCTGTGACCTATGGGCATCGGGTGCTGTTTGGCGATGAGGCGATCGCTCTGAAGTCGCCAGGCGAGTATGAGCAGACGCTTGAGAAGAGTTTTGTCGTGGCCGATGTCGAGGCGAGACGGCAGAGGATTCGCAAGGCGCTCGATGCGGCGACGCGCACGGTCGCCGGGGCGCGGTGGCGCGAGGACGAAGAGCTGGTGGAGACGGTGACTCAGCTTACGGAGTGGCCTTCCGTCGTGATGGGTGGCTTCGAGGCTGAGTACCTGACGTTGCCGGAAGAAGTTCTGGTGACGGTGATGCGCGACCACCAGAAGTACTTCGCCGTGGAGCAGGGAACAGGGAACAGGCAGCAGGGATCGGGAAAGGCCCTACTCTCGCCACACTTTCTGGCCGTGCTGAATACCGAGGCAGATGAGGCGGGACTGGCGGTGATCCGGCATGGGAATGAACGGGTGCTTCGGGCACGATTCAACGATGCCCGGTTCTTCTGGGAGTTCGACCAGCGGGTGCCTTTGGTGGACCGAGTGGAGCTGCTGAAGAACGTTACTTTCCAGAAAGACCTGGGCAGCTATGCGGCGAAGACCTCTCGGGTACGCAAGTTGGCCTCCGGGCTGGCTGGGCCAATGCTTGAGCGTAAATGCGAGTTGAATCCTGTGGCACTAGACGAGGCGGCTTCGCTGGCCAAGACGGACCTGACGAGCGAGTTGGTAAAGGAGTTTACCGAGCTTCAGGGAATCGTCGGCGGCTTGTATGCGCGGGCGCAGGGATTCGGCGCGGCGACTGCCGACGCAATCTATGACCAGTACAAGCCGGTGTCGATGGAGGATTCGGTCCCGCGCACGGTCGAGGGTGCGGTGCTGGCGATCGCGGACAAGGCGGACACCATCGCCGGAATGTTTGGGCTGGGGATGGAGCCTACGGGTTCCAAGGACCCGTTTGCGTTGCGGCGTGCGGCGAATGGAATTGTAAAGATTCTGGCCGAGACAGCGGTTGCCTTGCCGCTGACGCTGACTGAGGTTGCTGCCGCAGCGTGTGGGCAGAACGAGGCTTTGGCGGGGAAGGTGCGGGGATTCTTTGCCGAACGGCTGGAGTTTTATCTGCGCGAGGCCCGTGGGCAGGCTTATGACGTGGTGAAGGCGGTGCTGGCGGCTGGGGCGGAGGATGTTCGGGATGCTGTGGCACGGGCGGAGGCGGTGACAGCGGTGCGTGAGTCCGAGGATTTTGCAGCGGTGTCCGCGGCCTTCAAACGGATGAAGAATATTCTGACGCAAGCTGCGGAGAAGGGGATTGCGGCAGGAGACTGTGTCGATGCGGCGCTGCTGACGGAGGTTTCGGAGAAGGCCCTTTCGGAGCGCTCCGCTGAGCTGGCTGGGCGGGTATCCGCGCTGCGGGCGGAGAAGGGCTATACCGCTGCTCTGGAGCAGATTGCTACGTTGAGGCCGCAGGTGGATGCTTTCTTCGATGCGGTGATGGTGATGGCCCCTGAGACTGAGATTCGGGCTAACCGGCTAGCGCTATTGCAACGAGTCCTCCGGGATTTTTCAGGGATTGCGGATTTCTCGGAGATTGTGGTGGCTGGCTAGGGGTTGCTCTCGGGGATAGATGGGCGGGAGCGGTCGGGCTTGCGTCCGATGTACCCATCTCAAAATCGAGATATGGGGCACCCGTCCCTGCCTGACGTGGGAGTGCGAAGGCTCCTGAAGTTGAAGCGGCAAATTGAATTCGCGGTTAGAGCGATGTTCCTGATGGTGTATAGGCACGCAAACGCAGATTCCTCCGCTCCGCTGCGGAATGACAACCAAAAAGGAAGACAAAACGCTATACTAACGAGCATTTTGCTCTATTTGCTCTAGCTGTGGTTCAGCTTTCGCAGTTCTTCCAGCTTTGCCGCCAGTTCATGCACAAGCTCAGGGTGCAGATGCGCTACGTTCTCTGATTCAGAGATGTCCTTAGACAGATCGTAGAGCTGGAAATGGCTCATGTCGCTGTCAGCCCCGGAAGCGAGCGGTATGCCTGGTTTCTGCCGCGTATCGACAAGTTTCCACTGCCCTTTGCGGATGGCGAGAACATTAGCTTCTTCGACGATGTATTCGCGTCCTGCTGGAGATTTGCCCAGCAGAGCCGGGAGTACGTTGATACTGTCGGGAACGGTGGCCGGAGTGGTTACCCCGGCTAAGGCACTAAGCGATGCTACAAGATCGACCTGGCCGACCAGAGCGTTCGAGACGCCGGGTTTGATCTGCTGGGGCCAACTGGTAATGAACGGAACCCTGGTGCCGCCCTCCCAGATCGTATATTTGCCACCGCGAAGCGCGCCGGCCGGGCGATGGCCGTTGAGGTGTTCGACGGAGCCATCCGCATATCCATCATCAACGACCGGGCCATTGTCGCTGGTGAAGATGAAAAGCGTGTCGTCCGTCAGGCCGAGCCTGTCGAGAGTGTGGGCAATCTGGCCTACGGTCCAATCGAGTTGATGGATCGCATCGCACCGAATGCCACATGCTGTTGTATTGACAAACTCATTGTTGGGAATATGCGGAACATGGATATCGCTTGCGGCCAGATATAAAAAGAAGGGCCGCTCTTTATTTTTCTCGATGAAGTCGATGGATTTATTGACCAGCGTTGGCGCCATGACCTCATCGACCCAGCGCGCGGATTTGCCGCCGCTCATAAAGCCGATGCGGCTGACACCATCGACGATGGTGTCGTTGTGGCCGTGGCTCGTCTTCATCTTCAGCATCTCGGGATGTTCTGTGCCGGTGGGGTCGGTGCCGATGTTATGGCGATAGCTGACGGTGATGGGGTCTTTCGGGTCGAGCCCGGCAACACGATGGTTTTCGATGTAAACGCAGGGGACGCGGTCGGGCGTTGCGGGGATGATGAAGGAGTAGTCGAAGCCAACTTCGAGCGGTCCCGGGCGAATGTCTCCGTTCCAATCGATGTTGCCATCGCCAAGACCCAGATGCCACTTTCCCACGCAGCCGGTGGCGTACCCGGCCTTTTTCAGTTGGGACGGAAGCGTTGGCCTGGCTGGATCGATCAGTAAAGCGGCGTCTCCCGGAAGAATGTGGGCGCCTGGGATGCGCCAGGCATACTCACCCGTCAGCACGGCATAGCGGGAAGGAGTGCATGTAGCTGCACCTGTATGGGCATCCGTGAAGCGCTGCCCGTTTGCCGCAAGTTTGTCGATATTGGGAGTGCTGACCACTTTGGCCCCATAGCAGCTTACGTCGCCGTAACCCACATCATCGGAGAGGAGCAGGACGATGTTCGGCAGCTTTTTCCTGTTCGGGATCGGATCGGCAAACAGGGATGAAGGCGAGATGCTGGCGGCCGACGCTGCGAGCGCAAAAGTTTTAATGGCATCGCGACGGGTAAAACGGTCCGGGCTCGATTTCAAGGCAACCTCTGGCAAAATTCTTTTTGCTCAGGAGAATAATAAAAGAATAGCCAATGTGAAATAAAAAATAACTAATTATTAGTTGAGACGTTGGAGCCGGGCTATCAGCTTTTCGGCGAGGGGTTCGCCGGACTCTGTCCAGAGAAGGCGGCTGCTGATGGCGCAGTGCTTTTCCACGGAGAGGGTGAAGGCTAAGAGCATTTCGACATTTTGCTGGATGCGCTTCTGGGCCAGCTCGTCGAGTTCGGCGTCTTCGAGGGTGTCGTCCATGACCCAGGGTGTGTCCAGACCGAAGTCGATGCGGATGTGGCCGTTCTGCTCGTAGCTGGCGTCGTCGAAGTTGGGGCCGAAGCCAATGATGCGGACGGTGGAGGGCTGGAGCTTCCAGAGGGTGTCGAGTTCTGCAGCGGGATTACTGGAGTCTCCGGATTCGGGTGTCCAGAGGTTCCACTTCATCTCGAACTCGTAGGCCATGTCGTCATGGAGCTGCTCGGTGGCCTCGGCCACGGCATTCTCGATGATGGAGTCTTCGGAGTCCTGGGCACGGTCGTCGTTGACGTAGATGCGCTGGTAGGTGGGGGACTCGGTGAAGCTGATGGGGTAGACGCTGGCGGCAGCTACGCGTTTTTCTCCGCTGATGAGCGTGAACTGACGCAGGACCGAGACCAGCGCGGCAGGGAGAGCCTCGAAGCGGAAGTTGGGGAACCAGAGGCTTAGGTAGAGCTGATCGGCCATGGGTCTATTTTATCGCGCCGTAATGAGAAGATAAGGTGGGCAGGTTGATGCGTATTTCGATATCGATAGAAAGGCTGAGGATATGGTTGCTGGTGGGCGCGGGCCTGCTGGTGATGGTGATTGCCGCCTTTCTAGGCTATGCGCACTATCGGGCGCACCGCTTTCTGACGGAACTTCCGGGGAAGCTGGGGGCTGATATTCAGCAGGAGACGAACGCGTTTACGTATTCGCAGTCCCTGGGCGGAAGAACGATCTATACGATTCATGCGGCGAAGGCGCTGCAGCACAAGGATGGGACGTATACGCTGCATGATGTCGGGATTGTGGTGTATGGACACAAATCGGACAGGGCGGACCGCATCTATGGCAGCGAGTTTGAGTATGACCAGAAGGAGCAGGTGGCGACGGCCACGGGTGAGGTGCATCTTGACTTACAGGCCCCGGCTCCAGCGGACGCTCAAGGCAAGCGGCAGTACGCGGCGGGAGGAGAGCCGGGTGTTGGCGAGCCGGGGGCGGCGGATGCCCGGATGATCCATGTGAAGACGAGCGGCCTGGTCTTTATGCAGAAGCTGGGAGTGGCTGCGACGGACAAGGAGATTGAGTTTGAGTTTGGCGGGATGACGGGCCATGCTGTGGGCGCTGACTATGACTCGGATACAGGCGTGGTGGTGTTGCACTCGGCGGTGAAGGTGGTGGGGCTGCAGCAGGGGCAGCCGGTGACGCTGACGGCTACGCGGGCGGAGTTGGACAGGCCGGACCGGCAGGTGGTGCTGACGCAGGCGAAGTATGTGCTGGTGGGTGGAGCAAGAGCAGAGGCAGGGCAGACAGTGGCGGCGCAGCGGATGGTGGTGCATCTGCGAGACGATGGGTCGGCTGAGCGGATGGAGGCTGAAGGCGCGGTGACGTTGACGGATGGCGATGGAGGGAGGGTGGTGGCTCCGCGGGGCAATGTTTTGTTGAGTGCGGAGAGTAAGCCGCAGTCGGCAGTGCTTACAGGTGGGGTGCGGTATCTGGCGGATGGAGCGTTGCGTCAGGCGCAGGGGGAGGCGGTTGAGGGGAAGGGTGCGTTCGATAAGGCGGGGCGGCTTCAACATGTTGTGCTGACTGGCGCGGTAAAGCTGCACGAGCGGGTTCGTACTTCCGATGCGGCGAATGCGCCGTGGAGCGAACGCGATCTTGGGGCAGGAAAGGTGGAGCTTGCGCTGGTTTCGGACAGGGCGGGAAAGACACAGCTACAGGATGCGAAGGCTACCGGAGACGCTCGATTGAAGGTGGCGAGTCCGGCGGGTAAGCCGGGGCACGTGACGATGACGAGCAGCGATCTGGCCGGAGATGTTTTGACGGCGCATTTTGTGCCCGTGGATGGTGTACAGCGGCTTTCGGTGGTGAATGGAGCCGGGCATACTCTGCTGCGGCGGGTGAGCGCTACGGGCGTAGTGAACACGAGTTCGGGAGATGGACTGGAGGTCCACTTCAGGCCTGTGGTGGTGGGTCATGCAGGGAGTCCTGCGGATGAAATTTCGACGGCCGTTCAGGAAGGCAATGTGGTGTTGACCCAGACGCCGATGAAGAAACCCGGGGATGCGAGTGCGCCGCAGGAAGAGAAAGCTACGGCAGCGCGGGCTGTCTATGATGGGGCGACGCAGAGATTGACGCTGACGGGTGCAGTCCAACTGACGAATGCCGGAAGCATGTTATGGGTGGACCGGGTCGTGATGCAGCAGCAGACCGGAGATGCCGAGGCGGATGGGGCGGTGAAGGCGAGCTATAAACTGTCTGGAAATGGGAGCGAACCGGCGCACGTGCTGGCGGTGCGCGCTGAGTTTAAGCATGACTCTGGGCAGGCGATCTTTTATGGTGCGGAGGGAAGGCCGGCGCGGCTTTGGCAGGGAGCTTCGCAGGTGGAGGCTCCAGTGCTTCAGCTTGAACAGAAGGAGAAGCGGCTGTTGGCTCATGGGGTTGGGCAGGGCGCTGCCATGGCTGTGCATACGGTGCTGGCGAGTGCGGGGAATGCGAAGGCCAGTGCTGGAAAGCCGGGGACGGGGAAGACCGAGGTTGTGCGGGTGGTCAGCCGTGAGCTGACTTATTCCGACGCGACCCGGCAGGCGGACTTTACCGGGGGCGTGCAGGTTGAGAGTGCGGACGGACATATGCGCGGGCAGGAGGCTGTGGTTTATTTGCAGGCGCCTCCCAAGGCTGGCGCAGGTGGCGCGCAGAAGACAAATTCCAATGGCGCGCAGAAGACGAGCCAGAGCGGTTTTATGGGGGGCAGTGTAGAGCGGGTGGTGGCGACCGGGCATATCGAGATCGATCAGCCTGGGCGGCGCGCAACGGGGGAGCGCGTGGTCTATACGGCGAGCGATGGAATGTTTGTGATGACGGGAACGGCGGCTGCTCCACCTAAGATTGTGGATGATACGCGGGGGACTGTGTCGGGGACGTCGCTGCGATTCCATGCGGGAGATGAGAGCGTTGTGGTTTCTAATGGAATGGACAACAAACAGAGGGTGCGCACAGAGACCCGGGTGAAAAAGGACCGATGAAGACTTTAGCGACGGAGGAGATCGGCAAGTCGTATGGCGGGCGTCAGGTGGTTCGGGGCGTAAGCCTGCAGATTGAGCAGGGAGAGGTCGTGGGCCTGCTGGGGCCGAATGGCGCGGGGAAGACGACCAGCTTCTACATCATTGTGGGACTGGTGCGTCCGGATGCGGGGCGGGTGCTGGTCGATGGGCAGGACATCAGCCGGTTGCCGATGTATCTGCGGGCGAGGAACCATGGCATCAGCTATCTGCCGCAGGAACCGTCGATCTTTCGCAAGCTGACAGTACAGGACAATATTCTGGCGGTGCTGGAGGCGCAGCAGTTGAGTTGGGAGAGCAGGCGGACGCGCACCGAGAAGTTGATTGAGCAGTTGAACCTGGGCCATGTCCGCAAGACGCGAGGATATGCTCTGAGCGGCGGGGAGCGCAGGCGGGTAGAGATTGCGCGTTGCCTTGCGATTGAGCCTGCATTTATTTTGCTGGATGAGCCGTTCTCGGGTATCGACCCGATTGCCGTGCTGGATTTGCAGGAGATTATCTTCGGGCTGAAGAAGAGCGGGATTGGTGTGCTGATTACAGACCATAATGTACGGGAGACGTTGTCGGTGACAGACCGGGCCTACATCATCAATGAAGGCAGGATCTTTCGGACGGGGACGCCGGGTGAGCTGGAGCGCGATCCCGAGGTGAGACGAGTCTATCTCGGCGAAAATTTTTCGATGAGTTAGTGCGGTACAACTTCTGTTGTAAGTATGGGCACTATGGGTGGGGCTTACACAGCCTTTAGCAGAGTTAGACTTACAGCGAGAATGAGCGTAGGCGTGTAGACTGTGGCCAAACAGGGTTACCTTGATCCTATGTGTCTTGCAGGATTATTTTCGGAGCATGAGAGAGGTTAAGATTTGCTGCTGCAACCCAAGCTGAATATGAAGGTCTCGCAACGCCAGGTGTTGACCCCTGGATTGGTGCAGATGGTCAGCGTGTTGGCGCTGAACAAGCTTGAGCTGAAGGAGATGATCAACACCGAGATGGTGGAAAATCCGGTGCTTGAGGAGCTTGAGGATGCCGGCGTCTCGCTCGAAGAACGGGCGGGAATGGAAGGCGATCGTGAGCGCTCGGCGGAAGAGGTCGCGGCGGAGAGCGAGCGGGTGGAGAAAGACCCATTCGATGAGATCGACTTCGGGAGTTACTTTCAGGACTACCTTGAT
The DNA here is from genome assembly GCA_002197545.1 of Acidobacteria subdivision 2 bacterium RH1 MAG20. The sequence continues at coordinate 27,189 of NFUO01000749.1, read as the reverse complement.
CCGGGGTTTCGGACTGCTTCGAACTTTGAAGAGTATGACAAGCCTTCGTTCGAGAACTTTCTTTCACAACCAAGTACATTGAGCGACCATTTAGCGTGGCAGCTCGGTTCGTTGACGCTGACGCCGGAGTTGCGGGCGGCGGCTGAGTCGGTGGTGGGGAATCTGAATGAAAATGGCTATCTTACGGCGACGGATGAGGAACTGGTGGAAGGTTTGGCGCAGTTCAGGAGTTCCGTCTCGGCTGAGCCTATTCCGTTTGAACGTGGCATGAAGAGCAAGCCGTCTTACCTGCAAATGCAACCGCAGCCAGATGAAATTTACGACGGCGAAGCGAGTGGCGAGTCCATTGAGATTGCCGCCGCCGCTGTTGCTGAGGGCAAGAATGACAAGCACGATCGGAGGAGTGCGCTGTTGGCGGTTGTCCAGGAGGCGCGATCGATCGTCAATTTTCTGGACCCGGTGGGAGTGGGAGCACGAGACCTTCGTGAGTGCCTGCTGATTCAGATATGCGCGCAACAGGGCGAGGCGGCCATTGTGCTGCGCCGGCGGCAGATGATGGCGGCGGGCGATGGAGCCTGCAGCCATGAGGATGACGAAGCGACAGAGGAGACATCGCAGGCGGTTGACGACGCTGGACGAGCAGATGTCTTTAGTATTGCGATGAATATTGTGACGAACTGCCTGGCTCTTCTGCAAAAGAAGGACATGCGCGAGTTAACGCGAATCTGTGGACGCACCGCAGAGGAGGTGCAGGCGGGCGTTGAATTTATACGGACACTTGATCCCCGGCCAGGGCAGCGTTACAACCAGAGCGAAGCCCGTCTGATTGAGCCGGATGTTGCCTTTGTGAAGCGCGATGACAAGTACGTCGTGCTGATGAATGACGAGGACATGCCTACGCTTCGCCTGAACCAGGGCTACCGGAAGATGCTGCAACAGAAACAGACGGAAAAGGAAGTGAAGGAGTATGTCAAGGAGAGGTACAAGTCCGCGATTCAACTGCTGCGGAATATCGAGCAGCGGAAGAATACGATTGTGCGAACGTGCGACGTGATTGTGCGGCGGCAGACGGAGTTTCTGGAGTACGGAGTCAATGCGCTGAAACCGATGATGATCAAAGAGGTTGCCGAGGAGATTGGAGTGCATCCTTCGACGGTGAGCCGAGCGGTGGCCAACAAATATGTGCATACGCCGCAGGGAGTGTTTGAGCTGCGCTTCTTCTTTTCCGAAGGCGTGAATGGTCCCGAGGGTGGAGACCTGCCGCTGGTCCTGTTGAAGCGGAAGGTTAAGAAATTGATTGAAGGAGAAGACGAACGCAAGCCGCTGACGGACGATCAACTGGCGGCCGAGTTGCAAAGGCAGGGAATTCAGGTGACGCGGCGGACGGTGGCCAAGTATCGCGAGGATATGCAGATTCCCAGTACGCACCAACGTCGTGTGCGCTGACCGCATCGAAGAAGAAGGCGAGGTAATCGATATGGACGTTGAGTACACCGGCAGACAGGCAACCGTCACAAAGAAATTGAAGCTGCAGACCGAAGCTGGCCTGGCTCGGATTGCAAAGATTCTGGGCAATTCAGGTAATGTGCATGTGATTCTGGCCACGGACAAGTATCGGCAGATAGCAGAAGTGACGATACAAACGAGGAACCAGAAGCTGGTGGCTGCCTGCAAATCGACTGAGATGGTGATTGCCCTGCGCGATGCGTTGGTCAAGATCGAGCAGCAGGCTATTCGGCATAAGAAGAAAAAAATGACCATCAAGCGGCATGGGAAGTCTGATACTGCGGTTGCCGGTAACGGCGCGGAAGTTGAAGTAGTGGCGACGAAGTCTGCTACCGGCAAGGTTGCTGTGAAAAACAGTGTTGGACGGAAGGCAGTGCCGATGCTGGTCCATTCGTTTCCTTCACACTCGCCATTGTCAGAACCGCATGTTGCACGATCGACCGATGGCGTGGCCTTGAGGCCGATGTCTCTTGAGGAAGCGGTGAAAGAGGCAGCCTTTCGGGATCGAGATGTGTTTGTCTTCCGCGACCACGGCGGGCAGGCAATGGTTCTGCACCGGAAGCGCGATGGAAAGATGGAGCTGATCGAGGTGCCGTGAGTTCCTTTTGGGGAAGTTGTGGTGATGCTAGGATTTGTTCATGCCACGCAAGGTAGCTAAGAAGACTGCGAAGAAGGTATCTGGAAAGGTATCCGGGGCGGCGAGTAAGGGCGAGTTGGTGATTCTGACAGGATTGTCGGGATCGGGCAAGCTTTCCGCCCTGAAGGCCTTTGAAGATCTTGGATATTACTCGGTTGATAATCTGCCGCTTGAGCTGGTGCCGCAGTTTGCCGATCTGGTGCGTCAATCCACTGAGATAGAGCGGGCCGCGCTGGTGGTGGATGTGCGCGAAGGGATGCGGCTGGATGAGTTTCCGGCGATCCTGAAGCGAGTGCGCAGGGCACTCCCGACGCGGGTACTGTTCTTGGAGGCAAGCGAGGATGCGCTGATCCGGCGTTTCTCTGAGACGCGGCGGCCGCATCCGATGGGGCGGACGAATACAGTGGTCAAGTCGATCCGGGCGGAACGGAAGCGACTGGACCCGATTCGGAATGTCGCGGACATCGTGCTGGATACGACGAAGTTCAATGTGCACGATCTTCGAGCGCATATCAATGCCCAGTTCGAGCGGGAGGCAAGCGACCAGAACCTGACCATCTCTTCGGCCAGTTTTGGGTTTAAGAACGGTGTGCCGTCGGAGGCGGACCTTGTGTTCGATGTGCGTTTTTTGCCGAATCCACACTTCGTGCCTGAATTTCGCAAGCTGACAGGAAAGCATCCGAAGGTAGCAAAGTATGTCCGGCAATTTCCGCAGACTGCGGAGTTCCTGGATAAGACGACGGACATGCTGAAGTTTCTTTTGCCGCACTACATCAAGGAAGGCAAGAGCTACCTGACGGTGGCCTTTGGGTGTACGGGTGGGCAGCACCGGTCGGTGTTTATTGCGGAAGAGATGAAGAAGCGGCTTACATCTGCGGGCTATCGGGTGAAGACGTCGCACCGGGACATGCCGCGTTAGAGAAAGAATAGTCAATAGAATAGTGAGATGCCGAGCGCGATGAAGATGACCGGGAGAGTGATGGCGTGAGGCGTATCTGGCGGTTGCTGCTCTACGTGCGGCCCTATGCGCTGTATTCGCTGGGGTCGGTGGCGCTGATGGCGGTGGTGGGTGCCATGACAGCGTTTCGGCTTCTGCTGGTGAGGCCGATCTTCGACAAGATATTGAGCCCCCAGGAATCGAGGAATGTCCTGCGATTCCCGGTGCCGCATACGGACTGGGCACTTGATTTGAATTTCCTTGTGCCCAGCCATTTTCACAATTCATGGACTGTTGTTGCCTATGCACTCGTAGTTTCTGCGCTCTTGAAATCAGTCTGTGATTACGCGGGAACGTATCTGGTGAATTATGCAGGGTTCGGGATGATCACGGACCTTCGCAACGATCTGTACGATGCAATTTTGCGACGTTCGGTGGCATTTTTTCAGAAACACAGTACCGGCACACTCTTATCTACGCTGATCAATGATATCGAGCGGGTGCAATATGCGATGTCAACGGTGCTGAGCGATTTTCTTCAGCAACTATTCACGCTCCTCTTCACGATTGGCGTGGTGGTGGTTGTTGGCGGAAAGCTGGCGTGGGTGCTGCTGCTGTTTGTACCGATTGTTATTTCGTCGGCCCGGCGGATTGGCCGGGGTGTACGACATACGACACGCAAGGGCCAGGACAAACTGGCGGAGATCCAGAATATTCTCCACGAGACGATTACGGGTAATCGTATTGTGAAGGCGTTTGGGATGGAGTTGTGGGAGATGGACCGCTTCCGCAAGGCGGCGAGACGGCTCTTCCAGGCAAACCTGAGATCGGTGAGTGTACAGGCGATCAGTTCACCTTTAATGGATGGGCTTGGGTCGGTAGGAATTGCGTTGCTCTTGTATCTGGGAAGAGAACAAATTCTTCACGGCGGTATGACGGCGGGGTCGTTCGTCACCTTTCTTATCGCGGTATTTACGCTGTATGATCCGGTCCGGAAGTTTGCGCTCTTTTACAACAGCTTTCAGCAGGCACTCGGAGCCAGCGAAGATATCTTCAAGTTTATGGATGCGCAGGACGATGTGCAGGAGAAGAAGCGGGCACATGTTCTGAAGGGGTTCAGCAAAGAAATTCAATTTGAAGGTGTGGGCTTTGCTTATGAGAGCGAGGGGGAGAAGACGCAGGTCTTGCAGGGCATCAACTTCTCGGTGCATCCGGGCGAGGTGCTTGCGTTTGTGGGGCCGAGTGGGGCAGGAAAGTCATCGCTGGTGAACCTGATTCCGCGCTTTTTCGATGTGAATGAGGGGAGGATACTGTTGGATGGACATGATCTGCGCGATGTGACCATCGCCTCGCTGCGGAAGCAGATCGGCAAGGTGACGCAGGAGACGGTGCTGTTCAACGACACGGTGCGCAACAACATTGCGTACGGCCAACCGGATGTTCCGATGAGCAAGGTGGAAGAGGCGGCGCGCATGGCGCTGGCACACGATTTCATCCTGAAGATGCCCGAAGGCTACAACACCATGATTGGGGAGAAGGGCGTTCGCCTGAGCGGAGGCGAGCGGCAACGGCTGGCGATTGCGCGGGCGATCCTGAGAAACGCGCCGATCCTGATTCTCGATGAGGCGACATCCGCGCTCGATATGGAGAGCGAACATCTGGTGCAGGCTGCGCTGGCGAATCTGATGCAGGGACGAACGGTATTTGTGATCGCGCACCGGCTCTCGACCGTTCGCCGGGCGACACGAATCGCTGTGATTGAGAACGGCCGAATTACAGAAATGGGGACGCACGAAGAACTGCTCTTGCACTCGGGAACGTACCGCCGTCTTTATGATTTGCAGTTCAGCGGGGACGATGTGAACAGCGCGGGCAATGGCGAGGCTGTGCCAGCGGCGGAGTTGGAGGGAACTGCATGAATGCTGTCTATTCAATGACAGGGTATGCGAATCTGCGCGGTTCGGTAAAGGAGCAGCTTGCTTTTACGCTGACGGTCAAGAGCGTGAATCATCGGTTTCTTGATCTACAGTTCCGATTGCCGTCCTCCTGCGATGGGCTGGAAATACAACTGCGGCGAATATTGAAAGAGAGACTGCGGCGCGGCCATGTTGATGTGACGTTGCAATTAGAGCGGAAGGCGAATGTACAGATCCAGTTGAATGCCGGGTTGCTCGATGCTTATGTGAAGGCGTTTCGAGAGGCTTCGGCGTTGCATGGATTGACAAACGAGCCGGATATGAATGCCTTGCTGCGTCTTCCTGGTCTGATGAGCGCAGAGAGCAACGTAAGTGAAGAGGCGATGCAGGGGCTGGATGAGGCCGTGCTGTCGCTGGTGGATGAGCTGGTGGGCAAGTTGAACGAGGGGCGAGCACAGGAAGGGGCAGCGCTGGCGGCTGAGTTGCGCGCGTCGATGCTGCGGTTGCAGACGTTTGCCGAGGAGGTCGCGGAGCTGCGCAGCGGGGTCCGCGACGCATTATTTGAGCGTCTCCGGGCGCGATTGGCCGAGTTGATGCAGGGGACTTCTGTGAGTGAGGAGCGCCTGCTTGCAGAGGCAGCGGTGTTGGCCGAAAAGAGCGATGTGGAAGAGGAGATCGTACGTCTGCGGACTCATGTCGATCACTTTGTTGCGCTGCTGGAGGCGGGAGGAGAGCTTGGCAAGCGGCTTGACTTTCTCTTGCAGGAGCTGAACCGTGAGGCGAATACGATGCTGTCGAAGACGAGCGGAGCATCGGGGGCGAATAGCTTGCGGATTACGGAACTTGGGTTGGAGATGAAGGCTGAGATCGAGAAGGCGCGGGAGCAGGTCCAGAATCTGGAGTAGAGGCAACGTGCGGGTACACTGCACAGATACCGCATAGGCAGGGTGTTACGAACGGATGGCAGGCATACTCTTTATTATTTCGGCGCCCTCGGGGTCAGGAAAATCAACGCTGGTGAGCCAGTTGAGGACGCTGGTGGCGGGGTTGGATTTCTCCATCTCTTATACGACGCGCGCTCCGCGAGGGTCGGAGGAGGATGGCCGGGAGTACCACTTTACCAGCCGCGAGGAGTTTGAGCGGATGGTAGCGGCGGGGGACTTTCTGGAGTGGGCCGAGGTCTTTGGAAACTACTACGGGACGGCAGTGTCGGCGCTCGAACATGCCAGGATTGCGGGGAAAGACCTGCTGCTGGACATCGATGTGCAGGGCGCGGTGCAGGTGATGAAGAAGCTGCCGGAGGCTGTGTCCATCTTTATCCTGCCGCCGAGTCCCGAGGTGCTGGAGATGCGGCTGCGCAACCGGAGCGAGGCGGAGCATGTGACCTCGGAGGCAGTGATTGAAGGCCGATTGGCGGAAGCGCGCAATGAGTTGAAGCGCATTGGCGATTATAAATATGCGCTGGTGAATGATGTGCTCGACCAGGCGGTGGCGGAGATGAGGGCCATTGTTTTGTTTGAGCGCGGGGTGCGGGATGGGGTGCAGGCGGTGGCGGAGAGTTGCAGGACCGATGCTGCTTCGCCTCGGCTCAGAAGCGCGCTGGGAACTTTTGGAGGATAATGGACGGATTATCCACTACGAATTATGTGGGCGATTCTGCTGTGCTGAGGTAGATTCTGTTTACGGGGTGAGACGCATGACAAATGAGAATGCTTTCCACAACAAATACAGTCTGGTCAAAGGTGCGGCGCGCAGGGCGCGTCAGTTGCAGTCCGGCGCTTCTCCACTGATCGTTGCCAAGTCGATGAAGGCTTGCCGCGTGGCCCAGGAAGAGATCGAGCAGGGGCATGTGAAGTTCGTCCTACCGGAGAAGGTTGTTGAGCCAACACTCGATCACGTCGTTTAGCTGCGCGCGATAGCATAGAGCTATGGTAGGAGATGCGGAGCAGCAACTGCGGGCGTATGTCGATTACTTCCGCGATATGGGGATTCATGATTTCTATCGCCGCGGCGAGCCGGTTGCGATAGAAGCTGTTGAGGTGGTTGCTGCGGCGGCTCCGGTGGAACCTTTGCCGGTCGCTTTGGAAGTTGCGCCTGTTGCTGCCGCTGTTGTGCCTCCGAATCATGGTTTTCAGGAGCCTGTTATTTCCAAGCTGATTAGTTTTAATGATCTCGCGCCTCTGCCTCAGGACCGCATTCCTCTGTCGAAACGAGGAGCAGCGCTCCATGCCATTCAGGAAGAGATCGGGGATTGCACCCGGTGTCCGCTGGCTTACGCAGGGCGTCACAAGATCGTTTTTGGCGATGGGAATCCGGGGGCACGATTGATGTTTGTAGGCGAAGGGCCCGGTGCGGATGAGGACATGCAGGGCTTGCCGTTTGTGGGCAAGGCCGGACATCTCCTGAACAATATGATTGGGGCAATGGGTCTGAAGCGGGAAGAGGTCTATATCGCCAATATAGTGAAGTGCAGGCCGCCGGCGAACCGCGTTCCGGAGCCGGTGGAGGCGAATACCTGCACGCAGTTTCTGGTGAAGCAGATCGATGTAGTGCAGCCCGAGGTGATTGTAGCGCTGGGGGCCACGGCTGCGATGTATCTGCTCGGAGTGAAGCAGTCGCTGGCTTCGCTGCGTGGCAAGTGGCATAGCTGCCGTGGAGCGAAGCTGGCAGTGACTTACCATCCGGCGTTTTTGCTGCGCGATCCCCGGCAGAAGGGCGAGGCGTGGAAGGACCTGCAGAGGGTGATGGCGGAGATGGGGTTAAAGGCCCCTGCCAAGGCGTAGAGCTTTTCCTGCGATATGTTGTGGAAACCCTTGTCCCGAGAGCGGGACATAGGACATACGGAGTCGATCGGAAAGACTGCCGGGCAGGGTGGAATTTGGTTTGAAACTAACGCAGGCCAAACTTGCGCATGTAGTCTGCATCGACTTTCAGGGATTGCATGGGGGGCATGTCAAAGGCCTCCTGTTCGACGAAGCAATGTTTCACGTGCCCAGCCTTCGCCGCTTCGCGCAGGATCGGAGCGTAATCGATTGTGCCCTGCCCTAATTCTGACGGAACGGGACGATTCGTATTCGATGCGGGAGGATGGAACGGCTTGAAGTCCTTCACGTGCAGCATGGTGATACGGGCAGGGTGGCTTCGCAGATACTTGATCGGATCTCCGCCTCCGATGATGACCCATCCACAGTCCATCTCCATGGTGACCTTGGAGGGGTCGGTCAGGCGCAGCAGCTCGTCATAGGGTACGACTCCATCGGTTGTATGGAACTCCGTGAAGTGGTTGTGGTATCCGAACTTCAAGCCGGCGGCGTTTACTTTTTCGCCGAGCGTATTGAGATTCTCCGCATTCCATCGCCAGTCGTCCAGAGTGAAGGCGCCGACGTTGCCTTGAGAGGGATCTTTGCGGCTGGGGGAGGAGCAGATGATGTAGCGGACGCCCAGCTCTTTATTGAACGCAAGAATCTGATCGAACTGCTTGTGCAGGTCGGCGGAGGAGTGATGCGAGCTTACCAGGCTCAACCCGGCGTCGTACATGGCTTGCTTGACCTCCGCTGCGCTGTGGTTGAAGTAGCCGGCAGCTTCGACCTCGCGGTAGCCTAAGGCCGCAATCTGCTTGAGCGTGCCTGTGTAGTCGGCCGGCAGTTGTTCTCGCACCGAGTAGAGCTGAATCGCGAGCGGCACGCCCAGGGTCTGGGCGTATAGCTCTCTGCCGTGGAGCAGCGAAGAGCCGCAAAGGAGGGAAGCCGCGCCGGTTTTGAGGAAATCTCTTCGTGAGTGCTTCAATGTAAGACCTCTTTCCTGAAGTCGCAAAACAGTTTGTTGGAGTTAAAGATTGCGTTAGACGTTCCCCTGGCGCATCTGTTCGGCCAGATGCTCGGAGGCACGCATGGCCAGCGCCACAATGGTCATGGTTGGATTTTGCCATCCCCCACTGACGAAGCTGGCGCCATCGACCACTACCAGATTTTTAATATCGTGACTCTGGCACCACTGATTCAGCACGCTGGTTTTGGGATCGTCACCCATGCGGCAGGTGCCCAGTTCGTGAATGCTATAGCCGGGAGGGTTGGGATCGTAGTTTTTGGAGAGGACTTCAAAGCCTGCGGCCTCTGCCAACGCGATGCTGGTATCGACCGCATCGCGCGCCATGTTGAACTCGTTGTCCGTGTATTTTGTGTCAATGCGCAGCACGGGAATGTCCCAGGCATCGACGACGTCCTTGTCGATGCTGACGTGGTTCTCGTAGCGCGCCAACACCTCTCCCATGATTCCGGTTGCGAACAGGCTGCCGTTGTAGCTATCGAGCTTCTTTTGCAACTCCTCTCCGTAGGCCGCGAAGTTGCGCGGATCGATGGGTCCACGGCTGCTATGCACGTTGAGAGCGTAGCCGCGGATAAAGTTCTTCGACTTGGTGTTGAGGTTGCGAAAGCGGGGAACGAGCGCGCCGCCGCCAATCAACTCCGGCGTGGATCGGCCGTCGCGCGCCTCGGGCACCGAACAGGTGATGCCTGGTCCATAGACCTGATCGATGAGATAGTGGCCCATGACGCCGCTGGAGTTCGCCAGTTTGGAGTTAAGCAATAAGCGCGTGCTCTCGAGCGTTCCCGCCGCGAGAACGACCACGCGCGCCTTCACCGACATCTCGCGGCGCGAGAGCCGATCGACGAAGTGGGCTCCGTTGACGAGGCCGGTGTTCTTGTCCACGCTCAGTTCGCGAACGACTACATTCGGGATCGCCCTCAGCTTGCCGGTAGCGAAGGCGTCGGGCAGCAGCAGATTGACGGAGCTGGCCAGACCATCGACTCCGAGGGAACTTCGCGGCTTGCAGACGGGAATCCCGGCGCGCTTTCCTGCTGCGATAAAGCGCTGCATGCAGCCGGACCATGGCGAGTTGTCGGGAACAAAATTTCCATCGGGATACTGCGGTAGCCCATCGGTATGGCCCTGCACGCGAAAGATGGTCTCGACCCGCGAGTAGAAGGGAGCGAGGTCCGCGAGACCGATGGGCCAGTCATCGCCATAGCCATCATGGGATTTTCCCTTGAGCTCGTAGTCGCTGAGGCGGAAGGACTGGCGCGACCAGAAGAGCGATCGGCCGCCGAAGAGCCGTACCCTCACCCAGTTGTAGGGATGTTTGGGATCGAAGGTGTAAGGCACCTCCTGCTCATCGACCCAGGTGTTCGCATTGAACTCGTTGGACTGGAAGACATGCGGCAGTTGGCCCGGCTGTTTGAACCCGCGAAAAGGCAATGCATAGGCTGGCTTCGGCGCGGTGTCCTTGTGGACATCGGCGACTGGGCCCGCGTTGAGCATCAGGCAGGAGATGCCCTTTTCGGTGAGGATCTTTGCGGCCATCCCGCCAGAGTGGCCCGACCCGATGATGAGAACGTCGACGATTTCTTCGGCCATTGTTAGGAAAATCCTTTATTACGGGTGGGGCGACAGATCGACGCGGGGCTTTCTCGATGGATATCGGGATCGATGGGAAACCAGTACAGCCCCATGCCCTCGCCTTTTTGTCCCGCTGCGCCGGCGGCTTTGTTCCAGGCTTGCGAATTGATGGTTGCGGTGCGGATGTCGCTGTGCGCGATGTTGATGAAATGGGCGTAAGGCTCAGTTGGAGGATGATCGGTCATCCAGGTCTTCAGCCAGGGGCGGAGCAATTGATCTGCTTGCGCCTTCTCTACTGCCGCAAAGGCCACGCCGAAGTGCTGCTTTGCCTCTGCGTCCAGCCGGTCGAGGCCGGACTGATACATCTGCTGACGGTCCGCGGGCGAGACCCCGATCAGAAAATCGAGAAACTCCGGCGTTCCGGCCTCGGTTGCCCCGGGGTAGCCTTTGAGGGGCGGCAGGAGGGTTTCACTCAGTCTCCGCAACGTTGCCATTTGTTGAGGATTGAAGAAATTCGCATGGGTCTCGGCTACCGCGTCCGGAACGAGCGGAGTCATGGGCAGTGGCTTGACTGCCATCAGCCCGCGCATCCACGGTACAGGCCCAGGCGCTGTCGGCACGGGAGGAGGCGTTGAGGGCGCTACCGGCGCCGCTGCCTGTTGTCCCAGGGCTGTTCTGGCAGTCGCCGATACTGCCACGATTGCTTTGACAAAATCTCGCCGTCGTATGGTTGTAATCGTTCTCCTCCGCGCTGCGAAGTTCGATAGCTTTTGGGTGAACGCAAAATCTCCGAAATGCACCCGGTTGAAGAGCTTAAGGGGCTCGACCCGGAATTGCAAGTTCAGCTTTCTCCAGCGGCCAGGGAAAGGCCAGCTCATGGCGGCAGGCGAAATGGTGATCGATGGTGGGTTAGCTCTTTGAGGTGATGGGGGAATGTTTGCTCTGCCACTGGACAGCGCAGCCCGGATGACATAACTTTTTGCTGTCAGTTGAGAAACTATTTCTGCGTTGCGAAAAGAGATCGAACTTATTATGACGAGTCTGGATCGTAGAACTTTCCTTAAGGCGGCAGGCATTGCGGCTGCCGGATCGGGTCTGCACATGCTTGCGGAAGCGCCGCAAGAAGCGGGCAGAACTATCGCAGCCAATGACCATATCCAGCTTGCGCTGATCGGCGCGGGGATTCAGGGCCAAGGCGACACCAAGACTGCCGTTCAGGTTCCTGGAGTGAAGCTGGTAGCGGTGGCAGATTGCTATGACGGCCGTCTGGCGCACGCCAAAGAGCTGTGGGGCAACGATGTATTTACGACACGCGACTACCGCGAGATTCTGGTGCGGAAGGATGTCGATGCCGTGCTTATCGCCACGCCGGACCACTGGCATAAACAGGCTGCCGTGGACGCGATGAAGGCGGGCAAGGACGTCTATTGCGAAAAGCCGATGATTCATCTGTACGCGGATGGGCCGGAGATCATCGAGACGGCGCGTTCTACGAAGCGCATCATCCAGATCGGCAGTCAACGGGTAAGCTCCGTCATTTATGCGAAGGCGAAGGAGTTGCTTGCTTCCGGCGCAATCGGCCAACTGAACATGGTGACGGCTCGATGGGACCGAAACTCCGCCATCGGAGCGTGGGACTATTCCATTCCGCTGGATGCGAGCACCGATACATGCGACTGGCCACGCTTTCTAGGGACAGCGCCAAAGATTCCTTTCAATGCGGAACACTTCTTTCAGTGGCGCAAGTGGAAGGCCTATGGGAGCGGGGTCGCCGGAGATTTATTTGTCCATTTGTTTAGCGGAACGCATTTTATTACCGGCTCGCATGGTCCTACACGGGCCATGGCTACGGGCGGGTTGCGCTTCTGGAAGGACGGCCGCGATGTACCCGATGTAATGCTGGCCCTGTTTGATTATGCAGAGGGCTTCAATCTGAGCCTTCGCGTCAACTTTGTCGATGGCGGCCAGGAGAGCGAAGGGCTGCTCTTTACCGGTTCGGAGGGAACGATCGAGATTGCCGGCAATAGCGTCAGTGTGAATCGCGTGCCGCGTGAGAAGGAGCCGGGATATACCGTCAGCACATTTACCGACGCGATGCAGAGGCAGTATATCGAGCAGTACCGGCAGAAGTATCCCGTGGAGCACCCGACGGGAGTGCCCCCGGTTGGCTATGAGAAGTATGTTGCGCCTGACGGATATAGCGACAGCTATGACCACTTCCGCAACTTCTTCGAGTCAGTGCGCACGCGCAAGCCCGTGGTGGAAGATGCGGAGTTCGGGTTCCGCGCGGCTGGAGCCGCGCTGCTCAGCAACCTCAGCATGACAAAGGGAAATGTAGTCCATTGGAATCCGACCACCATGAAACTGGTGTAACTGCAGGTTGATTGAGAAAGTCTGGGTACAAACTTTTTATGAGAATTACTGCTTTTTCGCTCGCTTTTCTTCTCGTCATTGGCGCTGGCGTTGCCGTTCAGGCGCAGGACCCGAGCCACGCCACGGAGTTTCGCAAGCCTACTCCCGGCAATGGCCCCGACGGTAAGCCGCGCATCGCTTTTCTCGCGCATCGCCTGGGGACAGATCATGCCGAAGGGATCACCACGCTCGACATGAATAACGATGGCTTTGACGATCTGCTGAGCGGCGCTTACTGGTATGAGAACCCGGGCGCTCATGGCGGCGACTGGAAGCAGCATCAGTACCGCACCGTGGGGATTCATAACGAGTTTGTCTCCGACTGCGGGGAGTGGACGATTGATGTGAACCATGATGGCGCTCCCGATGTCGTTACCACGGGATGGATCTCGAACGGGCTTTGGTGGTACGAGAACCCGAAGAAACCGGGAGTGATGTGGAAGAAGCATTTCATCACCGACAGCTACGACACCGAAGGCGGCGCGTTCGCTGACATCAACGGCGATGGCAAGCCCGACGTCGCGCTGGCACACTATAACCACTCGGGCGTGATCTGGGTTGACTTCTCCGGGCCTCAACCGAAGGTCCATCATGTTGGGGGCAAGGAGCAGGATGGCCATGGAATCGGGATTGCCGATGTAGATGGTGATGGCAAGGCGGACATTCTGACGCCTTATGGGTGGTTCCAGAATGTTGATGCCGACCACGATAAATGGGTGTGGCATCAGGACTGGAGACTTGGGGACGCCGGATTTCCGATTCTTGGTTACGACGTAAACAATGATGGCAAGCTCGATATTATCTACGGCCAGGGGCATAGCTACGGTCTTTACTGGCTTGAGCAGACAGGCACTCCCGCTCATCGGGTGTGGAAGCGGCATACGATCGACGAATCCTTCTCGCAGTCTCATGCGCTGAAGCTGGTCGATCTCGATGGCAACGGGGTTCCTGTGCTGGTGACCGGGAAGCGGTATCGCGGCCACTCGGGGGGCGATCCGGGGTCGTATGATCCGGTGGTCATCTACGCTTACCGGATTGATCGCAAGACCGGCACTTTCACGCGGACGGCGATTTCAGTCAATGGCACGGCGGGCATTGGGACGCAGATCGTTGCGGAAGATCTGGACCACGATGGCGACATCGACCTTGCAACTGCGGGCAAGCTGGGCGTGCACTTTATGGAAAATCTGAAGATTGCTACAAATGTTCCCAAGACGACGCGTGAGGCGCAGCAGCCGATTGAGCGCAAATGGCCGTTTCCCGGCGAAGGCCAAGAGGTTCCGCAGGAGGATGGGCCGCGCTAAAGATTTATATCATTCGCCTGTGGCGTGAACTATGTTGGATATGTTTCACTTTTTCATGGCCAAAGCACAAACTCGCCGCAACTTCCTCTGGACGGCGCCTCTCGCCGCCGCAGTCGCTCTTCCACTGACTGATACGCTGCTCCATGCGTCGGCTTCTACCCCCGAAGGAGGCCAGTCCGCCGAGGCAGGAGAGCGTGCGCCTGTTCAATTGTTTACGGCGGCGGCGGTCGAGGGCATGATGAATGAACTCGAAGCCTCGCATGGCACCAAGGACCTCATCACAGCGAAGAATCTCGCGGTGACGATGACGATCAATCAAGAAGAGAGGAAGAGTGGCAAGGAGTTCGAATACCACGCGCATCGCGACCATATCTTCCAGGTGTTGGATGGGATGACTCGTTACGAGGTTGGCGGCACGCCGAAGAATGCGCGCGAGATCAAGCCCGGAGAGTGGCTCGCGCCTGACTCGGAAGGGTTCAAGGCGATCGAGCTTAAGAAGGGCGATATGCTGTTGATCCCGAGAATGACGCCGCACAAACGGATCACGGAAGAGAGCGTGACTTTGTTGCTGATCAGCGCCACAACGCCTTCGTAGCCACCCTCGTAGCGGCGGAGTTCTTCCGTGTCCGCTAAGCTGGAGGGATGTCTCTGTTTTGCGATGTCGCTTTGCCGGTTCCGCTGGACCAGACCTTTACCTATGCGGTGAATGGTGCGGCTCCTGTGGTGGGGGCGCGGGTGCTGGTGCCGTTCAGCGGACAGCGGCTGATGGGGGTTGTGGTTCGGGTGCATGAGGATGCGCCCGCGGATGGCTTTGAAATCAAACCGGTGCAGCAGGTGCTGGATGATGCGGCCCTGCTGCCGGATGAGTTGATGCGGCTGGCTGGGTGGATTGCTCAATATTATGTGGCTCCGCTCGGCGAGGTATTGCGGGGGATGCTGCCGCTGGCGGCCGAGGTAAAGCGGCATTTTGTTTACCGGATTGCCGAGGCTGGGCGGAAGGTGCTTTATGAGGGGGCGGCGAAGGGATCTTCGCGTCGGTCGAAGCTGTCGCCCGAGGAGCAGAACCGCGAGTACTCGGTGTTGAACTATCTGGAGGGTGGTGAGCAGGCGAAGATGTCGGCGCTGCGATCAGCTACGGGCGCGAATAAGGCTCTGCTGGAGGGAATGGTCAGGAAGAAGTGGCTGAGGCGCGAGGCGGTGGCAGAGGAGCGTGATGCCCGGCGTCTGGAGAAGGTTGCGGTATTGCAGGGAACAGGGAACAGGGAACAGGGAACAGCGCCTGTGGAGGGGTTGCGGCTGCTTCGGTTGAATGAGAACCAGTTGGTGGTGATGACGGAGCTTGCGGCCGTCGGTGGGCGGATGCGGGTGCGGGATCTGCGGCAGACTTTGGCCGCGGTACCGGAGTCTACGCTGGGGACGCTTGTGAAGCGTGGACTGGTGACGATTGAAGAGGCGCCGCAGGAGTTCCGGATGGGAGGCGTTGGGGTGGAGGAAGAAGCAGATTCCTCCGCTGCGCTACGGAATAACAAAGAAAAAGGTCAGGTGCGGTTGAGGAAGAAGAGCGCGCATGAGCACGTTTTGAATGAGGCGCAGATGGAGGCACTGGGGACCATTGCGACGGCGATGACAAAGGGAGGGTTTGCGCCGCATCTGCTGTATGGAGTGACGGGGTCGGGGAAAACTTCGGTTTACTTTGCTGCGATGCGGCGGGCGCTCGATGCAGGGAAGTCCGCGTTGCTGCTGGTGCCGGAGATCGGGCTGACGCCGGCGATGACGGGACAGATGGTGGCGGCGTTTGGCAGTGAGGTGGCGCTGTTGCACTCTCAGTTGACGCCGGATGAGCGGGCCGAGCAGTGGCACAGGATTCGCCGGGGCGAGGCGCGGATTGTAGTGGGGACGCGGTCGGCGGTGTTTGCGCCGATGGTGAAGCTGGGCTTGATTATCGTCGATGAGGAGCATGATTCGAGCTACAAGCAGGAGGAGACGCCGCGCTATCACGGCCGCGATGTCGCTGTGATGCGGGCGAAGTTCAACGATGCCGTGGTGGTGCTGGGTTCGGCGACGCCATCGCTCGAGAGTTGGGCGAATGCGGAGAAGGGAAGGTATGTGCGGGTAGAGATGCGGCAGCGCGTGGCAGACCGTCCGCTGCCTGCGGTGGAATTGGTGGACATGCGCACGGAGTTCAAGGAGACGGGGCAGGAGCAGATTTTTTCGCGCAGGCTGATTGAAGAGACGCAGGCCACGCTGGATCGGAACGAGCAGTCGATCATTCTGCTGAACCGGCGGGGCTACTCGTTCGTAGTGATGTGCCGGAGCTGCGGCGAAAAGATTGAGTGCGAGAACTGCGCGATCTCAATGACCTACCACAAGCCGGTGAGCGGTAATGATGCGATTGCTCAGCCTGGGCAGCGGCTGGAGTGCCATTATTGCGGCTATCGGCGCGGGGTGCCCAAGGTTTGTCCGAAGTGCGAGAGTGAACATCTTTATTTTCTGGGTGCGGGGTCGCAGCAGGGCGAGGAGCGGTTACAGGAGATCTTTCCCGCCGCACGGATCGGGCGTATGGACCGCGATACGGTGCGGGGGCGCAGCGATATGGAGCGGCTGCTGTCACGGCTTCATGCGGGGGAGATCAACCTGCTGGTGGGCACGCAGATGATCGCCAAGGGGCATGACATTCATGGGGTAACGCTGGTGGGAGTGGTCGGTGCGGACTTTGCGCTGGGGCTGCCGGATTTTCGCGCCGCGGAGCGAGTATTCCAACTGCTGACTCAGGTTTCAGGCCGGGCAGGCCGCGGCGATCTGCGCGGTAAGGTGTTGGTGCAGACGTATCACCCTGACCATTATGCGATTGGGTTTGCGGCGCAGCACGACTATCCGGGGTTTGTGGCGAAGGAGATGAACTATCGGCGCTGGATGCACTATCCGCCGTATGCGGTGTTGGCGAACGTGGTGATTCAGAGCGAAAAGCTGGAGGAGGCTACCGCGTGGTCGGCAGCGCTGGGGCGGTGGTTCCAGCAGACGAGGCTAGATAAGATACGCGTGCTGGGGCCGGCGGCAGCACCTATCGTGCGGCTGAAGCGAATTTATCGCTACCACTTCGTGCTCAAGGCAGAGCGGAGACAGGCATTCGGGGGGGCGCTGCGGGCCATGCTGGCATTCGCAGAAACACAAGGAATCTCGCGCCGAAACCTTGTGGTCGACGTGGACGCCGTACATCTGATGTGATGTCCGGTCAGCAGCAGGACGGAGCGGCTACTCCAAGAGATGAAGTTCTTTGCCGGGCTTGAAGCGAACGGCTTTGCCGGGAGCGATGGTGACTTCAGCGCCTGTCCTCGGATTGCGGCCGATGCCGGTTTTGCGCGGCTTCACGGTGAAGACGCCGAAGCCGCGGAGTTCAATGCGGTCGCCGGCAATCAGGTTTTGCTTCATGCTATCGAAGATGGCGTCCACAGCAGCCTCTGCTTTTGTTCTTGGCAGGCCGGTACGCTCAACAACCCTTTGTATAAGATCTTGCTTAATCATTTGGGGCCGCCGTCCTTGGGCTGTAATTTAAAATCAACACATTACTGACCGGGTTTAGTAACGTGATAGTAGAAAGTCGAAACGAGATTGTCAATGTAAGAACGCTACCGTAAGATGAAGAATCTAATGAGACAACGGAAAGGGACGGTCTTGCCGCCCCTTGTTTGCCCGTTAGGCATCCATAGAGAGACTCGAACAGGAAGACGAAGGGAAGCAGACTAGAGTGGCCATTAAAAGCGACCGCTGGATTCGCCAGCAGGCGATTGAGCACGACATGATTTCTCCGTTTAGCGAAAAGCAGGTCAGGGAAGGCGTGATTTCGTATGGGTTGTCGTCCTACGGATACGATCTGCGGGTTTCGGACGAGTTCAAGATATTTACCAATGTAAATAGTGCGATTATCGACCCAAAGGCGTTTGATGAGCGGTCGTTTGTGACAGTGCAGTCGGACAGTGTCATTGTGCCGCCGAACTCGTTTGCGCTGGCGCGGTCGATTGAATATTTCAAGATTCCACGGGATGTGCTGACGATCTGCGTGGGGAAATCAACCTATGCCCGGTGCGGCATTATCGTGAATGTCACTCCGTTTGAGCCGGAATGGGAGGGATATGTGACGCTTGAGATTTCGAACACGACCCCTCTACCGGCCCGGATTTATGCCAATGAAGGGTTGTGCCAGATTCTTTTCTTCCAGTCCGATGAGGTGTGCGAGATCAGCTATGCGGACCGCAAAGGGAAGTATCAGAACCAACAGGGAATCGTTCTGCCAAAGCTGTAATTCAGGATTCTGGCTGGATTTTTCTTACCCGCTCCACACACTGTCTGCCGATAAACGTTGAGGAACAAAGGCTGCAAAAGGTGATGAAAGAGACTTCGTCTGACGGACATCTGCGCATGGGGTTGATTGCTACGGACCCATTGCGGATTATCGGCTTGCAAGCGATGTTTTCCGAACGCGAAGCCGAGGTGATTCCGCTGTCGGTGCCGGGGGCATTGGATGCATCGGGGGTGTCGCTTATCCTCATCGATGCTTCGTGCACGGACCATCTTTTTGAGCTGCTGGCTACGTTTCACCGGAGGCGGCCTCGTCTGCGTCTGATCGTGATAGGAGTGCAGGAGGACCACGAATATATCCAGCGCGTGATCGGGGCGGGCGCCAAGGGCTATCTGACTCATACTGCTAAAGAGAGCGAGATTCGGCTGGCAATTGAAATCGTGCAGGATGATTCTCTGTGGGCGCCGCGAAAGGTGCTGGCGCGGCTGCTGGAGTCGACAGCAGCGGAGACGGTGAATGCCGCGGTCGAAAGTGCGCCGAAGTTTACCCAGCGAGAAGGACAGGTGCTTCGTTTACTGGTTGCGGGAAGTCCGAACCGGGAGATTGCGCATGCACTTGGGATCGATGCCGTAACGGTGAAGGCGCACGTCGGCAGAATCATGCGCAAGGTCGGGGTGGAGAACCGTATCGCGCTTACGGTGGAGACTTTGAATCGGAATTTATTAGAGAAGTAATTTCTATTAACTAACTAGTCAACAATTGATGCTCAAAGGTATATAGACCTTCGTACCGTTGTGATGCCGGGGGATGTGAGGCAGAGTGTCATAAGCAACACAGACCTGGGAGAGGGGTTGTAGAGAGCGTGTCGGGGATCACCCTGGCGCTATCTCTACAACCCCCATTTTTTTGTGTCCGCATGCCGCGATCTCTGCTAAGGTACAACTCGGATTTCGTTCTACCCATCTTATCGATTGTTGCAAGTGGCACTAACAAATAAAGTTTTGGAAAGTGAAAGGCAAAAAAATATGAAGCGAATAACTGTGATTGCATGTGGATTGGCCATCGTGGCGAGTTCTGCCTCGGCATTTGGCGCATCGGATAAGGCGAAGTTGACGGAGCGCCTGACGGATGCGCAGAACGTTGTAAGACAGATTATGGCAACGCCGGACAAGGGAATCCCGCAGAGCATTCTGGCTGGTGCGTCATGCGTGGTTGTGGTGCCGAGTTATAAGAAGGCCGCCTTTGTGGTAGGCGGACAGTATGGCCAGGGTGTTGCTACCTGCCGCACACCGAGAGGCTGGAGCGCTCCGGTATTTGTTCAGCTTGCCGGCGGTAGTTTTGGATTCCAGATTGGCGGACAGGCGACGGACCTGGTTCTTGTAGCAATGAACCAGCAAGGCCTTCAGGACATGCTGAAGAATAAATTCAAGATCGGCGGAGACGCCGCCGCTTCGGCTGGACCGGTGGGCAGAAATGCTCAGGCTGGTACCGACTGGAAGCTCAATGCGGAGTTTCTGACGTATTCGCGGAGCAAGGGGCTTTTCGCCGGCATCAATCTGGATGGCACTGTGCTTTCGCAGAATCAGGACGACACGCGGACGATGTATGGCACGGACCTTCCGTTTGAGACGATCCTGAAGGGCAACCAGGCGACGCCGGTAGCAGCAAGGCCATTCGTCAGGACAGTGGCCCATTACTTCGTAGTGTCAAAGGCAAACCAGTAATTCTGAGCAGGGTTTTATAACGAGGGCGGCCTATTGGGCCGCCCCTGTTTTTTGCGATAGAAGAGACTGCTGGGGCTAGTAGACTGGATGCTTGAGCGAGGGCGCACAGCGACATTCGAGGCAGGCAGGCATTACTGCACGGGAGTGGGTGGAGTTCTGTGTGGTACGCGCATTTGTTGCCTGCCTGGGAATTCTTCCTCGATGGTTGGCGCGGGCGATGGGTGCGGGGATTGGGTGGCTGGCTTTCAATCTTCTCAGCAGGCTGCGCAAGGTGGGGCTGCGTAATCTACAGTTGGCATTTCCGGAGAAGGCGGCTGCGGAGCGCGAAGCGATTTTGCGATCGGTTTATCGGAATCTGGGGTGTTTGCTGGCGGAGTTCTGCCAGATGCCGAGCTATACGCAGGGGCAGGCGAGCCGGTTTATTCGCTATGAGGGGCTTGAGAATTATCTTCAAGCGCGGGAGCGGGGGAAGGGTGTGCTGGTGTTGACTGGGCATCTTGGAGCGTGGGAGTTGTCGAGTTTTTATCATTCGCTGATGGGATATCCCATGGGGATGGTGATTCGGCGGCTGGATAATCCGCTGGTGGATGAATTTGTGAACCGCATTCGCTGTCTGCATGGAAATCGGGTAATTCATAAGGATGATTTTGCACGAGGACTGATTGCTTCGATGCGGGCAGGCGAGACGGTTGGGATACTGATGGATACCAATATGACTCCCCCACAGGGCGTTTTTGTGCCATTTTTTGGCGTTCAGGCTTGTACTGCCTCAGGAATGGCTCGGATTGCGTTGAAGACGGGAGCGGCGGTGGTTCCTGGATTTCTTTTGTGGGAGGAGCGGGAACAGAAGTATATTTTGCGTTTTGGTGAAGAGGTAGAACTGATTCATACTGCTGATTCTGAAGGGGATGTAGTGGAGAATACAGCTTTATTTACCAGCGTGATCGAGCGGTATATTCGAGACTATCCTGAGCAATGGTTGTGGATGCACCGACGATGGAAGACTCGGCCTCCGGGTGAAACGAGGATTTACTGATGGCTAAAATAGCTGAAATTGCTGATTGGGTTGGGGTCAGTGCTCCTTTGGTCGGGGGGGAGATTTTTGGGGTTTCGAGCATTGAGGCGGCTACCGCGGATTCAGTGGTGTTCGCTATGGATGCGGCGGCACTTACGGCTGCCCTAGGGTCTAAGGCTGGGGTGATCTTAGCCGGTAAATCGCTGAAGGAAGACGGTTTGGGTGTGGACGATAGGGTCTGGCGGGTGGATGAGCCCCGTTATGCTTTTGCAATTATCGCTAAGAGGCTGAAGGGTAAAGGGTTCGAGGCCGGAGTTCATTCTTCGGCGGTGGTGGGGAAAGGAGTGGAGATTGGCGAGGGTACCTATGTCGGGCCGGGAGTGGTGATTGGGGATGGGGTTCGTATCGGTAATGATTGCAATATCTTAGCGCAGGTCACGATCTATCCGAAGACGGTGTTGGGAGACCGTGTGATGGTGCAGGCGGGAGCGGTGCTGGGGTCTACTGGATTTGGATATGTGAGGAATGCAAAGACGGGGGAGTACGTGGTTTTTCCGCAACAGGGAAATTTGTGTGTTGAAAATGATGTTGAGATTGGAGCTAATTCGACCATTGATCGGGGGGCGTTGGGAGAGACGCGGATAGGACGGGGAACGAAGATCGATAACTTGGTGCATATTGGTCATAACTGCTTGATAGGAAAGAACGTTATTATCGCCGCGCAGACGGGGATTTCCGGGTCGAGCGTGGTGGAAGATGGCGCGATTCTGGGGGGGCAGGTTGGGATAGGGGAGCACGCTACGGTGGGTGCTGGCGTGATTCTGGGGGGTGGGGCTGGGGTATTGAGCGGAAAGAAGATGCGTGGGCCGGGAGAGGTCTTCTGGGGGCGTCCGGCGCGGCCCTTGAAGGAGTATCTTCGTGATTTGGCTCGTCTGCGGAAGGGCTGATTGCGTGGTTTTCGTTGGCCTCGACGTGGAGCGATGTCTGGAAGAATCGGATAAAAAGCAATGGCAATTCTAGTCATAGGCGGACATAGCCGGAACATTGGGAAGACCAGCGTGGTGGCTGGGCTGATTGCCGCACTGCCGGAGATGCGGTGGACGGCCTTCAAGGTGACGCAGTTCGGGCATGGGATATGCTCGGCCAATGGGGAGCCTTGCGATTGCGAGACAGGAGATCATACGGTTGCGGTGAGTGAGGAGCGGGATAGGGCTAGTGGAACCGATTCAGCTCGATACCTTGCTGCGGGTGCGGTGCGATCGTTCTGGGTGCGGACGCGGCAAGGACAGTTGGCTGAGGCGATGCCACGAATTCGTAAGGAGCTGGAGCGGGCAGAGAATGCGGTGATTGAGTCGAACAGCATTCTGCGGTTTCTGCGGCCGGACATTTATCTGAGCGTGCTCGATCCGACAGTGGCTGACTTCAAGGATTCGGCGCGAGTTTACCTGGACCGGGCGGATGCGGTGCTGGTTCCGGCGGGCGTGCTGGGGCGACCGGAGTGGAAGGGAGTTTCGTTGAAGCTGGTCGAAGGGACTCCGGTGTTGGCGATGCGGCCTCCGGTTTACGTGACGGAGGAGGTGGTGGGGTTTGTTGCGGCTCGGTTGGGAGTTGGCAGCCGACGAATCCTTTAGTTGAATTACGGTAGGGGAAGAAAACATGCCCGTGGCGATAAGGTCCTTGCAATACTTTGCGAGGCAGGATGCTTTTTGGGGACTGTAGGTTACTTGATGAAGTAGGTGGTGAAGATTCGACTGGCGTCGATAGGTGCGTTGGATATATATTCGCCCTTCCGTCAGCTAAAGCAGTTTGCCGGAAGTAAAAGACCAGATCCAGAATAGAAACATTGTATTGCGGCATTTGAGTTGGTTCCCAGGGCGAAGACAATGGACACGCACACACTTGTTGTGATGAACGTGCTTTTGTATGTGCTGTATGCGGGCGTCGTTCTTGTGAACGCGCGAATCACGGGGATAGCGAAGGGGGCGGCGTGGTTCGCGGGATCGAACCTGAGCCGGGGTGGGGCGCTGCTGTTGCTTGCCGAGGGGGCGCGGCACTCGGGGCAGTTGCAGATTCCAGTGGCTGCGGGATATCTGGTGTCCGTAACCGGCGTGATGATGCTGCACTTCAGCTTTACCGAGTTGCTGGAGCGTGGACCGCTGCTGCGATGGCTGCAATATGCTTTGCTTGGGACGATGGCGATAGGAATCGTCTATCTGCTGTTTTATCCCTCGATGTATCCGGTGGGATTACTGCTGATGTGCGCCGTGGAGGGTGTGCAGATTATTGCGTCGGCGTCGGTGGTGTTCCTCTTTTCGGGCGAGGAAGTTGGGCTGGCGTCATGGCTGACCGGCGTGTCGCTGTTGCTGTATGCGGCGCTTCTGCTGATGCGAGTGACGGTCCTGTTGCAGTTCCACATATCGGACTATCCGATGATCGCAAGAGATGTGAGGAGATTCTGGCTGGAAGGGGCCCTGGTAACGAACTGTGCGATCACGTTTGGCTTCATGTTCCTCTCGGCAGCGAAGCAGCGCGTGGAGCTGCTTTGGCATGCGCAGGCGGATGAGTTGACCGGGTTGCTGAACCGGTGGGCACTGACGCGGATTGCGTTGCGGGAGATATCGCGGTGCGGACGAACGAAGGGGCCGATTGCGATGGTGATGATTGACCTGGATGGGCTGAAGGGGGTGAACGATTCGCTGGGACATGGATGGGGGGATGCCGTGCTGCAGGCTGTCGCTGCGGTGCTGCAGGAGACAGTGCGTGACCAGGATTCGGTGGCTCGGATCGGGGGAGACGAGTTTTGCATTCTGCTGCCGGATACGGGACAGGCAGAGGCCACAATCGCGGCGGAACGGATGCGGTCGCAGGTCGATGCGCTGACCTTGCAGTATCGAGGACAGAGGATGGGCGTTCGCGCGAGCCTCGGCGTTGCTTCTTCGGAGGTCTGCGGGCTGTCGTTACAGTGCCTGATGGAGAGGAGCGATGCGGCTCTGTACCAGGCCAAGCGGGCAGGGAAAAATCAGGTGGCAGTGGCTGAGAGGATGGAAGCTCTAGAGGATGAGGCTTAGGAGATGGAAGACGCGCTCTGTGGGTGAGAATGAAATGAGGCCGTCCGTTGGTGTTGCAGACGGCCTCATTGTTGGTGCTGGTTGAAGTTATTTGATGGTTCCATTGAGACCCGCGGGGAAGAAGACTCCCTGGTGGGTGCTGGCAGTGGGTGAGGTTCCAGTCACGATGGCGAGGACCTGTGCCGTCGTGCGGCCCCAGCCGATGGAGTTTGAATCGCAGTCCATCGGGCAAGGAGTGCGGCCGCGGCTGCGGTCCCGGCCCCTGCCATGAATGTTCGGCGGGAGACTGCTTTCTTGATAAGTTCGTCTACTTTTTCCACGATGTATCTCTCCTGAATGCAGGGTGTGAGTTGCGCCTTCATTACGGAGTACGGTCGCGATGGAGTTGTGGATGTAAGGGAGAGAAAATAAAACTAAATTGATTGGACGGGGAGGTACATGAGGTCTTCGACGAGGCCGACTTCTTTCTGGACGAAAGGTTCAGCGTAACGCACCCCTGCGAGCAGGCCGTAGTGGCGCGCAGTGGCGAAGGTGCGCTCGCGGATATCGTCTTCGCGGACGAAGATGGAGTCGCCTGTGGATTGGGATGCGTACTGCGAGCGATAAGCTGCCAGGGCCTGGTAGCGTTGCTCGATGTGCGGGGTGATGTCAACGACGAAGGAGGGGCGCACGTCGGCGTAAAGAGAGGCGTAGAGGATCTTGTAGGGCCGGTGCGGTAGGAGGGGCTCGGAGCCTTTGGCGGAAGGGATTTCCATCTTTGCCAGGCCGCTGATGAAGCAGGCTTCGTAGCCCAGGGTGGCGGTGGTGTAGTGGTCGGGGTGACGACCTTGCCAGTAGGGCAGGATGACGACGCGGGGACGGAGGCGACGGAGGACTTCCGCGATTTTGAGGCGGTTGGGCAGAGTGTTTTCGACGTTGCCGTCGGGGAGGTCAAGGGCTTCGCGGTGGGCCACGTTGAGGATGCAGGCAGCGGCGATGGCTTCGGCTTCGCGCTCAGCAGCGGTGCCTCGGGTGCCTGACTCTCCCTGGGTGAGATCGAGGATGGCGGTGCGCCAGCCCAGGGCGTGCATGGCGAGGAGGGTCCCGCCGCAGGTCTGCTCGACGTCGTCGCGGTGGGCAGCTATGGCGAGGATGTCGATAGCAGGCATGGTGATTATGGTAGCAGCGGGTGAGGGACCGTTCGATGAAGAAGTGCCCCTGTCCGAATATCCGAACAGGGGCCTTTCATTTTAGGGACAGAATTGGTGCTAATCGTCGACGTTCGTGAGGGCGTCGAG
Organism: Acidobacteria subdivision 2 bacterium RH1 MAG20; assembly: GCA_002197545.1. The sequence continues at coordinate 1,702 of NFUO01000749.1, read as the reverse complement.
ATAGGCGACGTCAAGGGCCGTTCCCTGAACGGTGACGAACTCGTTGTCGATTTCGGAGCCGTCGGCGGTGTTGAAGACGTGAACCTGACCACCGTAGGCGGTGTAGATCTTGTTAAAACTTTGCACCCAGCACAGACCGGTAAGATCGCCGTAGTAGTACATGTTTTGGTTGGTGTTGGGATAGCCCACTGTTGTTGTGCCGCCCGGGGTAACGTTAGGGACAACCTGAGCTGTCTTGGCTCCGAGGTCGAAGCGGGTGAGGCAGTTGTAATTTTCGTTGAGCTTCTGGCGTTCGCCGGTGGCGCAATACTGTGAGCCAATCCAGAGGGTATTGTTGTCGGCGAAGAGGAGCTTGGTGTGGGTGCCGTCGGAGATGGAGTATTTGCCGGTGATTGCGGTGGACGGACTGTTGGCGGCGGCGGCGAGATTGATGGTCGAGAGATAACCGGTGAAGAGGCCGTCGGGCATCTGCTGCTGGCCGGCTACATAGAGTGTGGTGGCGTCAGAGATTGCGGCGGTGACTCCGCCGGGAATGGGGACGTTGGAGATGAAGGCAGAGTTATCCGGGACGCTGGTGGGGATGGAGATGGTGTTGAGTGTACCCTGTTTCAGGAGGGTGATGCTGGCGGTGGTTCCACCGCACTCGGGGCCGCAGTTGAGGACGTAGGCAGTGGTGCCGTCGAGGGAGAAATAGGCTCCGACAGGACGGTCAAAGGTGTTGGCATTGCCTCCGGCGCTGGGGTTGACCGGGACGGCGCAGTAGACGGGAAGGTTGGTAGGCTGGCAGTCGACGGCGCCGGTAGACTGTATGGCCTGTACTGCGGTAGGGAATTGATTGGAGTTGAGCTTGACGAGGCGATAGACGGTGTTGGAGTTCTGCACCATGATGAGAACTACAGTATCGCCTTGATTGGTAGCTACCTTATAAACGTTGGGGATGTTGAGCACGTATGTGGTCCCCGTGGTGTTGTCGACGACCGCAAGCTGGCCGGAGGACGCCAGGGCCGCGTAATAGTGCGTAAAGGTAGGAGGAACGGCGATGGAGGAGGCGCCAGGGAATTTACCCGCGGTGCCGGCAGCGGCCTCCTTGCTGTAATCGATGGTCGTCAGGGTGCCGTCGGAGTTGGAGTAGACGTAGCCGTGAACTTCCTCTGGGAAATTGAAGATGGCGCTGGGGTAACCGCTGGAGTATCCAGAGATGGAGAACGTGGCGATGGTGCCCTCGATATTGCTGCGAATGTCGCGTTTGGCGTCGACAATCGCCAATGCGCCGAGGGAACTGGCTGACGTGGAGGAGCCATTGATCGTATAAGCGATCATGACGCGTTGGGCGAGCAGGCTGGGAGGAATAGGCCGGTCAGCAAAGGTATATTGAGGGAACTTGTAGTAGTAATACTGGGCGCTGTGGCAGGAGCTCATGGCGAGGCTCGCGACGGCAATCAGGAGGCCGAAGAAGATCTGGCCGCTGAGGGACTTGATAAAGAGACTTCGATTCTTCAACGTGAACAAACTCCAACCTGAGCGATGCGGCGTGTTTTTGCGGGCCACGGCTATCCGCTGAGTATAACAAAGGATGCAGGGTGAACGGGTTGGCCGGAAGCTTCCGGGAGAGGCGTGAGGGGATGGGTTTGGAGCGCATCCGCATGGTGGCTTAGGATGAGGGGAATACGCGGAGACGACGATGGCTGATGGAGTGGGCGGT
>NFUO01000748.1 GCA_002197545.1 Acidobacteria subdivision 2 bacterium RH1 MAG20 | reverse complement strand
GAAGTGATTCACCGAATCGGACAGGCGATCGGGATGCACGATCTCCATCTCGCCGGTCAATTTGATGAAGGTGGCATAGATCTCCACCTTGGCCCAGTTACTCATCGTCGCCGCCAAGGCTACAACGCTGCAGTCCAGACGAGTCGGCGGGTGGTGGGTGCGATAAATGGGTATCGTGAGGGCATGAAGGTTGAGGTCTGGTCAGACGTTGTTTGTCCCTGGTGTTACATCGGCAAGCGCCACTTGGAAGAAGCTCTGGCGGGATTCGAACATCGCGATGAGACCACGGTTACCTGGCGGAGCTTCCAGCTCGACCCCTCGGCTCCGGCTAAGAGCGAAGGCGCCCCCGTGGAGCGATTGGCGCAAAAATATGGTATGAGCCGGGAGCAGGCGGAGGCGGCCCAGGCTCGCGTAACTGGGGTTGCGGCTGAGGCCGGCTTGACCTTCCATCTCGCTGTCGCCCAGTCAGGCAATACCTTCGACGCCCACCGCTTGCTGCATCACGCGGCGTCGATGGGAGAGCAAGGTGCGCTCAAGGAAAGATTGATGGCCGGCTACTTCACCGAAGGCGAGGCGATCGGAGACCACGATGTGCTGCTGCGACTGGCCGGAGAAGTGGGGCTGGACAGAGCGGCGGCCTCGGAAGTGCTGGAAGGCGACGATTTTGCCGCCGACGTCTCTGCCGACCTGCAAACGGCCCGCGAGCTGGGCATCAGCGGTGTGCCATTCTTTGTCATCGATCGGCAATACGGGATCTCGGGGGCGCAGCCGGCGTCGCTGCTGCTGGAAACCCTGCAAACCGCTTGGACCGCGTCTCACCCCTTGGAGATGGTGTCCCCGGTAGCCGGTGATAGCGCCTGCGCCGACGACAGCTGCGCCGTCTAGTTCAGCGAGGGCTGAACCCCGCGCGCTCTCGCGACCTGAACTCGGTAGACTTGCCCGCCGAATGCTCGAACGTTTCATCCTGGCCGTGCGTACTGATTTCGGATGCCTTTGCATCATTGTGGCTTTCCTCATCCTCATGATCGGTTCGATTGTGTTTGCCGACATCATCACGCCTCCGGCGTCCAATCCCTTCGTGTAATCGCCATGGCCATGAATCCTTACGAACCAAAACCAGAGCGGATGCATCGCCTGGCGCAGATGAGCCGGCGCCAGTTTCTCGGCGTAATGGGAACCATCGGTGCGGTAGGCGCGACATTGTTTGGCAGTGTGGAATTACTCAACTTTATGTTTCCCGCCGCCACCGGCGAAGAACCGCCGGAATTCAAGACTTCATTTGCGGTGAGCGAACTCACGCCTGCGGCACCGGTGCAAACCATCACTGCCAAGCGTGTTTCCGTGATCATGGACAATGCCGGGATTTACGCCGTGTACCTGGTGTGCACTCACTTGGGCTGCACCCCCAACTACTCCACCGATGTGGCCAACGACATTTCCACGGCCGAAGAGGATCGCGCTCT
>NFUO01000747.1 GCA_002197545.1 Acidobacteria subdivision 2 bacterium RH1 MAG20 | reverse complement strand
TCCGGGAATACTTTTCACCATTTCGGCGGCGGTATCGGCGGTCACACTGATGCCATTAAGGATGTCGATCTGCTTTGCTTGGAACGCGGCCTTGGCAGTCGTGTCGTCGGGAAGATAGATGTCATAGATGCTGTCGATATACGGGCGACCCTGCTCAAAGTATGAAGGGTTCCTGGTGTACGCTGTGCGCGTATCCGCCTGCGATGCAGGGCTGTCAATTTGCCATGGCCCCGTCCCAACGGCGCGCTTGGAGAAATCGCCGTCCTGATCGAAGATTTCGTGGGCGAGAATCGAGCTGAAGTCGGAAGCGATGTATTTGGTGAACGGCACGTAGGGCTGACCAAAGTGGACCGAAACGGTTGTCTCGTCCGGCGTTTCGATCTTGTCGAGTCCCTGGAACATCGCTGCAGTGGCAGCGGGCTTGAGGTCCTTTAGGGATCCCGTCCGCGAGAGATACTCGAAACTCCACTGAACGTCGGCCGCGGTCAGCGCCCGACCGCTAACCGGCGGAAGATTGGCAAATTTCACACCCGGATGCAGGTGAAAGATATAGGTCTGTGGATCCGGCGTCTCCCAGCGTTGCGCCAGCGAGGGCACGAGCACCAGTTCCGTGTATTTGACGTCCGACCCGGTCTTGAACGCGAGCAGGCGGCTGTTGGTGATGCTGAGCAGCTCCCCTGTCACCGTCCGCTTCGGCGTCGGGTCCAGGGTTTCCGGTTGGTAGCCCGGCGCAAAATTAAGCCGCCCCCCGCTGCGAGGTTGCCCTTGAGCGTTGGCGGCTGTCTTCGCGGCCTTCGGCCGGCTGCCTCCGCAGGCAGCCACCAGGGCCGCCACGGTCGCGGTCGCTGCCGCCAGGCGGCCCGCTTGTCGACGGGTGAATCGCTGGCCTTGGATACCGGTCTGGTTATTCGTCACTTGCATCTGTCCTCTGCTCGCGTTTACTGCGGCCGTTTGCTCGTCTCGGCGCATTAGGCGTGTTCTCCGACGCTGCTGTTCATGTTATCTTCGGTGCGCCCGCGAGCGGACCGGG
>NFUO01000746.1 GCA_002197545.1 Acidobacteria subdivision 2 bacterium RH1 MAG20 | reverse complement strand
TATTGGGACGAGCGGCTGTCCGGCCTGGGCCTTCGAATCGGCCAAGGCGGCAAGAAGACCTGGACGCTATTTTACCGCCACAGCGGGCGCATGCGTGATTCTGACAATCCGGCGTGGCCCACTTTGATATTCAGATTTGGCCCACCCCCCTGGTTTTTAATTGCGCCTACCACTTTTGGTTTGCGAGTCCTCAGTTAGGGTTTGAGTTCTGATTGGTTGTTATGTTCTGTACCAGTTTTTCGACCCACCCTTCACGGCTCTGAGGGTGGGTTGGAAAACTGTCAGATTTTGGATCCGAGGACGCCGCGCGTTGCAGCGCGCCGGCCAGCTTTTTGTGCTGGCCAAGCGCTGCGCGCGGTGGCCTCGCTCCTCTATAGGGATTTTCATTGGGCATCCTCCGCGGGTTCTTTGGCTTCGTTGGCCGGTGCGGTTGGCGGTGGCGAGATTCTAGTGTTCACCGCTGAAGTTCGACCCTTGCGCTTTTCCAGAGTTCGACGGAAGCGATAGGACGCGGTACCGGTCTCGATGATGTGCGCCCGGTCGGTGATGCGGTCGACCAGGGCCTTGCACAGCCGGGCATTGGGAATAACCTGCGTCCACTCCGAGAAGGGCAGATTGGTGGTCACGATCACCGCGGCCTTCTCGGCCCGCTCGGCGATGACCTGGAAGAGAAATTCCGCGCCTACTTCCGCCAAGGGCACATAACCAACCTCATCAATCGCAATCAGGTCGTAGCGGGCCCAACGGCCCAAGGCACGACCGAGTTGCAACTGATGCTTGGCTTCGACCAGTTCGTTGATCAGTGCTGCCGCGGTCGCGAATCGCACCCGGCGTTTCTGCCGACAAGCCGCCACCGCCAAACCGGTGAGCAGATGGGTCTTGCCGGTGCCGCTGTCACCGATAAAGATGATGGGCTCGGCGCGCCCGATATAGCCGCCCTCGGCGAGCTCATGGATCTGTTGGGCTGAGATGCCGGAGCACTGGGCGAAGTCGAACTCCTCCAGGGTCTTCATCCGGGGTAGATGTGCTTCGCGAATGCGCCGCTCCACCAGCCGCTGCTCGCGCTCTTCGAGCTCGGCCTGAAGCAGCGCTTCGAGGAAGCCCAGGTGCGTATGCCGCTCGCGCACGGCTTGTTCAGCGAGTTGACCGCACTGGGCCGCGACGGTTGGCAGATGCAACACCTTGCACTGCTGCCGGATAGTGGCCATTTCCAGGACGGCGGTCTGTGCGCTCATGGCACCACCTCCTGGCTCAGCAGCCGGTCATACTCCGCCATCACTGGAAATTGACGTGCGAATCGTGCAAGCTCGCCCAAGTCAATGATCGCGCTCCGCGCGCGCGTCAGGTTAGCGGCT
>NFUO01000745.1 GCA_002197545.1 Acidobacteria subdivision 2 bacterium RH1 MAG20 | reverse complement strand
TTTATGTCGTCTATGAAGGCGTGGGCGTTGTCAAGGGACACGGGTACTGTGGCGAGGGGGTCTCGTCGTTTTTTCTTCCACAGGATCATTTGCTGGCCGACCAAGGCTCGTTCTCCCAAATCCTGCGGTAACTCCACCAGCCATCTATTCGGTCTGAACCGCGACCATGATTCACTGCGAACTCCCTCAACGGTTCGAGGGAGGCAGGGCGCCCAATCAGAGCTGCGGTGAACCACCTGCGTTCACCAGACATAAAGCCGGGCTACCCTGCATCGGAGCCGGCGGTTGCGCCTGTTTTGTTTCTTCCCAGGTGCGCAGCCGCCCGTACAACTTCACCGCCAACTTCCGCGCCACGGGCACCACAGCGATCTTGCGGCCGCGGCGAAACAGCAGGCGTTTGTAGAACCTCTCCATCTCCGGATCTTTCCGCGCCGCCACATGCGCGGCTTCCACCAGCAACCAGCGCATCATCTGATTGCCCTGCTTGCTGATGTGACCCAGTCTCTGGCGGCCTCCGCTGCTGCATTCACTGGGATTCAGCCCGAGGTAGCTCACGACATGCTTGCCGCCCGGAAACCGGCTCGCCGTCCCTAGCGTCAGCATGAAGGCCATGCCGGTGATGGGTCCCACTCCGGGCTGCGTCATCAACTCCAGAACCTCGGCTCGCCGCCCGGCTTGCTGCTCCACTTGCCCGGTCAGATATTTGATCCGATCCTCCAGTTGGTCGAGCATCCGCAGTAAATCCTGCCTCCGATGATCGGCCCACCGATCCAGTGCGATCGATTCCCATCGTTGCCGGGGGCGGTGCGTCCACACACCTTCGCTTCGTGCCAGAGCGTGCAACTGGTTTCGCACCTGCGTTCGCCACTGCACCAACTTATGCCGGTGCAGCAGCAACTGCCGCGCATCGCGTTCCGATGGATTCGGCACCCAGATTCGTGGAAACTGGTCCTTCTCCAGCAGTGCCAGCAGGTGCCGGGCATCCCGTGCGTCGGTTTTCTGCTTGCGGACCACCGAAGCTCGAATCTGCGCCGGATGGCCTACCCACAACTGGTGCCCGCAACGGTCTAACAAGCGCTCGAACCATCGCGCCGCACAGGTGGCTTCCATTCCTACCAGCGCTCCGGGTGGCAATGTTTCGTAAAACGTCTCGGCCTCCTTTTTTTCATGACTTAAGGACCGCTCGACCAACTCTCCCGTGCTCCTGTTCAGCGCTGCCACTTGCTGGTAGCGCGGATGAAAATCACAACCTATAATCCACATGTTCGGCTCCTTTCCTGCGGGCCTTGGTCGTTTAGCGCAACCAGTGTACTCG
>NFUO01000744.1 GCA_002197545.1 Acidobacteria subdivision 2 bacterium RH1 MAG20 | reverse complement strand
TTCACCTCTAGGAACTTGTTGAAATTCACTGCGAGGCAGCGGATATACGGAAGGATTTGCTTTTCTGCCAGGTTGAAATCTGTCCGGATTGTGCGCTTAACCAGTGTTCATCGGGTTTCACGGGCATCGGAGAGAGGCTTCCAACTGCGCGGCCACAGGTCAGGCACACTGCTCCCGGAGCGTCCCCGGTGGCTGGGCCATCAGCCTCGGCAGGCGCAGCAGGTTGTGCGCCGCGCAGCTGAAGACGAACAGCCAGTCCACCTTTTCCAGCCCGCGCAGCTTCACCTGGCGCAGCGGCCCGGTTTGTTTCAGCCACCCGAAGCTTTTTTCGATCAGCCAGCGACGGCTCAGACTAATCGTATAACCGGGCTGTCGCGTAGTTCTCCGATCGAGGTTGCTGCTGCGGCCCTTGTCGTTCTTTGTCACATGCGGAGTTACATGCAGCTCCCGCACCGTGCGCACAAAATCCTCCGTGTCATAGGCCTTGTCGGCGCCCACTGTAATCCGGCGCGTGCGCCCCTGCTGCTGCTTTTCGATCATCAGCAGCGCGGCATCGCGTTCCGCGTATCCATCGGCGTGCGTCACCATCGTCGCGGCGATCAGCCCGTTGCGGTTCTCCACCAGCACATGCCCCAGATAACTCAGCTTCGACTCTTTGCCGTAACTCTTCCTGTATAACCGGGCATCCGGATCAGTCGTGGACTCATGGGTCTTGTTACTCCGCTTCTGGCCATGGAAGTTCGTCCCATCGCCAGGTCCATCGCCGTCCTTCGGTCGGAAACTCTTCTGCGAAGCCCACGCCTGGATCAGCGTACCGTCCACAGTGAAATGTTCATCGGACATAAACTTCTTCGCCTGCCGATTCACTTCGGCGAAAAACAGCTGCGCCACCTCGGAGTTCAGCAACCGGTCGCGGTTCTTCGAAAACACGGCATGGTTCCACACCCCATCGTCCATGCCCAGACCCACGAACCAGCGAAACAGCAGGTTGTAATCGATCTGCTCGACCAGCAGCCGCTCGGATCGGATGGAGAAGAACACCTGCAGCAGCAGCGCTCGCAGAATGTACTCCGGCGCAACCGACGGCCGCCCACCCTCCGCGTACAGCGCATCCAGTTCCGGGTTCAATGAGGCCAGCACCGCATCGGTCAGCTTCCGCACTTCGCGCAGCGGATGATCCATCGGCACCCGCTGCTCCAGCGATACATAGCTGAACATCCCCTCCTGTACCCGCTCGTCTCCGCGCATGATCCTTGAGACGGATCAGCTGCGCAAAGCGCCGCAGTCACGAACCTATTTCAACAAGTTCCTAGGTGCGGTTGAGTGGGGCGAGGAGTCATGCGCGTGTGTGTTCCAAAAGGCCTCCGACGGGTTTCGGCCGCACCGTTTGACCGGTC
>NFUO01000743.1 GCA_002197545.1 Acidobacteria subdivision 2 bacterium RH1 MAG20 | reverse complement strand
TTACGATGATGCGTGGTTGATCGAGTACTCCCGGCGGAAGTCCCGAGTGCTGAAGAAGTGCAGACACACGAATTCCCGATTCCTGCAGTCTCGCCGCCAGGCGGCCGGGAACTCGAAAGTGTTTGCTCATGGGACTATGCTGCACCTTTGAGAGAGGTCATGTCGATGACGAAGCGGTATTTTACGTCGGCCTTCAGCAGCCTGTCGTAGGCTTCGTTCACCTTCTGCATGGGAATCACTTCTACGTCGGCGGTGATGTTGTGTTGGCCGCAGAAGTCGAGCATCTCCTGTGTTTCCGCGATGCCGCCGATGGGCGAGCCAGAGAGGCTCCGTCGGCCAAAAAGAAGGCTGAAGGCTGAGACAGCCAGCGGCTTTTCGGGTGCGCCGATCAGGCAAAGATTGCCGTCCCGGCGGAGCAGGTTGAGATAGGCGTTGATGTCGTGGTCGGCGGAGACTGCGTCCAGAATAAAGTCGAAGCTGCCGGCGTGCTTTGCCATCTCGTCGGCGTTGCGGGAGATGACCACTTCATCGGCGCCGAGGCGGAGAGCATCTTCCTTCTTGTTCGGCGAGGTGGTGAACAGAACGACGTGGGCTCCGAGGGCATGTGCGAATTTGACGCCCATGTGGCCAAGGCCACCCAGCCCGACGATGCCAACCTTCTTGCCCTTCGTCACTCCCCAGTGATGGATGGGCGAGTATGTGGTAATGCCAGCGCACAGCAGAGGCGCGGCTCCTGCAGGATCGAGGTTCGCTGGGACTTTAAGGACGAAGCGCTGGTCGACGACGATGCTGTCGGAGTAGCCGCCATAGGTGACGCCTCCCGTGTGTTTGTCGGGGAAGTTGTAAGTGAGAGTGAGATTGGGACAGAACTGTTCGAGCCCTTGCTGGCACTCGGGGCAGCTACCGTCGGAGTCGACCATGCAGCCGACAGCGGCGTGGTCGCCTACCTTGAACCTGGTGACGGCTGAACCGGCTTTGGTGACTCGACCAACGATCTCGTGGCCTGGGACGCAGGGGTAGACCGTGGGCATCGCACCGCTCCACTCGTTGCGGACCTGATGCAGGTCGGAGTGGCAGATTCCGCAAAAGAGAATCTCGATCTGTACGTCATTTTCGGTTAGATCGCGCCGCGCGATCGTGGTGGATGCAAGCGGCGATGTCTCACTGGCTGCGGAGTACGCTTTGGCGTTGTACATGGATCAACTGTAGCCCGTTCAGCCCAAACAATGATATGCGTAACACGCCATTCTATATGCAAAACACGCCACCAATGGAAAGGTCAGGGCCGGAAAGTCGGAGCAGCTTTCCCAGCTCATCCTTCGAGTGCGGATATTCGGAAAGGGTAAATTCCGTCGACTTGCTTCAACAGGTATGACAATCAGAATCCAGGAGAAAGAGATAGGCGCGATCGTCGTCGGAGATTGCCAGACGCCGCTGC
>NFUO01000742.1 GCA_002197545.1 Acidobacteria subdivision 2 bacterium RH1 MAG20 | reverse complement strand
GTGGATTCCGCGGGTGGAGGGCTGTTACTTCAACGTGGTTGGGCTGCCGCTGGCGCTGGTGACGACGATGCTCGAGGGGGTTGGGGTGCGGAGCGCGGCCTAAGCTGCTCCGTGAAAATAGAGATGGTGCGCCGGGAGCTCGGGGGTATATTCTCCTGCGGCTGCACAAGTAAGTTGAAATTCCCCTTCCAAAAAGCTTCCGGCCCCTGCCAAAGAGAGAGAGATTACTCTATGACAAAGGGAAACCCTCCTTTTGAATCCCCGCGTGACTTATCCTCCGGCATCACGGACCGCCTCTTCCGTCCCGCGCATATCGCCGCCGCCGTCGCACTCTTGCTAGTCGTCTTCGGACTGGAGGTTTTTCTCTCCGTAAGAACTGAGTCGCAGACCTTTGATGAGCCGGCGCACCTCTATGCCGGGTACTCCTATTGGCTGCATGGCGACTTCGGAATCAATCCCGAACATCCGCCGCTCGTCAAGCTTGTGGCGGCACTTCCGCTGCTTATCAGCCGGCCCGCATACCCGCAGCCCTTGCCCATCTACTTTCGCGCTGCTTCCGTAGTCGGCGGGAAGCAGATGATGGATGCGCCCGACGCTGAGTCAGTACTCTGGCAGGGAAGGATTGCGGTCAGCGTCTTCTCCTTTGCGCTTGCGCTGCTCGTATTTTTTGCCGCGCGCGAAATATTCAGCACCGATGTTGCCCTGCTCGCTCTGCTGCTCTTTGTCTTCAGTCCCATCATGATCTCAAATGCTCCGCTCATCGGCACCGACATGGGCATTACCTGTTGCATGTTCGCTGCGGTGTACGCCTTCTATCGCTATGTAAAGAAGCCGACGCTGCTGCGTCTGGCCCTGGCAGCGCTCGCCGCGGGCCTCACAGTTGCTGCGAAGCATTCGGCAATTCTGCTCTGCCCCATTCTGGTTCTCCTCTGCGTCGCGGAGGTCGTTCTGAATCGTCCATCAGCCGGCGAGGAGTCTCAGCCGCGCCGCACGCACCTCGCCCTGCGGCTTGGCGCCGCATGGCTCGCCATCTCGCTGGCTGCGATTGCCATTCTCTGGAGCTTTTATGGCTTCCGGTATGCAGCCCGCCCAAACGGCGGTCAAATCACTCCTCCGACTGCCGTCTACCTGCAGAGTCTTCATCAGCGGTTTGAAGCTGACGTCATCGCCTTCGCCGAACACCACCACCTGCTGCCTGAGGCCTATCTGTACGGCCTCACCGATGTGACCATCCTCGCTAACGACGGCCGCGCCATGTTTCTGTTCGGCAAAGACTACCCCGCAGGCATGTGGTTCTATTTCCCCTCTGTCTTCCTCATCAAGATGACAGTGGGCTTCCTGCTTCTGCTCGCACTGCTACCCTTCGCCAGGTCACTCCGCCGCCGCGAATACTCCCGTGAACTCCTCTTCCTCATCGTCCCAACGGTCTTCTACTTCGGCATGGCCATGACCGCCAAACTCGACATCGGAATTCGCCACATCCTGCCCGTCATGCCCTTTCTTCTGGTCCTCGCGGCTGCTGGTGGCGTCGCGCTCGCACATCGATCACGCGCCTGGGCCTGGGCCGTGGCCACGCTTGTGCTTCTCCACGCGGCTTCGTCTCTTTATGCTTTCCCGCTTTACCTGCCCTATTCCAACGAATTCTTCGGCGGTCCCAGCCAGACCTATCGCGCTGCCTCTGACGCGAACGCCGGCTGGGGTGGCGGCCTGAAGGCGCTGCATGCCTACATTGAGAAGAACCACATTACGCACTGCTGGTTGGCCTATGACGCTCCTCCGGATCCGGCGGAGTTTCAAATCGGCTGCAAGCTCTTGCCCACCATGTTCCGTTTCCTTGTCGAGTACCCGCAGCCAGAGGTGCCCACCCGGATCTCCGGCCCCGTCTTCATCGGCTCAGAAGAAGTTGGCGACTTTAATCTTGGAGGCCTGGATCCCTACATCGCGCTCACAAAAGCGAAGCCTTCCCATGTGATCGCCGGGGAGATTCTCGAGTACGATGGCGAATTCGATGTCAGTCCGGTCGCCTCTTTCAGTCAAGCCTACGCCGCCGGCATCCTCCTTCGACAGAAGAAGTCGACAGAAGCATTACTGCACGCAGAAAAGGCGGTTGCAGAGGATCCTGATTCTCTCTTCGCCCACGTGATACTTTCGCAGGTTTACGAATTGGACCATCAGCAGGATGCGGCCATGCGGGAGTACGACGTGGCCGAGCACTTGTTTCAAACTGTCCATCCGGAGTTCCAAAATTCAGAATTTCGGCCTGAAAAACCCGGATCGCCGCAGTAGGTGCTTACGCGCGGGCGGGAAGGTGGATTCCGCGGGTGGAGGGCTGCACCTTCAACGTGGTGGGGCTGCCGCTGGCTGGTGACGGCGATGCTGGAGGGGGTTGGGGTGAGGGGGTAGTGAGATCAACCCCCGCACGATTGAGGCGTGTTATCGCGATCGAGTGATATCAACCTCCAGACGATATTGAAATATCTCGACTTTCTGCTTATGCGCTCGTTCTTCAACTTCCCGCCTTAAATTCCTTGCTCCTCCATGAACAATAAGTCCGCGGGGCCACACACCTCCTTCGAGATGGCGTATCTGCTCCATATAATGGCGCAATTGTGCGACATCCTTGAGGGAGGGAGTGTTTTGCTTACACTCGACGACAACTGTGAGTCTTCTCCGGTCAACGAGAATTATGTCAGCGCGTTTGCTGTCGCTAAACC
>NFUO01000741.1 GCA_002197545.1 Acidobacteria subdivision 2 bacterium RH1 MAG20 | reverse complement strand
GCGTCACCATCCATTGGCCGGGCCAGGATGCCGGTACGACTGTGCTGGAAAATCCGGGCATCGACAAACAACACGCAATTAAGCAAGGCCAGAAGTGAGCCGATGGTTTTGCGCGAAGAAATCTAACAAATGAGTTGGCGAAGTTACGAGCCGGAAGCGTAACAGTAGTTTCAAGTTTCCCGAGCGTCCAAGTTTTCAAGAGGTATCGACTTATGCTCGGTGTATTGCCTCTTGATCTCCTCCGCGAGCCAATCGAGAAGGGTGGCCAAGGGCAACTCCCCGATCCAGGCGGTTGGCTTGGCCTTGCGAGCTTGGGCAATCAACTGCGTCAGTCGCACCCACACCTGCCGCAGCAACAACGCCAGCCCCGTCAGCAACAAGCGGTAGACCACACTCTTCTTCGTCGTTTTCCCCCAGGCCTGATTCTTTTGTCGGTAACTCGTCTCGATCCCAAACCGCGCCCGATAATTCCGCCGCGCCTGCCACGCTGCCCTGTGCATCGATACGGCCTTGTTTCGACCCCAGCCAGCGAAGGCATACACTTTGATTTCCGGCTGCTTTGCTCCGCCGCGATGCACGAAGATGGCTGTCGTGACGGGCTGGCGCGATTGCTCGGTCGTCCACTGCAGTTGGCTCACCGTCCCCAGCGGCAGTGTGAAGCAGGCATTGCGTTTGTTGCTGCCTTTGCCCTTGCGTCGCAGCGGCACACTGTAGGACAACTGCCGCCGTTGCAACAGCAGCAGGGTGTCGCCCGAGTCGAAGCCGCTGTCCAGCACCACGCCAGCGATCAAAAGCCCATGCGACTCGATCTGCTCCAGCAGTGCCGTGACGATCTCGTGGGGCTTGATCTTGCCCGTCAGCGGCAGCAAGCCCACCGTATAGCGACGGCGGCGGTGCAGAAGCATCGCGGTGGCGTAAGCGTAAAAGTATTTGCTGCCTTGCTTCTTCTGGCCGCCGACGACACCCGGAGTCGTTGTGGGGTTCTTGCCGTAGTAGGGGCAATAATGGCTGTCGATGGCAACCTTCCAACAGCGGCGGCGGTCGCGGCGTGACAAGGACAGCACGTCGTGTAAGGCATCGACCAAGCGTGCGCACAGGCTGTCGTGTTGCTTGGGCAAGTTGGCGTCGATGGCCTTGCGGGCGGTTTCGTGAGAGAAGCCGAAGCCAAAGCGGCGGATACAGCCAAAAAGCGAGGAGCCGGTGGCAGCGATCAAGACGAGCAGGTTGGACAAGGCCGCGGCGGCGACGCTTCGGCCGTAGGCTTTCAGAGGCAGGGCCGTGTTCAAAGCCGCTTGGACCTCGGTGCGGACGACGCGGGGCGTTATCATAGAATACGAAGCATGCATGGGGAGATTCCTTTCTCAAGTTCTTGGTCGAATTGAGTTTAGGAATCCCCATGTTTTTGTCCCTCGTTCTTGAAACTACTGTTATGGTCGCGACAGGAAGACACATGCGAACTGGTGGGGCCTTCTCAAGCCAACAATCCGGTTTGCCGCGTACGATTTCCTCAGATACCAACTCCGACGTGTGAAAGCGTCCGCCGGTATAGAGGCTGAAGCAATGGACTGCCGGAACTGCGCAACAGCGCACAGGGCACGAAATGAAATAGTCGAAGAATT
>NFUO01000740.1 GCA_002197545.1 Acidobacteria subdivision 2 bacterium RH1 MAG20 | reverse complement strand
GGTATCAGTAATTGGGGTTCTGCCCGCTGGATTTCGTTTTCCCGAGCAGGCCGAAATCTGGGTGCCGCGAGAATTGTGGGAGCGGTTGCCCAGCCGCACCGCGCACAACTGGCAGGTGATAGGACGACTGCGAGATGGCATTACGCCGGAGCAGGCGCACGCTGAGATTAAAGTCACGGCGCGCCAAATTAAGCAGCAGTTCGGCCAGGATGTAGATATGACCGATGTGGAAGTGACCAGGCTGCAGGATGCGTTGACCGGCAATGTGCGCGCGGGATTGTGGATTTTGATGGGCGCTGTCGGATTCCTGCTGCTGATTGCGTGCGCCAATGTCGCGAACCTTTTGCTGGCACAGGCCTCAACGCGCGAAAAGGAGTTGGCGATTCGCGCGGCAATTGGAGCGGGCAGAGGACGTTTGGCGCGGCAGTTTCTGTCCGAATCACTGCTGATGTCGCTCGCTGGTTGCATGATTGCCGTGCTGGTGGCGCGGTGGGGCATTGTAGGATTGCTGCATTTTGCTCCCGCCGAAATGCCCGTGCTGGGCGAGGTCGGCATCCATCTTCCGGTGTTGCTGTTTGCGTTTGGCATCTCTCTGTTGGTGGCTCTGGGGCTCGGACTGTTCAGCGTTATGCGAGCGACTGCGGGCGACGTGCAGCAGGCCTTGGGAGAACAGGGGCGCTCGCAGACAGGATCGCGGCGAAGCCAGCGAGTGGGGCGGGCGATCATCGCGGGACAGCTGGCGATCACGCTGGTGCTTCTGACAGGTGCGGGGCTGCTCGGACGCAGCCTGCTGCGGGTGCTGTCGGTGGACCCGGGATTTCGCGCCGATCACATCGTGACCGTAGGCATGGCGCTGACGTTTGCCGGCAGCGAAACCAGCCAGTTTTCGTCATCCTTCGCCGAGCAAGAGAAGTCGCGTGCAGGGCGCGTCCGCTTTCTGAGCGACCTGCTGGGACACTTGCGGCAGATTCCGGGCGTGCAGGAAGTGGGCGGAGTGAGCGGACTGCCGCTGAGCGAGGGGCTGGCGGACGGGACGTATGTGATGATGGCGCCAGGGGACGC
>NFUO01000074.1 GCA_002197545.1 Acidobacteria subdivision 2 bacterium RH1 MAG20 | reverse complement strand
GGCCTCCCGCAGAGCCGGGCGTGCGCGTCCGGCGATCTCCAGCAGCGGAACGAGAAGCAGCATGCCGATCGGAAGATGGACCGCCAGGGGATGAAATCGCCCCAGGAACTGCTGCCAGTCCGCATGCGTTTTGCCGTCCAGGGGGACCAGCGAAGGCAGGAGCAATAGGGCCGCGATCACCAGCAGCGAGGCAATCCACACAGGCTTGATCAGCCGGTTTTTTGGAGCAACTTCAGTGAAACCCACAACCCAGGCCTTTGTCACTCCTTATGACGCGAGCAATCCGGTGACCACCTCAGCAGGCGTGGTGCCGGTCAGCTTTTGATCCAATCCTTGAAATTTGTATGTCAGCTTATTATGGTCGATCCCCATGCAATGCAGGAGCGTCGCATTGAAGTTCCTGACGGGCACAGGATCTCTCACGACGTTGTAGCTGAACTCATCGGTCTCGCCGTAGGTGAGTCCCGGTCTTACGCCGCCGCCGGCCATCCAACTGGTAAAGCAGCGCGGATGATGATCGCGTCCATAATTGTCTTTGGATAAACCTCCCTGGCTATAGACGGTCCGCCCGAACTCGCCTGACCAGATCACCAGCGTATCCTCCAGGAGGCCGCGCTGTTTAAGGTCGGTGACGAGGGCGTAACAGGCCCGGTCCGTCTCCTGGCAGAGAATCGGCAGGACCCCGGTGACGTCCGAGTGAACATCCCATCCGCGTTTGTACACCTGGACGAAGCGGACGTCGCGCTCGGCCATGCGGCGGGCCATGAGGCAGTTGTAGGCAAAGGTTCCCGGTTCCTTCGCGTCGGAACCGTACAGATCCCACGTGGACTGGGGCTCGTCGCTCATGTTGGTGAGATCCGGGACAGAGGCTTGCATGCGATACGCCATTTCGTATTGGGAGATACGCGAATTGGTCTCAGGATCGCCCAGCTCCTGATAGGTCTGGTGGTTGATCTCGTTGACGGCATCGAGCATCTTGCGGCGCACATCCCGATCGATTCCCCGGGGATCGCTCAGATACAGAACGGGATCTCCGGCGGACCGCATCGCGACCCCTGCGTATTCGGACGAGAGAAAGCCGCTGCTCCATAGGCGCGATGAGACCGGCTGATTGTTCTCCTTCGAATTCGTTTTGCTCAGCAGAACCACGAAGGCCGGCAGGTTCGAATTCATGCTGCCGAGCCCGTAGGAGAGCCATGATCCCAGACACGGCTTGCCTGAGTTCATGTTTCCCGTGTTCATGAGCATGATCGCCGGCTCGTGATTGATCGCGTCCGTGTTGGTTGAACGAATGATCGTAAGATCATCGACCATTCGCGCGGTATACGGCATCAGGTCGCTCACCCAGGCACCGGACTTGCCATACTGCTTGAATGCCCAATGGGAAGGTGCGATGGGAAAGCGCGCCTGGCCGGCGGTCATCCCCGTGAGCTGCTGGTTTCCCCTGACCGAGTCGGGAATGTCCTTGTCATAGAACTGGGCAAGAGTCGGCTTATAGTCCAGCAAGTCCATCTGCGGCGGACCGCCGGACATGAAGAGATAGATCGCCCGCTTGGCTTTTGGAGCGAATTGGGGAAGCCTTAAAGACTCCGGGGAAGCCAGCATCGCATTGGCCGCATGGGCGTCTCCAGTCAGGGCTTTCTCTCCCATCAGGCTGGCCAGAGCCGCCCATCCGAGAACCTTGCCCATTTTTCCTAAGAAATGCCGCCGCGTTTCGAGGGCGGCCCATTCCATCTTCATGCCGGCGGGAATGGGAAGATCCAGGATGGTGGGGCCGTGATCGGGATCGGTGCAAAGCGGATGTTGCTTCATAGACTTTCCCTTC
>NFUO01000739.1 GCA_002197545.1 Acidobacteria subdivision 2 bacterium RH1 MAG20 | reverse complement strand
GTGCCCGAACTTCTTCAATTGGCTACCGACCGGCTGATTGAGCGGGAGGTGCGGCCGTGATTTCCGCAGACCTTCCCTCCCTTCTTCAGTCCTTCTTTACCGATCGCCTGCTTCGCCAACGGCAAGCGAGTCCGCATACGATAGCCGGATATCGTGATTGCTTCCGCCTGCTCGTGCATTTTGCCAAAGAACAACTCGGCAAAATGCCCTCCAAGCTTCGCGTCGAGGATCTCGATGCGCCCTTTATTGGTCTTTTCCTCGACCACCTGGAAAGCGTCCGCAAGAACGGTGCTCGCACAAGGAATGCGCGCCTCGGAGCCATCCACTCTTTCTTCCAGTACGTGGCTTTAGAGGAGCCCGCACATGCACTGCATTGCCAGCGGATCCTGGCGGTGCCCAACAAACGTCACGAACGACGGCCAATCGAGTTCCTCAACCGCGAAGAGATCGATGCGCTGCTCGGGGTTCCGAACCCCTCCAGCTGGTTGGGACGTCGCGACCGAACCCTTCTTCTGGTCGCTGTCCAGACAGGCCTTCGGGTATCTGAGTTGATTGGGCTGAACGGCCAGGATGTCGTGCTTGGGACCGGTGCCCACGTGCGCTGCCTTGGGAAAGGCAGAAAACAGCGTTGCACGCCGCTCCGTCCGGAAACGGTAAAGATGCTCGAGGCTTGGCTGCGCGAACGCCACGGTCTGCCCGACAATCCGGTCTTTCCCAGCATCCGGGGCGGTAGGCTGAGCCGTGATGCGATCGAGCGTCTCATCACCAAGTACACCCACCGTGCCGAACGAACCTGTCCGTCGCTCAAACGGAAGAAGGTCTCTCCCCATGTGCTTCGTCACGCCGCAGCCATGGACCTTCTTCACCATGGCGTCGATCGCTCCGTGATCGCGCTCTGGCTGGGACACGAATCCGTGGAGACAACTCAGATGTACCTCCATGCGGACATGCGTTTGAAGGAGAAGGCGCTCTCGCGTACTGCGCCGCTCGGGGTCAAACCTGCACGATACCGCCCTGATGACAAACTGTTGGCCTTCCTGGAAGCCCTCTGATTATGCCGACTCTGGACACAGCTCGCGCCCCTCCCAGCCATTGGTCTTTCGTAAGCAGTCGGCATAATCGGGGAGTCGGCATGCTGGCGAAAATCATGTAGCCTCGGCTGATAGCGAGCACTGTCAAATCGCAGGACCCCGGCCTCCTTT